>CAZIPH010000004.1:0-109506 GCA_964541115.1 uncultured Salaquimonas sp.
TTTCAGACATCCATGGCGACAGCGCCTACCGAGCCAACCTTGTGAAGGTCATGGCGAAGCGTGCGGTGGCGGCAGCCGGATAAGGCAGTTGCCGGAAAACGACACAAATGACGTGGCGGGTGGCTTTTCACCCGCCATTTCTTTTTTGATGCTGGCCTTTCGAAATACTCAGGAGGACGCAGCATGAATTCGCAACAGACCAGACAGGATTATGAGCGAGACGGATATGTGACCGGCCTGCCGCTTCTCACCCGCGAACAGGCTCTTGCCTATCGTAGGGCCATGGAAGCGGTCGAAGCCGAACATGGAGCGCTGCATTATCTGTCCAAAATGCACACATTGCTCGACTTTACCGCCGAGATCGCCACCAATGAACGGGTTCTCGACGCAGTTGAGGCCATGCTCGGTCCGGACATTCTGCTTTATGATGTCACTTTCATTGTCAAGGAACCGGGCAGCGAGTCCTTCGTCTCCTGGCACCAGGATCTGACCTATTGGGGGCTTTCCAATGACGAACAGGTCTCCATGTGGCTGGCGCTTTCACCGGCGACGGAGGAATCCGGCTGCATGCGCATGGTGCCAGGCAGTCATAAGTACGGGATGATGAAGCATGAGGATTTGCGCGATGCGAGAAATGTGCTCCATCGCGGCCAGTCCGTTCAGGGTGTGGATGAACAGCAGGCCGTGCTGTGCCCGCTACAGCCCGGCGAAGCCTCTTTTCATCATGGCTGGACCCTGCACGCATCCATGCCAAACCGGTCAAACGATCGCCGTATCGGTCTGAACGTGCAATACATCAACCCGTCAGCCCGCCAGACGCTTAGCCCCAATGCCACCGCGACCCTCGTGCGCGGCGAGGATCGCTACGGCTACTACGAGCCGGATGTTTTTGCTTCCGGGCGAATGCTTCCCGACGATGTGGCGCGTCATGCGGTACTCGAAAAGAAAATGAAGGAGACCTGGGACGCGGCCTGAACAGCTACCGGGAATGAAAAGGGCTGCCCACAGGCAGCCCTTCGTTCTTGCATCTGTTTGGTAATTACCAGGACAGGGTTTGCATGTTGTCGGCGAAGAGCAGCGGTTCCATTATGTCTTAGCTGCCCATCTCGACGCCCTCGATATAGTCTTCCCTTGTCAGGCCGGCAGCCTTGGAGCAGGCCTGGCATATGATGACCCGTCCGCCATCTGCAATGAAAGCTGCCAGCATGTCGTGGATGGATTTGAACAAACTCGCGTGTTGCGCTTCTCCCTGAAGGAGGCGCAACACGGGTTCAGATTGATGGTTCAATTCGAATGGCCTGAGTGGTCCATCTTTTTCATGGCTTCGATATTCTCGACGGCAAACTCCACCTCAATGGATCCGGCCTTCTCGAAGGTCAGTGTAGCCTTTCGGCTTTCACCCTCATTGAGCTGTTCCTTCAGCATCATGAACATCACATGATAGCCACCGGGTTTGAGCACAACTTCACCACCGGCAGGGATTTCCAGGCCGTCAGCCAGTTCGCGCATTTTCATCACGTCGTTTTCCATCGCCATTTCATGGATTTCCGTCTTTCCGGCGAAATCCACCGAGGCACTGATCAGCCGGTCAGGCGCGTCGCCGGTGTTTCTGATGACCATGTAGCCGCCAGACACGGGAGCACCGGGTAATGTGGCGCGGGCATGGGGGTGCATGATTTCCAGATTGCCCAGCTTGTAGTCATGGGCGAAGGCGGCGCCGATGGCCATTGCGGTGATGGCGATGGCGAGTGAAAGTTCTTGTAGCAAATTTTTCATGGCTTCATTCCTGATTGTCAGCCGCCGCATCATCATGTGCGGTCCGGCATGATTTGGTTTGATTGGTTTGCGGGGATCAGGAACGGAAAGGGGGCCCGCGTACGCTGCGGGCAGGATCGCCAAAGGGCGCGGTCACCTGTGCGGTAAGGGGGAATTGCAGGGTGCACGATGAAGGCATTGGCGCCGGATGAAGGGCGTTCGCACCGGGCAGGGCGGTTCCGTGGGCCAATGTGCAGAAATCGCATGCTTCGCCTGAAGCCGCAGGATCGGAACCCGAACCAAGGCAGATGTCCGGCAGCGATCCATCCGGCAAACGGTAGTCGGAAAGGTCGATGCCGCCATCGGCTGCGCCGTTCAACGAAACGGCAGGAGCAGCCCGGTGTGCAAATGCGGACAAGGCCAGCGTCAGCGCGATCAACGCCGCCAGCGAGTGTACCAGTGAATTGCGCGTCCGGGTCATGTACAAGAAATACCGTTGCATGTTTCGGCACTCAAGCGGGATGCATCTGGTGCGACCATATGTATTGTCTTGCGGCAATCATGGCACAATGGCGAGGGCTATCGTTGCGCCAGATCAAATCCTGCTTACGGAACCTTGCCATCGGCAATCAGCATATT
This sequence comes from uncultured Salaquimonas sp., assembly GCA_964541115.1. Lineage (GTDB taxonomy): Bacteria > Pseudomonadota > Alphaproteobacteria > Rhizobiales > Rhizobiaceae > Salaquimonas. The sequence continues at coordinate 2,395 of CAZIPH010000004.1, forward strand.
GGTTGCAATAAGTTTTTCCCGGAAATTGCGCGAGAAGGATGCCTCAATCTCGCGTTCCACTTCCGGGTGGCGCCGAAGCACTGCACGCAAGGTATCAGCCTCGATAGCCCAGATACGGGTTGCCGAAACCACGATTGTGGTTGCCGATGCCGGGACCCGGTCAATGACGCTCATTTCTCCGATGAAATTGCCGGCGTGGCATTGGGAAACCCGTTTGCCGTTTGCATAGACATCAACCGTCCCCGTCGCGAGGTAATATAGCGCATCAACCAGTTCCCCCTCCCTTGTCAGTACGGTCTGTTCTTCAAGCGTGCGCCAGCTTCCCTTGTCGAGAAGTTTCCGCGACTGGCCCCTGGAAAGGCCGGGAAGCTTGCTCACCAGGAACCGGGATTCATGATCATCAAAACGGGCCGTGAAGTTTTGCCAATAAAGGATCCCCAGTTGAACCAGGTTCACCACTACGAGCATTGATTCCCAGAATACTCCGATCGGATCGCGCAGCCAGAACCAGTCATAGCTGATCCCCACAAAGGCTGAGGCAATCACGAAAAGGCGCAAAACCGAGATATTGCGCATCATCATCGAGATCACGAGCAAAAGATAGGAGGTGTGCCCAACCAGGCCTCCGGTCGAGAAGGCCGATTCAAATGTAAGTTCCATGTTAATCCGATACTGCGCGCCGCCCGGCATACTGGCCGGACGGCATTTGACCGTCAAGCAGCCTTCCGGCTCAGGACATCTGGATCAACAGGATTACAAATCGACTAGAGCGCCAACCGTTTGCGTGCTTCGGCATATTCACGCTTCAGGCGGTCAACCAGTGCTTCGACTGAAGTGACTTCCTTGACGGCACCAATGCCCTGGCCGCAGCCCCAGATATCCTTCCAGGCCTTCGCTTTCGAGCCGCCTCCCGATCCGAAATTCATCTTGGACGGGTCGCTTTCAGGCAGGTTGTCAGGATCCATGCCGGCATTGATGATCGACTGTTTGAGGTAGTTGCCGTGTACGCCGGTAAACAGGTTCGTGTAGACTATGTCTTCGCCGGTGAAGTCGGCAATAGCCTGCTTGTATTCATCGCTCGCACGGGCCTCATGGGTTCCAATGAAGGGCGAGCCGATATAGGCTAGGTCAGCACCCATGGCTTGGGCTGCAAGGACAGCACCGCCATTGGCAATCGAACCGGAAAGCAGGAGAGGGCCGTCAAACCACTCGCGCGTTTCCTGAATGAGTGCGAAAGGCGACAAGGCGCCCGCATGGCCGCCCGCTCCGGCTGCCACAGCAATCAGCCCGGTCGCACCCTTGTTGATCGCCGAATGGGCATGCCGCTGATTGGTAATGTCATGGAGGGTGATCCCGCCATAGGACTGAACAGCCTGGTTGACTTCGGGAACAGCGCCAAGTGAGGTGATGACAATCGGTACCTTGTGCTTGACCACCAGTCTGATGTCATCCTGCAGTCGGTCGTTTGAAGCGTGCACGATCAGGTTGACGGCAAAGGGGGCGACTTTCTTTTCCGGGTTCTTCGCCTTGTAATCGTCCAGTTCGTCCCTGATCAGGTGGAGCCATTCATCCAGCTGCTCGAGGGGCCGCGCATTGAGCGAGGGGAAGGACCCGACCACACCGGATTTGCACTGCGCGATTACCAGGTCGGGATGCGAGATGATGAAGAGTGGCGCGCCGACGACCGGCAGGGCAAGATTGTCCTTGAGAATATCGGGAAGCATTCAGGGCTCCTGTTATTACGTTTCCGTAAACGTCAATCGATGAACTTCTATTGGCAGTTTACCGCGATGGCAAGGCGAAACTTGAGTGCGGGGTTATCGGGTGATTGAGGATCCATGTTTGCCATCGCAACTTTTTGCCGGGAAGGAAATATGGTGTGTTATCGCGATTTCAGGCGGATGGGGAAGGCAAATTCGATTATTCGCAAACACCTTCCCCATGGTTGCATACAGTGCCATATATTCATAAACAGCAAAACAGCATCATTTGCGTTTGAATGCGGTTAAAGGGGAACAGGTTTGGCCAATTTTGAAGGACTGATCCGGCAGGCTCTTGCCAGCCAGAACGCTTCCGACCCTGCGGTCCGTCAACGCATTTATCAGTCGTCCCGCAATGCCCTGGCCAGGATGCTGGAAAAAACGGGCAATACCGGTGATGAAGTTGTCCGGGCACAATTCGGCAGGCTGGAAGATTCCATCGATGCGATCGAGGCGGAATTTTCCGCTCCTGTCGCTGCCCCCGAGAACAAGCCGGACCCGGTTCGGGAATTCGAGGCAACGCCACAACCAACGCCCGAGCCAACGCCTGAACCAAAGCCTGTACAAACGCCAGAACCGTCACCCGGGCAGATACTCGAGCCCGCACCCGTTCAACAAACAGTTCGACCACAGGTCCCGTCCCAGCCTGATCAGCGCCCGCAGACACGATCCGGTTACGAGGCACCGGTGACCGTCACATGGGACAACGAGCCCCGGTCTCCGGCAGAGCCCGCTGGCGGGCTGCCGCCCGGTTACACCCCAAAACCACTTTTTCCGCCGGTCGACGCCGACGCGCCGATTACCCCGGCGACTATCCGGCCAGCGCCGGTTCCGCAGCCCGAACGCTACCCGCCAGAGCCCCGCCCGATACAGGCAGCGAGCCCCAATACTGGCCAGCCGGTCCAGGAGCAGACCTATGAGCGGGCGGGTCGGCCAGTCCGGGAGCCGGCCTCCGAAGCCGCATATCGACCTGCCGAAGTAACACCGACCTACTCTCAGGCCCGCGAAACATATCGCGAATCCTACCAGGAATCGTCCCGCCAGTCTGAGGGCGAAGCAACGCTGAATCCGCATTTCGCGCAGCCGCCAGACACCGGCGCTGAACCATCCACTCGATCTCGCCATGGCTCCGAAACCGATTTTGGCAGTGGTGTCGAGCCGCGCCTGCCAGAGCGAACATTCGAACAGGCACCCGAACAGCCATACGATCCGCGACCGGTCGAACCCTATCTCGGCGATTACGCGCCCGGCCAATCCGGCGAGCCGGAAACCTATTCGACACAAGCCGAACCGGCGCGGACCGGGGCAATGGTTGCAGACCCTGATCGCGCACCCGTCTACAAGCGGCGAAACCCGCTGGCGCGCCGTATCTGGCCTATTGCCATGGTCATTGCGGTCCTGCTGGTGATCCTGTGGATCATGTATGCCCTGTTAACCGTCAGAAGCGACCAGACGGGCGAGCCGCAGGGTACCGGAAACACCTCCCAGACTGCAGAGGATGGAACCATCATCACGCTGCTTCGCCCGACCGATCTTTCGGCGCTTGTGACGGCAGGGCGTGGGAGCGCCGAACTCGTGACAGAGCTCAACCAGCAGATGCTGCGTCTGAAATCGATCCGCCAGGGCACGGCCGCCGGCGCAAATGCCGAACCGATGCTGCTTGAACTTGAAAAGGGTGTGCTGCGCCAGATTTCCGGAAAACAGGTTACGGTTGAATTCTACAGCAAGTCAGGCAGCAGCGGCCCGGCCCAGTTTGCCGTCCAGTGTGATATCGGCGGCGACAGCGTATGCGGCCGCAAGCGTTTCCGTGTTGGCCTGCAGCCTGAGCGCAGCCTGTTTTCGCTCGATTTGACCAACGGCATCTCGACCGACGAGCGGGCCTTCCTCGCCATCAATACCGATGTGACCAACGCTGCCGACACCTCCGGCAGCGGTGATGAAATCGACATCATCCATGTCCGCCTGATCATTGACGAACAAGGCGAATGACGAAACAGGCCGGGTTGAAGAAAGCTGACTGAAAGCAGGCTCTAGCCCGGCTGGCTGACGATGGCCGTGTCGATCTCACCAATATTGGCAGGGTCCTTGCCGTCATAGGGCAGGGCATTGAGAATGTGCCGGACAACATTCAGCCGGGCACGTTTCTTGTCATTCGACATGACGATCGTCCATGGCGCGTGCGCCATATGGGTTCGCTTGAACATCTCATCGCGTGCCCTGGTGTAGTCATCCCATTTCGAAAGCGCCTTGATATCGATCGGCGACAATTTCCAGATCTTTACCGGATCATGCCTGCGGTCATGAAATCGCTTCAACTGCGTTTCCTGCCCGATGGTCAGCCAGATCTTGAAGAAATGGATACCGTCGCGCGTGATCATTCTCTCGAAATCGGGAACCTCGTCCAGGAATTTCTCATGCTGATCGGGCGTGCAGAAACCCATGACCGGTTCCACTCCAGCCCGGTTGTACCATGACCGGTCAAACAGGACCATTTCACCATGGGTCGGAAAATGATCGATATAACGCTGAAAATACCATTGGCCCCGCTCGGTATCGGATGGTTTGGGAAGGGCGACGGAGCGCACCGCCCGCGGATTGAGGTTGTCACGAATGGCGCCGATTGTTCCGCCCTTGCCGGCCGCATCGCGCCCTTCGAAAAGGACTATCACGCGCTGTTCCTTTTCCTCCAGCCAGTACAGGACTTTCACAAGCTCAATCTGAAGCTTGTAAAGCGCTTCATCGTAATCCCCGGATTTCAGCTTCTTCTTGTGCGGGTAACCGTCGCTTGAAAACGCATTGTCCTCCACCCAGTCCGGCAGGACGGGATTGTCGAGGTCGAATTTGCGTTTCTTGCCGTTGATCTCGAGATCGACAATCGGTGCGTCTGGTATGATCATGGATTGGCTCCGTCCTTCATGACTTGCGGTGGAGATATTCCACGATTTTTCGAGGCGGTCCACACTTGTACGAAATCAGCGTTACCGCCCCGCCTTGCAGGCAGAATGAAATACAAAACAAAAAAGGCGCAGAACCCTCCGCACCTTTCATGGTCTTCGTAATTGTTGAACGCAGGCTCAGCCGGCGGACCGGTTATGACTGGCAGCGCGTTTGCGCTCAGCGTGCGGCTGGTAGGTCAGCTTGCAGTGATACTCGCAATAGGGATCACCATCGCGCGATCTTGCACCGCAAAATCCGAAAGTATCTTCCTGCGGGTCCCCGATGGGGTATTTGCAGGTGGTCTCGGTCAACTGAAGCAGCGGCAGCATCAGGGGCGCTGGCTCCGGCAGATCGACAATCTGCGAAGGACGCGAGGAAACGGCCGCAGGCTTCTTGCCGGCTTCGCCATTTACCGGACGCGTGGTCTTGGCAAAGCTGCTCCGGTTGGCAGGTTTCTTGGCGCGACCGCCATTGGAGCTGCCCGAACCCTTTGCCCGGCCCGAAAGACCCAGTCTGTGTACTTTGCCGATTACTGCGTTTCGTGTCACGCCACCCAGTTCGGCAGCTATCTGGCTGGCACTGAGGCCGTCGGTCCAAAGCTTGCGCAGCGTGTCTACCCGATCATCTGTCCAGGACATATGAAGTTTCCGTTCCAATGGTCAAAAACAGCTGCCCCGGCCACCAATAAGGTTGCTCCGAAGGTCCGTTCAGACCAGTATTTATCTAGGTTTTCCGGGGTTCCGCCTGTCGCGCCCGGCCTCGCAGAGACCCTACCTTGCCTGCCAACCCGGTTACAAGGCGGCACTTGCCACTATGAATCGATTTTCCCGTTTATCCCCAAATTCGGGATTTACATTTCATTAACCTGTGGAAAGCCGAATCGATTTTCCAATGTTGCGATGGAAGTTTTCCACAATTGCAAATTTGCAACAGCCAGAAATGCGGTTTTGGGCTTCAAGCGGGAGTTTCCGCTCCCTGGTCCGGTCGTAACCGCTTTATGGTCGCCATTCCTGAGATTGACCATGTAGCCGGAATTTTGCTGGTCAATTGACACAATGGCGGCAAAACGTGGTATACGGTAGGCTTCGGTTTCAGCTCGCCTCCCGGCGGGCTGTTTGTTTTCCAACCGGGGGCTGATCGCGCATTTGCATGGATGTGGGGCAGGGCCTCCATTTCCATCAGCAAGTCCATAACGGCAAGACCATGACCGGCGAAAAACACATCTTCCCTACCTATGTCCAGCCCGACATCGAATTCGTGGAGGGCAGGGGCGTGCGCCTGATTGATGCTGATGGCGTTGAATACCTGGATCTGACCGGTGGTATTGCCGTAAATTCGCTGGGCCATGCCCATCCGCACCTGATCGAGGCACTGACGCGCCAGGCCGGCAAATTGTGGCACACATCGAACCTGTATTCCATCAAGGGTCAGGAAACGCTGGCCACGCGCCTTTGCGAAGTGACCTTTGCCGAGCGGGCCTTCTTCACCAATTCAGGTGCCGAGGCACTTGAATGCGCGATCAAGGCAGCGCGGCGCTATCACTACAACAGGGGTGACACTGCCAGGGTAAACATACTTACTTTCGAGGGTGCGTTCCACGGCAGGACGCTGGCGACGATCGCAGCCGGCGGACAGGCAAAATATCTCGAGGGTTTCGGCCCCAAGGCGCCCGGCTTCATATCCCTGCCGTTTGGCGATCATGACGCTCTGCATGCAGCCATTGATGAAGAGACAGCCGCCATCCTGATCGAACCGATCCAGGGCGAGGGCGGCATCCGATCGGTTCCGCCCCAGTGCCTGCGCGGCCTGAGGCAATTGTGCAACAAGCATGGCATCCTCCTCATTTATGACGAGGTCCAGACCGGCGTTGGCCGTACCGGCAAGTTTTACGCCCATGAATGGGCCGGTGAAAACGGAGAGGCCGCACCGGACATCCTCGCAACGGCGAAAGGGTTGGGCGGTGGTTTCCCTGTAGGCGCATGCCTTGCGACCGCGGAGGTTGGCGACGCATTGACTGCCGGCACCCATGGAACGACCTTTGGCGGCAACCCGCTCGCCATGGCAGTTGCCAATGCTGTTCTTGATATCATCCTGGAAGAGGGCTTTCTTGAAAACGTCCGCCGCAAGGGTCTCCAGATGAGCCAGTATCTGGCCGAAATGGTCGACCGGTTTCCCGAGCTGATCGAGGATGCGCGGGGCAACGGGCTGCTGGTGGGTATAAAGGGCCGCATACCCAATACCGAGATCATTGCTGCCTTGCGCGAACACAAGCTGCTTTGTGTGGGGGCCGGCGACAATGTGGTGCGATTTGCCCCACCGCTGACCATTACCGAAGAAGAATTGCGTGAAGCCCGCGAAACCATGATGACCGCGCTGCAGGCGCTGAAAAAAAAGAGGGCAGGCACCGCCTGAAAACCATACCACCAACAGGAACAAGACCAAGCGGAACAAGACAATGACCGATTCACCCCGGCACTTTCTGGATATTTCCAGGCTGGATTCTCAGACCCTTTCCTCCATTCTGTCCAAAGCGGCAAGGATGAAGGAAGAGGTAAAGGCTTCTGGCGTCAATGCCCCTCGTCCCCTGGCTGGCAAGGTGCTGGCGATGATCTTCGAAAAGCCCTCCACCCGCACCCGCGTTTCCTTTGATGTCGGCATGCGCCAGCTGGGTGGCGAAACGCTTTTCCTGTCAGGCACCGAGATGCAGCTGGGCCGCTCTGAATCGATTGCCGATACAGCCCGCGTGCTGTCGCGTTATGTGGACATAATCATGATCCGCACGACCGATCATGAAAGGCTTGCCGAACTTGCCGAATATGCCACCGTACCGGTGATCAACGGCCTTACGGACGACACGCACCCCTGCCAGATCATGGCTGACCTGATGACCTTCCAGGAGCATCGCGGCGAGTTGCGCGGTCGCAAGTTTGCCTGGTCGGGTGATGGCAACAACGTTCTGCATTCGCTGATCGAAGCATCTGCCCGCTTCAACTATGAAATGCATGTCGCAGTACCGGAAGGCTCCGAGCCGGAAAAACGCTTCGTCGACTGGGCCAATGCCAATGGCGGCAAGATAGTGATTACCCAGGATCCCGTCGCTGCAGTGAGCAACGCCGATTGCGTATTTACCGATTGCTGGATCTCCATGAACCAGGAGCACCGCGCAAGGGGCCACAACGTCTTCATGCCCTACCAGGTCAATGAAGAACTGATGGCAAAAGCCAGTGATGACGCGCTGTTCATGCACTGCCTGCCGGCCCATCGCGGCGAGGAAGTTACCGACGGTGTCATGGACGGTTCGCAATCGGTTGTTTTTGATGAAGCTGAAAACAGGTTGCATGCCCAAAAAGGTGTTCTGGCCTGGTGCATGGGCGTTTGATGGCACCTGGTACAGATCAGGGTCTTGAGCTTTGATCTGACGGCGAACCACCCCTTGAACGCGCTCCTGGTCGGGCATATCTGCGCACCTCACCAGCGCCCGTAACCATTGTTGATTGAAAGTCCACATGTCCGACGACCGTACAAACGCGCCCGATGGCAAATCGGCCAAAGTGACAATCACCCCGGTTGGTGACGATACGATCATGCCATTTCATGTCTCGCCCCTGGAGGTGCGCGGGCGTACGGTGCAATTGGGACCGATGCTGACGGCAATTCTCGAGCGTCACGCCTATCCCGACGAAGTCTCGAAGCTGCTCGGCGAAGTCATCATCATGACGGTGTTGCTGGGAACGTCACTCAAGTTCGATGGAAGCTTCACTGTACAAACCCAGACCGATGGTCCTGTCTCACTGCTGGTTGTCGATTTCAAGACGCCCGATGCCGTGCGCGCCTATGCAAGTTTTGATGAGGACAGGCTGGCTGCGGCCCGAAGGAGTGGCGAGACCGCACCGGAGCAACTGCTGGGCAGGGGCATCCTGGCGATGACCATCGACCAGGGCAGTTACATGCAGCGCTACCAGGGCATTGTACAACTGGACGGGGCCGACCTTGAGGAGGTTGCGCAGTCCTATTTCCGTCAATCCGAACAGATACCGACCCATCTGCGAATGGCGGTATCCGAATTCATCACGCCTTCTCCCGAAGGTGACGGTTCATTGAGACAGTGGCGTGGCGGCGGCGTGCTTGTGCAATTTTTGCCGGAGTCGACGGACCGACTTACCATCCGTGACATTCCCGGCGGCGATTCGCCCGAAGGGACGGACTATTCCGTAAGCGACGAACGTGACGAATTGTGGGTCGAGGCACGCGCCCTCGTGGAAACGGTCAGTGACGATGAACTGACCGATCCCGGCGTTGGCTCGGAAATACTGCTCTTTCGCCTGTTTCACGAACATGGTGTGCATATTCATGAGGGACCGGGCGTCAGGGACAAGTGTTCCTGCAGCAGGGAGCGGATTGTCGGGATCCTGCGCACGCTCAGCGAAGAGGAACTCTTCGAAAGCTGGCAGGACGATGTGATTTCCTCGAATTGTGAATTCTGCAATACAACGTATGAAATAAGCCGCGAGGACCTCGCCTGACTCGGCTTGCCTTGTGTTGAAATCCGGTGGCGGGACGATTTGCCATTGCCGCTTGGGTACACCGCCACAGGTACCAACCTGAACGTAATGTAACTTGCCCTTGCAATCTGGTGCGATATGTTCGGGATGATTTGCAGGTTCGGGTGTTCGCCGCTTTATTGCCGTGTCTTTCAAATGCCCCTTTTCAGCGGAAGCCGCCATGCTCCAGAAATACGACAAGGATTCCCAGGCTGATCGCGATGGGTCGGACGGCAATACCGCACAGGCGGCATCAAACGGCAGGGCTGCAACGATCCTGTCGAGGCTTGCCCGCAGTGCAGCACAGATCGTCCTGATGGCCATTGTGCTTGCCATTGCATTCACCGGCACGATGCGGCTCGTCAATACCAAGCCGGAAATCCAGAAAAGACCTGTTTTCCCGACTGTTTACACGGTGGATACCAATCTGGTGTCGCGCATGGATGTACAGCCGTCGATTACGCTTTACGGGGAGACCGTGGCCTCGCGCACAGTCGACCTGAGGGCACTGGTTTCAGGTGAAATTGTCGCGATCAATGACAAACTGCAGTCGGGCGACAACGTCTCGAAGGGCGAAGTTCTACTCGAAATCGACCCCTTCGATTATCAGGGTGCCCTGCGCGAGGCGCGAGCCAATGCGGCTGAAACGGCCGCCAAGATCACCGAAGCCGAGGCGCGGTTGCGGCTCGAACGCTCGCGCCTTGAGAGCGGACGCGAACAGCTTGAACTGGCAAAAAACGACCTTGAGCGAATTCAGCAGTTGCGCACCGGTGGTACCGCAACGCAAAAACAGGTCGAGGATCGTGAACTCATTCTCTCGCAACGCGCCCAGACGGTTGACCAGAGCGAGATCAACATTACGGCCGAGCAGGCCCGGATCGTCCAGCTGCAGGCGGCAGCCGAGCGCCTTGCCTGGAAGATCGAGCAGTCCGAACGCAATTTGGCCTCCACCAAACTGGCAGCACCCTTTGATGGCACTATCCGCACGAGCAGCGCGGAAGTCGGCAAGCTGGCCAATGTCAATGACCTGCTGGTTTCCATGTACCAGGCAGATAGTCTTGAGGCACGTTTCGTATTGTCGGATGAACAGTTTGGCCGTCTCCAGTCCGATGCGGATGGCATCATAGGCCGTGCTGTCTCCGTAACCTGGAATGTCGGCGGCATCGACTACGCCTTTCCCGGCGAAATCGTGCGCATTGGCGCCGACATCGCTTCTGCAAGAGGTGGTGTGGATGTATTCGCGAGGATCGGTGAAGCCGACCATCCAGTAAGTCTCAGGCCCGGCGCCTTTGTGGAAGTAAACCTGCCGGACCGGACGTTTGAACAGGTCGTTCAACTGCCAGATTCGGCGGTCTTTCATGGTGACACCGTCTATGTCGTCGAAAACGGCGAACTGGTCGAGCGCAAGGTCACAATCGCTGCCTATGATGGTGAGACAGCGCTGATCGCCGCTGGTCTTGGCGAGGGTGAGGAAGTACTGCTGACCCGCATTGCCGAAGTCTCTGCCGGCCTCAAGGTCCGCAAGGAGGGGGAGGCTGCCCCGCCAACTGGCCCCCGCCCGCAGGACAATTCCGGTAGCGCCGCTTCCGGCAATGATGGTTGACCGGAGCGAAGCGATGCAGGACCCCGCCGCCAATCCTGATCCAGGCAAGCCAACCGTCTCCAATCTTACCGGCCTTCGCGAAAGCCGCCATGCCGGCGGCCTGGTCAGCCTGGTTACCCGCCATCCCAATGCAGCCAATCTGATCATGGTCCTCATGGTCCTGTTCGGCATCTTCGCGCTTGGCCGCATCAACACGCAGTTTTTCCCAACCCTCGAAATTCCCAATGTCACCGTCACCACGGTTTGGTCCGGTGCCAGTGCCGAGGATGTCGAAGCGAATATCCTCCAGATCATCGAACCTGAGGTGCGCTTCATCGACGGCGTTGTGAAGATGGATTCCTACGCCCGCGAGGGTTCGGGAACCATCTCGCTCGAATTCGAGCGCAATGCGGATATGCAGAAGGCTGTTGCCGATGTGGAATCGGCCGTCAAGGCAATCAGCAATCTGCCCGAGGGTTCCGAGGCTGCCAAGGTAAGCCGAGTTGCATTCTTCGACCGCGTGGCAAGCCTGTCGATTTCGGGAAATGTGCCGGAGGAAACCCTTCGCCTCTATGCCAAGAAGGTACGCGATGACCTGATTGCACGCGGGATCGACAAGGTCGAATTCACCGGAATGCGCACACCGGAACTGCAGGTCGAGGTACCCGAGCGCGAATTGCGGCGACTGGGTCTGTCAGTTGGCGATGTCAGCCAGAAGATTGCGGGCAACAGCCGCGACCTGCCGTCGGGCCAGATGGAGGGCGAGGTAGAGAAACAGCTTCGCGCCGTCGCGGATTTCAAGGACCCCAAGGCCCTTGGCAACATCGAGATCAAGTCATTCGAATCCGGCGAAAAGGTCACGCTCGGTGATTTTGCGCGGATCGGTTTCGGCTACGAGGATGGCGGCTTGCAAGGCTATTCGAGCGGCAGGAACGCGATACAGATTACCGTGCAGCGCTCGCCGACAGCCGATACGCTGGCGACCGCCAACATCCTCGATGATTACCTTGAAGATCTTCAGATCTCCCTGCCGCCAGGTATCGAACTCCAGAAATATGACGTGACGGCCGACGCGCTGCTGGAGCGCATCATGCTGCTGGTGCGAAACGGCGTTGGCGGTTTGATCATCGTTGTTGTCACTCTCTTCATCTTCCTCAATGCCAGGGTTGCTTTCTGGGTCGCCGCAGGCATTCCTGTCGCTCTGCTGGCGACAGTCGGTTTCATGCTGATCTTTGGCCAGACCATCAACATGATTTCCCTCTTCGCGATGATCATGATGCTCGGCATCATCGTCGATGATGCGATTGTCGTCGGTGAACATACCGCGACCCGCTTTGCCATGGGCGATGGTCCCTATGAGGCTGCGGAAAACGGTGCCGGGCGCATGATTGTTCCGGTACTCGCCGCAATGGCAACAACGGCAGTTGCCTTTGCCCCCATCCTGATGGTTCGCGACACGATCGGCCAGATCATGGGTGTGATGCCGATCGTCGTGTTGGCAGTTCTCATTGCCAGTTTGATAGAGTGCTTCTTCATCCTGCCCGGCCACCTTGCCCACACCCTGCAGCCCAAACGCAAGCGCGGCTGGTCGTACTGGAGGCATATGTTCTTCGCCCTGGCAGTCGGCGTGTTTGTGATATCGGTAACAACGCGTGCAGGTGGCAGCGGCGAAGAGACAGCTGTCTTGGGGCTGTTCGCAAACATTGTAGATTTCCGGGACGCCAGTTCGACAGGCATTTTCCTCGTCATGCTGATCCTCGGCTCGCTTATTGTCGCAACTCTGATCGAGGGACTGATCTGGCTCCTTGCGCGGCTCGGCCGCAGGGGCAACTCTCAAGGTGACGGCGGCGTCGATCTTGAAAACGAAAACCGTTTCCGCAAGGCCTTTGACCGGGGATTTGGAAAGTTCCGCGATGGTCCGTTCAATCTCCTTGTCGAACTATCTTTCAAATGGCGATATGTTACGATTTCCTTCGCCATCGGCGTGATGATGGTGGTGTTCTACGGCCTGTTTATCGGTGGCGGGCGCTTGCAGTTCGTGTTTTTCCCGTCGCCTGAGGCCGAAAACATCAATGCAAATCTGACGTTCAATGCCGGAATTCCCGAAGAGCGTGTGAAGTTTGTCATCAACGAGCTGGAGGCATCCCTGCGCGAGACCGAGCAGCAACTGACCGGTGGGAATGAGAAACTGGTAACCGCGGTGTTCACCACGCTCGGTGCCTCGGGCCGCAACCGCGGCGACAATCTCGCCGAGATCAGGGTGCAATTGACGACGTCAGAACTGCGCACCATCCGCACAGACGACATTGTCAGCGCCTGGCGCAGGAACCTTCCCCAGTTTGCCGGTCTCAAGAGAGCATCCGTTTCGGCTTCCAGGGGCGGGCCGCCCGGACGCGACATCGACCTGGAACTCACCGGGCAGGACGCTGCTGGCCTGAAAGCTGCGGCAGATCAGATCATTACGCTTGTCGAGGCACTGCCGGGCGCAAGTGCTGTTTCCGATGACCTGCCATATGGAAAACCGGAACTTGTCATGCAACTGACCCAGCGGGGCCGTTCGCTCGGCTTCTCCATCGATGAAGTGGGTCGGCAGATTCGTGACGCCTTTGAGGGGGCCGTCCCGCGCCGTTTTGCGCGTGATGACGATGAGGTTGCCATCAGGGTGACCCGGGTCAGCCGAGACAGCGGAGCGGCAGCGCTGCGCAATTTCGAACTCAAGGCGCCATCAGGTGTATTCATTCCTCTTACCCAGGTCGTCTCCCTGACCGAACGGCAGGGCTTTTCCGCCATCCGCCGCCTCGATGGCAAGACCATTGTCTCGGTTACAGCCGATCTTGATACCGATGTCCTGACCACCGAACAGGCTATCGAGCAATTGAACGCAGCTGGCCTTCCCCAATTGGCGGCAGGCCTAAACGTCGACTATCGTTTTAGTGGCCGCAATGCGGAGCGCCAGAAATCCTTTGCTGATTTGCGCAACGGAACGATTATTGCGATGGCGGTCATTTACATCATCCTTGCCTGGGTATTTTCGAGCTACTGGCTACCGTTTGCCATCATGCTGGTTATCCCCTTTGGAGTTGTTGGTGCCATTTTCGGCCACTGGCTGCTTGGCTTCAAGCTGACAATCATGTCCTTCATTGCCCTGCTGGGACTGACAGGCATCCTTGTCAACGATTCCATCATTTTGGTAAGCCGGATGATCGAGCGGATGAAGGAGGGCGGCGAAAACCTGTTCCTTGCGGCAACTGGTGCTAGCCGTGATCGCCTGCGAGCGGTTCTGCTGACATCACTGACGACGATTGGCGGCCTCGTGCCGCTGATGTTTGAAAAAAGCGTCCAGGCGCAGTTTATCCTGCCAATGGCGGTCACCATCGTCTTCGGACTCGGCCTTGCAACCCTGTTGGTACTGTTTCTCGTCCCCGCTTTTGTCGGCGTCGGCGATGACATTCGCTGGCTGCTGAAGGTCATATTCGGTTCACGGTCCGGCAAGCCGCCACAGCCCGCAACCTCGGGCCAACCAGCCGAATAGGTTTTTCAGGCGCGCCAGAAATGCGGCACGAATAATACCAGAACCGTGAGGAGTTCAAGCCGTCCGATCAGCATGGCTGCCGTCAGAATCCATTTTGCAGTGTCCGACAGGCTTTCGAAATTGCCGACCGGTCCGATAACATCGCCCATGCCCGGCCCGACATTTGAAAGCGCGGTTGCCGCCGCCGAGGCCGCCATCAGGAAATCGAGCCCCGCCAGGTTGAGCAGGACCGTTGTCACCACATAGATGGCTGCAAACAGGAACAGGAAGTTCATGACAGCCGCTGAAACCTCATCTTTCAGAAGCTTTCCATTATATCTCATTATGAAAACGCCATTGGGCTGAAAGGTGCGCCGGATATGCTGCTTGACCGTCTCAAAGGCGATCTGCCAGCGGAAAATCTTGACGCCGCAGGAAGTTGAACCTGAACAGCCGCCAATGAACATGATCATGAAGAAAAACGCCTGCGATGCCGGTCCCCATGAACTGTAATCGGTGGTCGTGTAGCCGGTTCCTGTCACCAGTGACGTGACATTCAGCATCGCGTGGAAAAGCCCCATTGCCGGGTTCTCGAGTTCAGGATGCAGATACCAGGCGAAGAGGATAAGAACCACCAGGAGGCTAAGAAAAGCCCTGACCTGTGTGTCTTGCCAAACGGCCAGTGGCCGTCCCCTGATCATCTGAACAAAAAGTATGAACGGTATCGAACCAACGATCATGAAGATGGTGGCATTGATTCCGACCCAGGGATTCTGGAAGTAGCCGAGTGACGCATCCTTGGTTGAAAACCCGCCAGTGGCCACGGTTGTCATGGCATGGATGACGGCATCATCAAACTCCATCCCGGCCAGCAAATAGCCGATGGCACACAACAAGGTAACGAAAGTGAAGAAAAGAGTCAGCGAGCCGGAGATCTGGGTCGCGCGCGGCATGATCTTTTCGGCTGTGTCAAATGCCTCGATCTTGAAGAGCTGCATTCCGCCGACCTGCAGCATTGGCAACACCGCCACCGCCATAACGATGATGCCAAGGCCGCCAAGCCATTGCTGGATGCCCCGCCATAACAGGATCCCCGGAGGCGCGAAATCCAGCCCCGTGATAACGGTCGACCCGGTCGTGGTGATGCCCGACATGGATTCGAACATCGCATCGGTGAATGTCGGGACAACGCCTGACCACACATAGGGCATGGCACCAAACAGTGGCAGTACAATCCAGACTGCTGTGACCATGACAAATGCCTGGCGGGTGCTCATGTCGTGGACGGTTCCCCGCGCCCCGGCATAAAGACCTGATCCGATGAGTGTTGTCAAAAGAGCGGCTGCAGCAAATACCTGCCAGTCATCATTGTCGGCGATCAGGTCCGCAATGGCCGGCAGCAGCATGGCAACGCCCATGGTTGCGAGCAGCAGCCCGGTCACCAGCATGATCGGCCGGGCAGCCTGAAAAACCGACCAGTTTGCCTGCCTAGTTGATGACAGGTCTTGCATCAGGCAAATCCAGTGAGAAGGCAGGAATCGCGACGGTAATCATTTCGCCCTTTTCGGTTTCCATTTCGTAATGGCCCACCATGATTCCCGATGGTGTGTTGAGCGGGCAGCCACTGGTATATTCATATATCCCGTCCGGGTCGATAGTCGGCTGTTCACCCACGACGCCTTCGCCGGAGACTTCTTCCACAGCGCCTGTTGCGTCGGTAATGTGCCAATAGCGGCTGACAAGCCGGACGCTGTGGCCGCCATGGTTGGTTATCTGTACCCGGTATGCCCAGAAATACAGGTCTCTTTCAGGGTCGGAGCGCTCGTCGATATAGACGGGCAGAACCGATACCTCGATATCATGGGTAATCTTGCGGTACATGGTCTGGTTGGTTGTCATCAATCCCTTGTGAGCGGCAATGTTACCCCTTTGCGTTTTCATCTGCCACCATGTTCTATGGTCGCACCACGAAATCGGAAACGACCGAATGCTGGATGGCAGCGCCAGAAAACTGATTGATCCCTCGCTCATGCGGCTTGCGGGCACATTGAAGCGGATCGGAGTCACGCCCAATCAGGTGACGATTGCGGGATTTGTCATCGGATTGGCCGCGGCAGGTGCCATCGCCTGGCATTGGTATCTGGCAGGATTGGTGTTGTTGCTGATCAGCCGCCTTGCCGACGGGCTGGATGGATCTCTGGCCAAGCAGACGCAAACCAGCGACTTTGGCGGCTATCTCGACATCGTCCTCGACTTCGCCTTTTACGGTGCCATTCCTTTGGCTTTCATCCTTGCCAACCCGGGACAGAACGCACTTGCCGGGGCAACGCTGATCCTGTCCTTCTATGTGAACGGGGCAAGTTTCCTGGCTTATGCCTCTATAGCCGAAAAACGCAAATTGAACAGCAATGCCCGCGGCACGAAGTCGATCTACTTCACCACAGGCCTTGCCGAAGCAACCGAAACCCTGGCCGTCTTTGCGCTGGCCTGCCTGTTTCCGGCATGGTTTCCGGTTTTGGCCTGGGTTTTTGCGGCAATATGCTTCTATACAGCCCTGGCCCGCATCATGCAGGCCAGGGCGGAATTCCGCGACTGATTTCAGGACTTCGCAGCGGCCAGCGCCTGATCAAGATCCGCCAGCAGATCATCAACGTCTTCGAGCCCTATGGACAGGCGTACCAGGCCGTCTGAAATGCCCAACTCTGCCCGGTCTGCCTCGCCAAGGTTCTTGTGCGTTGTGGTGGCCGGGTGGGTTACGAGGCTCTTGGCATCACCCAGATTGTTGGAAATACGGATGATCTTCAGCGCGTTTTCAAACGCGAAAGCTGCCTTCTTGCCGCCATCAATCTCGAAGGCAAGCAGCGTCGAGCCGCCCGTCATCTGACGCTGCGCCAGTTCATACTGCGGATGGCTGTGATGTCCGGGATAAAGCACGCGCCTTACCCTGCTGTTCGAAGCAAGTTCATGCGCCACACTCCCGGCATTTTCCGTCTGCTGGCGCACCCGCACCGGTAGCGTCTCCAGCCCCTTGAGAAGAACCCAGGCGTTGAACGGGCTCAGGCTCGGCCCCGTATGGCGGAAATAATCATGCAGATGTTCGTCGATCCAGTCTTTCCTCGAAAGCACGATCCCGCCCAGGCACCGGCCCTGTCCGTCGATATGCTTGGTTGCTGAATAGACGACAATGTCTGCACCCAGTTCCAGCGGCTTTTGCTGCAGGGGTGTGGCAAATACATTGTCGACGACGAGCCTTGCACCGTTTTCATGGGCAAGATCGGCAATTGCGCGGATGTCGCAGAGCTCAAGCGTGGGATTGGTCGGACTCTCGAGGAAAAATACCCTGGTTTTCGGCCGGACCGCCTTCTTCCATGCTTCAATATCCTTGCCGTCAACAAGTGTGCAGCCGATGCCGTAGGAGGGCATGAGTTTCTCAACAACCCAGCGACACGAGCCGAACAGGGCCTTTGCTGCAACGATGTGATCTCCTGCTTTCAGCTGACAGCCAATGGCACTTGAAACGGCGGCCATGCCTGACGCCGTGGCCCTTGCATCCTCCGCAGCCTCCAGGAGGCACATGCGCTGTTCGAACATGTGCACCGTCGGATTGGCGTAGCGCGAATAGATGAACCCCGGCTCATCTCCCTTGAAACGGGCCTCGGCTGATTCAGCGCTGTCATAGACAAAGCCCTGCGTCAGGTAGAGCGCCTCGGAGGTCTCGCCATGGTGCGAGCGTTCAGTGCCGCCGTGCACAAGCTGGGTGGCTGCCTTCCAGTTACCGGGATCATCCAGATTTTTCATTGCCTTGCTCCAGGGCGACCGGCAATAAAAAATCCGGTCGCGTTGCTAACCGGATTCCAGTTCTGCCATCAGCTTTGCCTCGGCAGGACGGCCCTTTTAGCGAGTTGTTTTAAGTGGCTGCAAGCCGGCCGGCCCAAATCACCACTGGTTCAATAATCAGTGGTTTACGCTGCAAAGCCCTTTGCGTCAATGCGGCAAGCCTTTAGAGCTTATCCCCAAACAGGACAAGTTGCGTTTTGACCATGGCCCAGACGAAGTATGGCATCCTGCCCGATGCCCAGATTGCCGAACTGTTCAAATCCGGTGCGCTTGCAAGTTCACGCGAGCTCGACAGCGACCAGATCCAGCCGGCCAGCCTCGACTTGCGTCTTGGCGAGGTCGCCTATCGCGTGCGGGCCTCTTTTCTGCCGGGCAAGTCCAGCGTCGATGAAAAGCTCGACCGTTTCAAGCTGCACGAGATCGACCTGACGCGGAGTGCGGTGCTTGAAACCGGCTGCGTCTACATCGTCCCGCTGCTCGAGACGCTCGACCTGCCGGAAACGATTTCGGCGTCCGCCAATCCCAAGAGTTCGACCGGTCGACTCGATATTTTCACGCGGGTCATCACTGATCATTCAAAGGGCTTTGACCAGATTGCAGCGGGCTATTCGGGTCGGCTCTATCTGGAGATCAGCCCCAGCACCTTTCCCGTTGTCGTGCGCACCGGATCGCGCCTTTCCCAGATCCGGTTCAGGACTGGCCATTCCATCCTGTCTGATGAGCTGCTTCTTGAATTGCACAAGGCCGAAACGCTGGTCGCCACCACAGAACCCAACATTCACAACCAGGGTATTGGCCTGTCGATCGACCTTACCGGCGATGAAAATGGCCTGATCGGCTATCGCGGCAAACGCCATACCGGCGTCGTTGATGTCGACAAGAAGGCAGCCCTTCCGGTGCATGAATTCTGGGAACCGATCTACAATCACGGCACGCAGGACATGGTGCTGGATCCTGATGAATTCTACATTCTGGTCTCTCGGGAGGCGGTGCATGTGCCGCCGCTTTATGCAGCAGAGATGGTGCCTTTCGATCCGCTGGTGGGCGAATTCCGCGTGCATTATGCCGGTTTCTTTGATCCCGGTTTCGGCCATGCCGCTGCGGGCGGCCTCGGGGCAAGGGGCGTGCTTGAAGTGCGCAGCCACGAAGTGCCATTCATACTTGAGCATGGCCAGATCGTCGGACGGCTGGTTTATGAGCACATGCTGGAGCGGCCCAACGCGCTTTATGGCACCGACCTGGGTTCAAATTACCAGGCTCAGGGCCTCAAGCTCTCAAAGCATTTCAGGCTCGATTAGTCAGCACTGATTGGCGCCTTGTGTGTCGGCGTATTGCGCGCAGTACTGCCGTGATCGGTTTTCGACCAGTGGTGAGGGCGGCGAAGCAACTGCCAGAGCGCCAGCCATCCGGCGAGCGAAATCATAAGCCAGTAAAGCGGAAAGACGAGGATGGCGGTCTTGTCGCCCCGGTTGCCGCGGCTCTCCTGCACCGCCCATGCCAGCAATCCGTACGACAGATATCCGGCAGCAAGGTTGAACGCGCTTACCCCTGTGATCCATATTTCATAAGCCCCGGAGGGAACGGCACTGATATAGGCTGCCATTTGGTAGGCAAATGCGGCCAGAAAGAAGGGATGGACCAGCACGGAGACGACTACTGCCGTCAGGACCATCTGGAACTGCAGAAAGCGAATCCAACCCATTTCCCGGGCGGTTTGGGCCGGATCGCGCAGGTGGACCAGCAGCGTCTGCAGCCAACCCTTGATCCACCTTGTCCGCTGGCGCATCCAGGCCCCGAAAGCCGCAGGCGCTTCTTCATGTGTCGGCAGGGTCAGAGTTTCGCAATACAGCCCGCAGCGCGCGAGGCGGATGCCCAGATCCGCGTCTTCGGTCACGTTGAAGGAGTCCCAGCCACCGGCAGCCGTCAAAAGCGGCAGCCTGAAGTGGTTGGAGGTGCCACCCAGCGGAATGGGTGCCTTCCATTTTGCAAGTGCAGGGAGAATGCCGCGAAACAGGGTTTCGTATTCGATTGCAAAGAACCGAGTGATGAGGCTCTCATTGCGATTGTCGATGGAGAGCGGGGCCTGCAGACAGGCGAGGTTCGCGCTGCCGGACCTGAATGCCGCCGCCGCTTCCAGCAACTGGTCGGGATGCGGCCTGTCTTCGGCATCATAGAGAACGAGATAATCCCCCTCAACCTGCCACAGGACATGGTTGAGGGCGCGTGGTTTGGTTCGCGGTTTGCCGGATGGAACAACGGTAAGATTGATATCGGTGCGCTTTAGCGCTGCAATTGCGGCAATGGTTTCAAGGTCGTCCTCTTCGCAGATCAGATGAACCTCCTTGGCCCCGGCCTGCCAGCGCAGCCCGTCCAGGCCTCGAACCAGCGGTTCAACCTGGAGCGCTTCCCTGTAGAGAGCCACAAGGATGATGTAACGCTCGCCGCTCTGTGTTCTTCGCAAGTGCGCCGGGGAGGGGGGCTGTGGAAATTCGCCAGCACTCCCAGCCGGAAGAGAACGACACAGACATAAAAACTGCTGAAAACGACCGATGCGGCGATGATCGCAATCTGTGACTGGAACAGGAACATCGCCAGGCTCACGCCTGCCAGAAGGAGGAAAAAGACCGACTGGGCAGGACTGAAGATTTGTCTGGCGCTTAGTTCGGGACCAAGCAGACAATAGCCATTTTCCAGGCTGGGAACAATCCGGCCTTGCGCCCGCGATGCATGGCTGGCATCGAAGAAAGCCCTGCCCTCGCCGGCTGCCTCGTATTTGTCGCGATGCAGAGGCTGGGCGCGCTTTGGGAGCGGCAGACTGTAATATTGGCGAGTTTTTGTATCGTGAACGAAGGCGCCGCCTGCATCGGAAAAACCGCCACCCGAAGACGTGCTCCCGGTTTTCAATTCTGTATCTGGCGTGAAACTGCGTTGTTCCCCTGAACCACTCAACCTGCTAACACCCTAAATGGTCTTCCGCCCGGCAGCAGTGGTGGGTACCTACCGAGAACACCATACACGCAAAGAGTGAGAAATGAAAGCTGGCAGTCCCGCGTTGAAATTTCTACGCACTATCCCGAACAGGTCCGGGGCCCTGTCGCTTTTCAAAAGGGCAACGCTTGCTGCTGCACTTCCTGCCATTGTATTGGCAGCGTTTGTGGCCGGTCCGCTTCCGTTCGTATCGAATGTTCAGGCACAATCGGTGATGATCCCCAATTTCTGGGATCCCGCAGAGCGCTTCGTCAAACCGGACCTGTCCGCCCGCGAGCGATTGAAATTCCTCACTACCACGGATTTCCCGCCGTTCAATTTTGTCGACCGCAAGAAACGCCTTACCGGATTCCATGTCGATCTCGCCCGTGCCGTTTGTGACGAACTGGACATGCTGTCAAAATGCCAGATACAGGCGCTGCCATGGGAGGATCTGGAAAAGGCGATGCAGGACGGGGAGGGTGATGCCATCATTGCCGGACTTGCCGTCACACCAGAGAGCCGCGCGAAATATGATTTTTCAAGGCCCTTCCTGCAGATTCCCGGCCGCTTCGTTTCACTGCGAGATGATGGCGAGGAAAGCAGCCTGAAAGAACCGATCTATGAGGCGCTGTTTCGCAAGAAAACAGGCGTGGTCGAGGGTTCTGGCCACCAGGCCTATTTCGAGCAGACCTTCGGCGAGCGCGAATCCGTTGCCTTTGCCACGCGCCAACTTGCCTTCAATGCCCTGCAGCGCGGCGAAATCGACGCCGTTTTCACCGATGCGCTTTCGGCGTCCTTCTGGCTGGCTTCTGCTGCATCCGGTCGATGCTGCACCTTCGCAGGCGGGCCATACCTCTCCGAGGAGTTCTTCGGCCGCGGACTGGCCATTGCCTCGAGCAAATCCGACCCGGACCTGGCGCAGGGGTTTGACTACGCGCTCAAGCAGATCAACGACAACGGCACATTCCGCGAACTGTATCTGCGCTATTTCCCGCTCGGGCTTTTCTAGTATTTGTTCAGGCTTCCCTTGAAACCGGTTTCTGCTCGATAAATGGCACTGACAAGGTCCAGACGAGATCGGCCGGCTGGTCGTCCTGCCATTCTTTCAGCCCGATGATCATGCCGTCATGGCCGAGTTTGGGCTGGTCCGTATAGGTGCCGAACATCCGGTCCCAAAAGGAAAAGTTGAAGCCGTAATTGGAGTCTGTTTCCACCATGTCGATCGAGTGGTGGACGCGGTGCATGTCTGGCGTGACAATGACCATGCGCAGCCAGCGGTCGAGCCACAGGGGCAGGCGCCAGTTCGAATGGTTGAAGAGCGCGCCGCCATTGAGCACGATCTCGAAAACAAGCACTGCAGCCGCCGGTGCGCCCAGCGCCATGACGATTGCATACTTCCAAACCATGGAAAGGATGATCTCGATCGGGTGGAACCGGATCGCCGTTGTCACGTCAAAGGCAACATCGGAATGGTGCATGCGATGGACGCGCCAGAAAATCGGTATCTTGTGCGAGGCGACATGGGAGAGCCAAACTGCGAAATCGAGCACGAGGAACGAAAGGGCAAAGCCCAGCCAATACGGCGCACTGACATTGTTGAACAGGCCGAAGCCCGCATCAGCGGCCCATAGCGCACCGCCTACCGCTGCCGTCTTGAACAACAGCCGCACCAGAATCGAGTCGATGATGATGATCGACCAGTTGGTGAACCAGCGCCTTGCCTTGATCGGCCGCAGCTCCTTGCGCGGTACAAAGACCTCGAGCAGGGCAAGCGCCACAAACAGCCCGATGAAGATCGCCAGGCGAACACCTGCCTCGCTGGTGATGAACCCGACTGCGTTTTCCAGATAGCTTTCCATGGCCTCGCCCTGTTCCATTATGCCTTGAGTGTCAAATGGGGTCAGTTCCGCAATTTGGCATATAAAATCTCGCTTATCTACAACGCAAAAGGTCACATTGCCGTGAGGTTCTCGCGCAATGGTTCAGCGATGGTCCTGCAGCAACCTTGATGGGTCAGGAAATCGGGTCCCGGGCAAATTTCAATTGACCGCTTTTCTTTGCACCCGAAACGTCCTAAACCCCTGCAAATTGGCCGGTCCTGCGTTCTGACGAGGACTGGCGCCGATCCTTCAAACCAAAATCCCGGACCCTTGCAATGCCAGTCACCGAACTGCCCGATCTTCATATCACCCCGGAAATGACCGAGGCCGCAGAAGCCTCGAAATCCTGGGCATTCGAGGAAGCACGCAAGATCGTCAACCGGTATGCAAAGGACGGGTTTCCGCAGACAATCCTGTTCGAGACCGGTTATGGTCCATCTGGCCTGCCCCATATCGGTACCTTTGGCGAAGTTGTGCGCACGACGATGGTAATCAACGCCTTTCGGGTGCTGACCGGTGACAAGGTGCCCGTTCGCCTGCTCTGTTTTTCCGACGACATGGATGGCATGCGCAAGATCCCCGGCAATGTCCCCAACCAGGAAATGCTGCTGGAACATCTCGGCAAGCCGCTCACCCGTGTGCCCGATCCGTTTGCCAGCGGGTTTGAAAGCTTCGGCCACCACAACAATGCCCGCCTGAGAGCCTTCCTCGACCGCTTCGGCTTCTTCTATGAATTTGCCAGCGCGACGGATTACTACACTTCCGGCAAGTTCGACGCGATGCTGCTGCATGCCCTGACGAAATACCAGGAGATCATGGATGTGATGCTGCCGACGCTTGGCGAGGAGCGCCAGGCGACCTACAGCCCGTTCCTGCCGATCTCGCCCAAGAGTGGCAAAGTCCTCTACGTGCCGATGAAGTCGGTCGATCCGCAGGCCGGAACCATCACCTTCGATGACGAGGATGGTGAGGAGATGACGCTTTCGGTCACCGGCGGCCAGGTCAAGCTCCAGTGGAAACCTGATTTCGGCATGCGCTGGGCGGCGCTTGGCGTCGATTTTGAAATGTATGGCAAGGACCACCAGATCAATTCAAACCTGTATGACCGCATCTGCCGCATCCTTGGCGGCCGGGCGCCCGAACATTTCATCTATGAACTGTTTCTCGACCAGAACGGCGAGAAGATTTCAAAGACGAAAGGCAACGGCCTGACAATTGACGAATGGCTCACCTATGCGCCGACCGAAAGCCTGTCGCTGTTCATGTTCACCAAGCCGAAAACGGCCAAGCGTCTGTATTTCGATGTGATCCCGCGCCAGGTGGATGAGTATTTCCAGCACCTTGCCGCCTACCCCGAACAGGATGTGGCCCAGAAGCTGCAGAACCCGGTCTGGCATATCCATTCGGGCAACCCGCCGCAAACCGAAATGCCACTTACATATACCATGCTGCTCAACCTTGTGAGCGCATCGAACTCGGAAGACCGCGACACGCTCTGGGGTTTCATCACCAGCTATGACGCCTCGCTGTCGCCGCAGTCCCATCCAAAGCTTGATGAGCTGGTCGGCTATGCGATCCGCTATTTTGCCGACTTCGTGAAGCCCAACAAGGAGTTCCGTTCGCCGACCGATGTCGAGCGCAAGGCGCTGGATGAACTCGACGCAAGGCTCGCTGCCCTGCCGGCTGATGCAGATGCGGAAACCATCCAGACCGAGATCTTCACGGTCGGCAAGGATAACGGCTTTGAAAACCTGCGCGAATGGTTCCAGGCACTTTACCAGATCCTGCTTGGCCAGGATCAGGGTCCGCGCTTCGGCTCGTTCACGGCACTATATGGCATTGATGCAACGCGCGCACTTATCGCAAAGGCGCTGAAGGGCGAATTGGCCGCCTGATACCTGGCTGCAACTGGTTTATCGGCTTACTGGCTGGCCCAGACAATCCTGGCGACCCATTCGACATCCTTCAGCGCGATGACGCGGTCTTCATGTTCGGGATTGATGGAGGCCAGTTCGATCTGGGTCGCAGTCTGGCGCGCCAGTTCCTTGGCCATTACCTCGCCCTCTTTCGTCTTGACCACCACGCGGTCCCGCTTGCGGAGGCTGGCGCCCGGCTGGACGATGATCACGTCACCGTCTCGGTAGAGCGGCTCCATGGAATTGCCGGAAACCTCCAGCGCATAGACATTGTCATGATCGGCGGCGGGAAACTGGACTTCGTCCCAGCCCTGTCCTGCCGGAAACCCGCCATCATCGAAAAACCCGCCCACACCGGCCTGCGCAAATCCCAGCAGCGGCACGCGCCGGGCCGGGGGAAGGTTGAAACTGGTTGCGATGTCCGACATGTTCATCGCCCTGTCTTCCACCAGCGCCATGAAATCCGACAATGTGGTACCCGTTGCCTTCAGGGCCTTGGCTATGGACTCGGTTGAGGGCCAGCGCGGCCGCCCGGCACCGGTGGTTCGCTTCGATTTGTTGAAGGAAGTCGGATCAAGGCCTGCCTGACGTGCGAGACCGGAGACCGAAAGGTCATTCCGTTTCGCCAGTTCATCCAGCGCAGCCCATATCCGGTCGTGTGATAGCATGATCGAAAAAGTATACCCGCTTGAAAACCGGACGCAATTAGCCGTCGGCAACGTCTTTGACAAAAAGGAAATTATTCCTTGCTACCCCAACTTTTTGGAACTGTCCAGCAATTTGGGACTTCGATTGCATAGGGCTGGCTGCCCCCTTTTGTTCAACCCGGTTGTGGGCGAGCCCGATTTGCGTGAAAGTGTTGCTGTCGTGGGAGGGGCCAGGGATGAGCAGACAGGACAGGAATGGTCAGGAGGGGCAGGCAAGCCAGGGCGGTGATGAACTACACGGGGTTGATCCAGGCAGCGATGCGGAGGCGCTATTGCAGGCAGCCTATTCGCTGAAGGATGACCGCGAGGCGCAGGAACTCTATGCCCGCTGGGCGCAGACTTATGACGACACCATGCTCAATGGACTGGGCTACCTCACTCCCGCCAAAACGGCGCGCCTGCTGAGCCGGTATCTGCCCGATGAACCTTCGACCATTCTCGATGTGGGTAGCGGCACCGGTCTGGCCGGTGAGGCGCTGAGCAGATTTGGCAACCACGTTATCGATGCGCTCGACTATTCCCGCCAAATGCTGGCCATGGCACGCGCCCGCGGGATTTACCGAAACATGATCGAGGCGGACCTCAACCAGCCGCTCGACCTGCCGGACAATTCTTGGGATGCCATGATCTGTACCGGTACATTTACCCATGCCCATGTGGGCGCTGATTGCCTCCATGAACTGTTTCGCATTCTGAAACCTGGTGGCGTCTTTGCAGCCACGGTCCACAGGGATGTCTTTGAACCGCAAGGCTTTGCCAAAACCCTCACCGAACTCGAAAAGAACGGCGTCATGAAAACCGTTTTCTCGCAGATGGGAACATACTATCAAGCAAGCGGGGAACCCGAGGGGTGGTACCTCGTCTGGCAGAAAACCTGAAACAGCCGGAAACATGGCCAGGACAACAGATGCTGCCGGGCATGAATGGTTCAAAGGGGGAATCTCATGAAAACCGTATTGATTACCGGGGCCGCCAGGGGCATCGGCCTTGCCACCGCAAGACGCTTCCTGAAGGAAGGCTGGAACGTTGCTGTCATCGACATCGACGCTGACGAACTGGAAGTGGCAGCAGCAAGCCTCGCGGGCGCGCTCCTCATTCACGGTGATGTGGCCGATGAGGCGCGGGTGCCATCCTACTACCAGGAAGTGGTAGGGAAGTTCGGTGGCCTGCATGCGCTGGTCAACAATGCGGGTATCGCTGATTTCGGTCCTATCGAGCAGACCAGCTTTCAACGCTGGCGCAATGTGATGCGCACCAATCTCGATGGTGTCTTCCTGATGACCCAGGCAGCCATTCCCTATCTCAAGCAGCACAAGGATGATGGCGGCGCGGCAATCGTCAACATTGCCTCGATTTCCGGTGCCCGCGCCTCGACCCTGCGCGTTGCCTATGGAACATCAAAGGCTGCCGTCAATCATCTTACGCGTCAACAGGCTGCCGAACTTGGCGAGTACAATATCCGCGCCAATGCCGTGGCGCCGGGGCCGGTCCGCACCAAGCTCGCCATGGCGGTTCACACCCAGGATATCATTGACGCCTATCATGATCACATTCCGCTCAACCGCTATGGCAGCGAGGATGAGCTGGCCAACGCGATCTGGTTCCTGTGTTCGCCGGAAGCCAGTTACATAACCGGCCAGTTGATCTCGGTCGATGGCGGTTTCGAGGGCACAGGCATTGGCCTGCCGGCGCTGCGGGGTCAATAGGGCCGGAAGCCGTCAGCAAAGGATCAGCCAGCGATCAGCTGTTGTCCTTGTCCTCGTTGTAGGGATGCTCGGAGGAGTGTCTGCGACCCTTGCCAAGCTCCTCGTCGGCCCTCTTGTCCTTGTCCATGAGTTCGAACGCCTCGCGGGCGCGCTTGCCACCTTCGTGCTTGACGTCGGGGGTTGCATCGCGCTCGTTCGACAGCTTTTCCTCGCTGGGGCCCTGTTCGCCGAAATTGCCCATCTTCTTGGATGCGCGGTCGGTTTCAGTGGTCTTGCCGGGTTTGCCCGGTGACTGGTGGCCGTCCGGTCCGGCTCTGTTGCCAGCAACGCCGCCACCCATTCCCTTGTTTGCTCTGGCCATTTTCAACTCCCTTTACTGTGCGGCCTGAAGGTCGCGCTCATGCGGCCCTTCCTGGATTTCCTCGGCGATCTTGGCGCAGAAGATGCCCAGGTCACCTGGATTGCGCGAGGTGATAATGGCGTTGTGAACCACCACCGGCTCGTCTTTCCAGTGCGCACCGGCATTCTTCAGATCCGTCTTGATGGATTTGTAGCCGGTCATGTCGCGGCCCTTGGCAATGCCCGCCTCGATCAACAGCCATGGCGCATGGCACACAGCAGCCAGCGCCTTGCCGGTTCTGGCAAATTCCTGAATGAACATGATGGCGTCTTCATTGACGCGCAGCAGGTCCGGATTGATCTGGCCGCCCGGCAGCACCAGTGCGTCATAGTCAGCCGGATCTGCATCGCGCACCTTCTTGTCGACCTTTACCGAGTCGCCCCAATTGTCCTTGTCCCAACTCTTGATCTCTCCATCGTCTATTGAGAGGATCTCGACTTTGGCGCCGTGCTGGGTGAAGAAATCAAGCGGCTCGCGCAATTCGGAGCGTTCATAGCCATGGGTGGCGAGAATGGCGACTTTAGACTGGTCTACTTGCGGCATTGGAAATCTCCTTGCTGGTTTGGATAGCCTGGAGACTCAATGCGCTGGCAATGGCGATGTTCCCTTTTCAAAGAAAAACCCCGGCCGGTTTCCCGGTCGAGGTTTTTGGTGCCGCATTTGGCATCGCCCTTGAAGGGGCGGGCGAGTTATTTGCCGCCAAACCAGTCGGAGAAATAGCGTCCCAACCGCTCCATTTTGCAGGAAAAGTCGGCATGCTTGCTCATGCTGGGGCGGCTTGGCCTCATGGCGGCCCGCGCAATAATCAGGTGACGCAACATCGTTGGTTCCCTTTCGTTTCTTTGGTCGTCCGGGTGGGGAAATACCCGCCCTGTACGAATTTAGCGCACTGAGTGCGTCTGTTGCGAATATGTGCACTGAGTGCGCTTAAGTCAAGAAAAAAGTGCACATTGTGCGCTTATTGTGTTAGGCCCTGAGTTGATGTGGGGCGTTTAACAGGCCGGGAGAGTGGTTTTGAGTTCCAAGAATCTGGAAATGTCGCCAAAGCAGTTCAGGAAATGGCGAAAGTCCCTTGGTCTCGGCCAGAAGGAAGCTGCCGAGAAGCTGGGCCTCAACAAGCGCATGATCCAGTACTATGAAAAGGGCGAGCGCGACGGCAAGAAGGTCGAGGTGCCGCTCTATATCCGCCTGGCCTGTTTTGCGGTCGAAAATGGCGTGTCTGACTTTGATGGCGAGCATGTCGCCTCGGATTAGAACCCGGTAAAACGCCCAAAGAAAAACCCCGGAACTGCTTCCGGGGTTTTGACTTCTTGCAACTGCTGATGCGTCAGGCCGCCTTCTTCCGCGGTTCACCCGAGCCTTCCGGCTTGAAACGGTCGTAGAACTTCTCGTTCGTTTTGGCCATTTCATTGAGCAGCTTGTTGACCTTGAACTGCGGCCCGTATTTCTTCGCCAGCTTCTTGCACATCTCGACAAAGGCAGTCGTGCCCATTCCGTCGATATAGCTGATCGCGCCGCCGGTGAACGGGGCAAAGCCGAACCCAAGGATAGAGCCAACATCGGCTTCGCGAACATCGGTCACCACACCCTCTTCAACGCAGCGCGCTGCTTCCAGCGCGATTACCGCGTGGAACCGGTTGCGGATTTCCTGGACATCGATCGCATCAGCATTCTGCTGCGGATAGAGGTCCTTCAGGCCGGGCCACAAATGCTTTTTGGCAGGCTTTTCGGGATAGTCGTAAAAGCCCTTGCCATTCTTGCGTCCGTGACGGCCATGCGTCTCGACCATGCTGTCGACCAGTTCCACATGGCGCGGGTCAACGGCCTTTTCACCGAGGTCGCGGATCGTCTGGTGCAGGATCTTGTGCGACAGGTCGATTGCGGTCTCGTCATTGAGCGCCAGCGGCCCGACCGGCATGCCGGCCTGCTTGGCCACATTCTCGATCATCGCAGGCGGAATGCCTTCGATCAGCATGTTGTATGCCTCGGACATGTAGCGCAGCACCATGCGGTTGATGTAGAAGCCGCGCGTGTCGTTGACAACGATTGGCGTCTTCTTGATCTTCAGCACATAGTCCATGGCTACAGCCAGCGCCTTGTCGCCGGTCTTTTTCGCCATGATGATTTCCGTCAGCATCATCCTGTCGACAGGCGAGAAGAAGTGGATGCCGATGAAATCGGTCGGCCGCTTTGAGGCCTTGGCAAGATCGGTGATCGGGATGGTGGAGGTGTTGGACGCGAAGATTGCGCCCTTTTTCATGTTGGCCTCGGCCTGCTCTGTGACGATCCGCTTGACTTCGCTGTCCTCGAACACGGCCTCTATGATGAGATCGCAATCCTTCAGGTCGGCATAGTCGGTCGTGGCGTGGATACGGCCAAGGATTTTCTCCTTGTCTTCGGCGCTTGAGCGCTTCTGGGAGATCGCCTTGTCCTCGATACTTGCCGAGTGGGCCTTGCCCTTGTCGGCAGCTTCCTGGTCACGGTCGAGCAGCACGACATCAATGCCGGCTTTCGCAGTCACATAGCCGATGCCGGCCCCCATGAAACCGCCACCGCCGAGGATGCCGACTTTGCGGATTTGCGATGCCGGCTGGTCCGCCGGGCGGCGTGCGCCTTTGTTGAGGGCCTGCAGGTTGAGGAAAAGCGAGCGCACCATGTGCTTGGCTTCGGTCGAAGCAAGCACTTCGGTAAAGTAGCGCGCCTCGATGCGGATGGCCGTATCGAAGGGCACCAGAAGGCCCTCATAGACGCACTTCATGATGGCGCGTGCGCCGGGATAATTGTCGCCGGTTTCGCGCCGGTAGATCGCATTCGCCGGCGGGTAGAGGTTGAAGCCTGCCGGTGAATAGACGGGGCCTGCTGGCGGTTTGAAACCCTTTTGGTCCCATGGCTGTTCAGCCTTCAGGCCGTCACGGATGAGCTGCCTGGCAACTTCGACTTCCTTGCCGGGATCGGCCAGTTCGCTGACCGCGCCAAGCTTTCTGGCCTTGTCCGGCGAAAAGTTCTTGCCCTGCAGGAGATATTGCAGCGCTTCCTGTGTGTGGACGAGGCGCGGCAGGCGCTGGGTTCCGCCACCGCCGGGGAACAGGCCGACCTTCACTTCCGGCAGGCCAACTTTCACCGACGGATCGTTGGCCATGACGCGGGCATGGCAGGCGAGGGTGATCTCGAAGACACCGCCCAGCGCAAGGCCGTTGATCGCGGCGACGAACGGCTTGCCGCAGGTCTCCTGCTTGCGCAGCAAAAGATTGAGAGCATAGGCACGCTGGAAGAGTTCTTCCGAAGCTGCCTGCTTGTCGCTTTTCGACTTGGCTTCATACTCACCCATCATCATCTGGAGCATGGCAAGGTCTGCCCCGGCGCCAAATGTCTTCTTGCCGGAAGTCAGCACGACGCCTTTGACCGCCTCGTCGCCAGCTGCGTGGTCGACGATCTTTTCCCATTCCTGCAGGGCTTCCTGGTCGATGACGTTCATCGATTTGCCCGGCGCATCCCAGGTGACCAGCATAATGCCGTCGCTATCGGTTTCGGTCTTGTATTGATTGTAGCTCATTTTTACACCCGTTCGATAATCGTTGCGGTTCCCATGCCAGCGCCAATGCAAAGCGTGACAAGGGCGGTGTTCTGGTCGCGGCGCTCGAGTTCATCAAGCACGGTGCCAAGGATCATTGCGCCGGTTGCGCCAAGTGGATGGCCCATGGCAATCGCGCCGCCGCACACATTCATCTTGTCGTGCGGGATGCTGAAATGCTGCATGTAGCGCAGCACGACCGAGGCGAAAGCTTCGTTGAGCTCGAACAAATCGATGTCGGAAAGTTCCATCTTTGCCTGCTTTAGCAGCTTTTCCGTCACGTCGATCGGTCCGGTCAGCATCAGTGCCGGGTCGGAACCGATATTGGTGAAGGCGCGGATTTTCGCGCGCGGCTCGAGGCCAAGCTTCTTGCCGCCCTTTTTTGATCCGAGCAGGACCGCAGCAGCGCCATCCACAATGCCGGATGAATTGCCCGCATGGTGCACATGGCGGACGGTTTCCACTTCCGGATGGGCCGCAATGCCAACAGCGTCGAAGCCACCCATTTCGCCCATCATCACGAAGGACGGTTCAAGCGAGGCCAGCGACTGCATGTCGGCGGTTGGTCGCATGTGCTCATCGCGGTCGAGAATGGTAATGCCGTTCTGGTCCTTGATGGTGATAACGGAATTCCTGAAGCGGCCTTCTTCCCAGCTTCTTGCAGCGCGTTTCTGGCTCTCCACCGCATAGGCATCCACGTCATCGCGTGAAAAGCCGTACTTTGTTGCAATCAGGTCTGCGGAAACGCCCTGCGGCATGAAATAGGAGGGAACTGCAACGGACGGATCCATTGGCCAGGCACCGCCGGACATGCCCATGCCAACGCGCGACATGGATTCAACGCCGCCCGCAATAACGACATCGTCCATTCCGGCCTGGATCTTGGATGCGCCGAAATTCACTGCATCGAGACCAGACGCGCAGAATCGGTTTATCTGCATTCCGGGAACGCTCTTGTCATAGGCTGCCTCGAAGACAGCAGCACGTGCAATGTCCGAACCGGCTTCGCCGACCGGGTCCACGCAGCCAAGGATGACATCATCCACATGCGGAGTATCCATGTCGTTGCGCTCGCGCAGGGCCGACAGCGTGTGCGCCGCAAGGCGCACCGCAGGTACTTCATGCAGCGAACCGTCCTTCTTGCCGCGCCCGCGCGGGGTGCGCACATGGTCATAAATATATGCGTCTGCCATGATCTTTCTCCGTTTGGTTCAGGCAGCTTTCGGTCCGGAAGGTAGCAAATCCTCCGGTGCAGCCCAGTTTTCCAGTGATTTGATGCGGTTGAGCCAAGCCTCGATGCCCGGAAACTCAGCCCAGTCGAGTCCGACATGGTCGGGCCAGAAAAGGTAGCCGCAAGTTGATATGTCGGCGATGGTAGGTCGACCTGCCGCGAGCCAGTCATGAGCCTCCAGATGGCGGTTGAGCACCTTGATGGCGTTCATGGTCCTTCCCTTGACGAACAGGGTTTCAGGATCCCCGATCTTGTTCATGAACTTGTGAAGGAACCGCCAAATCGCCAGGTTTCCCGTCAGCTTGTGATTGTCGAACAGGATCCAGCGGAGCACTTCGCGCTCTTCTGCGGCCGTTTCCGGCTTGAACTTCCCGGTCTTGCCCGCCAGATGATAGAGCATCACGCCGGACTGGCTGAGGATGAGACCGCCCTCGCCATGGTCGACGAGCACCGGTACCTCGCCCATCTCGTTGAGCGCGAGGAAATCCGGCGAGCGGTGGGCGCCCTTGAAGAAATCGACCCATTCCGCCTCCCAGTCGCAACCGCAAAGCTGGAGCATCAGGGCAGGCTTGTAGGAATTGCCGGATTCAAGGAAGCTGTGCAGCGTGTAGTCCGCCATCATTCCATTCCTTCAACAATGATCACGCGACCCTCCGATACCGGAAGCCGGTGTGCCCGCGCCTTCTGGTAGGTTTCGGAATTGAAACAGGCCAGCGCCGTTTCCATGTCCGCAAATTCGATGACCACATGGCGGCTGCCAAGGCTTTCGCCATCGACGGTCTCGTTCCTGCCGCCACGGGCAAGGAACTTTGCGCCATATTCGACAAAGGCAGGCGCAGCACCATCGACATAGAGCTTGTACTGCTCGGGGTCACGCACATTGACATGTGCAATCCAGTATCCCTTTGCCATCAGCCTTCAAATCCTTCTGAAATCACCAGCCGCCCCGAAGAGGCCGCCAGGCGATGTTGACGCGCTGCCTGATAGGTTTCGCTGTTGTAGCAGTCGCGTGCCGCTTTGATTGTCGGGAACTCGATAATCACATGACGCGCGCCAAGGGCATCACCCTCAACCTGCTCGGAAGGCGTCCCGCGCACCAGGAATTTGGCGCCGAATTCCTTGTAGGCCCGCGAGGCACCTTCCACATATTTCTTGTAGGCTTCCCCGTCCCTCACATCGATGTGACCAATCCAGTATCCCTTTGGCATTATAGTGTCCTTGCAATCAGCAGTTTCATGATTTCGTTCGTCCCGCCATAGATGCGCTGCACCCGGGCATCGCGATACATGCGGGCAATCGGGTACTCGTTCATGTAACCATACCCGCCGAAGAATTGCAGGCACTCATCCATCACTTTTCCCTGTAAATCCGTTGTCAGGTATTTCGCCATGGAAGCGGTTGCAGCATCAAGCTTGCCCTGAAGATGCTGCTCGACGCAGTAATTGACAAAGACACGCGCCATGGTGGCTTCGGACTTGAGTTCCGCCAGTTTGAACTGGGTGTTCTGGAATTCGATGATCGCCTTGCCGAAGGCCCTGCGTTCCTTGACATAGGTGATCGTGTGGGCGAGCGCGGTCTCAATTGCTGCAATTGCCTGGTTGGCGATGAGCAGCCGCTCCTGCGGCAGTTCGGTCATCAGCTGAATGAAGCCCAGGCCTTCCTCCGGACCGATCAGGTTGTAGGTTGGAACCCGCATGTCATTGAAGAAGAGTTCTGACGTGTCATTGGCCTTCAGCCCGATCTTGTCGAGGTTCCGCCCACGCTCGAACCCGCCGCCATTTTGGGCAACCTCATCGGTTTCAACAACGATGAGCGAGGTGCCTTTGGCGCCCTTTGTGGGATCGGTCTTGGCAACTACGATGATCAGATTGGCATTTTGCCCGTTGGTGATGAAGGTCTTGGAACCATTGATGCGGTACTGGTTGCCATCCTTGACCGCACTGGTCTTGATGCCCTGCAGATCCGAACCTGCCCCGGGTTCGGTCATTGCGATGGCGCCGATCAGTTCACCGGTTGCGAGCCTTGGCAGCCATCTTTCCTTCTGCTCCTGCGAGCCGTGATTGAGAATATAGGGTGCAACAATTGCCGAATGCAGCGCAATGCCAAAGCCGTCCACGCCGGTATGGCCGAGAGCCTCGATGATGGCCACCTCATGGGCATAACTGCCGCCAGCGCCGCCAAACTCTTCAGGCATCGCAGCGCATAACAGGCCGTTGGCGCCGGCCTTTTCCCAATCGGAGCGGGGAACGATTTCGTTCTTTTCATAACTTTCGTAATGGGGAGCGATTTCCGCTTCCAGGAATTTCTCGGCCATGTCGCGCACCATCGCGACATCCTCGCTTTCCCATGCAGGCTTTGGAACCTGCAATACTTCCTGCGGTCTCATTGTTTCCTCCCGTTTATTATTCCTTGCAGGGGAGACCTCCCCCGCAGGGGAGGTCAATTCTCATGCTGGAATGCTACTTCCTAGAATGCTTCCGCAGCAATATCCATAAGCGGCTCTGCGCCCGACTCGATACGCGCCAGATGCGCCTGCGCCTCGGGCATGATGCGGGCGAAGAAATAACGTGCGGTAGCCAGCTTGTTTTCATGGAAGGAAGTCTTGCCATTGGCACCTTCCTTCAAGGCTTCAAGTGACTTCTCCGCCATCATCGCCCACATGTAGCCAAGTGCCACAAGGCCCATCAGGTGCATGAAGTCGGTAGAGGCGGCGCCGGCATTGTCGGGGTTCTTCATGCCGTTCGTCAGCAGCCACATCGTCGCCGCCTCAAGTGCTTTCGTGCCTTGGCGCAGCGGTTTGGTGTAGGGATGCATCGCCTCATTGTCACGGTGCTTGCCGGTAAAGCCGTTGACCTCTTCCATGAAGGCTCGCATGGCACGGCCGCCATCCTTGGGCAGTTTCCTGCCGACAAGGTCAAGCGCCTGGATACCATTGGCACCTTCATAGATCTGGGCAATGCGGGCATCGCGCACGAACTGGCTCATGCCCCATTCCTCGATATAGCCATGCCCGCCATAAACCTGTTGGGCGTTGACTGTGTTCTCGAAGCCCTTGTCGGTCAGCACCCCTTTGACGATCGGCGTTACCAGCCCCATGATATCGTCAGCCTGCTGGCGCTCCTCATCATCACCGGAACGGTGCGAGATATCACCCTTCAGTGCGGTCCACAGCATGAAGGCGCGGCCGGCTTCGTTTATCGCCTTGATGTTCAGCAGCATCCGCCGGATATCGGGATGCACGATGATCGGGTCGGCTTTCTTCTCGGGTTCCTTGGCTCCGGTCAGAGAGCGGCCCTGAAGGCGTTCATTGGCGTAAACGACAGCGTTCTGATAAGCGACTTCGGAGATCGCCAGCCCTTGCAGGCCAACGCCGAGCCGCGCCTCGTTCATCATCACGAACATGGCGTTGAGGCCGCGGTTTTCCTCACCGATCAGGTAGCCAGTGGCGTCATCGTAATTCATCACGCACGTGGAGTTTGCGTGAATGCCCATCTTTTCCTCGATAGAGCCGCACATGACGCCATTGCGTTCACCCGGCTTGCCGTCATCATCCAGAACGAACTTGGGAACGATAAAGAGGGAAATACCCTTCGTGCCCTCAGGCGCGCCTTCGATGCGCGCCAGCACAAGGTGGATAATATTCCGGGAAAGGTCATGTTCGCCGGCAGAAATGAAAATCTTTTGGCCGCTGATCTTGTAGGAGCCGTCACCGGCAGGCACTGCCTTGGTGCGCAGCATCCCAAGATCGGTTCCGCAATGCGGCTCGGTCAGGTTCATGGTGCCCGTCCACTCGCCCTCGATCATCTTTGGCAGGTATGTCTGTTTCTGCTCATCGGAACCGTGTTCCTGGATCGCGGCGATCGCACCCTGGGTCAAGCCTGGATACATGGCGAAAGCCATGTTGGCAGAGGAAAGAAATTCACCCACCGCAGAATGCAATACATAGGGAAGGCCCTGACCGCCATATTCGGGAGAGGCTGCCAGTCCCATCCAGCCGCCTTCCACATAAGCATTGTAGGCATCCTTGAAGCCCTTGGGCGTGGTGACGGAACCGTCGGAATGGCGTACGCAACCTTCCTGGTCGCCGGAATGATTGATCGGCTGCAGCACTTCCTGGCAAAGCCGGGCGGCTTCGCCAAGAATGGCTTCGATCATGTCGGGGGTGGCTTCTTCAAAACCTGGCAGGTTGTTGTAGCGCTCGATGTTGAGCACTTCCTTTAGAAGGTAAACAGTATCTTCAACAGGTGCCTGATAGACCGGCATGATTTCCTCCTTGGGCTGCTGTCGGGATTTTCCGGCCCTGCCGGAACCTGCAACAGGCAGTGCATGATCCTGGTTGGTGCGAGCGCGCCAGCGCCACACATTTTCATATGGGTGATGAATGGCCGTCATCAACGGCTTGCAGCGACATTATCAAATTATTTCTTTTACGTAAACGTCAAAATTTGGTGATTGAGCTGTTTTGGTGACGTATGCCTTCCCGTGAGAAGGACAAGCCCACTGTATGCAAGGGGGATGCAAGGATGAATGCACGGATGAATGCAAGGGTTGGGGCAGGGATATGATTAGCGCGATGCAAGGAGGCGGGGCAAGGCGTGTTGAGTCAACAAGTGATTGGCGGGATGCCGGACGCCTGTCCGTACACCCCGCCTCGCTTCCCCTTGAAGGCGCAGTAAACTGCAACCCTCTTCGCCCCAGGGTAGCGAATCCTTGTGGGATCAGCGCCAGAAAAAACGGCGCAGAAACCTGACCCGCACGCATGATGCGCGCGGGTGGCCGTCGCCAGGCCTGCAAAGACCGGCTCGGGAGAGGGTGCCCTTCGCCCCGATGGACACCCGAAAAACGTGGGTTCTTGTTCTTGTTGGGCGCAACTCATCCTTCACGGACAAGACATGCCAATGGTATTTCCGAACACGTCGAAATTTACCCGGTATATCCCGGGTTTACGCTACCAGCGTTGAACCGATTTCGCCGACCCCTGGTAGGTCACATATGCGATTCGAGATATTCGATGGCCTCATCGACTTCCCGAAGCGCCTGTTCAACTTCTTCACGCTGCGCCTTGAGCACTGGAATCTGACCCTTGAATTTCGCAGTCAATTTCCGGGCAGCCTCGGAAGTAAGGCATTCCTGGTCTTCGAACTTCAGGATTTCCTCAATCTCGGAAAGACTGAAGCCAACCCGCTTTGCCAGGAGAATCAGCTTCAACCTTTGGCGGTCTTCTGCCGAGTAGAGGCGTGTCGATCCTGAACGCTCAGGTTCGATCAAACCCCTGTCTTCGTAAAAACGCAATGTACGCAGCGTTACGTTGAATTCCCGGGCAAGATCGCCAATACGGAAAACTGCGTTGTCCGTATTGTCAACAGGGTCCCTCACCAATCCCGTCAAGCCACCGGAAGTGGTATGTGTACGAGTCATTTTTCCTCACTGCTCTGCGGTTAGCCCGCAGCTTATTGGTTTTGTAGAATGAAAAGCAGGAGTGCCCTTCAACGCCCCGCGCCAAATGTATTAGCAATGACGCGTTTTGCCAAGCTTGGTGACATTACACTTTGCAAAAGCGGCATCCTCCTGCGCCAGTGGCCACGCGGCTTGCATTCCGCCATCAATGTGCACTTCAGGATGTGGAGCGTATCGCCTGCAACAAGTCCGCTGACGCGTTCAGCCAAACCGCTACAAAGCATGTAATTTGTATCGCGGCAGGGGGCGGGCGATCTACGTTACAATTTGATGTTACGGTATCTCGTATTTTAACATATTGAAAGTATACAGTAAAATTTCTAAATGAGGCATCTGCTCAGGTCTTCTGCTGAATGTTAAGTAAGCGTAAGTAGTGAGCGGGGAAGTTGAATACACTCTCTTTGTTCTTTCTTGAGCCCGGTAAATGCGTTTCGATCAACGAAAGTTGCACCCAAAATCCGGCTCACCCTTCGGTGGTTGAGGAGCGGGGTCACATTTTTCCTGAAGGCAATAATTATCAACATCATTAAGTTTGGTTAACCGCTTGTTTACCCTGTTTTGTGAAAGCTGGCACCGAGAGATTCGCCGGAATTGCGCCAATTGCATCAGCAGCGCCCAATAGTCGGCCTTCGAAATCAGTAATGAACAAGCGGCGTCGTGTCCTTGTTCGACAATGAAACGGCGGCAGCTGGATGAGCAGAATTCGTTCACAACTTGATTCAATTCTCGCAGGACAGGGTTCAGGCCAAATGCCGGGCCGGGCTCCAGGCCATGCCGAACCGCGTCCCGCCTATCCGCCCCAAGCGCATCAGCCAGCTTCGGCATATAATAATAATGCGTCCCACATCAACGCGCACCAGGGGCAGTACGCCCAGTCCTACCAGGACCCTTACGTGCACCAGCCCCAGCCGCCGCACACACATTATAACCCGCCGAACCAGGTTTATTCCCCCCAGCCCCAGGCGCAGGCGCAAACTGTCCGCCCGGCAAGTGCCGAACTCGATGCCCTGCACAGGAGCCTCGAGCAGCTTTCGCGAAAGATAGCGACACTGCCCCAGCCCGACCCGGCGGCAAGCAAAATGCAGATTGATCGCGTGGTGGCCGAACAGCGCGCCCAACAGGGTAACGCCATCAACCAGATGCGCGACCAGTTCGTCACCGAATTGCGCGCCGGCATTTCCGGCGTACGTGAGGATTTTGGCCGTACCGCACAGGGTATCCAGTCTGGCGTCACGAACAGCCTTTCCCTTGAGCTCCAGCGCATAGCCGATGGCATTGCTGCCCTGCAGGACGGTTCGACTGTTCATCCCGATTATATCGACCAGATGCAGGCCGAGCTGGGCAATCTGAATTCGGGCATCAGCCAGTTGCTCGACCGGCCCGCAAGCCAGGTCGATCTGTCGGGCGTGACCCGTGCAATCGAGTCAAATTATTCAGATCTGGTCAGCCGTCTTGATCTTGCATTGACCCAGCGCGGCAATGAAATGCCGGTCATCGACATTCCCAATTACTCAGACCAGTTCACCAGGATCAACAGCCGCCTTGAGGAGATGACACGGGCTGTTGTCTCGATGACGGTAAATCCTGACAACACTACCGAGCATCATGCGCTTGAGCGCATCGAGGCACGCCTCGCCAGCCTGTCAAAATCGGTCGATGAACTGATGGAAGACGGGCCGCCCGGCATGGGAAATCCGCAGATAGAAGTCGATTCGATAGCCTCGCAGATCGCCAGGCTTTCAGAAAAGCTGGACAATCTTGATGCAATGGGTGCTGCCGGCGATGCGCTGGGACAGGAAATCTTTCCTGACGTCAGGGACATCGCCGCGCGCATCGACTCGCTGCAAAACGACGTCGGTCTGATTGCCGCCAGCCTTGAAAAGGGCGTCAGTATCTCCGCGCCTTCCATGCCTGCGCAAATACATCCGGCGCCGCAACAGGCCGACCAGGAAATTCTTGGGGCCATTGAAGAGCATCTTGGGATGCTTGCTGGCCGAATTGACGATCTGGCTGCCGGTTCGGGCGAAAATCCGAATGCTTCAGGCCAGGAAATTCTTTCTGTATTGCGCGACCTTGTGGGCCGTATCGAAGGCCTCGAACAGATCGCGGCAGGCGAAATGGAAGCGGTTGCCGATGACGGCACCCACCCGCGCTTTGATGCGCTGGAAAGCCACCTTGCCGAAATCACCAGGCAATTGGGCGGCATTGCTGCACCATCCATCGCCCATGTCGACATGGCACCCATCACCGAGCGCCTCGATCATATCGAGGGCCAGATAGCGACCAGCCGCGATATCGTGATCGATATTGCCACCGAGGCTGCCCAGCGTGCAGTTGCTGCCGGGGGCGGACAGGAAGGTGGCGGCGAGGCAATTGCTGCCATGCTGGAGGAGATTCGCGCCATGCGCGCCGAGCAGGGCGCAATGGCAACCGGTTATGCCCAAAACACGGGCTACAACCCTGCCGACGATCAGCTTGCCGAGATCGGCTCGACGATGTCAGGCATTGCCGAACGACTGGCGCAAATCGAGAGCAGCTTCAACAGCCAGTCCTATCGTCAGGCCGAGGCAGCGCCACGGACCCACTACGAAGCCGCGGCCCAGGCTACTCGCGGAATGTCGCCGGTCATGAGCCATGAGCCGGACTTCGATCTTTCCACTGCCCGCAGTGAACAGGTCAGGACAATCGATGATGCACCATCCATCGACATGGCCGAGGATGCCGCCTTTGCCGATATGCATGCGACGTCCGCATATAATGACAGAATGCAGCATACAGCGGTCATTGGTGAAGATCCCCATGCCGATCATCCACATGGCAGTCACCACCATGTTGAAATGGAAGACGTACCATTGGCTCCCGGATCCGGCATGCCCGACCTTGAGACGCTGGTCGAGCGGGCAACGCGCAAGAAAAAGGCGAGGGACGGTAATCCTGATGACACGGGCAAGGCTTCCGATGACGGGCTTTCCGACCTGATGGCAGCCGCCCGGCGCGCCGCACAGGCTGCATCGCGCGAAGCTGAAACTGTGCGTGATGCCGAGCCGAAGAAAAAGCGCAAACTGTCAATCGGCGGGAAGCTTCCAGGGCTTTCCAAGCCTGGCCTTCCCGGCAAGAAGGCACTCATGATGTCGGCGGCAGCAATTATCGTGATCGCAGGCGGGCTGCTGGCCTCCCAAAGCCTGTTTGGCTCCGGCGGCGGAAATCCTGACGATTCGGGCTTTGAGGCAATGGTTGATCCAGCCGTCAGCGAAGAAGTTCTTCAGGATGATGGCGACGGGTCCACAGACCAGACCGATGCACGTGTCATCGACATGGCAGAAATGGAAGCGGAAGAAACAGGCGGCAATATCGAATCAGCAGATGCCGACGGACTTGTTGATCCGATGAGCCCGGCAGGAAGCGAGGAAGCAGTTGAGTCGGATGTTGGAGAGATGCTGGCGAACGGCGATGAGTCAGCCGCCCGGTCAGCCAGTCTTTCAACTGGCGAACTGCCTGCCGAGGAGCTTGGCAATCTGGCCTACCGTCAGGCGGTTGCATCGGGCAATCCTGATGCGCTTTTTGAAGCAGGCCGCCGCTACACTGAAGGCCAGATCGTTCCGCGCGACCTGAGCGAGGCAGTTGTTTGGTACACCAGGGCTGCCGAGGCTGGTCATGCGCCCGCACAGTACCGGCTTGGCAACTTCTTCGAGAAGGGGCATGGCGTAGAGGCCAACCCGTCTGAAGCAGTCAAATGGTATTCAATGTCTGCCGAACAGGGCAATGCGCTCGCCATGCACAATCTGGGCGTTCTCAACGCCCAGGGAGTGGTCAGCGGCGATGCTGACATGCCAGCAGCCATTGAATGGTTCGAAAAGGCCGCCAATCTTGGCGTGAAGGACAGCCAGGTCAATCTGGGTATCCTGTACACAAAGGGAATGGGTGTTCAGGAAGATCTGGTAAGGGCCTACAAGTGGTTTGCCATCGCCGCAAAGGGTGGCGATGCCGATGCCGCGAAGAAGCGTGACACCGTGGCACAGGCCATGCGCCCCGAGCAGCTTGAAACGGCGCGCGGGGAAGCCGAAATCTGGAAACCTGTACAGCTGGATGCCACCGCAAATATCGCGCGCGTGTCTGATGAATGGCAGGCCCAGGGAGCAGGCGCGACACTCACCAAGACCGAAATGGTCAGGATGGCGCAGGAACTTCTCGCCAAGGCCGGTTTTGACGCAGGTCCGGCCGATGGCATGATGGGCGAAAAGACCCGCAATGCGATCGCGGCCTTTCAAGAGGCCAATGGCCTTGCAATCGACGGAACAGTTTCGCCCGAGTTGATCGATGCACTCGGCAAGGTTAATATCTGACCGGAAAACACTGCTGCTGTTGCTCGCCTTGTTGAAGGCTTCACTTGTCGGTGGCTTTCGCGCGCCCTAATGATGGGTGCGTTTGAAACAGGGCAATGCTTGTATGGATGAGATCGAGATAACAGGGCGCGACCGTCTGGCCCTGCAACGCAAATGGGCATGGCGACTTGGTCTGGCTGGTCTGCTGCCCTTTCTTGCCTGCGCGTTGGTGGTCGTGGCGTTTGGTGCTGACAATGCACTCACGTCGCCCGCGATCGAGATTTTCCGGTATTACTCTGTTGTGATCCTGTCGTTTCTGGGTGGTATTCGCTGGGGCCATGCCATCAGGCAGGACACCGGGGGCAGCCTTGTCGAGGTCATGCCCCTTTTCTGGTCGGTGGTCCCCTCACTGGCAGGATTTGCGACAATGTTCCTTGAAGCAGAACCGGCGATCGGCATCCTGCTGATAGCA
The DNA here is from genome assembly GCA_964541115.1 of uncultured Salaquimonas sp. Classification (GTDB taxonomy): domain Bacteria; phylum Pseudomonadota; class Alphaproteobacteria; order Rhizobiales; family Rhizobiaceae; genus Salaquimonas. The sequence goes on from CAZIPH010000004.1 coordinate 45,195, forward strand.
TTCTGCGCCCAGGGCGCTTGGGACAGCTTTTCGGCAAATGCCGGAAAACTGCCCGCCTGGTTTGCGCCACTTCGCATGGTGCTGACGGCCAGTGTGGCTGCCGCACATATCGCTGTATTTCTCGTGCTCTTGCAGCGCTGAAGCCTAGCGGCAGGGAGCCACGTAACGTACGCCGTACCGATTGCGGTAATAGCACTGGTTCTGGGTATTGGCGACGCGGCCTAGCAGGACACCTGCGCCGGCACCAATTGCTCCGCCCACCGCAGCACCTTCAAGGCTGCCGGTCGCTACGCCTCCAATCACGGCGCCAGTGGCTCCGCCGAGCAGGGCGTTGTTCTGGTCAGTTGTGCTGCAACCGGCAAATGCCAGCGTTGCCGACAATGCGAGGATGGTGAACAGCTTTTTGATGGTCTCACTAACTTTCAACATGATTGCTCCCTTTCCTTCCATGGATAAAGAAAAACCGGCGAAAGTGGCAAAAGTTCCGTTCGCACCTCAACTTCATGTATCACGATGAAACCGCGTGTGATCGCTTCGGTGTGTTATGCAGGGAAGACGTTGCCGACAGCATGCCTCGCGCCTATGTTGCGCCAGTGTCAAACCTGCCCAACCACGAAGCTGATCTCTTCGATGCCCCGGCACTCCTGCCGGAGCGCTTTGTTGCCTGGTTCGAGGCAAATGGCTGGCAGCCCCGCGCCCACCAGATCGAGTTGCTGGCCAGGGCAAAAGCAGGCGAATCCGCACTCTTGATCGCTCCGACTGGCGCAGGAAAGACCCTGGCGGGATTTCTTCCCGGCCTTGTAGAACTCGAACAGCGGCAAAAGATCCGGCCGGGGGAGGCGAACCGGGGTATCCACACGCTCTATATTTCACCGCTCAAGGCACTGGCCGTCGATATCATGCGCAATCTGAAAGCCCCGGTTGAGGGCATGGGCCTTCAGGTCTCACTGGAAACGCGAACCGGTGACACTGCCCAGCACAAGCGCCAGCGTCAGAAGCTTTGCCCTCCAGACATTCTGCTTACAACGCCCGAGCAGCTTTCCCTCCTTATCGCATCAAAGGATGCGAGACGTTTCTTTGCCGATCTGCGCTACGTGGTGCTTGATGAACTGCATTCGCTGGTCACCTCGAAACGCGGACACCTTCTTTCGCTTGCCCTTGCCAGGCTGCACAATCTTTGCCCCGGACTGCAATCCATCGGTCTTTCCGCAACTGTTGCGAACCCCGATGAACTGCGCCGCTGGCTCGTGCCGCAGCCGTCCCACGGGGAGATTGCAATGTCCGAACTGGTGCGGGTGGCTGGCGGGGCGAAGCCGGAGATCACCATTCTTGCCTCTTCCCAGCGCCTGCCATGGTCTGGCCATTCGGCAAGATATGCAATGAAGGACGTCTATGAGGCGATCAAGCGCCACCAGACGACGCTCATCTTTGTCAATACCAGGAGCCAGGCCGAGATCATCTTCCAGGAATTGTGGAAGATCAACGACGACACGCTGCCCATTGCGCTTCATCATGGTTCGCTCGATGTCGGCCAGCGCCGAAGGGTCGAGGCGGCCATGGCTGTAAATGCGCTGCGGGCGGTGGTTGCAACCTCGACCCTTGATCTTGGCATTGACTGGGGTGACGTCGATCTTGTCATCCATATCGGCGCGCCAAAGGGTGCCAGCCGGCTCGCCCAGCGTATCGGGCGCTCCAACCACCGCATGGATGAACCTTCACGCGCCATTCTGGTTCCTGCCAACCGTTTTGAGGTGCTTGAGTGCAAGGCCGCCCTTGATGCCAACTATATCGGCGCGCAGGACACCGAGCCGCTTCGCGATGGCGCGCTGGATGTCTTGTGCCAGCACATATTGGGTTGCGCCGTGGGCGAACCTTTTCAGGCCGACGATCTTTACCGCGAAGTGACGTCTGCCGCGCCTTATGCCGAGCTTGACCGCGAGACGTTTGATCAGGCTGTGCAGTTCGTGGCAACCGGTGGCTACGCTCTGAAGACCTATGAGCGCTATGCGCGGATCCGCCAGAGTGAAGATGGCTCATGGCGGGTTACCCATCCACGGATCGCCCAGCAATACCGCATGAATGCCGGTACGATCATCGAGGCGCCCATGCTGGAAGTGCGCCTGACAAGGGCAACGGGAGGAGCGATCCGCGCGGTCAACGCAGCTGGCACCACATTTCGCGGCGGCAAGCGGCTGGGCAAGATAGAGGAGGGGTTTCTTGAATCCCTGTCCAATGGCGACACCTTCATCTTTTCGGGCCGTACGGTGCGCTTCGAGGGCATCCAGGAAAATGTGTGCTACGTGTCTGCCGCCGAGGGAACCGATCCCAAGGTGCCGGCCTATGCCGGCGGCAAGTTTCCCCTGTCCACTTATCTGGCAGAGGGCGTACGCGCCATGCTGGCTGATCCGGCCAGGTGGAAAGACCTGCCGGATCAGGTCGCCGAATGGCTGCGCATCCAGGAATACGCCTCTGTCCTGCCGGGCAAGGATGACCTGCTGGTGGAAACCTTTCCGCGCGGCGAGAAATTCTACTGCGTCCTCTATCCTTTCGAGGGACGGCTGGCACACCAGACACTGGGCATGCTGCTGACCCGCCGCATGGAGCGCTCAAGAGCCAGGCCGCTCGGCTTTGTCGCAACCGACTATGCCCTTGGCATATGGGGATTGCGCGATTTCGGGCGGATGATCGACAAGGGCGAACTGCCCCTTTCCAACCTGTTCGACCCGGACATGCTGGGCGATGACCTTGAAACCTGGCTTGACGAATCCTTCATGCTCAAGCGGACCTTTCGCTACTGCGCCACCATTGCCGGCCTGATCGAGAAGCGTCATCCCGGCCAGGAAAAGTCGGGCCGCCAGATGACGGTTTCCTCCGACCTCATTTATGATGTGCTGCGCAGCCATGAGCCTGACCACATCATCCTGAAGGCAACCAGGCAGGATGCGGCGCATGGCCTGCTGGATGTTCGCCGCCTTTCCGACATGCTGAACCGGGTGGAAGGCAAGATCCGGCACAAACGCCTTGACCGCATTTCCCCCCTTGCCGTACCGATCATGCTGGAAGTCGGGCGGGAATCAGTACCCGGCGAAGCGCAGGACGCGCTGCTGGCGGAAGCTGCTGACGAGATGATGGAAGAACTGATGCGGGATATCAAGTGAGCCTCGGAGCACCGACAATACGCCCTCTCGAGGAGCACGCGGCCAGCATCGGGCTTGCCGTTGGCGGCGAAAAACTGACCTGCGACTGGTCGGGCTGCCTGTGGTGGGAGGACGAGCGGACGCTGATTGTTTCCGACCTGCATCTTGAAAAAGGCTCTTCTCTGGCCTGCCGTGGCCGCCTGATCCCGCCCTATGATACCGGTGCGACCCTTGCGCGCCTTGCCCGGACGGTTAATCGCTATGGACCCAGACGCATCATATCGCTGGGTGACAGTTTTCACGACCAGGAAGCCGCAGACCGCCTGCCGCTGCGTTTTGCCGAGAGCCTCAAGGCCATGATGGCCGGGCGTGAATGGATATGGATATCGGGCAATCACGATCCGGCACCGCCTGCTGACCTGGGAGGCATGAGCGCCCGCGAAGTGCTCATCGGCAAGCTGACCTTTCGCCATGAACCGCAACCCGGTAGTCCTGACGGCGAGATAGCCGGCCATCTCCACCCTTCGGGCAAGATACGTCGCCGCGACAAGTCGGTGCGCCGCCCCTGTTTTGCCACGGATGGCTCCCGCCTGATAATGCCCTCTTTCGGTGCCTTTACTGGCGGGCTGAACATACGCCACGAGGCCTTCAGGGGCCTGTTCATCGAGGAGCGGCTGAGCGCGGTACTGCTTGGCAAGGAGCGCGTGTTCCATATTGGCGCACGGGCGCTGGTCGCCTGAGGAAACCGGATCGAGCCATGCGATACATCCTGCTTCCCTTCATGTTACTGTTGCTCGCGCTTACGGCCTGTTCCGGCGACAACGGAGCCAGGGAGGGCACAGCCCAGTATGTCCTTGCCTTTTCCTGGCAGCCTGCCTTTTGTGAGACCGCGCCCCGCAAACCCGAATGCAGGACGCAGACAACCGAGCGCTTCGACGCGCGAAACTTCACCCTGCACGGCCTTTGGCCCCAGCCGGGCAGCAATATCTATTGCGGTGTCAGCGAAGCCGAGATTGCCCGGGACAAGGATGGCCGCTGGCGTGACCTCGAAACCGAACGCATCGCCGAACCCATATGGCAGGAACTTCGGACCGTCATGCCCGGCACACAATCGGGCCTGCACAAGCATGAATGGGTCAAACATGGCACGTGTTACGATGGCAAGGATATCGACGCCTATTATGCAGATTCGCTCAAACTGATGCGCTGGCTCAACCAGTCGAGCCTCAGATGGCGCTTCGAGGCGGCAATCGGCCAGCAATTGACGGGCAAGGATATCCGTGAGGCCTTCAACCGGGACTTCGGCAGGGGCGCTGGTGACCGGATCCGCATTTCCTGCAAGCGTGATCGCGATTCTGATCGTAACCTGATCGTGGAACTGACCCTTGGCCTTGCCGGGGATATCGGAAGCGCCACCAACCTTGCGGATCTTGTGGAAGGCGCTCCCGAGACAGATCCGGGCTGCCCCGCCGGGATCATCGATGCGGCCGGTTTCCAATAGGCTGGAAACAGCTATTGCAACCGGCCAGCCGGGCCTTACCTTTGCCCCATGAAACCAGACGCCCTGCTGCGGCCAACCCCTGCCGGTCTTTATTGCCCGTACGGCGATTTTTACATCGATCCCGTGCGTCCGGTCGAGCGTGCGCTGATCACCCATGGCCATGCCGACCATGCCCGCTCAGGCCATGTGAAGGTGCTGGCGACCCGGCGCACCCTCGACATCATGGCGATCCGCTATGGTGCTGATTTCTGCCAGTCCGCACAGGCAGTCGAATTTGGCGAAATCATTGATGTGAACGGCGTTGCCTGTTCCTTCCACCCGGCGGGCCATGTCCTTGGTTCCGCGCAGATCGCAGTGGAAAAGGCCGGTATGCGGATCGTTGCCTCGGGCGACTACAAGCGGCTGGCTGATCCGACCGCCGAGACCTGCGAAATGGTCGAATGCGATGTGTTCATCACCGAGGCGACCTTCGGCCTTCCCGTTTTCAAACACCCTGACCCGCGCGCCGAAACAGGGCGGTTGCTTGCCTCGATCCGCGCCCAGCCGGACCGAACACACCTGCTCGGCTGTTACGCGCTCGGCAAGGCGCAGCGCCTCATCCGCCTGCTGCGAGACTGCGGCTATGACCGCCCGCTCTATATCCACGGAGCGCTGAAGAGCCTTTGCGACTACTACCAGTCAGAGGGGATCGAACTCGGGCAATTGCTGCCTGCAACGATTGATAATGGCGCGGACCGGCGCTTTGCAGGCGAGATCATCCTTGGCCCGCCATCGGCCTTCAATTCGCCATGGGTCCGCCGTTTCAACGATCCGGTAATCGCCTTTGCATCGGGCTGGATGCAGGTGCGCCAGCGCGCCAAGCAGCGCGGCGTTGAACTGCCACTCGTCATTTCCGACCATTGCGACTGGAACGAGTTGACCGCCTCCATTCGCGATACAAAGGCCCCGGAAATCTGGGTGACCCATGGCCGCGAGGAAGGGCTGGTGCGCTGGTGCGAACTCAACCAGATCCGCGCCAAACCGCTCAACATCGTTGGCTACGAAGACGAGGTGGAGGAATGAAACCCTTCGCCGATCTTCTGGAAAAGCTGGTGCTGACCCCCTCGCGCAACCGCAAGGTCGAGGCGATCATCGACTATTTGCGCGCTGCGCCTGATCCGGATCGCGGCTATGCAATCGGCGCGATAACCCATGATCTCAAGCTCAAGACCATCCAGCCTTCGCTGATTCGCGAACTGGTCACCGCACGTACCGATGAGCAGCTTTTTCGCCTGTCCTATGACTATGTCGGCGACCTTGCCGAAACCATCGCGCTTTTGTGGGAAGATGAGGGCCAGAAGCGAGAGGCGACCGGCGATGGTCTCAGCCTTGGTGAAACGGTCGAGCAGCTTTCGCAGGCTTCACGAAGCGATGCGCCCGCGCTCATTGCCGCAATGCTCGACAGGCTGGATGTCTCGGGCCGTTATGCGCTGATCAAGCTGGCGACGGGCGGCCTTCGCATCGGTGTTTCTGCGCGCCTTGCCAAGCAGGCGCTTGCCGAATTCGGCGGGGTCGAAACCAGCGAGATCGAGGAGCTCTGGCACGGGCTGGAGCCACCCTATTGCGACTTGTTCGCCTGGCTGGAGGGCAGGGCGCAAAAGCCTGTCTCTGCCGCTCTGGCACCGTTTCGCCCCGTCATGCTGTCCAATGCGCTGGAAGCACGAGAGCATGACCTCATCACGCCCGGCGATTTTTTTGCCGAATGGAAATGGGATGGCATCCGCGTGCAGATGACCAATGATGCGGGCGTAAAGCGCCTCTATTCGCGTACTGGCGATGATATTTCCGGTGCCTTTCCCGATATCGTTGAGGCACTTGAGATCGAAGGCACGTTTGACGGCGAACTGCTGGTGCGCTCGCCTCTCGACTGTCCGCTAGAAGTGCGCACCTTTTCCGACCTCCAGCAGCGCCTCAATCGCAAGACGGTTTCAGGCAGGATGTTGCAATCCCGCCCGGCCTTCATCCGCTTTTATGACGTACTCATCGATGGCGGGAAGGATTGGCGCGGAGAACCGCTGGTGGACCGGCGCAGGCAGTTGGAGCATCTGGCAAACGAAATGAATGGCGAGCGCTTCGATGTCTCCGAGCTCATACCATTCGAGACATTCGGGGATCTGGTGGCCAGGCGTGTCGACCCGCCCCATCCCGTAATCGAGGGGCTGATGCTCAAGCGCAAGGATGCGCCCTATCTGCCAGGCAGGCCGCGCGGACCCTGGTTCAAATGGAAACGCGATCCCATGACGATTGACGCCGTTCTGATGTATGCCCAGCGCGGGCATGGCAAACGCTCCGGCTTCTACTCCGATTTCACCTTCGGATGCTGGCGCGTGGGCGAAACCGGCGATGAAATCGTTCCTGTCGGCAAGGCCTATTTCGGCTTTACCGACGAGGAACTCAAACTGCTCGACAAGTTTGTGCGTGAAAACACGATAGAGCGGTTCGGTCCCGTGCGCTCGGTCCGGGCCGGTCCTGACAAGGGGCTGGTTCTGGAAATCGCATTCGAGGGGATCAACCGTTCGACACGCCACAAATCCGGCGTTGCCATGCGCTTTCCACGCATCGCCCGTATCCGCTGGGACAAACCGCCGGCAGAGGCCGACCGGCTGGAAACCCTTGAAGCGCTGATCGGGGACTGATCTTCCATCTTGATTTGGCTGGCGTTCGGGCCTACCTGAACATCGAACTGGCCTGACGAATATCGGCCAATCGAACATCGGGGAAGAAGCATGACCGACAAGGTGACCCAGTTTCTCGGCGACACGCCCGCCCGCACGGCCATCAAGCTGGTCGTCATATCACTTGTGGTCGGCATCATAATGAGCGCAACCGGCTTCACCCCGATTGACGTTTGGCATGCCTTTACCGGTTTCGTGGAGCGGCTGTGGAACCTAGGCTTCGAGGCCTTTGGCCGCTTCGGAGAGTACCTGCTTTATGGCGCGATGATCGTTGTCCCCGTCTTCCTGATCATGCGTTTCCTCAGGTTCAAGCCATAATCGGCATTCATTTTATCAGGTGAACTCTTTCGCCACGTGGTGGATGATTGTGTGCCGCCGGGCCACCGCTTCGACATCCTGTGAATAGCCGCCACCCTGCACGGCAACGAGCGGGATACCCCTTGCATTGAAATGACCGATCACCCGCCGGTCCCGCTCGGCTATTCCCCTGCCTGTCATCGAAAGCCGTCCAAGCCGGTCATTGCGATGAACATCGACACCGGCGTTGTAAAAGACGAGATCGGGCGTTCGAAACTCTGCGACGCGCTCCAGGGTTTCATCGAGTTTGGTGAGGTAGGCCTCGTCCTCAAGGCCATCTTCGAGGCCGATATCGAGATCGGACGCCTTCTTGCGAACGGGATAGTTCTTCTCGTTATGGATCGATATCGTGGTGACGCGCGGGTCTCTCGCGAAAATCTCCGCCGTCCCGTCGCCCTGGTGTACATCACAGTCGAATACCAGGATTTGCCGCACGTCGCCGGCTGCCAGCAGGTTGGCCGCAGCTATCCCCACATCGTTGAAGACGCAAAAGCCCCGCCCCCGATCGGGACCTGCGTGATGCGAACCTCCGGCGGTTGAGGTCGCAATTCCCTTTTCCAGCGCCATTCGCCCGGCGGCCAGCGTTGCCCCGGAGGAGAGCCTTGCCCGCATCGCGACCGACGCATTGACGTCAAAGCCGATTTCCCGGCTGACCTGCGGGGGAACCTGCCCGATGAAAACCTGCCTTGCATAGGCTGCGGTATGGGCAAGGGTCGCCATGTCGAATTCTATTGCTTCGGGCACCTGGAACCCGCCCGGTGCAATCAGTCCGTCCTCGACAAGGAGCCTCGCAATCAGCCCGTATTTTCCCATTGGAAAACGGTGATTGACGGCAATCTGCGCCCGGAAATCGGGATGATGGAAAATGGCAAGGGGAGGGGTTGCTGGCATCAGGCAAATCTAGCTGCGCTGCGCGCCAAAACAAGGCTTCAAGGCATCAAATTGCGCTATTGAAACTTCGGATTTGCTGGTAGCACGGCTGCATGGATCTACCCTTCAAAAACCCGCTGCCCAAGCGCATCCGTCCGTTCGAGGTGACGAACTCGATGGTGGTCGCGCTGGCTCTGCCCATGACGCTCGCCTATCTGACGACGCCGCTCCTTGGGCTGGTAGATACCGCAGTGGTCGGACGGCTTGGCGATGCGGCACTGATCGGCGGCCTGGCAGTCGGCGCGATCATCATCGATGTGATGTTCACCACCTTCAATTTCCTGCGCTCTGGCACCACCGGTCTGACGGCGCAGGCTGTCGGGGCGGAAGATGAAAAGGAAAAGCAGGCAATCCTGTTTCGCGCGCTTCTCATAGCAGTCATTGCGGGGCTGGTCATGGTAACGGCCATTCCGCTTGTCCTTGCCGTCGGCCTCTATTTCATTGCACCGGGCGAGGCTGTGGCAAAGGCCACCAGCGAATATTTTTCCATCCGCATGCTTGGTGCACCGGTGGCGCTGGCCAATTATGTCATCCTGGGCTGGCTGATCGGCCTTGGCCGCAGCGGGTTGGGGCTTCTTCTCCAGATCCTGCTCAATGGCACGAACATGGTGCTATCGATCATCCTCGGACTTTGGCTCGGCTATGGCCTTGAGGGCGTTGCCTTTGGCACCATCATCGGGGAAAGCGTGGCGGCGCTTGCGGGCCTCATCATCTGCTGGCGGCTTGCCGACCCCAACGTGCGGCCATCGCGCCAGCGCATATTCGACCGCACGGCATTGCTTCGCTTTGCCAATCTCAATGCAGATATCATGGTGCGCTCCTTTGTACTGCTTTCGGCCTTTGCCTATTTCACCGCCCAGTCCGCGGGTTTTGGCGAAACAACGCTGGCCGCCAATGCGGTCCTGATGAATTTCTTTTTGATCGCAGGATACTTTCTCGATGGCCTTGCGACAGCGGCTGAGCAGATTGTCGGACGGGCCATTGGCGCAAACTACAAACCCGCCTTCTGGCGGGGCATTCGCCTGACACTGCTCTGGAATCTCGTTCTTGCGCTTCTGCTCACGCTGGTACTGGGCATTTTCGGTGAATCCCTGATCAACCTGATCACCACGCTGGAGACGGTCCGCATCGAGGCTCATTCCTACCTATGGTTCGCGGCGCTGACGGCAGTGACCGGAGTACTTGCTTTCCAGATGGATGGCATATTCATCGGTGCCACCTGGTCACGCGAAATGAGCGTGATGATGCTTGTCTCGCTGGCAGTCTACCTTCTCGCCTGGCAGGTGCTGGAACCGCATGGCAATACGGGCCTTTGGATCGCGCTGCACATCTTTCTGGGGATCAGGGGCATTGCCCTTTCCATCCGCCTTCCGGTGAAGGCGCGTCAGGCTTTCGAAGACTAGAAGAGCGAAAGCACGTTCTCAGGCGGCCTGCCGATGGCGGCCTTGCCATCATGGATCACCACGGGCCGCTCGATCAGGATCGGATTGTCCGCCATTGCTGCGATCAGCACGTCCTGTGTTTCGCCCTTCAAGTTCAAATCGCGAAATGCGTTTTCGCTCGTTCGCATCAGGCCTTCGGCCTCAATGCCCAGCAAGGCCAGTAAGCCCCTTATATCATCCACCGAAGGTGGCGTTTTGAGATATTCGACGATTTCGGGTTCAAGGCCGTTTTCAAGAAGCAGGGCAAGGGTCTGCCGGGATTTCGAACAACGCGGATTGTGCCAGATCGTGGTCATGTCGGCCTCACAGATTGCCGAGCGACCTGGATGCCCATTCGCCTGTCTTGCTACCGGTGATGCTGGCAAGATTTTCAAGTTTCTCCGCTTCCATGCGCTGCAACAGTTCTTTGCAGATGTCGCGCGCAATCTGCGGCCCCGCATAGACCATGCAGGAATAGAGCTGTACAAGAGAGGCGCCTGCTTCAAGCTTGGCCCAGGCCGTGGCGCCATCCTTGATGCCGCCAATGCCGATGATCGGCAGGTCGTTTCGCAGGCGCTCGCGGAATTTCGCCAGCACGATGGTTGACCGCTCGAAAAGCGGGCTGCCGGAAAGGCCACCTGCTTCGCCTGCATTGCAATGACCGCTGATCGTCTTGCGCGACAGCGTGGTGTTTGAGATCATGGCTGCCGAAAGCGGCGAAGCATTGATCACTTCCGCAATTTCGTCCATCTCGCTTTCGCCAAGGTCCGGTGCCAGCTTCAAAAACACAGGCGGTCGGCTTTCCTGCCGCGATTGGGTCTCGAACACCCGCTCCAGAAGCACTTTCAGCGCTTCGCCACCCTGCAAATTGCGCAGCCCCGGCGTGTTCGGTGATGAAATGTTGACCGTGAAGTAGCTGGCAAGGTGGCTGAAGGTCTCGATGCCCTTTTCATAATCAGCGACAAAGTCTTCACTGTCCTTGTTGGCACCGATATTGACGCCGACAATGCCGCCCTTGTGATTGCGTGCTTCCAGCCGTTCAAGGGCAGCGTCGTGACCCTCATTGTTGAAGCCGAGCCGGTTGATGACGCCCCATACCTCTTCCACCCTGAATATACGCGGCTTGGGATTGCCTGTCTGGGCGCGCGGCGTGATCGTGCCGATCTCTGTGAAGCCAAACCCCAGCTTGAGAATGGCATCGGGCACTTCCCCATTCTTGTCGAAGCCGGCTGCCAGTCCAACAGGGTTGGGGAAATCGATCTCGGCCAGATTTACACCAAGTCTTGGGTCTTCGATCTTACCCCTGGAAGGCAACAGGCCCGATTTGAGCGCATTTATGGTAATGCCATGCGCTGTTTCCGCATCCAGCGCAAACAGCGCCTTCCGCCCGATCTTGTCGAGAAGCCCCATCAGGATTGATCCTCGCCGGCGGGAATGTCGCCGGGGAAGACGTGCATGCCATCTGGCCCAAGCGGCAGTTCCTGCCATTCGACGGCATGGGCAACAGGCAGTTTTGCATAAAGATGCGGAAACAGGGCGCCGCCGCGCGAGGGCTCCATCTTGTAGTGGCGGGCCATCGGTTCGGTGGCGACCTTGATGAGCATCAAATCATCGCGTCCGGCAAAATGTCTTGCCGCGGTTTCGCGAAGCTGATCGGCACAGGAAAAGTGGATGAAGCCGTCCGCCAGATCGATTGGCGCCCCGTCAAAAGTGCCATTTTCAAGGGCCTCGTCCCATTCCTTGAAACCGGCGATCTTGTACACGAATTGCGGAAGCATCTTCAGGGTCCTGTTTTATTTTCGTCTCATCTGATCTTGCCTTGTGTCAAATGACACAGGCAGGTTGCACTTTCCAGTCCATGATCCTTCAATGCACACCAGGGTCTTGCGGTTCAGCGAAAACCCGGCTGTTTTTCGCCGTATTGCCCCGGTAGCATGTCAACACCCGCCCCGTTCCCCAGCGCCGGAGGAAACCCGAATGTCCAGAACCCGTTTTTCGAATATTGCAGTATGCACCGCACTCTTAGGCTCGCTTGGCCTGGCCGCAATGGCCGGTGGTCTTGGTTTTTCCGGCATCGCATCTGCGCAGCAGAATGACAAGCTGACCAAGGCCATGGACAGTGATCGCTATCAACTCAGGCGCGATGGCGAAAACTTTGTCCGCCTCGACAAGAAGACCGGCACGATGTCCGTCTGCAAGATGCAGTCAGATAATCTGGTTTGCCGGATGGCAGCTGATGAGCGTGAAGCACTCCAGGCCGAAATGGACGATCTGCAGTCAAGACTCGACCGCATCGAGGATCGCATGGCTTCCAGCCGACGCTCCCCCAATCCTTATTTCTACCAGGACATGATGCCTGACGAGGAGTTCGAGCAGGCCATGGACCGGTCCGAAAAAGTTCTGCGCCGGTTTTTCGGTGTCATGAAGGATCTCAGCAACGACCTGGAATAGATCAGTCGGCGACCGTCCTCAGCGTATCGGGCAGGGGAGCCGTTTTCCTGCTAGAAAGGTCAATCAACAGGCAACACACGTCGCCGCGGGCGATGAGGTTGCCTGTTGCCAGCGATTCCAGCTGGTGGCTGACCCGGAAGGTGCGTGCCTTGCGGTCAGGCACCCAACTGATCAACCTGAGCGCTTCGCCGATCTCCACTTTCCCCAAAGGCATCACTTTCATTTCTACCGCCACCCGGCCCAGATTGTTCTGTTTCAGGAAGGTGGTATCGGCGCCTGCAAAATCCCAGACATGGGGCGCGCCATCGGTGAAACGTGAAACGATCCGGTGGCTCATCATCCTGCCGTCAGCCGTCTGTTCGCCGGGCAAAACAACCGAATAATTGCTGGCCACCGCCTTTCCTTCAGCCAGCAGGGCCCCTGCATCCGTTTCTTCGATCGGCCCACCCTGCAGGCCCCGGGGTTGCGCAGCCTCCATCATGCCGGATGCCGGCGCGGGCAGGTCGGCCCCTACGGGTTTACTGAGCGTGTCCAGCGCGGTGGTGCAAATGGCGCCTGACTGGGTGTGGTGCATCAAATGGACAATACTGTCCTGTGCTCCGGAGGCGTGCGCCTTGCCGGATACGGTCTTTGTACCATCGCCCTCATGCAGTTCGCGGTGAAATCGGATATGGCGCAGGACAAGCGAGGTGGCGTTTGAGGTGCCCGCAAGCGTGTCGAGGACGGTGGCCGCCTCGTCGAACCGCTTAAGATAGAACTGGACGTTCATGTGGCTGTTTTCATCGCTCTCCCATCGATTGATGAAAGATTTGTGCGTCTCGATCATGTGTGATTATCCATGCCTGCCGGAAAGGCTGTCCTTTGTTGCGTCTGCCTCGTCGCTTTCGCCGATCCGGCCCTGGCTCGCAAACAACTGTATCAGGATCAGGATACCGATCGCGACAGGCAGGGCAATGACGCCACCCAGTTCGGGAGGCAATGCATCACCCATGCCCGGGAAGCGCAGGAGCAGTTCATCGCCCGTCCCAGGAACGAAATCGATGCCATATAGCGAAAGGACGTAATACAGCGTGCATATCGCAAACCCGACGCCCAGCGCACTGGCAAAGCTGGCCTTGCCGATATTGGGTAGATGAATTGCCCCTGCGAGCGCAGTCGCACACAGGGTAGCACTGTAGGAAACAGCCAGCATGAAAGCAGTTCCCGGATCGCTTATCAGGCGCTCTGAGGCAAACATCGCAATCCCCAGCATTGCCAGCAGGCAGGTGCGCACCATGAAGACACGCCCACTGGCCACCTTCCCCGGTAGCGAGAAGTAAAAGGCAGTGATCAGCATTTCGGCCGTACTAAGGATGCTCGCACTGGTGAATGCCGCCAGAAGGGCGATTACCGAGAGGGACAACAGGGCGGTAAATGCAAAGGGAAGGCCCGAAATCTCGGCAGATCCCACGAGCATCAACCGGCTTTCAAGAAAGAAATCGGGCAGGTTGAGGATATGGTCACTTCCACCACCGCATGCCTGTGCAAGGGCATCGGCGCTCGATATCATCTGGCCACACAGCTGGACAAACTGGGCCTCTCGTCCATCCCAACTATACAGGTAAGGTGCCTCAACACGGGCTTCCGCCAGGGTAAGGCCAAGATTTGTCTGATAGAAGCCGATCTTCGTAAAGGCCATCAGTGCAATGAGCGAGGCGCCGGCAAGGCCGAAATACAACATGCCGCGTTGCAGTACATGGCCCGCACGATCGGTATTGCTGCTTGCCGAGGCGACGTGGACGAGTGCCGGCAGGCTGGCAGTCGCAACCATCACGATGATCGCGGCCAGGATCTGGGTTCCCTGTCCCCAGTTGAAAACAGTGGTCGGTATCTGCATCCTGTCGTCGAGTTGGGCTATGCCGAGGCTGCGCAACTGGGCCTCCAGTTCTCCTACCGGCTCGATGGCACCATAGCCGGCTGCCAGGTGGCCGATTGGAAATCCGCTGTCCATAACGGTGTGAATGAACAGCGGCAGGTTGAGCGCAAGCAGAAAAAGACCTGCCGCCACAGCCGAAAAGCGCAGGAGAGAGCGCATGCCGCCAAGCACAGCTATCAGAAAGCAGCCTGTACAGAAAAGCGAGACCGCCATGGTTCCGCTTAGCGCGAAAAACCATTGCAGCAGAAACGCCCCGGCGAGGATGCCGCTGGCAGCGAAGATCAGGCCGGGAAAAGCCATGCCGGACGCAAATAGCCGTGAGCCGAGTTTTCCACCGCGATCATGAAGCAGTAATTCGGCTATGTCGCTTGCACCTCTTGCATTGAAATGGCGTGTTGCTGCAAGGCCTGAAAGCGCAAGCCCGCCGCATACTGCAACGACAAGCGTCACCAGGAAACCGGGCACAATCATGAACGCTGCGCCGCCCAAAAAGACGATCAGCGGAAAACCGGCAATCCCAACCACTGCCAGGGCCCCCGCAGCATTGCCAAGCTTTCGGTCATCGTAAAAGAACCGCTCGGCTCTGGTGCTGCCGGCTGATAAGAGTGTGGCGATCAGCACTATGAGGCCAAACACCGCTGAAGCTGCGAGTGAGTATTGCCTGGGAACCCCGGTCTTCTCAAGGGTATAGACGATCAGGAGGAAAACCAGCGTGCCGATAACAAGGGCCAGTGCCGGTCGATAG
This sequence comes from uncultured Salaquimonas sp., assembly GCA_964541115.1. GTDB lineage: Bacteria > Pseudomonadota > Alphaproteobacteria > Rhizobiales > Rhizobiaceae > Salaquimonas. The sequence goes on from CAZIPH010000004.1 coordinate 60,366, forward strand.
AAGCTTTCGGGGCGGGTCATCTGGCGATCCTGTCAAACCGCTTCCAGACCAGCACCAATAGGACATAAAGGGCTGGCGGCAGGATGATCAGGCCGAAGAACCAGAGGCCGGGAATGCCGATAATCGTGCCCGATTCATTTCCCTGATAGGCAGATCCGAACGCCACGAGGCAGGCAACCAGGACAGTAAACATGGCCACAAACAGCAGAAGGGCGGGGTTGCGCGTCAGTGCTCGCATGGAGATCATCGCATTGTCTCAACTACTCTGGAAGCTGGCTGGTACCATAAAGCTTCGGGAGGGAAAAGCATTGAGGGCGCTTGCCTTATTCAGAATTATTTTTCATTCTCACCTACGGGATTGGGAGGAGAACCGCCTTGACGCACAAAACAACGATTTTGGTAGCCGATGACCATCCGCTTTATCGCGAGGCATTGGTGAACGCGGTTTCATCGTTGAATCCACAGTGCGAGGTCTCGGTATCGGGAACTTTCGACGAGGCAATGAACGAGCTGGAGGAAAATGGTGAAAGGGATCTGGTATTGCTGGATCTGAACATGCCCGGATCAAAGGGACTTTCGGGCCTGTCCCAGATGCGGGCGCAATTCCCTGCAGTCCCGGTTGCGGTTGTGTCCGCTACCGAGGACGCCAATACAATCCGCAAATCCATAGCCATGGGCGCTGCGGGATACATTCCCAAGTCGGCCAGCATGGAAGAAATGCGCGATGCTGTCCGCCTGCTTCTGGATGGTGAGATCTTCGTGCCGGAAGGCGTGGATCTGGATGGGGCCATTGATACAGAGGAAGCAGACCTGATTGCGCGGCTGCAAAGCCTGACCCCGCAGCAGACGCGCGTTCTCGGCATGTTGGGTGAAGGTCTCCTAAACAAGCAGATTGCCTATGAACTGGGTGTGTCGGAAGCCACCGTAAAGGCCCATGTCTCGGCAATTCTGCTCAAGCTGCGCGTTGATAGCCGCACCCAGGCAGTGATCCAGGTAAACAAGCTGACAACGTTAAGCGAGAGCGCAGGCAGCCTCGACTGATCCTTTCGGGATTAATCCGGTTAGAACACTGCCTATCGAATGCATTGCAAGTTATTCAGCTGCAGCCTGCTTGGTCTGATTTGCCCGTTGAGACAGAAGTGCCCGCAAAGCAGCCGGCTTCAGCGGTTTGTTCAGGACTGATACGCCAATTGCCTCTGCACGTTGCCTGAGTTCGGTAGAGCGGTCTGCGGTAACGAGTATGCAGGGAATGTCTTCGCCTCCCGCAGCGCGGAAAGCATGAATGAGGTCGAGCCCATTGTCCTTGTCTAGGTGATAGTCAACCAGGGCGATATGGGGCAGGCTCTCTTTCATTCTGAGGCAGGAAAGTGCTCCATCGCGGTCAACTGCCGTATGGACAGAACAGCCCCATTGGGCGAGCAGGCCGCTCATGCCCTCAAGAATATTGCGGTCATTATCGATGCACAGGACGGTCAGACCGGTAAGGCGTGACATGGCCACCCTTCGTGGTGCCTTGCCTTCTATCAGGGTAACAGCTTCGGCGACTGCCCGGGGAACACTGATTTCAAACATCGTTCCCCTGCCTGGTTCGGAAAACAGGCGTATGGGATGATGCAACAGTTTGGAAATTCGCTCGACGATGGACAGCCCCAACCCGAGGCCCGGGGCGAGCCTGGCGCCAGTGTCGAGGCGTTCGAATTCGTTGAAAATGGACCTTTGTTCCTTCGCGGTCATCCCGATTCCGGTATCGATAACCTGGATCGCGACCCGGTCACCCCTGCGGCGACAGCCGACAAGGATCCTCCCCCTGGAGGTGTATTTGATCGAATTGGAAACAAGGTTCTGTAGCAGTCGCCGCAGGTAGGCTGGGTCTGAGCGTACCCACATGCTTGAAGGCATGAACTTGATATCAAGCCCTTTTTCTGCAGCGATGGGACTGAACTCCAGTTCCATCTGACTAAGCATCTTCTGGAGATTGCAACTGCTTATATTGATCTTGTGGCTGGCGCTGTCGAGCCGGGAAATGGCCAACACCGAGCCAAGGATTTCTTCGACCGATTCAAGCGACATGCTGATCTTTTCACCCAGCGAGTTTGCCTTGGGCGAGCGCGATGTTTCCATCAGCGTGGACGTATAGAGCCGTGCGGCGTTGAGCGGCTGCATGAGATCGTGACCGGCAGCGGCAAGGAAGCGGGTCTTTGACTGGTTGGCCAGTTCGGCTTCCTTGTGTGCCTGTTCCAGTTGTATGTTCGCTCGAACGAGGTCGCGGGTACGTTCCTCCACGCGTTTTTCAAGCGATTCATTGGCCTCCTTGAGCGCCTCGGAAACCATTACCCGCTCGGTAACATCGTTCCAGGCAATGACCAGTCCGCCGGAAGGCATCGGGCTTGACTGGATTTCGAGGATCTTTTCCGACGAATAGAGCGCGAGTCCCCAAGTCTGGCCATGGGTCAGCAACCGGTTTTCCAGGTCATCGAAACTGGTATCCTTCTCGGACATTCGATGACGGCGGGCGATCTCGAAAACAACCCGGTTGAGCGGTGTCCCGGCCTGTCCGATGTTTTCCGGCAGGTCGAGCAGTCTGCGGAATTGCCGGTTCCAGAAGGAGAGCTTCATCTCCGCATCGAACACGGTGATCCCCTGTTCAAGCTGGTCAAAGGCGGTTCTGAGGACATTCTGGTTATACTCGATCGCCTCGGTGGCCTGGTCGAGTAGGCGCAGATTGGCGGTCGAGGTTTCCTCGAAACGTCGCAACAGGAGCGAATGCACCAACCGTGAAGACGATGCCCCGATGGCACTGGCGAGCGTTTCCTCAGAATAGCGGATGAGGTCATTGCTGGCTATTTCCCGCGGATCGGTCATTTCGGCCCGCTTGCCCCAGTAATTGGCCAGCGCCCGGTCTGCGCGCAACTGTCCCAGATAACGGTAGAGATTGTCGCGTATCTCGCCAATCGTCAGAAAATTGTTTGCAGCGCTTGAGGGGTTGGCCGCATTTCTCTCGAACAGGACGAAGGCAGTTGCCTGATGGTCTTCGAGCGGCGTCGGCTTTGCCAGCAATGAGCCGATAATCCAGGCAAGGGCGTTGAACAGCATACTGACAAACAGGCCGGTGGCGAAGGACGTGAAGCCGAGCATGTCCATGCCCAGAGCCGAATGGACGGCACTACCAAAGTAAAAAACTTCCGAGTCGATCGTCGGCAGGAAAAGGATGACCAGCCAGACACTGATTCCGACTGTCATGCCGGCAATGGAGCCGACTGCATTTGCGCCCCGCCAGAACAGGCCGCCAAATACTGCCGGCCCCAGTTGGGCAATTGCTGCAAAGGAAACAAGGCCGATGGATGCCAGCGCCTGCGATCCGTCAGAGAGGCGGTAATAGACATAGGCGAGCAACAAAAGCACTGTGATGGCCATACGCCTGATCCGAAGGATCAATTTTTCCATGTCGAGATCTCCGCCGGGTAGGGCGGGATCAAAATTGCGGAGATATACCGGCAGCACCAGATGGTTCGAGATCATGATGGCCAGCGCCACGCAGGCAACAATCACCATGGCACTGCCCGCCGAAAGACCGCCAATAAAGGCAAGCAGGGCCAGTGCGTCGTTACCCGCGGCAGCAGGCAGCGCCAGAACATAAACATCGCCTTTCAGGCTGTTGCCAAAGGACAACATACCGGCAGCGGCAATGGGCAGCACAAAAAGGTTTATCAGTACGAGATAAAGGGGAAACAGCCAGCGCGCCCGCTGCAACTCCCTTTCGCTGTGGTTCTCGACAACGGCCACGTGAAACTGCCTCGGCAGCAGAAGGAAGACAGTAAAACTAAGCATCGTTAGTACTGCCATATTGGTGGGATTGAAGCCGGTTTCGAACAGCTTGCTGATTTCGGCATTGGCTACGGCTTGTGAATAAAGATCACCAACACCGTCGAACAACACGTAGGTGACGAAAATGCCGATGGCCAGAAAGGCAAACAGCTTGATTGCCGATTCAAGCGCAACGGCCAGCATCATGCCGTCCTGGTGTTCGGTGGCATCGGCATGGCGTGTGCCGAACAGGATTGTGAACACGGCCAGTGCCAAAACAATGATCAGGCTTATTTCGTCGAAGAATACCAGGCTTGCTCCATCGGGGTTGTCCGCCAGCACCATGTACTGGACCGAGTCGGCAACTGCCTTTAGCTGCAGCATGATATAGGGGACACCCCCGATAACAGCGATGATGGTGGCGACCGCAGCAACGGTGACACTTTTGCCGTAGCGCGCTCCAACAAAGTCGGCGATGGAAGTGATGCGCTGGCGTTTGGAAATCGCTACAATCTTGCGCATGATGGGATAGCCGACCGTCATCATCAGGATCGGACCGATATAGATCGACAGGAAATCGATGCCGCTGGTGGTGGCGAGCCCGACCGAACCGAAGAACGTCCAGGTCGTGCAGTATACGGCTAGTGACAGCGGGTAGATGGTGCTGCGTGAAGCGGCCATCTGTGTGTAGCGTCGCCTGTCCCCCACATATGCGACAAGAAAAAGGAAAAGCAGATAGGCAAGGGCAACAAAGGCCAGAGTCAGCGGTTGCATCGGTTTCTCCGCAAGGCAGACTGATCCCACTTACTGGCGATGTACACCACAGTTTCTCCTCCCTTTATGATGCAATACAAGCAGAAAACGAGGCGGTATGCCATGTTTTCGGCGAATCAAATTCGCAGAGCCGCGTGCCTTTATTGAGCATTCGTCGCATCAGGCGATTCTGCGGCCTGTACTTCTGATGCGATAAAAAGATCTATTAACCAATGGTAAACTATTGGAGTTGTCGTGGGTCACTGGTATGTAAGGCACGGTTTCACCGGAGGGTTGGACCAAGAGGGGCTGATTGGCCCGATTGGAGAATAGGGGAATAATTCCATGTTTGAAGAATTCAAGAAATTCATTATGCGCGGCAATGTCATGGACCTTGCCGTTGGTGTTATCATCGGTGGCGCCTTTGGTGCCATCACCGCTTCACTAGTTGATGACGTGCTCATGCCGGTGATCGGTGCAATCTTCGGTGGTCTCGACTTCTCGAACTACTTCGCTCCACTGGCAAGCGGCGTAACGGCAGCCACGCTGGATGCGGCGAAGGAACAGGGCGCAGTACTCGCTTACGGTAACTTCATCACCGCCGTCATCAACTTCCTGATCATTGCGTTTATCGTCTTCCTGATGGTTCGCGCTGTAAACAACCTGATGACGAAGGCTGACGAGGAAACCCCGGCAGAACCACCAGCGCCACCGCGTTCAGAGGTCCTGCTCGAGGAAATCCGTGACGCACTTGCCAAGGGCAGATAGTGCGAGATAGCGAGCCCCGCCTGGTGCGGGGCTTTTTCTCGCGGCAAGTCAGTAGAGCCTTTCTGAAGGACCCTGCAGAACACGGGGAAAGGTACCTCGGAGCTTGACGCTTGGTGGTTACCATAGTTGGATGGAACACCAGCAACCGGCTCCCGTGTGGTTCAATGACTGATCCCCGAATACTTGCGAATAATACGCTGACGCTCGTCAACGAGATCTATCGCTCCATCCTTCAGCCGGAACAGTTTGTGGAAGTGCTGGAGCTCTGGGACAGCAACATCTCGTTTCAGGACGAGGAGGGCTACGCTGTCCTTGACGCGTTGGAAGCCCATTTGACAACTGTGATTCCGCTGCTGGAAACCTCACTGAAATCGGTCATCAACGAAGACGAGCTGATCAACAGGTTGGCAGGAATGGATCGGCCGGGCCTGCTGGTAACCGGCAATGGCATGGTCGTGGGTGCCAATGAGCAGGGGCGACACCAATTCGGCCTGGGAACTGGGGACATGCTCAACTTCGACAAGTTTCAGGTCTCCGCTGCCCGTGAACTGAAGCGAATAATGACCCACTCCCGCAGTTGTTCGGACGAGGATCTCTTCAGTGTCATCAACTTCGATTGTGGGGAAAGGGATTTCGGCCCGGCTGGCAATCTCGCTGCCTGCAGGTCGATTTCCGTAGAAGGAAGCAAGACCGGTTATGTACTGATCAACTCCATGAACCTTGTCTTTTCCGAAGCGGGGGCAGCCGCATTCAAGTCCGCATTCGGATTGACTGATGCCGAGATGCGCATACTCAGTCACCTCGTTGCCGGACGGCGTCAGGTCGAAATTGCCGTGCTCGACAATATCCGGGAAGATACGGTGAAAAAGCATATCAGCGCCATTCGCGCCAAGACGGCGGCGCCGAACACAACTGCCCTTGTGTGCCTTGCTGCCGGATTTGCCCAGATACCGGCTGACCAGGGCCGCGTTTCCTGTCGTGATACCGCCGATACCAATACCATCACCAATTCGTCCGGTCAGACATATACGAAGCCGGGCTGGCACAAGGTTATCCGGATTGATGGCAGGCGGATCGAATATGTTGATGAGGGACCGCGCAATGGTGAACCGCTCTTGATTTGCCATTCCTCCATGGTCGGATATGTACTTCCTCCGGAGTTCATTCAGGGTCTTACCAGCGCCGGCTACCGGGTAATCGTTCCTTTTCGTCCCCGTTGCGGCCTTTCAGATCCGCTGGACCCGGATTTCTCTTTGGAAAAAACCGCCCTGCATCTAATGCGATTTGCCGAGGCGATAGGCGTGAAACGATTTTCCTGCGTGGCTGGTACAGCAGGCATGTGCTATGCGATGGCAATGGCTGCCTTGCAGCCGGATCGCGTGAAGTGCGTGATTGGCATCGCCGGCTATTTGCCGATAGATCGCGCGGAGCTGCATCGTTCCATGGCCCGCTATCAGCGAGCGATCCTCTATACCCAGTTGCGCAGCAGGACGCTGGCAAAGTTTCTCGTCCTGAGCGGCTACAAGATGTATTTGCAGCTCGGCTCGCACAAGTTCCTGTCACAAATCATGCGCCATTCCAAAGCCGATCTGAGGGTTCTGGAAAATGCCGATTCTCTTGGCGTACTCAGCCTTGGTTTGCGCATTGGTGGGGCACAGGGTGTCGATGCACTACTCGATGATACTTCCCTGATCCTCATGGATTGGACAGAACTCGTCAACGCTGTTGAATGCCAGGTGTACCTTCTGCATGGCAATGAGGATTCCATGTTTCATGAAGGGGGGATTAAGCGCTTCATCGACGGTCGGGAAAATTTCCAAATGACTGTCCTCCCCGGTCGCGGCCAGTTGATGATCTATGACGACCCGATCCAGATAGTCTCGCTTCTGCTGGACAGGCTCCCGGCACCCTTTTCTCGGCGGGGAAAACTGGCAGCAGAATAATGGCGGTTGAAGTGCCACGCGTTGGCTGCCAATGCGCTCATGCACCGGGCGCGAATCTTTCGCTTATTTCGTAATCCCAGGGAGGGTTGGCCCCGATACGCGAAACCGTGACGGCTGCAACCCTGACGGCCAATTCGACTGCGGGGGTCAATTCGCTTCTGCCGGCATTTCTCAGCTGATCCTTCGCAAGAAGAGCGCCTTCTTCAAGCCCCTTCAGGAAACCGGCATTGAACGTGTCCCCGGCGCCAATTGTGTCAACAACATCGACCCTTGGTGCCCTTACCGGGAAAGTCTGCGAATGCAGGAACACATCAACGCCTGCTGCGCCCTTGGTTAGCAGGACAATCGCCGGGCCGGACCGTAGAATATTTTTGATGGCAAGGGCGTGATCAACACCCGGAGCCAGCCAATTAAGATCCTCATCGGAAACCTTGACGATATCTGCCATCGCGATCATGCGTTGCAGCCGGGCGCGGTACGAGGCCTCATCAGAAATGAAACCGGGCCGTATGTTGGGATCAAGTGAAATCACCTTGTCGCGGTGATGGCGTTTCATCAGTGTTTCAAAAGCGGTGCCGCAGGGCTCGGGGATGAGGCTGATGGCTCCAAAATGCAAGGCACTAACCTCGGCAGGCAAGTCCGGCAAATTATCAACTGAGAGCGTGCGCCCTGCAGAGTTCTCGTCCATGAAGGTATAGCGGGCCTGGCCGTCAACGAGTCTGACGAATGCCAGTGTGGTTGGTAGCTCAGAGCGAACACAATAGGTATTATCGACCCTCGAAGCGCTCAAACTGTCCATCAACTGTTCGCCAAACATGTCCGTGGAAATGCCCGAAACGAAGCCGGTTGCAGCACCAAGCCTGCCGAGTGCTATTGCGGTATTGAATACCGCCCCGCCGCAAACCGGCAGGAAAACATGCTCACCGCAAGGCAACTGTCTGGGCAGCATGTCCATCAGCGCTTCGCCGCAACATACAATCATACCTGTTGCCGTGCCTCACAAACAGGGAAACCTCTTCTTCCGCTTCCCTATCTGCGGTATCCCGCCGGATCAACTCCTAATTGCCCGCCAGGATGACTACCCGCCAATTCTTCGCCATCAGAGGCAGGCAGAACAGTCCCGCCGACCCAACAATCATGCTGTGGCGGGTACCGCCTTCAACGGTTGATTTGCATCCTTCTGCGTCGTGGCCTGAACCAGTTTCATTTTGGAAACCGAGGGAACCGTGATGGTAAAAGTGCTGCCCTTGCTATAAACGCTCTGCACGGAGATATCACAGCCCATTGCCCTTGCAAGACGGTAGGTCACCGAGAGGTTCAATCCAGTTCCGCCATAGCGGGTGGATGACGCTTCGCGCTGGTCCACAAGAGTGTCGAAGAGATAGGGCAGGCGGCTGGACTCAATACCGCTTCCATTGTCCGCCACCGCTATCGAGTAAACTCGCTCGTTACCGTTGCCGGTCGCTGTGCAGGTGACGGAGATATTGCCGTTCTTCGTGTTCTCGCCTGCATTGCGCAGAATGGCATCGAGAATCTGGGCAAGGCGGTTGTCGTCGGTTTCGGCCTCATCCTCGTCATTGAGAAGTGCAAGTTCGATCTGGTTGCCATTTTGGATAATGATATCCCGGGCCCCCTGAACTGCATCATTCACAATCACGTTGATCGAGTGGTTCTGATAATCGAAACGCATGTGTCCGGTTTCAATTTTGGACAGGTCGAGGATCATGTTGATCAGGCGTACCAGGTATTGTCCTGCTTCATGGATCTTGTTGACATCCTTGCGCATTTGATGATCGCTTGCATCGAGCGTCTCCTCGGTAATGATCTGGCTGTAGCCAACAACAGCGTTGAGCGGCGTGCGAAGCTCGTGGCTCATCCTGGCCAGAAATTCCGCTTTCATGCGGCCGGCCCGATCGGTTTCGGCCATTGCGATTCTAAGTTCCTCTGACGCCAGACGCCGGCGGCGCACTTCGCTTTCAAGTTTCACCCCGGCATCGAAGATGCGCGAGTAATAGATTGCCATCGTGGCCACATAAAGCAGCGTGGCCAGGGTGGAGACCAGGCCGAGCACGATCATGGCATATTCGGGAATGTCATTTGCCGGTGGTTGCAATGAGAAATACAAGCCGAGGAATATTGCAAAGCTACCGCCGAAAATTGCCAGAAGCAGGGATTGCAACTTGTTTTCCCCGCCGATGTAGAAGAACGACAGGAGCGGGATAATCAATATCCACGACAGTGTGGGGGATGAAACCCCGCCATTGTAGAAGCAACTCAGGAAGATGCAGAAATTCAGGTTGATCACCGACGTGATGATCAGGTTGTTGAAGCTGACACCTCGTTTCATCAGAAACGGGAAAATCCAGAAAGCGGTGATCGAAAGCGCAAGCACGGCAATGTTCCAGCCTGGCGTTGGATCAACCATGTAAAGGGCGAGTGGAACGGTGTTGCCAAGGAACGGTCCCATCGTGTGGCTTATGAGGAACATCCGCGCCTGGTTGTGGGAATCGCGGTTCTGTTGCAGCTTTGGCGGAATGAAATAATCGGCCAGCTGCAGGTACTTGTTTGTCAGCGTGTTGAGCATTGCGATTTCCCCTTGTCAAATGCCTGCGAGAACAGTGATCGTCCGGCCTGTCTTTCCGATTGGTGTCAACCCGTTTGATCCATTGCCTTCGACTGCACTTCCCTTTCCTGTTACAGCCTGCGAAGTCGACTCCGCTTCGCTGTCCTTGGACATCTGCGTCCTGTTAAGGCGGCCCCGGACAGGGCCGCAAAGTTGTCCGAAGCCTACTTTTTCGATTGCTGTTCGCGTTTGATCTTCTCGATGAATTCCAGTGCATCGCTGGAGGTCAGTGGACGACTGAAGAAGTAGCCCTGACCTTCAACACAACCGCGGTCGGAAACAGCGGTATACTGGTCCTGTGTTTCGATACCCTCTGCAGTGGTTCCGATGCCGATGCTGTTTCCAAGATTGATGATTGCATCGACAATCGCGGAGTCCGAAAGGCTCGCATCGAGGCCCTGCACAAAACGCCGGTCGATCTTGATCTTGTCGAAACGGAAATTCCGCAGATAGGTCAGCGAGGAATAGCCCGTTCCGAAATCGTCCATGGATACCCGCACCCCGAGTTCGCGAATTGCATTGAGCAGCCGGACATTGTGTCCCTCATTGCCCAGCAGGGACGATTCAGTGATTTCCAGTTCAAGCCGTGTCGGCTCGAGGCCGGAGCTTGCCAGGGCGTTTACAAGCGTCGGCATCAAGCCGCTGCTTGCAAACTGGATAGGTGAAAGATTGACTGCAATCTTGATGTTGTTGGGCCATTTGCGGGCTTCATGGCATGCCTGGCGAAGAACCCACTCACCGAGCTGGTTGATCAGCCCCATTTCTTCAGCAATCGGAATGAATACTTCCGGCGAGATGAGTCCTCTTTCGGGATGTGGCCAGCGTACCAGTGCCTCAAAGCCAGTGATGCTCCGCTCGGCGATATCAAACAGCGGCTGGTAGAAGATCTCGAATTCGCTTTTTTGTACTGCAAGGCGAAGATCCGATTCCAGTCTGCGTCTTTCCGCCTGGTCCTTCAGCATTTGTGCCTCGAAAAGCACGGCACCACCGCGCCCATTGCTCTTTGCGCGATACATGGCAAGGTCAGCGCCCTTTATCAGGCCGTCGAGATCGTCGGAGAATTCCGATGCCCGGGCAACACCACAGCTTGCACCGATTGCAATCTGGGTCCCATCGATCAGAAACGGCCTGCCCAGTTCCCTGACCAGCAATTCGGCCAGTTTCATCGAGGATGCCGGCTGATCCGGGTAGTGCGAGATTATTGCGAATTCATCACCGCCCAGACGCGCAATGACAAAGTCCTCCGGCACGAATTCACGCATCCGTTCGGAAACCGCACATAGCAGCTTGTCGCCGATCTCATGGCCATGCACGTCATTGACTGCCTTGAAGCCATCCAGATCAATGAAAAGGAGAGCAGGTTCCTGCTTCTTCGATGGATTGTCCAGGAGCGCCTGATGCAACGCCTCGCGAAAACCCTGGCGGTTCAAGGCCTGGGTCAGCGTGTCGTGGAAAGCCAGAAAATGCAGCTTCTCCTCGGACATGTGGCGTCTTTCGGCCTCGTTGCGCAGTTCATTGTCGATTTCCTCGATCGCATGGGCGAGGACCTCGGTTTTTTCCTCAAGTGCACGCTTGGTATCGAGAACGGTTCGGTTCCGCTGTCCCGCATCGAGTTGACTGTTGATCCTGGCAATCGCGACCGCGATATCAACCGGCTTGGTGACATAGTCATTGGCACCCAGGCTGAGGCTTTCAACCACGTCATCACTCTGGCTCTTGGCGCTGACCATGATTACAGGAAGTTCGGTGCTGCTGTATTTGGAACGAACCTGGCGCAGAACCTCGTTGCCGTTCAGATCAGGCATCATGATGTCGAGCAGGATCAGGTCAAAATTGCCACTGTCGATTTTCGAAAGGGCCTCATAGCCACCTGCAGCCTCGTCCACCTCATATCCGCGGCGAACCAGTCGCCGGGTTAGGATGTCACGATTGTCCTCGACGTCGTCGACTACCAGGATTCGTGGTGCCGGTTCGATATTGGGCAGGATGTGGTCTTGCGCCAGAACATTGTTCTTCATGTTACCCCTGCAGAAACTGCAGCCCCTGAATGTAATGGAATTGCGTGGGTCTTGTATTCACTTATGCCGCCTTCGCGTTGGTATTCATTGATTCGGCGAATTCCTGCGTATTCTCGCCCGCTGTTTCCAGGTCGGTCGGAATATCGACATAAAAGGAGGTTCCCTGGCCGAGTTTGCTTTTCACCTGGACTTCCCCGCCCAGCAGAACTGCAAATTTTCTTGATATGGCCAGTCCGATACCGGTTCCGCCAAATCGCTTCGCAATCGTTTCATCTGCCTGCATGTAGGATTTGAAAAGTTGTGGCAGCACGTCCTCGGCAATGCCTATACCGGTGTCTGAAACGACGATGTGAAGACGGTTGTCCGATGCATCCTTTTCGATCTCCAATTCCAGCGTCACCCGTCCGTCGGTCGTGAACTTGCCGGCATTGCTGAGCAGATTGATCAGGATCTGGCGAAGCTTGGTAAGGTCGGTCCTGAGCGTTGCGTCGCGGTTGCGGCACACGACTTCAAGTTTGTTCGCGTTCTTTGTGATAATCGGATGAGCGCTGGCCAGCACTTCGTCCACCAGTTCACCGAGCGTGAACTCGGATATGTCGATAACGTTCACGTCATTGACGATCTTGTCGAGATCCAGCACTTCGGATACCAGCGAAAGCAGGTGTTTGCCGGCCGAGTTGATGCGGCCAAGATCGGCCACAAGGTTCTTTGTGTCGCCCTTACGTTCACTGGCATCTTCAAGCAGAATGTCGGAGTAGCCAATAATGGCATTGAGCGGCGTACGCAGTTCATGACTCATCTTGGAGAAGAATTGCGAGCGCTGGGCGTTGACCTTTTCAGATACAACCCGCGCTTTCTCAAGCTGGTCCATCGTTTCGCGGAAGCGTTCGGCCTCGTGTTCGAGTTCGATGCGCAGCGCCATCACCCGCGAGTAGTAGAGCGCCATCCAGGACATGTAGACTGTCGCTGCAAAGATCGACAACCATGACAGGATGCGCAAGTCACCAGGAGAGACCAGTTGGGGCAGCCCGTAAAGGGCTAGAAAGACGCAGAATACTGCGATGTTGAATGCGAATATACCCAACACCATTTTGGAATTCTTCGACAGATAGAAGAAACCAAGCAGCAGGCTGACGATAACCCATGGCAGGAATGGCGAGATGAAGCCGCCATAGTTGTAGGTGCCAAACAGCGAAACCGCTGACAGGCCAACGAAAGACAGCAGCGAAGGCACCAGCATGTCCCCTGTGTATTTCAACACGAAGGGAAGCAGCAGGAAGCTGTAGATTCCTGCCACCATGACTTGCAGCTGGAAGGTTATCTCGGGCGATACCCAATACAGGTAGATGGCCATCGGCTGGGCAATCACTGGCCCGAAAATGTGCGTGAACGCAAATATCCGCGCCATCTCGATGTTGGTCTGCCCGCGAATGCCGCGTGGTACAAACCAGTTTACAAGCCTGTTATCCAGCATGTTCATCCCCTGCTTACCTTCCCGTTTCCCATTCCCCGTTATGCTGATTGCGAATTTGCGCAATCAGCCGGCAACCCTGAGCGGCTGCTCATCGACCCCGGCATCGAGTTGAGCCTGTGCCGTTGTCATAGCGCTGTGAATTCGTGCTGCCGCCGAACGGACCTGTACCGGGTCATGTCCGGCCATTACCTGCATGCGGAAGCGGGCAAGCCCTTTGCCGACCGCTGGATACTCAACCAAATTGGCAATAAGGCCGGCTTCCGGCAGCGCGCGGGCGGTCATGCGGGCAAGTGCCTCATCGCCGGTCTTGACTGCAACGATCGCGGAAGGATCGCCGTAATAGTCAAGGCCCCTCGACCTGAGTTCGCTGCGAAGCAACAGGACATTGTCCATCAGCTTGTCGCGCAACATGTCGCCTTCTTCGGAAGCAACGATTGAGAACGCCTTGTCCACCACGGCAACCTGAATGGGCGAGAGCGCATTGGTGAAGGTGTTGCTCGGGCTGTAGAAGCGCAGATATTCCTTGACGGCACGCTTGTTGGTAGCAACGAAGCCGCCATTGGCACCGAATGTCTTGGAGAAACTGCCCATCACAAGATCGACCTTGCCGAGCATGCCCTGCTGTCCGATATGTCCTGTGCCGTTTGGTCCGAGTGCGCCAAGGTCATGGGCAACGTCCACCATGAGAACCGCACCATATTCGTGCGCCAGATCCTGCAATGCCTTGATATCGGGCGTATCGCTGTCCATCGAAAACAGGCTTTCGGTGACAATCATGATCGCTGCCTGAGGCTCGCGCTCACGAATGGCCTGAAGGCGCTTGCGGCAATGCTCCACGTCATTGTGTCTGAAGAGGGAAACGTTGCGGGTTGCAGCCTGTGCGCCGGTCTGGAGGCAGGCATGCGCAAGGGCGTCCATTACGATGTGATCATGTGAGCGCACCAGTCCCTTGATCACCCCAAAGCCCGCCTGCCATCCGGTTGAGAACAGGAGCGCTTCTTCCATTTTAAGGAATTCGGCGATCTTTGCTTCAAGCGCGATGGAGGAGGAGATATTGCCTACAAGGGCGGACGAACCGGCCGAGTGAACGCCAAAGGTATCAATTGCCTGGCGTGCCGCATCATGCACATCGGGATGGACTGCGAGGCTCAGATAGTCCTGGGAAGCGAAGTTGATCCCGGTTGTGAGGTTGCCGGAATCATCGCGCACGGCACAACTTGCCGCCGGGCCGGATTCGGTGGAGCGGCCGAATGGCCAGACGCCCGCTTTGCGGCGGGTGTCCTGCCAGTTATAGAACTCGTCGCAGCGCGTGATGAGATCAGAGCCGTCGATGACGCGAAAATCGCGCATGCTGCCGGCTAGCGCGGCGGTTGGTACGCCATCAATTGTATCAAAGTCAGACATGGGGCTTCCCTGCATTTTTTTATTGGTGCGACCAATCTGAGGGAAACACAGAAAAAATCTCTTAAGGGAAGGAAGCCCGGAAGCGATTTGCCAATTCAAGGTGAATGAAAATTGAACACTTTCTGTCCAAAGCCTTAATGACAGCAAAACGCCGGCGCTTTGGGCACCGGAGTTATGATTGTGCGATCTGCTTGGCGCTAGAATGCGTAGTTGAGACCTACCCGGCCGATTACCATCTTGTTATCAAAGCGATAGGAGATACTCTCGCCGGGGAATGAGACGGGGTCAGAACCCTTTACAATGCGATCTTCAAGATCAACCATCAGCGCTTCAGCCTTGACGCTGATTTTGCGGGTAAGCTTGTGCTCGACACCGCCACCCAGTGCATATCCAAGTGCGAGGCCGGATTCCGACCAGTCCGGGGAACTGTAGCCCAGGCCGGGAAGGGCAATCGCGAAACTGTTCTCGACCTCACCCGCTGCCAGGCCTGCCGTCAAATATATGAGCGTATTGTTGAGGCTCCAGCCGGCGCGAAGACGAACCGTGCTCAATGTATCGAATTCGGTTTCGTATTCAGAAAGGGTAAGCTGCCCGTTGAAGGGGATCATCGGATTGGGGTCAATCCTGGCGCGTTCGTGTTTCACATTGAGCGATACGGAAGTAAAGTCGGCTTCCACACCTATGACAAACTGTCCAAGCTGCTGGTTGTAGCCTGCAGTAAGTCCACCGCCGAAGGTTCCGCGCAATTCGCTTTTTTCTCGATAGAAAAGGCCGTTTTCGACGTCCAGCGGTATAAGGAAACCGCCGGTCTTGTCGAGTTCGATACCGCCTTCGCTCCACACCTTGTCACCATGCACACCCAGATAGATACCCGTCCATGTATCCGACTGCGGGACCGGATAGGGGTCAGGGCCTGGCTGAAGATCTGCTGCACCGGCTGCGGTTCCGAGGGCAATCATCGGCAATAAGGACAGACAAAGTGCGGAAAAGCATTGTCGCATATTTAGTTACTCCCACTCACTACAGCGCGTGTCGCCGCAATAATTCGAGCTCATCATCCCGAAATATGGCTAACAAACAGTTAAATGGTTAATACGAAAATGTTTTTCCATCATCACGGAGTTGGTCCGAGCCACATGGCAAGCCGGTTTGTGGCTTTAGACATGGACGGCGCGCCCGGTGTCCGGCCAGGCTGTAGGCTCGCTAGCCATCGTCTCACTCAGTGGAATGCTCCCACAAGTGTCGTCAAGTTGGCGCATCGCAGCCCGAACGCCGGAATACACGCCGCCTTCGGGCCAAAAGTGTTACCCATGTCTCCAGTATAAACTGTAACCCATGTGTCCGGAACGGACCCCAGACCGGTATGGTGCCCGGGGGCGGATTTGAACCACCGACACGCGGATTTTCAATCCGCTGCTCTACCCCTGAGCTACCCGGGCAACTGGCTGGGCTGGCGCACCATCTGGTGCCGGTCCCTGCCGAAAGATGAGCGGTTTATAGAAGCTCACCCTGGCCCTGTCCAGTAGGTTGAAAGAGCTAACAAACAATTATTTCCCCGAAAGGAAATGACTGCAAAAGCAGATCGCCGGACGGCATTTCAGGCCACCGGTCAATCCTGCGGAAATCCGTCATCGCTTTCCGGCGCTTCATTCGTGGGCACCACATAGCTGTCCGAAAACCACCGGTTGAGATCGACATCCGCGCATCGTTTCGAGCAGAACGGATAGGTTTGCCGACTGGACATTTCCCTGCAGTTGGGACACTTCACCGGCTTGCGCAACGGGGCAACATTTTCCATTCGTACTACCATTGATGCTCCCGGTCAGGCCTTGTTGATCCAGTTGAACAGGACCGGATAGCCTTCCCCCATCAGGAGGGAAACGGTCTCGTGCAGCGGCAGCCCGACCACATTGGTGTAGGAGCCCACCAGCTTGACAATGAAGGAGCCGGCAAGCCCCTGGATGGCATAGCCGCCTGCCTTGCCGCGCCATTCGCCTGAAGCGAGGTAAGCTTCGATTTCGTCGCGCGACAGGCGCTTGAAGCGGACCCGGGTTTCAACCAGCCTGTGACGCATGCCGCCGCTGGCCGTAACAAAGGTAATGCCGGTATATACCCGGTGAGAACGGCCCGACAAAAGCCGAAGCGACGTTGAAGCCTCATCCAGCATTTCGGCCTTGGGAAGAATACGACGCCCGAGCGCAACCACCGTATCGGCGGCAAGGATGGCGCAGCCGTGCAACTCCGGCGAACGCTCCACCGCTTCCATTGCAAGCTCAGCCTTTTCGCGGGCCAGACGCTTGGCAAGCGAGCGTGGTGCCTCGTTCCTGTGCGGCGTTTCATCGGCATTCACAGGGCAAAGATGATCGGGTTCAATGCCAGCCTGCTGCAGGAGTTGCAGTCGGCGCGGCGAACCTGACGCCAGAATGAGCTTCATCCTGCCAGACATTTCAGTGAGCCTTATTTGAATCGGTAGGTGATCCGGCCTTTGGTCAGATCATAGGGGGTCATTTCCACGAGCACCTTGTCACCTGCCAGGACGCGGATGCGGTTCTTGCGCATGCGACCGGCTGTATGGGCGATGATTTCGTGGTCGTTTTCCAGTTTTACCCGGAAGGTTGCATTGGGAAGGAGTTCGGTGACTACACCGGGAAACTCCAGAACTTCCTCTTTTGCCATTCTGCCTCGTTTCAAGGGTTGTTAATTTGCGCGGAACCTATAGCAGCAAACTGGTTTTGTGAACCACCAAGCATGCAAGGCCACTGAAATCGCGTCATGCGGCATTCCAGGCCCCAATTCAGCTGAATCGGGACTTGATACGTTTCTCCAGCGTATCGCGGACCTGGCGGTAAGCGGCCAGGATTTCTTCTCGGCTTCCCGCAATTGTCGAAGGGTCCATCGTCGGCCAGTATTCCACCTCCGCCGAACTGCCGGCAACAAAATCCATAACCCGGTGATGAGCCTCCGGAGAAAGGGTGACGACCAGGTCGAAATAATTGTCGTCAAGATCGTCCAGCGTCTTGGCAGTGTGATTCTTGAGGTCGAGCCCGCGTTCGGCCATCACGCTGATCGCAAAACCGTCCGGTTCGCCAGCATTCGCCCCGGCAGAATCACAGAAGATCTTTCCCGGATACAGATCCTTCAGCAATGCTTCAGCCATCGGGGAGCGGATGCAATTCATGGCGCAAACGAAGAGGACTGAAGAGACCTTGCCGGATTCTTCCTGTATCTCATCCGGCATGGCAACCACTTACCCGCGCCAATGCAATACACAGATGAGGGTGAAGAGCCTTCGGGCAGTATCGAAATCAACTTCGATTTTGCCGTCCAGCCGGTCCATCAGTGTCTGCGATCCTTCATTATGGAGCCCGCGGCGGCCCATGTCGATTGCCTCGATCTGCGAGGGGGAGGAGGTCCGAATGGCCTCATAATAGCTTTCGCAGATCATGAAATAGTCCTTGATCACCCTTTTGAAAGGAGTGAGCGAAAGTACATGGGCAACGACCGGAGTGTCGTCCTCCCGTGTGATGTTGAAAACAAGGCGTTTTTCCACCACGGAGAGTTTCAACTTGTAGGGGCCGCCACCATCGCCAATGGGATGAAATGTGTTTTCCTCGATCAGGTCAAAGACCGCCACTGCGCGTTCGTGCTCGATATCCGGCGTGGCGCGCCCGAAGGATTCGCTGTCGAGAACCACGTCAACAAGCCTGTTCCTGTTGTCAGAGTCAGATGCCATGTTCAGCGCAGTTCCGAAGTCCGGTGAAATACGGGTGGGGTTTCGAGCTTGTATCAGCGATTCATCCGGATTGAAACAGACCTTCCATGGGCTTGCAATCCTTCAGAAGCGGCCAGAGTTACTGCGGCAGGACCGATGGCGGCAAGCTGGTCCGGTCCGCATTTGAGGATGGATGTCCGTTTGACAAAATCGAGCACGGATAGCCCAGAAGAAAAGCGTGCCGAGCGCGCCGTGGGCAGCACATGATTGGAGCCGCCAACATAGTCACCAATGGCTTCAGGCGTATACTTGCCGATAAAAGCCGCACCGGCATTGCGCACGCCCTCGAAAAATGCCTCGGGATCATCGGTGGCAATTTCCAGGTGCTCGGCCGCAATCCGGTTCGTCAGCGGCAGGGCGGCTTCAAGGTCGGGAACGGTAATGATGGCACCAAAATCGCGCCAGCTGGCACTTGCGATCGCAGCACGCGGCAGCGTCTTCAGGTGACTTTCAACTGAAGCGACGACTCTTTCCGCCAGTTCAGGCGACGTGGTGATGAGGATCGATTGGGCATTTTCATCGTGTTCGGCCTGTGCCAGCAGATCAATGGCGATCCAGTCGGGATTGTTGTCGCCATCAGCAACGATCAGCACTTCCGAAGGCCCGGCGATCATGTCGATACCAACCGTGCCGAAAACCTGGCGTTTGGCATTTGCCACAAAGGCATTGCCGGGACCGACAATCTTGGCGACAGGCGCAATTGTCTGTGTGCCGAAAGCGAGGGCGGCAACCGCCTGTGCGCCGCCAACACGGTAGATTTCGTGGATACCGGCAAGATCGGCGGCAGCAAGCACCAGCGGATTGATGACGCCGTCGGGCGTCGGCACCACCATGACGATACGTTCCACCCCGGCAACGCTGGCCGGTACTGCATTCATAAGGACCGAGCTTGGATAGCTCGCTGTGCCGCCTGGAACATATAGGCCGACTGCTTCGATCGCGGTCCATTTCGAGCCCAGCTCAACGCCGATTGGATCAACATAGCGGCTGTCCTGCGGCAATTGCTTCTCGTGGTGCGCACGGATCCGGTCGCGAGCCAGCACCAGGGCTGCCATGTCCTCCGCGGTGACCAGAGCCTTTGCTGCCGCCACCTCTTCTGTGGTGAACTTCAGGTTCACCGACGCAACGGCCATCCGGTCGAATTTTTCAGTCAACTCGCACAATGCCGTATCGCCGCGCTTGCGCACATCCTCGATAATGCCGCGTACGATCGAATCGACTTCGCTTGCCTGTTCGCGTTTCATGGCGAGCAGGTCTGCAAAGGCGGTCTCGAAATCAGGTTGGGTGAAATCCAGACGAATGGGCAAGGGCGGGACTTTCGTGAAGTGGGCCTGAAGCAAGGCGTGAAATGGTTCAGATTTCCGGATGGGAGGGGCGCGAACCCGCCTCCCAGGAAGCATTCATGTCAGTAAGCTGCGCCTCGATACATTCCGCTTTCAGTCGCACCGACTTGTTGGCGGAAAAGACCAGTTCTATCATTTCACCATCTTCGCCACCTGTAGCGATGATGGCCAGCATGTTGAGCACTTCATCCTTGCGTCTGATATCAATGTTGCGCAGCGAGACTTTTTCAACCCGCTCGAAATGCAGGACCGACAGGCGCCGCTCCTTCTGTCGCTCGCCCTTTTCCCAGATGAAGCGGTTCATCTCGACAACAAGGCGGCGCTCGGTCGGGAAATAGTGAAGATCACCAACCTTGAGGACGGCATCCTGGCAATGCGCTGAAAGCACCTGCAGGTCCTCATTGTCCATCGCGATCAGTTTGCGCCGATTGTCTGTTGATGCCTTGTTCATGGCCGGAATGGTCGATCTTGCGTAAGTTTGCCGGTTTCAGAACCGACAAGTAGAATCGGGGCCAGCCAAATTCAAGGCTGAAGGCTCAGTTCGACATGCGTTCTATGTCTGCGCCGCAGGCCGACAGTTTTTGCTCGAGATGCTCGAAGCCACGGTCGAGATGGTAGACGCGGGTAACCAGTGTCTCCCCTTCGGCAACCATTCCGGCCATCACCAGCGAGACAGAGGCTCGCAGATCCGTCGCCATGACCTGCGCACCCTGAAGCGGGCAGGGGCCGTGTACGGTAGCAGTCTGTCCGTCGAGCGAAATCTGTGCGCCCAGGCGGGCCAGTTCCTGCACATGCATGAAGCGGTTTTCGAAGATAGTCTCCCTGATTTCGCTGATGCCCTCGGCCTGCGTCATCAGGGCCATGAACTGTGCCTGCAGATCGGTGGGGAAACCGGGGAAGGGCTGGGTTGTCACGTCAACAGGCCGTAGCCCCGCACCATTGCGGGTGACACGAATGCCATTATTCTTTTCCTCGATCCCGACACCGGCCTGAACCAGCACATCCAGCGCTGTCTGCAGCAGCGGCGCCTCGGCGCCCTGCAACAGGACATCGCCGCCTGTCATGGCGACGGCCATGGCATAGGTTCCGGTTTCAATGCGGTCGGGCAGAACGCGGTGGCGTGCGCCGTGCAAGGCGTCGACCCCGTCAATGGTGATGGTGGTGGTACCTGCGCCGGAAATTTTTGCTCCCATTGCGATAAGGCAGTTGGCAAGGTCCACTACTTCGGGTTCGCGGGCTGCATTCCTCAGGACCGTTTTTCCCTTGGCGAGGGTTGCCGCCATCATGGCCACATGGGTCGCGCCCACCGAGACCTTGGCAAAGGTGAATTCGGTTCCCTTCAATCCGCCCGGTGCGCTGGCGACAGCATAGCCGTTTTCAATATCGATATCGGCGCCCAAGGCTTCCAGGCTGTCGATAAAGAGGTCCACCGGGCGCGTGCCGATTGCGCACCCCCCCGGCAGGGAGACCTTTGCCTTGTGCATGCGTGCAAGCAGCGGCCCGATGACCCAGAAACTGGCGCGCATCTTTGAGACGAGTTCATAGGGCGCGGTGGTATCGACGATTTCGCCGGCCTGAAAACAGATATTGCGTCCCTGCTGCTTGGCCTGGTTGCGGCGCTTGCCCTCGACCTTGATGTCCACGCCATGATTGGTGAGGATGCGGATGAGCGATTCAACGTCTGCCAGATGCGGCACGTTTTCCAGAACCACTTCCTCGCTGGTCATCAGGGAGGCAATCATCAGCGGCAATGCCGCATTCTTTGCGCCCGAAATGGGAATGACCCCGTTGAGGGGGTTTCCGCCCCGAACCAATATACTGTCCATCTTCTTCCTGACCGAGCCGACCGTCAGCCCTTTATTTGAAATGCGCAATGGCGCTGCATGGGCCCACAGTTCTGCCCGCTTGTCCTGCATCTCTTCCTGCCCTGGGAAATCCGGTCTTAGAGCAAAGCCCGCATGGCATCAAGAAAATGCTTACCCAAGGGTTAATTCATAGGTGCTAATTCATGTTGTGCGCAACCGTGTATCTGCAGGTCATCAGGAACGGCATGGAAACAGGGTGCGATCGGGCTTTGCAGCGCAAATGTGACCGGTTTCAGGCCTTGGGTTCTTTATCCACCGCTTTGTCAGTTCCACCTGTTTTGCCCGCAACAGCATTTTTGCGCGGGACGACATGAATCGGCACATCGCTGCGCAATTCGCGTATCTGGGTCTTTCGGCGCTTGAGATTGTTGCGCAGTGCCTTTTTGCGTCGCTCAACCTCTCCTGATGTGTCCCGGGCCATGATCCATCTCGAAAATCGTCAGCCAAATTCCTGGCAATCTGCCTGCGCGCACCCCCTGTTTCAGGCTGCGTCGACATTCACCGCTTGCGCTGAGACATTGCCCCGAAGTCAGCGCTTGTCGCTATGCCGAGCGCCAATTCAGCGCTTGCGCTGACGCCAAGCGTATGGCAGAAGGCACGCGATTTCGCAATCGGGCAAGTCCGGAAATGGCATCGCCTGGGATTCCGAACAAGCGCATCGCTTTCAGCTGCCGTAGCTCAGGGGTAGAGCACTCCCTTGGTAAGGGAGAGGTCGAGAGTTCAATTCTCTCCGGCAGCACCATTTGATCTCCCGACATTTTGCCTTCGCTCAACGATTGCGACGGCGTGCGCTTTTCGCCCGGCATCGTCTTCGGATGTGGGGCAGGAAACCTTCCTAGCCGCCCAGCAGGGCCGAGCGCCGCCATGAATTCGGGCTTTCCGCCATCATGGTATCCAGCATCCAGCCAAAGGTCTCGAAGCCTTCCTGTTCGCCATAATACATCGGGCCGCCCCGCCATCTGGGAAAACCGTAGCCATGCAGTTTGACGACATCCACATCGCTTCGTGAGGCTGCAATGCCTTCCTCGATGATCAGTGCGCCCTCATTGATGAGCGCGGCCAGCGCGCGCTTCTGGATTTCGTCCTGACTGAAGGATTTGGGTTCGATTGAATTTTCGCGCCGGTAGGTCTCCACCAACTCGTCAACCACCGGATCTTGAATGGGCTTTCGATTGCCCTCCTCATAGCGGTACCATCCCTTGCCGGAGCGCTGGCCGAGCCGGTCCATTTCGCAAAGCGTGTCGGCAAGGTTCACATAGCGCTGCTCGGGCGGGCGGGTCGCAGCCTGGCGCTTGCGATTGGCCCAGGCGATTTGTAGTCCGGTCAGGTCCTGCAGTTCATACGGCCCCATGGGCATGCCAAACGCGCGCATGGCCGCGTCGATCTCCTGTGGCGAGGCGCCATCCGCCAGTATGTAATCGCAAGCCCGCCGATAGGCCGCCAGCATCCGATTGCCGATAAACCCGTCACATACCCCGCAAAGAACGGCGATCTTGTTCATTTTCCGTGCCAGGGAAAAGCCGGTGGCCAGCGCATCAGTCCCGGTCTCGCCGGTACGCACAACCTCGACCAGTTTCATCACATGGGCTGGCGAAAAGAAATGCAGGCCGAGACAGCGGCGCGGATTGGAAATGCCCTCGAAAATGAGCGCCGGATCAAGATAGGACGTGTTTGTGGCAAATACCGCATCCTTGCCCATCACCTTGTCGAGCTCGCGAAATACCGCATTCTTTACACTGGCATCCTCGAAAACCGCCTCGATGGCGAGATCAGCACCTGCTGCCAATTTGTAGTCGCTCCCGACCTTCATGCGCGAAAGCATTGACTGCATGGCGGTCGCGGTCAGCTTGCCGCGCTTGACCGCACCCTCGAGGTTCGCGCGGACCCGGCCGACGCCTGCTTCTGCTGCGTCCTCGCTCTGTTCGATCATGACCACCGAGTAGCCCGCATTGAGGCAGGTGGTTGCTATTCCCGAACCCATCAGCCCGCCGCCAATGATGGCAACCATGGAGATTTCGGCCGGCGTTGCACCTGCCAGCGCGTCCGGCTTTGCTGCCTTGCGCTCGGCAAAGAACGCATGGCGCAGTGCCCTGGATTGCCGCGAATTTTTCAGTTCCGAGAAAAGTGTCCGTTCGCGTTTCATGCCTTCTGCAAAATCAGTATTCGTGGCCCATTCGATGGCATCGAGCGCATGCAGCGGCGATTCCTGACCCTTAGCAACCTTTGCCAGTTCCTTGCGCTTTTCCGCGAACCAGTCCGCTCCTGGCGAAACCGCTTCGCGCCCACTGACAGGCATCGGTCGTTCCGGCAGGTTTGCAAGGGCTGATTCAAGTCCCTTGTCCAGATCCGCGATTACCGCATCGACAGCACCCATGTCGCGCATGACCTGCGCGGGAAACATGATGCCCGAACAGGCGATCTTGGCGGCATTTTCAACGCCAACCAGTCTTGGCAGGCGCTGTGTACCACCGGCACCGGGAATGAGCCCGATATTGACTTCGGGCAGGCCGAGATTGGTACCCTCAAGGGCAAGGCGGAAATCACAGGCCAGCGCGATTTCAAGACCGCCGCCCAATACCGTGCCATGCATCAATGCAATGAAGGGGACGGGGCAGGCCTCGATGGCATCGCACACATCGGGCAGATGCGGCTCGAGCGGCGGCTTGTCGAACTCGGTAATGTCGCCGCCCGCAACAAAGGTGCGGCCAGCGCAGCGAATGACCGCTGCGCGCGGCCTTGCCTCGTTGACTGCCTCGACTGCCTTTTGAAGGCCGATGCGCACCGCATTCGAGGTCGCATTGACTGGCGGATTGTCGATGATGATGATCGCCACATCATCTTCAAAAGCCAGCGTCACCGTTTCGTTCGTCATGGTTTCCTCGTTTCACAGTTGATGCCCGGCAGGCCAGGTGTTTCTTGCTAGTGTTTCTTGCCAGCCATTACCCAGGTCAGCTCGCGGCGGCTATCGTCCTTGATGAATGAGGCGATTCGGTTCTCAAGGTGATCGAGTGACAAGTGTGCCTGATGATAGTCGCGGGCACTGCCAGATAGCGCCAGCCATTTCCCGGTTTTCATTGAAAGGGCGGTATTGATAGTGTCGGCAAAACCGTTGCCATCCTTGAACTCGAGGCAATTTTCGCAGTCGCGCAAAGGCGGATCATAAAGGCCAGGAAACTGCAATATGGGTACCGAGCCACAGGCGGCAGCTTCGTTGAGATTCTGGCAATAAGGGTATTGGACACCGGGCGTTGAGATGAAAAAACGCGATTGGGCAATGAAGGAAAGCCACTCCTGCTGGGGAATGCGGAACCGGTTCGTATCAATCCATACAAGGCGGTCAGCCAGAGAACCTGCTTCAAGCGCTGCGCTGAATTCCTCACGGCTCGAGGGAAAAAAAGCCGTTTGCCCTGATGTGGCGCTGGCGAGCTTGCCGATTTGGATGCGGTCAAGAATGCCATGGCACCTTTGCATGGCCGACTTGCCATAGGTGGCAGGGTCGCAATTTCCGGCAAAGAGGACGCCGATGGGGCGCTCTTTCTGCTGGCTCAGTCGTTCGGCCTCCTCATAGGCTTCGTCATTGATGAGATCGGGATGAAACAGGATGGGCAGGAAAAAGCTGTCACCTTCGCCTTTGCCCGAAAAATGGCCTTCGGTGTCGAACGACAGGTACAGTTTCCTTGCCGCCTTTGCAGCGCTGCGCTTGTTGACATCCCCGCGCGTACCGATCACCAGGTCAATATTGGCTGGCGTGCGGCGGGCTACGTTGCAATGGGGATCGGCAAGGGCTGCCTGCTCGATCCTGCCGGGCTTTCGAAGGCTGATATAAGGCAGGACCGCATGA
The DNA here is from genome assembly GCA_964541115.1 of uncultured Salaquimonas sp. Classification (GTDB taxonomy): domain Bacteria; phylum Pseudomonadota; class Alphaproteobacteria; order Rhizobiales; family Rhizobiaceae; genus Salaquimonas. The sequence continues at coordinate 85,974 of CAZIPH010000004.1, forward strand.
TGCCGCAGGCCCATTGCGCTCAGTACCTTTGAAACCAGCGCGAACCGCCTGCCATTTGCCCGCCCGGGATGGACAAGGGCTATATCAGGCGCCTTTCTGCCCGGTACCGGCGCTTTGTTCATTGTGGTGTGTTCCTGGCAAGTAGCAATGCACTGGACATGGCGGAAGGTTTTTCCTTTGAAAACATGCTGCCACACGCTATGCCACCTCTTGCTTGTGCCTGGCGGCAAGAAAACTGCCGAGAACGGGGAAGGTCGGAGAGTTGCATTGCGAACTTGTAGCCAAAAAGACAGGCTTCTCCAAGCCGCTGAAACCGGCATGCCGCAAATGCCCGGCGCGTTGCAGGTACTGACATGAAATTTTCTGTCATCGTATCGACCTACAATTCTCCGAAATGGCTTGAAAAGGTGTTCTGGGGCTATGCGTGCCAGAGCGACCGCAATTTTGAGATCGTCGTGGCAGATGACGGCTCGGGCAAAGAAACCCGTGAACTGATAGAACGCTATTGCGGTATTGACGGTTTGGACATTCGCCATGCATGGCATGAAGATGACGGTTTTCGCAAATGGGAAATCGTCAACAAGGCCATCGAAATGGCAGAAGGCGAATACCTTGTTTTCACCGATGGCGACTGCATCCCCCATCCTGAACTGGTGGCAACCCATCGGCGCGAAATGGAAGTAGGCCGTTTCCTTTCGGGCGGTTATTGCAAACTGCCCATGGAGACGAGCAGGGTAATCAGCAGGGAAGATATCACGTCTGGGCGCGCCTTCACGGTCAGCTGGCTGCGCCGCAACGGATATGGCTTCACGCCCAAATGGTTGAAGATTGCCGCGCCCGGCAGCTTCATTGTGCCACTCCTCAACCGGTTTACCCCGGCAGCAAGGACATTCAACGGCAACAACTCCTCCTGCTTCAGGACAGATGCACTTGCTGTCAACGGTTTCGACAGGCGCATTCTATACGGTGGCGGCGACCGTGAATTCGGCTATCGTCTGGAAAATGCAGGTATCAGGGGGAAGGTTATCCGCTATTCGACAATCTGTCTTCACCTTGATCACAAGCGCGGCTACAAGAGTGCGGATGCGCGTGCAAGGAACATGGCGCTGATAGAGGAAAGCCGCTCTGAGCGGCGAACAGCGACGCCCTTCGGCATTGCTGGACAATTCACAGAAACGAAACAGCAGATGAAAGCGTAGCAATCATGAAATTGCCGAAGAACCAGTTCAAGGCCGCCCTCCGGAAATCGGGTAGCAAGTCGTTCGGTGTATGGTCTGGCCTGGGCAGCACCCTGGTTGCCGAAATCCTGGCAAACTCGGATTTCGATTTCGCCGTAATCGACATGGAGCACTCGCCCAATGACCTTGGCGATGTGGTCGCGCAGTTGCAGGCTTCCAATGCCGGACCCGTGCCCTTTGCGGTGCGCCCGCCCTGGAATGATTTCGTGGTCATCAAGCGCCTCCTAGATGCAGGCACCCAGAGCCTGATCATACCCTTCGTGCAAAATGCCGAGGAGGCAGCCGCAGCGGTGGCCGCGACGCGCTATCCACCGGACGGTATCAGAGGCGTTGCAGGCGGCTCACGCGCCACCGCTTTTGGCCGGGTGAAGGATTATTTCGCCAATGCCCACAAGGAAATCTGCGTCATTGTGCAGGTGGAAACCGGTGTTGCCGTTGAGCAGATTGCGGCGATTGCAGCCGTAAAGGGCGTCGACGGCATTTTCATCGGCCCCGCTGATTTGTCCGCCTCCCTTGGCCAACTCGGCAATATCGGACATGAGGATGTCATGGCTGTCATGCGCGATGCGCTTGCCGGTATCCACAAGGCAGGCAAGGCGGCGCTGACCCTGTCCTTCAATGCCGCGCAAGCCGAAGTCTTTACAGAAATGGGCTTTGACGCGGTGGTTGTGGGTTCTGACCAGTCCTTGATGATGGATGCTGCTGTTGCCCGCACTGCGGCCTTCGCCAAATACAAATAGGGTTCAGGCATTTAGCCGGAATCTGGCCAGATGCTCGTAATGCGGCCTGACTTCACGTGCAATTTCAGCCAATGGTTCGGGAAGTTCGGGAAGCGGTTCATTATCGGGTGGTGCAAAGCCGGTTGATTGCCAGACGGCATCATACCAGTGGCGCGCCCAGATGCCGTCTTCCGGCCGCGGCCCGGCTTCCCAGGAAAGCAGGGCTTCATCAAAGGCAATGCCGATTTTTGCGCAGAGCTTTTCAAGGATTGCGCGCGGGTTCGCCCTGATATCGCTGGCATCGACGACGATGGGCTCAACGCCGGACAAGGCTGCGGCCTGGACGAACAAGTCGCGCTGCCTTGCAAAACCGATATCGGCGGCTGTCACGCTTTCAGCCTTCCTGGCATAGCTGGCCAGCACCCGTTCAGGCTCGCGGATCAGGAAGATATTTATCACCTCGCCGATCCATTTGGTGTCAAAGCCCCCGATCATGTGGTGGGTCATGTGCTTCTGGTAACTGACCGGTGCAGCGCCGCCGGCAAGGCATTGCTCGACGACCATGCGCGGATCGGTTTCGCCATCTGCAATGATTTCATCTGCCATGGGGTGCGCCAGCCCGGTCGCAGCAAGATAGGCGGCATAGAACGGTTCATCCATCGCCTCGCAATCAGCACGATTGCCAAACGAGCGCATCATGGCGGTCGAGAGGTTTCGTGGCCCCGACCACATGGCGATGATGGTTTTGCCCATGATTTGTCTCCCGGATCATTGGAAAGCAATGCCCATTGCTGTAGGGCAGGGCGCGAATGCAACGCAAGCAGGAAAAACCCGATGAGCCCGACAGACCCGCAGGATCTTGGAAACCGGTTGCTGAAACATGCCGATGAATGGATGATGCGGGCCTGCGCCATCGCCATGTCGCATTATACGTCTTTCGACGCTGAAAGCGGCGTGATGCGCAAGGATGATGACAGCCCGCTGACCAGGGCCGATCTGGAAGTGGACGCCTACCTTGCAGACATGCTGGCGCAAACCTTTCCCGGCATATCCGTGGTAACCGAGGAAGGCGCCGCCTCCCATGATCTCGATGTAACAGGAAAGACCTTTTTCCTCGTCGATCCCATCGACGGCACCAAGGAATTCATCAACAAGCGCGACGAGTTCACGGTCAACATTGCCCTGATACATGACAGCGCGCCCGTCGCCGGTATCGTTGCTGCACCTGCTCTGGACACGGTTTATACCGGACTGGTGGGCAAGGGCGCCTGGCAGGGCGATCTTGCAGGCGGAAAGCTGAAATCGATTCGCGTCAGCACTCCGGATAATGAGGCGCTGATGGTAGTCGCCAGCCGCTCGCATCTTTCCGATGAAACGAAGGCATTTATTGAAGCCAACAAGGTTGCCGATACCCGCAATGCCGGTTCATCGCTGAAATTCTGCCTGCTGGCAAAGGGCGAGGCTGATCTATATCCGCGTTTTGGTCCCACAATGGAGTGGGATACCGCTGCCGGTCACGCCGTCTTGCTGGCGGCTGGCGGCTTTGTCGACACGCTGGAGGGCAAGCCGCTGACCTACGCAAAGGCCGAATTCCGCAATCCCTGGTTCATGGCAGGTGCAAAAGGCGTGCGTTTTTCGCATGCTGGCTGAGTGGCTGGCTGACTGTCGGGAAAGGATCGAAGCGGGGAGATAAGGTGCGAAGAGCATAAGCCCAATATCTTTCATCCATAAAAGCCCCAATGGATGAAAGATGCTCCTCGCACCTTTCCCTTGGAAAGGCGATAGACCCCAAGAACCTTTCCGGAGATCGAGACTAAACGGCATTTATGAAGAAGCCCTTAAGTTGAATGTTCAAATCGATGGCGATAATCGGAAAGAATTTGGCCGTTCTTCGATGTTGGGGTGCCCGGCGTGTGATATTGAACCCCCAACGAGGTCGTGCTGGAGTGAACCAATGTCTGCACAGGTGATTGATGGCAAGCAGGTCGCTGCCGAAGTGGTGGAAACAGTAAAGGCTGCAACAGCGGATCTGGTGGCGAAAACCGGGGTCCAGCCGGGGATTGCCGTGGTAATCGTGGGCGAGGATCCGGCGAGCCAGGTCTATGTCCGTTCCAAGGGGCGCAAGGCCACAGATTGCGGTTTTCATTCCGAAACTTATACGCTACCCGAAGCCACCAGCGAGGCAGACTTGCTTGCCAGGGTCGAAGCGCTGAATGCCGATCCGAAAATCCACGGCATCCTGGTCCAGTTGCCGCTGCCCGGCCACATTGACGAAGGCAAGGTGATCCAGACGATCGCGCCCCACAAGGATGTCGACGGCTTTCACTTCATCAACGTCGGGATGCTCGGTACGGGCGAGACCCAAAAGGCCTTCATTCCCTGTACGCCGGCCGGATCCATGGTTCTGATCGGCCGCGCCCTTGGCAAGTCCGACCTTTCCGGTCTGACAGCAGTCGTTGTCGGTCGCTCCAATATCGTTGGCAAGCCCATGGCCAATCTGCTTCTGGCCGCAAATGCCACGGTGACAATCGCCCATTCGCGTACCCCTGACCTGCCCGCCCTTGCCCGCACGGCAGACATCCTTGTTGCGGCGGTCGGCCGGCCGGAGATGATCACTGGTGACTGGGTCAAGCCCGGAGCCTGTGTCATCGATGTGGGGATCAACCGCGTCGATGCGCCCGAAAACGGCGAGGCCAAGTCCCGCCTTGTCGGTGATGTGGAATATGGCAGCGCCGCTGAGAAGGCCGGATCGATCACCCCGGTTCCCGGCGGCGTCGGCCCCATGACCATTGCCATGCTGATGGCCAACACGCTGGCCTCTGCATGCCGTGAAGCCGGTGTCGAACCCCCCAGATACTGAGCGCAGTGATTGGCAACAACAATGGACCCGCGCTACCTCGATGGCCGCAAGGTACAGGCACGCATCCTCGAAGAGGTGCGTACACAGATCGCCGCCCATCAGCTTGAAGGCAGTTTCGGGCGCCTCGTCTCCATCTCCATCGGAAATGTGGAAGAGGTTGCCGTCTATATTCGCAACCAGAAGCGGGTGGCCGACAAGGTCGGCATCCCCTTTGAGGATCTCTACTGGGAAGGATCAATCACCCAGGAAGAGTGCAAGGCCCGCATTGCGCAGATGAACGATGACCCGCAGGTTCTCGGCATCATTTTGCAGCGCCCGGTGCCCCCTCATCTCAATGTTCGCTCGATACAATCGGCCATCCATCCACTGAAGGATATGGAGGGAATGAACCCTGCCTCCATCGGCAACATTGTCTATAACGATACCGCTCTGGCGCCCTGTACGGCTGCAGCTGCTGTTGAACTGATAAAGGAAACAGGCCTGAAGCTGCAGGGGCTGGAAGTCGTCATGGTTGGCCATTCGGAAATCGTTGGCAAGCCGGCGGCCTTCATGCTGATGGCAGAAGGCGCGACAGTGACGGTTTGCCATCACATGACCCGTTCTGTTGCCGCCCACTCAAGGCGTGCCGATGCCGTGCTGGTAGCAGTCGGCAAACCGGGCCTGTTGACCGCGGACATGGTCAAGCCCGGCGCCGCAGTGATCGATATCGGGATCAACCAGATTGTCGATGAGGATGGTAATAACCGCATCGTAGGCGATTGCGATACAGAGGCTCTGCTGGAAGTGGCAAGCTGGGTAACGCCGGTGCCCGGCGGCGTCGGTCCGGTCACGGTGGCAATCCTGATGCGCAACGCGCTCGCTGCCCTCACTCGACAAAAACAGGCAGGCTGGATCTGACTGCTGGCGTATTGAAGGCCGATTTGCGGGCAGTTCCGGTATGGTCAACATGCACGCTCAATATGGTCCCCTCAAAGGGAAACAACTGGCTCTGCGGCGTACGCGAACAGCTCAACACGGCTGCCAGCCCGTCGAGCCTGGTATTCCACTGGATGAAATGGGCATCGCGCTCACGGTAGAACTGGTTGCGGTCCGGCGCCCTGTTCACATGCCTGCCAATCTGCTCGCAGGTCTTGAGAAAATCCGAATGTGAATAGACCGCGCAGGTCGTGGATCTTGTACTTGACCCGGCGATGCGTCGCTCAATGGCGGCGATATGGACCAGTCCCTGTTCGCTTGGTTCGGCAACTCCTGCCTTTCCCGCTCTAGCCAGCAATACCTGTTCCTCGTCAAACCGTGCGCCGCCGCCCGGTATGGCGAGAATTTGCTTGCGAAGTCCCGCCAGCCCTGCTCCGGCCAGTATTTCGTCGGACGCAGCGCGCCAGCCCCATCCCTCTGCAAGGTTTGCCGCTTCCTCGGGAAACAGCGGCTTTCGCAGGCAAAGAGCCTGAAAGTGATCGACCACGGACTGCCGCGTATCATCTTCCAGCGGATGTACCAGTGCAAGATCGGTTGAATGGTTTGCTGAGCCAGCATGAACACAGCCACAAAGAACCGCAATCAGAAGAAGCAGCAGCAATTTTCGGCAGTGCCGGGCGGTCGAATCATAGTTTCTCATGACGGGAATTATACAATAATACAATTTTAAATTGAATCGCTAAAAACCAGGGAACGATTTCCCCGTCACAAATTTTTGTCTTGAACGCGTGCTACCCTAAATCAGTATTGGAACCACGCACGCAACAACCCGCAACGAATCCGATTGGAGATCATGATGCGCCCAACCCTTGTCAGCCTGTTTCTTTCAACGTCTGCCCTGACCCTCGCCACCCAGCCCTCCTGGGCTTTCGAGATCGAGGGCAATGAGGGGACAGTTCTCGAGGCAACGGAGATCGCTCGTTTCGATGAGCCCTGGGCAATGACCTTCCTGCCCGATGGCCGGATGCTCATCACGGAAAAGCAGGGCAATCTTGTGCTTGTTTCAGGCGATGGCAGTATAAAACGGGAAGTGGGTAATGTTCCGGAGGTTGCCTATGGCGGACAGGGCGGATTGGGGGACGTGGTGCTCCATCCCGAATTTGAGGAAAACAACTGGGTGTACCTGTCCCATGTGGAAGCCGGAAGCGGGGGAACAAGCGGGGCAGTTGTCATCCGGGGCAGGCTGGATACCAGCGGAGATCAACCCGCCCTCAATGAAATCGAACGGATATGGACCCAGCAGCCAAAGGTAACGGGCAGAGGACATTTTTCCCACCGTATCGCATTCGGCCCGCAAGGCAGCCCGCATGAGGGAATGATGTTCATTACATCGGGAGATCGCCAGAAGTTGACCCCGGCGCAGGATTTTGACCAGGCACTCGGCAAGGTCATCCGGCTTAATCCTGATGGATCGGTACCCCCGGGCAATCCCTGGCAGGACCAGGGCGAACTGGCAAAGACCTTCTGGTCAACCGGTCATCGCAACCTGCTGGGCATCGATTTTGATCCCTCCGGTCGGCTCTGGACCCACGAGATGGGGCCGCGCCATGGCGATGAACTCAACCTCATCAAGGAAGGTGACAATTACGGCTGGCCGGAAGTTTCCTATGGTGACCATTACAGTGGTGCGTCTATTCCCGATCACGACACGACCGATAGGTTCAACGAGCCGGAAGCCTATTGGGTGCCCTCCATCGCGCCATCAGGTCTCGTCATTTATGACGGCGATGTCTTCGGCGACTGGCAAGGCGACGCGCTGATTGGTGGCCTGGTTGGCCAGGCACTGATCCATGTTGATCTTGAAGGCGAGACGGCCACGGAGGCCGAGCGCTTCAGCTGGGACGAACGGGTACGCGAAGTGGAGCAGGGACCCGATGGTGCCGTCTATGTACTGGAGGACGGCAGCGGCGGGCGCCTGCTCAAGCTGATGCCTGCTGACGGCTGATCTTGCCCTAGAGCGCGCTGGCACCCGTATCCGCGCCGGAAACGGCGGCGCGGAACGTGGCGAACAGTTCGCGCCCGATCCCGAATTCATTCGCCGAAAGGTCCGCTTCCGCAACCTTGCGTCCCTGGAGTGTCTTTTCATCGACGAGGAGTTCAAGCGTACCTGCCTCGCCGTTGAGCCGGATCATGTCGCCATTCTCGATCCTGCCGATTGGCCCGCCCTCGCTCGCTTCCGGCGTGACATGTATGGCCGAGAGTATCTTGCCTGACGCACCGGACATGCGCCCGTCCGTCACCAGGGCTACCCGGTGTCCGCGATCCTGCAGCACGCCAAGCGGCGGCACCATCTTGTGCAGTTCGGGCATGCCGTTTGCCTTTGGTCCCTGGAAACGCAATATGGCAACGAAGTCCTTGTTGAGTTCGCCCTTCTCGAATGCCCGGACGATTTCGCCCTGGTCGTGAAAGACAATGGCCGGTGCCTCTATGGTGCGATACTCAGGCTTGACCGCTGATATCTTCGAGACGGCCTTTCCGAGATTTCCGGTGAGCATTTTCAATCCGCCGGTTGGCGCAAATGGTTCGTCATGGCGCGTCAGGATTTTTGCATTGCCGCTTTCCTTGGGCGCGTCCTCAAATACGAGTTCGCCATCGGAAAGTTTCGGTTCCCTTGCATAAGCGCGCAAACCCTCGCCCATCACTGTCTTGACGTCTTCATGAATGAAGCCGCCATCCAGCAGTTCGCGAATGAGGAACGGCATGCCGCCAGCGGCATGGAAGTGGTTCACATCCGCAAGGCCGTTCGGATAGACGCGCGCGAGCAGGGGAACGACGTCGGACAAGTCCGCCATGTCCTGCAACGTCAGTGTGATACCGGCGGCTTTTGCCATCGCAACCAAATGCAGAGTGTGGTTGGTCGAACCGCCAGTGGCATGCAGGCCAACGACCGCATTGACTACAGAGCGTTCATCGACCACCCGGCCTGCCGGCAGGAACTCATTGCCAAGGGCAGTAATCGAAAGCGCACGCTTTACCGCAATTGTAGTCAGTGCGTCACGCAGCGGCGTGCCCGGATTGATGAAGCTGGCACCCGGCAGGTGCAGCCCCATCATTTCCATCAGCATCTGGTTGGAATTGGCGGTGCCGTAGAATGTGCAGGTTCCCGGCGAGTGATAAGAGGCGGATTCCGCCTTGAGCAGTTCATCGCGCCCGACCTTGCCTTCTGCATAGAGCTGGCGAATACGTGCCTTCTCGTCATTGGGCAGCCCCGATGGCATCGGCCCCGCAGGAATGAAGATGGAAGGAATATGCCCGAAAGTCAGGGCGGCGATCACCAATCCGGGGACAATCTTGTCGCAAATACCGAGGAAGACGGCCGCATCGAACATGTTGTGGGAAAGACCAACTGCCGCCGCCATGGCAATCACATCGCGGGAAAAGAGCGACAACTCCATGCCGGGCTGACCCTGGGTGACCCCATCACACATGGCAGGAACCCCACCGGCCACCTGGGCAACGCCGCCGGCTTCGGCAGCCGCTTTGCGGATAAGCGCGGGATAATTTTCGTAGGGCTGATGCGCCGAAAGCATGTCATTGTAAGCGGTGATGATGCCAAGGTTCGGCACGACATCACCCGCGAGCGCTTTTTTCTCGCCAATTCCGCAGGCGGCAAATCCATGGGCCAGATTGCTGCAGGAAAGCCCGGAGCGATGCGGTCCCTTTACGGCAGCATCGTCAATTCGTTCCAGATAGGCTTCGCGGTTGTTCCTGCTGCGCTCAATGATGCGTTGTGTAACGGCTGCAATTTCTTTTCTGACGGTCATTTCGGCCTCGCATTTTCGGCTTGGGCTTCCGCGGGATTGCCGACGGAGCGGTGAATGTGCAATCAGGTTTCTATGGTGCCCAGACCACTCTCAGATCCGGACATTTGGACAGAACGAAGCGAATAGGCAGAGCAGCAGGGTCGCCCGGCTGGCTGGCTTCGTCCAGAACATCCTTCTTTGTCTGGCCCTCGATATGGAGAACCAGTTCCCTTGCGTCGGTTATGGCTGGCAGGGTCATTGTCACACGCGGTTCGCCCGCATCAGCGGCCTGCATGGATATCAACAGCATTTCGCAGTCTTGCGAAGTCGCTGCGCCAAGGTTGTTGCCGCCTGGAAAAAGCGAGGCGGTATGGCCATCCTCGCCCATTCCCAGGATCAGGATATCAATTGGCAGGTGCGGCACCAGTTCCCGGTCACGCAGGCTGATTTCATCAGCTTCGATCTTGTCGCTGTAGAGCGGTATAAGTTGCGCCCGCGCCGCCTTGTCCTGCAATAGCTCAAGGGTTACGAGCCGCTGGTTCGAGCGTTTCGAGGTGGGCGGCACCCATCGCTCGTCAACGAGCAGCACCGATATGTTTTCCCAGGCAATTGGTTTGGTTGACAATGCGCGGAAAAACTTCAGGGGTGTCGAGCCGCCGGAGACTGCAAGGCTGGCCTTTCCGCGCTTGGTTATGGCTCTTGCCAGGCTGTCTGCCACATGATTGGCCAGCCATTTTGCAAGCAGATCACCATTGTCGAATGCCGTGAAATGCAAATTCCTAAACCTCGCCTTCGTGCCACGTCCGCCCGTCTCGTTCGATCAGGGCAATCGAAGCGGTTGGCCCCCAGGTTCCTGCGGTATACTTTGCCGTTTTCTGGTCCGTTTCCAGCCAGCCCTCGATCAGTGGGTCGATCCACTGCCAGGCAGCCTCCACCTCGTCTCGCCGCATGAACAGCGTCTGGTTGCCGCGAATGACATCAAGCAGCAGCCGCTCATAGGCATCAGGGGCATGCGCATCGAAATGCTCGGCAAAGCTCATGTCGAGTGCGACTTCGCGTAGGCGCATGCCGCCCGGACCGGGGTCCTTGATGGTGATGGCCTGCTTTACGCCTTCATCAGGTTGCAATCGTATAACCAGACGGTTCGCCTGGATCGTGCCGACCTCCTTGCCGAATATATTGTGCGGCACCGGCTTGAACTGGATGACGATTTCCGAAACCCTGGTGGAAAGTCGTTTGCCTGTGCGCAGGTAAAAGGGAACGCCGGCCCACCGCCAGGTCTCGATTTCCGCCTTGATCGCAACAAAGGTCTCCGTGTCAGAATTCTTGTCGTCCACCTCCTCAAGATAGGCAGGCACCGCCACCCCCTTTGTCGCGCCGGCCTTGTATTGGCCGCGCACCGTGACCTGGCCGACAGAAGCGGCATCAATGCGCTTGAGCGAGCGGAGCACTTTCAGCTTTTCGTCGCGCACGGCATTTGCATCGACTGATGCGGGCGGCTCCATGGCAACGAGACAAAGCAGTTGCAAGAGATGGTTCTGCACCATGTCACGAATGGCACCGGACTTGTCGTAATAATTGCCCCGTCCTTCAACGCCCAGATCCTCTGCCACCGTGATTTGTACATGGTCGATATAGGAGGCATTCCAGACAGGCTGAAAGAGCGTATTGGCAAACCTGAGGGCCATCAGATTCTGGACCGTTTCCTTGCCCAGGTAGTGATCGATACGGAAAATCTGGTCCTCGCGGAAATGCCGTCCCACGACCTCGTTGAGGCAATGGGCGCTTTCCAGGTCATTGCCGATCGGCTTCTCGATCACCAGTCGCGAGCGCTCGCGCACCAGTCCGTATTCATTCAGCCGGTCTGCAATATCGCCAAAGATGGACGGGCCGACCGCCAGATAAAAGGCGCGGACTTTTTCCTCATTGCCCAGAAGGTCGGCGAGTTCGGGCCAGCCCTTTGCTGATTTTGCATCGACAGGCACGTAGTGGAGCAGGTCCAGAAACTCGCCGACGCATTTTTGTGCCAATTCGTCCTGGTTGACATGGGTATCCAGCGCCTCCCGGGCAAACCGGCGATACTGGGTTGTATCCATTTCGCTTCGGGCAGCGCCAATAATGCGAGAGGTGACGGGAATCTGCTTGTCACAAAAGCGGCGGAACAGGGCAGGAATGAGTTTGCGTTCGGCCAGGTCACCTGTGCCTCCGAACACCACATAATCAAAGGGATCAACCGGGATGAACTGACTGGTCATGACACCGTTACCGAAAAATATGAATGATTCTGATCTGGAGCCATCATATTTAAATCGATTTAAAAATGCAATAACCGCTTGCTCACCTCATTATTCTGCAAAGCGGAAAGCAAAAGGTCTTGCAGGACTTTCATCCTGCAAGACAAATGCATGTGTAGGGATCGGGTTGCAAATCAGTTGCACCCTTGTTCCGGCCCGTCACGAGAGCCGGGGCAATGGCAGGAGAATCCCGGCCCGTCAGCGATCCTGCTTTACAATGATCGGCGTAAGCAGATCGCCCCAGTTTCCATTGCCGCCATGATGGCGTGCTGAACGGATAAGTTCGACCGACACGCCGGCCTCAACCGCCTTCATGACGGACTGGTTAAGCCTGTGCAGGTCATTGGCGACCATGCGGATGGCGGACTGTTCGTCAGGATTCATGGAGGAACCCATTTCCTCGGTACGTTCCTTGACGGGTGGTTTCGTGCTCATGTTTCTACTCCTGAGGTATTCGATTGTTTGCACCGCTCTTGCGGCAAAATTCCGGCCTGTTCATGCCCTGTATAGCCGATCACTTGCGTGAACGCACCACCACCTGCACGCGATTTGCCACCATCTTTTCTTCTGACAGGGTCAACATATCCGCTGATTTGTCGAGGAAATTGCAAAGGATAATGCGCAATTGGGCCCACAAATTGTAAAGATATGTCATTGTCGTGCCTCCTTGTTTGCAGTGATAACCAGGAACGCGGTTCGTTTTCCAGATTTGCAGAATTCATCGTCAATTCAAGCGCCACTTGGCCTGCAGACCCCTTATTCGTGTCACCCTGTATCGGAATTTGCAAACCCTGTTGAAGGTTTTGTAAAAATTTGTAAAAAATGCAATTGCGCAGTGTGTGTAAAAATTGTCAAATCGGAGCTGCGAGTGCTGTCGTGTTGCGTCGTCATTCAATACTCGGGCGCAACAAACCAGAGGGTCGCAAATTCGGAACAAAGGGGTCCAGATGGCTGATCAAAAGATTTTCGCGGGACCAAGAATTCGCAGGATCCGCAACCAGCTGTCCCTTACCCAGACGGCCATGGCGGAAGAACTCGGCATTTCGCCCAGCTATCTCAACCTCATTGAGCGCAACCAGCGACCATTGACGGTACAACTGCTGCTCAAGCTGGCTTCGACCTATTCGGTCAACCTTGAAGAATTGCAGGGCGAGGCATCAGGATCGCAGGCGGCACTGAAGGAAGTCTTCGCTGACCCGCTGCTGGCTGACGAACTGCCGGGCGACCAGGAACTGATAGAAATTGCCGAGGCCGCTCCCAATGCCGCCAATGGTATTGTCAGGCTGTATCAGGCCTACCGCGAATCCCAGGAACGCCTGTCTGACTTGAGAGACCTTCTGGCTCGCGAAGGGCACGAGACGACGCTGGTTTCTGCCCGCCTGCCGGCCGATGAGGTCCGTGAAGTGCTGGAGTCGCGCGCCAATTATTTCCCGGCAATTGAGGCACAGGCGGAGGTTTTCTCCAAAAGCCTGGCAACAGGCACCGAACTCCTTGGCTCTCTCAAGGAGTGGCTTCGCAAGGAGCATTCCGTGGTTGTCAGGCTCCTTCCGGTTCATGCCATGCCCCTGTGGCGCAGGCGTTTTGACAGGCATTCAATGCGGCTTTTCCTGTCCGAGCGCCTTTCGCCCTTTGACCAGTTGCGCGAAGTCGCGATGGAGGCCTGCCTGCTCTACATGTCGGACACGATCCAGGAAGAGCTCGGCAGGTTGAAACTCAAGAGCGATGAGGCAGTACGCATTGCCCGTTTCGAGCTGGCCCGATATGCCGCCCATGCGCTCATCCTGCCCTATGACGCCTTTCTGGAGGCCGCGGTGCGCGCGCGCTATGACATTGACGTACTGCGTTCGCGGTTCTCGGTTTCCTTCGAACAGGTGGTCAACCGCCTCACCATGATGCAGAAGCCGGGCCATCCCGGGATTCCGTTTTTCATGCTGGAGATCGACCATGCCGGCAATCGGTTCAGAAGGGCAGGGGCGCAAGGCTATCCACAGGCCCAGTTTGGTGGCTCCTGCCCGAAACTGCCGATCCATGCCGCCTTTGCCCAGCCGGGCAAGATTCTGGTGGAGGATGTCGAAATGCCCGACGCGTCGCAATTCATGGTCATTGCCAGGACGCTGGAGGGGCCGCAGGGTGCCTTTGACGAACGGGTCAGGCGCACCGCAGTACTACTCGGCTGCGATGCCGGTTATATCGCCGAAACGGTCTATGGCGACATGCTCAGGGGAAATGCCATCAAGCCGACCCCTGTGGGTCCCGCCTGCCGCCTATGCGAACGCCAGGGCTGCCTGTCACGGGCCGAACCGCCGATCACGCGCCCTGCCGGGCTGGACGAGTTCGTTTCAGGGCTGAGTGTCTTCGATTTCAGATAGGATATTCCTTATCCGCGCGGCGGGCGGAACAGGTAAACCACGATCCAGATCGGTACAATAACCATGGAGCCGAGGATCAGGTGCGGCACCGCCCAGGTCATTGCCCGCTCCATCATGGAGATCACGTTTTCGGGCGTCATGCCGATTTCCAGCAGGATCTGTTCGGCCGAAAGATCCAGCTTTTCAAGCACAAGGCCTGTGAGGATGGATGCGATGGCAATTTTCGCCAGTGTCGAGATCAATCGCAGCATCGTATTTGCCTTAACCCCTGCCTGCAAACGACAACTCTATCAAGCGTGAACCAAACGTGCCGTCTTTGGAAAATCCGTCTAACAATGGCCGATTCAATGCGTTGTCAATATATAGCCAGTTTGCGGATTGGACAAATCGCGAAGCGTCAGTGCCTTTGACGGCAGTAAGGCCAAAGTGGTCAGCCCTAGTTTGTTTCGCCGCTCTTGTCGGCTTGTGGCTCCCTGTCGCCGGGCATGTCCGAAGTTCCGACTGTGAACTGGGGAACATAGAGCGGCTCGGTCAAAGTGCCGCCCAGGAAATACTGGCTGTGCGAGCGCCAGTCGGCATTTTCATCCTGCTTTTGCATCAGGCCCCAAATTGCGAGATTGCCGCTTCGAAGGTCCGCCTTGCCCGATATGCGCGAGCGGTAATCATCGATCAGGAATGAACTGTCGCCGATCCAGGCTACACCATGATTGACATTTGCATTCAGGATGAATTCGCGAACGGGTGTCTGTGCCAATGCACCGCCGATCTCGACCCTTGAAGATCCTTCAACCGGTGCTTCAAGGGAGGGGCGTAACTGCGAAAAATCAACGCCGCGCAAAAGTCCGTTCTCCATTTTCAGCGAGAAGATTCCGTCTACATTATTGCCGAAACTCTCCTCTGCCGAAGCCTTGGAGCGCATATCCACGTCCAGATTGGCAATGCCGCTTGGCGACAGGGCACCGAACTGTTTGAACGCGTCGACCGCCGACAGGTTGATACCGGACAGGTTCACCTTGGTGGCGAGGACCGCTTCTTCCCCCTCCAGCGCCGCTGTAAGCTTGCCGACCGCAAGGCCGCCACCAATGGCCGCATTGCCTATGTCCAGGGAAAACTCTCCCTTGCGGGAAATGACACTGCCGGCAAAATCGGAAATCTTGGCATCGCCGATACCGACGCTTTTCGCCGACAGTCGAATATCCATCTCGGTCCTGTTCACAATGCGCGAAAGTGACAAAATTCCGTCCGGCGTTCCGATGCTTGCTGTATAGGGAGAAAGATCGAGCGACTGGCTGGCCAGCGTGCCGCTCAAACGCCGTTCCGCTCCCTCGCCACTGCCAAGGCGCAAGCTTCCTGAATAAGTGTTGCCGTCAAGCGAAAAGGTCCCCGCGCTCAATTGCAGGTCGCGCAATGTTCCGGCAATTTTGCCCGCTGCCTGGAAGTTGGAAAAACTGGCCCCGGTACCCGTGTCACCGCCGAAGAAATTGATCGTTCGGCGCAGCGAAGGCGAGCGGGCGGTTACATTGCCGGCAACAAAGAAATCGGAAAAACGGTTCGCCTCTCCCTTGAATGTGAGGGTCATGGGTTCGGATTTGATATCGGCAACAATCGGACTGCTGCCGCCTGCAAGCAACATGATCGGCGTTGAGGCTCCCAAGGAGAAAGCCACCTGATCGCCACGCCAAATTCCGCTTCCGTCGAACTTCCATGCAGATCGCGTCGATGGCCAGGACAGGGTTCCGGAGAGATTGCTTACCGTCTCCTTGCGGCCATTCTGGAGATCCTCGTACGTTATGATGCCATCAAGGACAGAAAACCTGCCCAGCGGGACATCAGAAACCTGGCTCAGATCGGGGGCCTTGCCCGTTTCTGTTTGATCACGTACCCGCTTGGCCTCTTGCAGGACCTGCCAGACTTCCCCATCACCAAATGCCCAGTTCGTCTTGCCATTGGGTAGAATTCGGAGATCGAACTGCGGACGGACGAACTGGAACTCGCTGATTTGCACTTTGCCGCGCAAGGCGCTCGTGACGCTGAGTTTGGCCCGAAGCGTGGGTATTGTCAGAAGATTTGTCCTGCCGTCGGGGCCGCCCTTGAAGGCAACGTCGTTGATCTCGATTCCCAGGAAAGGACTGAGGGCAACTTTCGGATCGCCATTGAACGTCATTTGGCGACCGGTGATCTCAATGGCACGTTGATGAAGGCTGGCCCTGACTGCTTCGCTGGATATCAGCCACGGCAGGGCCATGGTGGCAGCAATCAATGCTGCAACCCCCAACAGAGCTGCGATCACAAGCTTGTTCATCAATACTCCAGAAAAGGCCACCAACTTTCAGGCGGTCCGGTTCCCCCACTTTCGCTCCCGCGTCGGCACGGAACTCAGCCGACAAGGCAGATTTTCATACTTGCCATGACCCGGCAACCCAATAAGTCTGAACGCAAACCCATCAAGGCCGTTATCACCGGATTTTCTCTTCACTCGAACCGTTTGATCTGGCAAGCAAACCGTTATGGCGTTAACAGAAGGTCGATTTTTTTTCACATCAAGGCGCGCAGGATCAAGACATGGATATCGGAACCGTTCTTTGGACCCCAGACAAAAAAGCCCTGTCTGAAAGCCATTTTGCCCATTTTGCCCAAAAAGCGGGCGAAATTGCGGGAAGGGATCTTGGAAGTTACGATGCGCTCCATGCCTGGTCCGTTTCCGAGTCCGAGGCGTTCTGGAAGCTGGTCTGGCGGTATTGCGGCATCATCGGTGACATGGGCAGCCGCGCGACTGACGGCGAAATGAAAATGCCGGGCGCACAATTCTTCCCCGATAGCTCGCTGAACTTTGCTGAAAACCTGTTGCGCCGCACTGGTCCGGATGATGCGATCGTCTTTCGCGGGGAAGACAAGGTCACTCGCCGCCTTTCCTGGGATGAGTTGCATGGTGAAGTGTCAAGGATGCAGCAATACCTGAGGGATTTGGGCGTGGGCGAGGGAGACCGTGTGGCAGCCATGGTCCCCAACATGCCCGAAGCGGTTATCGCCATGCTGGCAGCTTCCTCGCTTGGTGCGGTCTGGTCCTCCTGCTCACCCGATTTTGGCGAAGGCGGTGTCCTCGACAGGTTCGGCCAGATCGAACCCGTGGTACTGATCACCTGTGATGGCTACTGGTACAATGGCAAGGCAATTCCTATCGGCGAGAAGCTGGAAAAGATTGTCGCCAATCTGCCTTCTCTAAAGAGCGTTGTCATCACCGATTACCTGGGCAAGGCAGAACAACTCGCTGCCGCGATGGCCGAAAACTTTGCCAGCGCGACTACCTGGGCTGCCGGGCCCGGAAGATACGAGGCGCAAACGATCGGGTTCAACCGGCTTCCCTTTTCCCATCCGCTCTACATCCTTTTTTCGTCCGGTACGACAGGCATACCCAAATGCATCGTTCATTCCCAGGGCGGCACACTGATCCAGCATCTCAAGGAACAGCAGCTTCACATCAACATGCGCGAAGGCGACAGGTTCTTCTACTTCACGACCTGCGGCTGGATGATGTGGAACTGGCTCGTTTCGGGCCTCGCATCCGGCGCCGCGCTCATGCTTTACGATGGCTCGCCATTTGCCCCCGACAGCAGGGTTTTGTGGGATTATGCCAGCGAGGAGAAGTTTACCTTTTTCGGAACCTCGGCGAAATACATAGACGCCGTTCGTAATTCCGGCCTGCGCCCTTTAGAGACCTACGACTTGTCCGCAATCAGGATGATTGGAAGCACGGGGTCACCGCTTGCACCGGAAAACTTCCGCTTCGTCTATGAGGGTATCAAGCAGGACGTCCACCTCGCCTCCATGTCTGGCGGAACGGATATCGTTGCCTGTTTTGTCGGAGGCATTCCGGACAGGCCGGTTCGCATCGGCGAAATACAGGGTCCGATGCTCGGCATGGCAACCGAGGTCTGGGACGATGACGGCAAGCCTGTAATTGGCGAAAAGGGCGAACTTGTCTGTACCAAAGCCTTTCCATCAATGCCGATCGGCTTCTGGAATGATCCTGGCGACCGCAAGTATCTCTCTGCCTATTTCGAGCGCTTCGATGGTATCTGGTGCCATGGCGATTTCGCGGAATGGACGAAAAATGGCGGCATGATCATTCATGGCCGCTCCGATGCGACGCTCAATCCGCAGGGTGTGCGCATCGGTACTGCCGAGATCTACAACCAGGTGGAACAACTTGCCGAAATCGACGAGGCAATCTGTATCGGCCAGGATTGGGAAGGCGATGTGCGGGTTGTCCTGTTCGTGCGCCTCGCCAGGGGCGTTACGCTGGACGATGATCTGGTAAAGACAATCAAGACAGTCATCAGAAACGGTGCATCGCCGCGCCATGTACCAGCCAAGGTGATCGCCGTGGAGGATATTCCCCGCACCAAGTCAGGCAAGATTACCGAACTCGCCGTACGCGACATTGTTCATGGAAGGGCGGTCAAGAACCAGGAGGCATTGGCAAATCCCGAAGCGCTCAAACTCTTCGAGAACATACCACAACTGCGCAGCTAGCATGGAATCCTAACAGAAGTGGTTAACCAGGGGTAAATCAGAAATTAACCGTAACCCCAAGCCTGTCAATCTTCGTTAAAATTTCCCTAGCCGTGTTAAGGCTCTGTTAAGGGGATACCGTCATTATGGGCTTAACTTATTGCAAACCTGCGGAAATGCTCCTTTTTTCCGCAACCTAGATCCAGACGTGCCCCTTGCGAGAATTCAACTGGCGGACCCTTCAGGTCCGCCATTTTTTTTGGTTAGGATTTGGTTCATCGCCTGTGTTCGGAAATGACCACCCTCGTTAACACATATACCGGGACGAGGCCGAACAGGACAATCAGCAGCGATGCGAAGGACGCATCCTCGAACAGAGCCCGCGATGCCCTTGAGTAGACATAAGTGGCAAGCGTCTCGAAATTGAAGGGGCGCAGAAGCAGCGTGGCGGACAATTCCTTCATGGTTTCCACAAAAACAAGCAGACCGGCAGTGCCCAGCGCGCGCAACATCAGCGGTAGTTCGATTTCCCTCAGCGCCTGTGCCTCATTGCGCCCGAGTGTCCGTGCTGCCATGGCCATGTTTGGTGAAATACGCGAATAGCCTGCCTCGATATTGCCCATGGAAATCGTCAGAAAACGAACACTGCATGCGAACACGATCACCATGATGGAACCCGAAAACAGCAATCCGGTACTGACCCCGAATACTGCCTCACTGAAGGCTGAAACCTGATAATCAATGCCTGTCATCATTGTCAGTACACCGATGGCCAGGATCGTTCCGGGAATCGCATAACCCATGCCGGCAAAACCGGCGGCACTCTTGAAGATGTGCCTGGTGCTGCGCCTTTGCGCATAAACAAGTATGAACCCTGCCACCACACAGGCAACTGAAGTAGCTGCAGCAACCTGAAGGCTGGAACCGGCCGCTGACAGAAGGCGCTCATCGAAAATCTGTTCCGGGCGACGGACGGTGAAGCGGATCATCTGGTAAATCGGAACTGCAAAGCCCAGCAGCACCGGCAGTACGCACAGGAGCGATGCAAGAATGGCCTTGCCCCTCGTCAGTTCGATGAGATCTGGTGCCCGCACCTGCTGGCGGTTCGTGTGGAACCTCTGTTCACGGCGCCAGTATTTTTCGAGCACCATCATCGCGCCGACGATGACCAGCAGGACCAATGACAATTGTGCCGCTCCCGCAAGGCTGGAACGGTTCAGCCAGGTATCGAATACCGAGAAGGTGAGGGTGCGAACACCCAGATATTCCACCGCGCCAATGTCATTCAAGGTCTCCATCAGGGCGAGTATGGCACCAACGGCAATGGCAGGGCGGGCTGCAGGAAGCGCTATCGCAAAAAAGATCCGCCATGGTCCGGCACCAAGGACCCTTGCGCTATCGATCAGGGTTGCCGCTTGCTGGCGAAAAGCCAGCCGTGCCGGCAGGTAGACATAAGGAAACAGGACAAGACTGAGGAGCAGTACCGCTCCACCGGTCGAACGGATGTCGGGAAACCAGTAATCGCGGGAGGTCTGGAACCCGAAAATGTAGCGCAGTTGAGATTGCAGGGGTCCCGTATAGTCTGCGAACTCTCCCCAGGCATAGGCTGCAACATAGGTTGGAATGGCAAGTGGCAGGATCAGCGACCATTGCAGAAAATTTCGCAGGGGAAACCGGTAGCGGCTCACCAGCCAGGCTGTGCCGCTGCCGATGATGATCGTGCCGGTGCAAACACCTGCCAGCAACACGACTGTGGTAAGGGAAGAAGCGGGCAGGACGTTGACCAGCAGGTGGGGCCAAACGCCCCGGCTGTCGCCGGTCGCCTGCCAGAACAGGGAAAAAAGCGGCAGGCTGCTGGTGACAACCAGGAACAGCACGATCGCAAGCCATGCGAAGCGCCCCCGGCTTCGCAGAAAACCGCGGCCTGGCAAGATCCGTCCCTGATCATCATTGGTCAATCGGTTGCTCATGAACCATGGCTATTGGCGCTAAACCGGCCGAGGTGCAAGCATTCTCCGCCTGATCTGCGCGATTGTACCGCAGGCCGTGACCCGGCCTGCCAGATCCTAGTCCGCAAGAACCCGCTGTGAGGGGAACTGGATATGGGCTATCGTACCCTCGCCCTTGGTGCTTTCCAGTTCGAAATAGGCCCGGTTTGCCTCGACCAGCGCCTTTGTCAGCGGCAGGCCAAGTCCGGTTCCCCCGCTTGTTTCACCCCGTTCGTCATTCAACTGGGAGAACGGCTCAAGCGCGCGTTTCAGCTCTTCCGCGCTCATTCCAATGCCGGTATCGCGAACCCGCAGCGCAACTTCCCCGGTTTCCTCGTAAGTTGAGGAGACGATGACCTGGCTGTTGCGGTCGGAGTGATGAATGGCATTGGAAACGAGGTTGAGGATAATCTGGCGAATACTGCGTGCGTCCGCCACAACCTTTGGCACAGCGCGTGAAAGCGAAGTGCGGATGATGATCCGCTTGCTGTTGGCCTTTGGCTGAAGCAGGGCGACGGTTTCGGCCGCCAGCTGGTTGAGATCAACCGCTTCATAGGAAAGCTCAAGCTTGCCCGCCTCGATCTTGGAGATGTCGAGGAGGTCATTGACCAAATCGAGGACATGGATGCCCGACCGGTTGATGTCCTTGAGATATTCACGGTAGCGCGGATTGTCGATCCTGCCAAAGCGCTCTTCGATCATCACATCGGAAAAGCCGATGATCGAGGTCAGCGGTTCGCGGATTTCATGGGATACCCGTGACAGGAACTCGCTTTTCTGGTCACTGGCCGTCTCGGCCTTCCGTTTGGCCTCAACGAGTTCTTCTTCTGTTTTCTTCCAGTCCGTGAGGTCGCGCAGAACTGCGCAGAACCGGTCGGAACTGCCTATCTTGCCAATAAGGGCAAAAAGCGGAATCAGCCTTCCCCTGGCCTCAATACCGATAACCTCCTGGCCCTGGTTCATCACACCGGCAACGCCCGGAGCTCTCAATTCTTCCAGATGGGCCTCCAGTACGCCACGGCTTTCGGTCGCAAACAGGCTGGTGAAGGGCTTGCCCACCACATCCATCTGGTCCTTGCCAAAAAGGGCTTCACCTGAGGTGTTGAGGGATTCAATCCGGCCCTCACCATCGATTATCATCAGCCCGTCAGTCGCTGTCTCGAGAATATTCTCAAGCTCGGAAACACGCATCATGTCGAGCGCGGCTTTTTGAGGCGCCCTTTCGCTTTCCCGTCTCGTTCCGGTAGCGTCGAAAGCCAGGCACAAGGCCTGCACCCCGTCCCATTCGACCTTGGTCAGTCGGGAATGAACGCTGATCCTGCTGCCATCCTTGCGGCGCAGCATGGTGGTTCCCGATGCCCTGAAGTCCTCATCCTCATCGCTGGCAGCCAGAACCGCCTCAATGCCCCCCGCAGCATCAAGTTCCTCAAGCGAATCGTATCCGGTCTCTTCCAGCAAGGCCTCATTGGCAAAAAGCGTGTCACCTGCGCGATAGACAAGAACCGGAAAATCAAGTCCGGCAATCACGCTGTTTGACCCGCCCAGCAGGGACGCGCCCCTTTCGGCCGGCCCGGTTTCATATGGTTCCCCAGAATCCGGCTGATCGTATGGCTCAGTTTCGAAGAGCTCCTGACCGCCTTCGTTGCCGAAATCGTCCAGCGCAAGATCTTCTGCATCCCGTTCCCAATCATCCGATCGCGATGCCTTTGCGGCTGCCTCCTCCTCATCGGAAAGATTGCGGCTGATCTCGTCGAACGCGCGCTTTTCACGCCCGTTCAATCCCGTGCCCTCATCTTCGCGGCCTGCATCTCCTTCGATTTCACCATTCTCGCCTTCGCGCTCGGCAGCTTCCCGGGCGGGGGTCACACCCTTCTTGTAGCTTGGCAAGTGAAAAACGTTATGCGCCACATCGCGCGAGGGCTCAGACAAGTCAGGCTCCGGCTCTGAAGGTTGCTCTGCTCCGGTTTCGGGTGCCTCATCACCGGGGGTTGTTTCCTCACCTTCGTCAAGATCATCAGCGAAAATGCCGTCGGCACCTTTCCAGCCGCCAAATCCGTCTGTCTTGTCGTGCTGTTCTGCCCATTCATCTGTACGTGGGTCAGTTACTGTTGGCTCTGCGTGCCCGGCTATCCAGTCGGTCTTCAGGCCGCGGGCCTCCGGATCAATCACCGCGTCGCGCTCGCGAATGATACCAAACCCCCGGAACCCGTCAAAACGCCGTTCGCGGTCAAAGGCCGGCAAGGCTGCCAGGTCGATTGGAACAACCATGTCTGTGTCGTCAACGGGCCAAAGGACGCATTTGCCGGACCAGGTGTCGGCCTTTGCGAGCAAGCCGGCAATCATGCCATTCTCATCAAAACCGCGCTCGCTGGCAATCTCGGCCCAGTTCTTGCCGATTATGTCAGCTGACCGGATACCGACAGCTTCTGACAGTTCCGGTGAAACGGAGCGGATGATCCCTTCGCGATCAATCGAGAAGGCAAAACGTACCGGAGCTGCACCAGGTGCCGCGTCCGTGCTTGTTGCCTGGGCTGCTGCTTGTGATGACGCCTCGGCACTGCGTTCAATATCCTCTTGACTGCCTGAAGCAGGGCCGTCTGTGAAGTACCATCGGTCGAGGAGGGAAGGGGGAGCAGCTTCGCTTTCCTGGCCGTTATCGCCAGCGTCTCTGTCGAAGTGCGCATCCCCGTTATTGTCACCTGTAGGGGTTTGCGGATCTATCCGGCGATCTGTTTCGTCGTCATCATCGTTCGCGGAAAAGATCACCTCGTCGCGATCATGTTCCGTGACGGCATTTACCGCCGGTTCGTTTCCTGCCGAAGTGGCCGCGCCGTA
>CAZIPH010000004.1:109606-115726 GCA_964541115.1 uncultured Salaquimonas sp.
CAGTTCCCTCTGGCACACCGACAACCGCGTCAAAACCCTCCAGTTCGCCGCGATCATCATCGAGATCATCGAGCTGAGAGTCGGCACTGTCGTTCGGATCAGCCAGCACGACAATGAAACGCGCAGGGAAATCGCGAATGCGCCCGAGCCCGGCCGCGATTGTCTCGCCATTGCCGGTCTGTATCGCCCGCTTTACCAGCCGGTCGTCTTCGCGTGCGACCATCTTGACCAGCATTTCAAGCGTGATCGGGTCGATCTCGAAGGCATCGAACTGTCGCGAGGAAGCCAGGATCAGCCCGTATTCGTCAATGATCGACGCCGCATCTGCAAAGCCGTCAAGGCTCTCCACGCACAACTCGGCAAGTTCATGCTCGCGGTAGCGGTGGCCATGTTCATCCTGTGCGCAAACCAGAAGCAGTGCGTCCTCGCCATCTGGCAGGGCAATACGCGATAGTTCACCGCGCACATTTTCGCTCTTCAGCCCCCTCGTGACGCTGAAAGTGCGTACAACCGCATCGTCCGCACCCAACTGGCTTGCTGCGTTGATCAACTGGCGTATCAGCGGCTTTTGTGCCGAAAGACGCACTTCCAGCAGGTCGATCACCTGGTCGCCGCCAAATAGACGGGTTCCGATTGCATTGGCCCACAAGACTCGGCTCAAATCCTTGGAAAACACGATGGCAGCGTCAGGTGAAATGACCCTCTTTCGCAAGAAGGGCATCACCGTGTAGTCGAGAAAGGAATATTCTGTTTGGCTCATACGCACTACACCACGGCCCAAAACACCACGTTAACTGCTTGTTAATATCTTTTTTGGGCTTTTTGGTCCAGCAACTGCCACCGCAAGCGACGTTGTTTTAATCAAGACGGTTAATTGGGCGGGGGCGAACCGCCTGTTGCCCGAATTGCAAATTACCCTTGCAAAATAACCGATGACTGCGTATTTGGACCAGCGTCCGAACGGACCCGTGCGGTTGTAGCTCAGTTGGTTAGAGTGCTAGATTGTGGCTCTAGAGGTCGGTGGTTCGAATCCACCCAACCGTACCATTTTCCCGGTTTGTCAAAATTACCCGCAAGCCCCCATAAGTTCCTGATTTTCAAGGGCTGGCGGAGTCCGTCATGCTTTCTGTCACGAGCATGAAACAAGCGACGTATAGCATATCCTTTCGCGAACCTATGGGAACTGCAACGGGAACTGCCATGAAACTGGTCCACATTTCAGACATCCACATCAACCCCGAACCCATATTGGGCCTCGACCCGGTTGCGAATTTCGAGGCATGCCTGCGTCATGTCGAGGAATTCCATAGCGATGCCGACAGGGTGGTCATCACGGGCGACCTCACTCACCACGGCCTTGAAGCATCGTATCGCCAATTGCAGGATATCCTGGAAGCCAGTTCCCTGAAGGGAGAACAGGCGCCTCGGCTGATGATCGGCAATCATGACAACCGCGAGACATTTACGTCCGTTTTCACCAATGTGCCGCGTGACAGGCATGGTTTCGTGCAATGGACGGAGGATACACCGGCTGGCGTATTCATCTACATGGATACCAGTGAACCTGGCACCCATGCCGGCCATTATTGCGAAAAGCGCCGTACCTGGCTGGAGGCCCGTATTGATGAGGCCCGCCAGGACAATATGGGAGCCTGGCTCTTCCTTCATCACAACCCGATTGCGGTGCATGTAGCCAATGCCGACCTCATCGGGATTGTGCAAGAGCGCGAAATGCAACGCCTTCTGGCTGAAAATGCCGACACGATCCGCCACATCTTCTTCGGTCACTGCCACTATTCGTTGAGCGGGCAGGTATGTGGAATTCCATATTCAGCGCCCCGCTCGACCAACCATACCTGTTGGCCGGATTTTTCCGGAGATCCCACCCGTATGGGCTATGGCGACCTCCAGCCGAATTTCAATGTCTGCTTTCTGGGCGAACACGGCACGGTAATCCACTCCATAGATTTCCTCGATGTACACAAGGTGCGCTGGGATATGCATGACGGAACGTAAATCGTGATCGGCCGGTTGCATGGTTTCAAACCACAGCCCGCCTTTTGGCACCGGATCCATGGCTCCCGGGCACCTTTCAGGTGACAAGAGACTTATTGACACATGATTGCCCACCAACGTTGCGCTGCGCGGTCATGTATGATTCAATTCCGGTCGGGATGGAGAACGGAATGGCGCTGTACCGGCTCCATGCGCCTTCATGAAATGGCAGAGTGCAAGATGGCTTGTGAGGACAGCGCGGGCAACCGCAAGGATATCCATAATTCGGATATACCGGCTGTATGCCGTTCCTGTGAGGCGCGGCATCAGGGTATTTGCGGCGCGCTCAGCCCCGAGCACCTGACCTATCTGGCCAAGCATACCACGAAACATGTCTATGACAGCGCCGAGGAACTGATCGCGGTCGGTGAGGACATTCATAATTATTCGAATATCCTGAGTGGTGTCGTAAAACTGACCAAGCTCATGGCCGACGGCCGCCAGCAGATTGTCGGTCTGCAATTTGCCCCCGATTTCATGGGCCGCCCGTTTCGCACTTCCAGCGATGTGAGCGCCG
Organism: uncultured Salaquimonas sp.; assembly: GCA_964541115.1. GTDB lineage: Bacteria > Pseudomonadota > Alphaproteobacteria > Rhizobiales > Rhizobiaceae > Salaquimonas. Next base: position 112,179 of record CAZIPH010000004.1, read on the forward strand.
AAGCAGCCACCAGTGTCCGGGTATGTTCCTTTCCCAAGCATGTGCTGGAAAAGATCATCAGTGAATCTCCCACGATGGAGCACAAGCTGCATGAGCAGACCCTCAAGGAACTGGACGAGGCGCGGGACTGGATGCTGACCCTCGGACGCAAGACCGCAGGCGAAAAAGTTGCCAGCTTCCTGTATCTCATAGCCACCAACATCAATCCCGAATCAGACGTTCACCGGATTGGCGCGCGTTTCGAACTGCCTCTCAAGCGTGCCGACATTGCCGATTTCCTTGGTCTGACCATAGAGACTGTCAGCCGGCAGATAACAAGGTTGCGCAAGGCTGGCATCATCGAACTGGAAGACAACCGTACGGTCATCGTTCCAAATCTCGACCGGCTTGAGGATGCTTGCGAGAATGCGGGCTAGACCGCCTTCGAATAGCGGAATGCGGTGCCAGGCAAATAGGCATCAAGCCTTGCTGCAACAATCCTGACAAAGTTGCGTGCATCCTGCGGGATCTCGAAAACCCCGTTCGACATCGTGCACAGGCCATCGCTTTCCTGCGAGGCAATATGAGCGAGTTCGGCCACATAGCCCTGCGCTACCTTGCCGAACGCTTCCCCCAGCTCTGATGTATCAATGGCAAAGTCGCACATCAGCCGCTCGATCATGTGCGCCCTGATGTGATCATCCTCGACCAGGCGGAAGCCCTTTGCAGCTGGCAGTTCACCGCGTTCGATTGCGGCGCGGTATTGACCTGTTGCCACGATATTCTGAACATAGCCGCCGCGATAGCGCCCGATGGAGGAAGCACCGAGCCCAAGCATCGTCCGGCAGTCGTCAGTCGTATATCCCTGGAAATTGCGCCGCAGTTTGCCGGTCTGTGCGGCAATTGCCATCGAATCGCCAGCCTTTGCGAAATGGTCGAAACCGATCGGCATGTATCCGGCCTCGCAAAGCGCTTTCCTGGCGATCTCGCATTGGTCAAAACGCTCAATGGTTCCCGGCAGGTCCTCGTCGCGGATCAGTTGCTGGTGCTTCTTCATCCATGGCACATGCGCATAGCCGAACAGCGCCACCCTGTCAGGCGACAGGCTGATCACCTCGTCGATGGTCTTGCGAATCGTCTCGCGGGTTTGCAGTGGCAGTCCGTAAAGGGCATCGATATTCAGCGAGTGAATGCCGGTTTCCCTGAGCCTTTCGACAACATGGCGCGTATCCTGGAAGCTTTGTGGCCGGTTGATGGCTGCCTGAACCCGATCATCGAAGTCCTGAACGCCGATGCTCGCGCGGGTCAGGCCCAATGCCGTCAGGCCGCGAAGGGTATCGTCATTGAGATCATTGGGATCGACTTCGACACTGATCTCGCTTTCCGCGTCGATCCGGAAGACCTCGTCGAGGGCAGCGCGGAACGAAGTCCAGTCATCGTTTGAGACCATTGACGGAGAGCCTCCGCCGAAATGCAGGTGTCCGATCAGCGGTCGGAAGGAGAGCCGCCCCTTTAGGAGAGCCAATTCCGCCTTCAGGCTCGCCATATAGGCCGCAACCGGCGCATACTGGTGGGTCTGCTTGGTGTGGCATCCGCAAAACCAGCACATCCGGTCGCAAAACGGTACGTGAACATAAACCGAGATACGCTCATCCGGCTCAATCGATCCAAGGGCTTCGCCCATCAGTTGCTGGCCAAGACCATCGGTGAAATGGGGTGCGGTCGGATAGCTGGTATAGCGTGGTACGGGGGCGGGATACTTCGCCAGGATGGCTTGCGGGTCGATCATGCCCTGGCATCCACCGATTGCAGCAGCGGCAGGACATGTTCGCGCTCGAAGGCCAGGTGTCGCCGCATCCCTTCGAAGAAGCCGCGCAACATGTAGGCCAGTGAATCGACATTCACATCCGAATGTCCGCTGGCAAAGGATATCAGTCCGTGATGGACTTCCGACGCATAGCTCTCGTCTTCCCAGTGTTCGGCCTGCAGGCGGTCAAGGGTCTGGTTGAGCTGTTCACTCTCACCGCATTTTTCCTTCAATAGCGGAAAAAGGATGCTTTCCTCGAAATCATGGGAGAGCTTGACCATCGGCACCACGGAACGGGCGACATAAAGGCATTCCTGCCGATCCACATTGTCCGGCAAGCCATCTGCAATATGCTCCAACTGGCAGCACAGATTGTAGTTGAGGTTCATGTGCTCGCAAAGGCGCTTGGCAATGCGGGCAAGGTCACGGTCACCAAAGGCGCTGGGGAAGACGAACACTTCACCGACTCGCTGGTTTCCGGGGCGTTCACTGTTCAGGCGTTCGCTTGCCTGTTCCTCAGGCCCGGCTTCGTCCGGAGGGGTCTGCGCCTTGCTTGCCTGGCGGTGCTGGAAGTGTGTCACATTCGTAGTGTCGTCTTTTTTTGCGGTCATGTCATTTCCCTTCCGGGCCACGGCTCGATTGCGCATCCGCAAATCATCATTGCGTCATAGGTATAACGCTCCCCGGTCGGCTTCCTTGATCCAGATCAAGGCGCAGTAACGCACCTGTTGCGATTTAAGCCGGGTACAGCGGCGATTCCAAATCAACCAGGCCTGGGCCGGGCGCGGGATTGCCGAAAAAGTTCTGAAGGGGATTTCAGATGAAAAACGGATTTGAAGCGTTAGCTGTCGGGCTCTTTGCGTTTGTCGCACTGCTCGGCGCCGCTTTTGCACAGGACACCCTTTTTCAACAGCACATGATCGTGCTGCTGGTTGTTCTGTCTCTCTCCACCGTGCTGCTCCTGCGCCGTGTCAAGTTTGGCGCCGCAGCATCCATTCCATTGCATGACCATGATGCCGGCTATCTTGACGGCGTTGTCAGATACGGGGTCATCGCCACGGCATTCTGGGGGATTGCAGGCTTCCTGATCGGCGTCATCGCCGCCTCACAGCTCGCCTGGCCAAGCCTCAACCTAGAGCCGTGGTTCAACTTCGGGCGCCTTCGTCCGCTGCACACCTCGGCGGTGATCTTCGCCTTTGGGGGCAACGCGCTGATCGCAACATCATTTTACGTCGTCCAGCGGACTTCGCGGGCCCGCCTGTTCGGCGGCGATCTCGCCTGGTTCGTCTTCTGGGGTTATCAGTTGTTCATCGTCATGGCTGCAACCGGCTATCTGCTGGGAATTACCCAGAGCCGCGAATACGCCGAGCCAGAGTGGTATGTGGATCTGTGGCTGACCCTTGTCTGGGTTGCCTACCTGATTGTCTTTCTGGGAACGATCATCAAGCGCAAGGAGCCGCATATATATGTGGCAAACTGGTTCTTCCTGTCATTTATCGTGACAGTGGCCATGCTGCATGTGGTCAACAACATGGCCATTCCGGTCTCCTTCCTCGGCGTGAAGAGCTATTCGGTCTTCGCCGGTGTCCAGGATGCCCTTACCCAGTGGTGGTATGGCCACAACGCAGTCGGTTTCTTCCTGACAGCAGGCTTCCTTGGCATGATGTACTACTTCATTCCCAAGCAGGCCAACCGCCCGGTCTACTCCTACCGCCTGTCGATCGTGCACTTCTGGGCGCTGATCTTCCTGTATATCTGGGCC
>CAZIPH010000005.1:0-111545 GCA_964541115.1 uncultured Salaquimonas sp.
AAGCCGTCCGCGCCAACCGTCTGGCGCTTCTTTCACGCATCCGCGCCGCAACGGCGACCGTGGCTGACTTGTCAAAAATCAGCGGGTGAGCGAGCGAAGAGCGAGCCGGGCGGTCAGCCCGCACCCGCCCGGCCACTTGCGCAGCCTGCCCGCTTGAGCGAAAGGATTTGCGCTGCCACGGCAACGGTTGCGGATTTGAGCAGGATTGGTGGATAACCGTTGGCCGTCATCGTCGGGCTTGACCCGATGATCCATACCGTTATCTCTCGAACTGAATTGCAGGCAAAAACATCACGGAATGGATCCTCATATCAGCGCTTTGCTTGTCCGAGGATGCCTGATCATTGGGAATCCACCAAAATGAAAACCTGGAAACTCTATCTCTCCGGCGAAATCCACACGGATTGGCGTGAACAGATCGAGGAGGGTTGCAAGGCGGCCGGCCTGCCGGTGCACGTCGATGCGCCGGTCACCCATCACGAAGCATCGGATGATTGCGGGGTGGCGATCCTGGGCGCGGAACCCGACAAGTTCTGGCATGATCACAAGGGCGCGCAGATGAATGCCATCCGCACCCGCACGCTGATCGGCGAAGCCGATATTGTCGTCGTGCGCTTCGGTGAAAAATACAAGCAGTGGAACGCGGCGTTCGATGCGGGCTATGCGTCTGCTTTGGGCAAGCCGGTCATCATCATGCATGGCGCCGACCACCAGCACGCCTTGAAGGAAGTGGATGCAGCAGCACTTGCGGTCGCCGAAACCACCGGCCAGGTGGTCGATATCCTGCGCTATGTTATCAGCGGCGAATTGGCCGGATATACCGACTGATCTGCACGGATTGATCCACATTCACCGGGCAGTTTTTCAGAAAATTTACCGTTTACCTATTGAAATCAATGTCATGCTGTGTAGGCTTGACCCCAAAATCGACCTTGGGGGGTTGGAAATGAAGACGAGATTGACCGGGCTGGCAGGCGTCGTCTGCCTTGCGCCACTGCTTTTTTCCTGTTCAAGCACATCGACGTCCGTTGGTGAATTGAACTACGCAATCATGAATGATGACCTGCGGGCGGTGAATGCCGGTATCGAGAACGGCGCGGACGTCAACGGCACCAACAACAAGTTCAATTCAACGCCGATGCACACTGCTGCCGGAGAGGGCAACATCACTATCCTCCGCACGCTGGTAGAGGCTGGTGGCGAGATCAGCACGCCAGATTGTGCCGGGCGCACGCCGCTGATGTATGCGGCCAAATCCGGCTCGGTGGCGGTTTCGCGTTACCTCGTCGAAAAGGGAGCAAATGTGAACCGGCTGGCGAAGGACTCCAGCGTCACCTGCGAAGTTCTCCATCCCGACAGTTCGGCGCTCACGGTTGCCGCAGCTTTCAACAAGCCGGAAGTGGTCCGATTTCTCATCGACAACGGGGCGAAGGCGGGAGGTAAACGCGCACTGGCCCAAGCCCTTGCCAATCCGTCGGGCGAGCCTGTCGTTGTAATCCTGAAGACTGCAGGTTTCAGCGCCGATGAGGAAACTGCCCGCATGGTCGCCGAGATTTCCCAATCGCGAAACAGCTCTCAAGGCCAGGACACCCGGACCGCTTCCGCCCAAAAGAAATCCGGTGACGATGGTGTCGGCGAGTTGGCAGCCGATGCCGTCGCAGTGGGCGTAATATGGAGCCTTCTGGGAGGCTTCTAGTTTTTCGCAACCAGTCGCCTCACCCGAACGCGAAAGCTGCCAGGGTGACGATCAGAATGAGCGAGATTGCCCCTATCCAGTGCAGCGCCGGAACATAGGAGGGCGGGCCACCCGAACGCGTCCAGCCCGGTGCCATCAGGTTCATGAAGAGGATGATCGCGGTCAGCACCAGCGCAAAGGCGATCTTGGCATTGAATGCAAAGCCCTCGATCCAGATGCCATGGCGCCAGAACATCAGCGTCAGCCCGGTTGCCCACAGGACGATGATCGCGAAAAGCGACGTATATCGATAGGCCTTGCGCAGCATGTTGGTAAAGCCGGGCGCGGCAAGGTCATGCGGCCCTTTGGTGATCGCAAGGTAGATGTTGCCAAGGGCGGAGGCGGAGCCGAACACCAGTGCCAGCAGGTGAAGTGCCTTGAGGGCTGCAAAAATCATTGTTTATTCCCTGCCAAACTTGCCATGCCGGCCTTCGCCGCCGGCAAAGCGCCCTGCGCCTGAAACGGTCTCCCCGGTCGAAATGGTTTCAAGGCCAAGCCGGGTTTCATTGGCAATGGCATCATCAAGCGCCAGCGACCATTGATCAAGCACTGATTGGCGGTCATTGCGCATGCAGGCCTGCGGAAATGCAGCAATTTCACTTGCGAGCGCGAAGGCGGTTTGAAGGGCAGCACCGGGCGCACAAACCCGGTTGGCAAGGCCGATGGCGAGGGCTTCTTCCGCATTGACAGGCCGGCCCGTCAGGATCAGGTCCATGGCGCGTGACTGGCCGACCAGCCGGGGCAGGCGGATCGTGCCCATGTCGACCAGCGGCACGCCGAAACGGCGGCAGAAGATTCCCATCACCGCGTCTTCTGCCATGACACGAAGGTCACACCACAGGGCGAGCTCCATGCCACCGGCAACGGCCGGGCCCTCTATGGCGGCGATCACGGGTTTGGAAAGTTCCATGCGCGAAACACCCATCGGTGCGAAGCTGCCTTCGCCCCCTGCGGGCACACGCTGGCTGAAATCTTCCGTGCCGATTGCCTTCAAATCCGCTCCTGCGCAAAATGCATCCTGCATGCCCGTAAGGATCGCAACATCAAGGGCGTCTTCCTGGTCGAATCTCAAGAATGCCTCGTAAAGCTCCATTGCGGTTTCAAGATCGACAGCATTGCGCCGGTCGGGCCGGTTGATCGCAACGACGAGGATATTGCCTTCTTCGCTGATTTGGAGATTGCTCATGTCCCGGCCTTTTCGCGTTCAATGGCGCGCCAGCCGATATCGCTGCGGTAAAATCCGTTTTCCCAGCTTATCTGCGCAACCGCATCATAGGCTGATTTCTGCGCCTGGCCAACGCTGTTGCCAAACCCCGTGACGTTGAGCACTCGCCCGCCCGTTGCAACCAACTGACCATCGAGTTCGGCTGTTCCGGCATGAAAAACCAGTGCGCCGGTTTTTTCCGCAGCCGCAACTCCGCTGATTGCCGTGTTCTTTTCATAGCCGCCCGGATAGCCCTTTGAGGCCATTACGACGGTCAGCGCGGTTCGCTCGTCCCATTCGGCCTCGACCTCCAGCAGATTGCCGGATGCAGCCGCCAGCATCAGTTCGACAAGATCGGATTTCAGCCGCGGCATCAGCACCTGGCATTCGGGATCGCCGAACCGCACATTGTATTCGATCAGCTGCGGGCCATCGCGCGTCAGCATCAGCCCGGCATAGAGGATGCCGCGAAACGGATGGCCCCGGTGGTACATTCCCGCCAGCGTTGGCACGATGATCTCGCTCATCACCTCGTCGATCATGACCTGATCGAGGATGGGCGCCGGGGAATAGGCACCCATGCCGCCCGTATTGGGACCCGTGTCGCCTTCGCCAACACGCTTGTGGTCCTGCGCCGTGCCGAACAGCATGGCGGTCCGCCCGTCACATATTGCGAAAAGGCTGGCTTCCTCGCCCACAAGACATTCTTCAATGACAACTTCCGCGCCTGCCGAACCGAACGCGCCCTCGAAACAATCATCGATTGCTGCGCAAGCCTCTTCCACGGTTTCAGCGACGATAACGCCTTTGCCGGCGGCCAGCCCATCCGCCTTGACGACGATCGGCGTACCCTGTTGCCTGACATACATCCTGGCCTTTGGCGCATTGTTGAAGCGCTGATAGGCGGCGGTGGGAATATCGAACTCCGCGCACAAATCCTTGGTAAAGCCCTTCGAGCCCTCAAGCTGCGCGGCATAGGCGGTCGGCCCGAATGCAGGAATATCCGCTGCATCCAGTGCGTCAACGAGACCGTTTACGAGCGGCTGTTCGGGCCCCACGACAACAAGGCCGATATTGCTTTCCCGGCAGAACGCTACAACCGCGTCATTGTCATTCACATCGAGGCTAACGATGGTGGCAAGATCGGCGATCCCCGCATTGCCCGGCGCGCAATAGAGCGTGTCGCAATTGAGGGACTGGGTCAGTTTCCAGGCGAGTGCATGTTCGCGTCCACCCGAACCGATCAGTAGAATTTCCATGCAGTTTTCCTTCGCGCCAATGCCATTTGCCTGCGGTTGATTAGCACCGGCATGGCACGGCGAAAAGGCGGTGAAACGCCAATCCACCAAAACCGCCCCTTGTGCCAGTCGGCATTCCGGAACCATGGCCCGTTCCATGCGTTGGCCCGAAGCAGGATAAAGCACGGCTCTTGATGAAGCGCTGCTGCTTTTCATTGCTTGCCGAACCGATCACCAAAAGGAGACTTCAAATGTCCGTTGCACGCGTTACCGAGATCATCGCCTCTTCACCAAATTCATTTGACGAAGCCACCGAGAACGGGATTGCCCGCGCCAATGAAACCCTCAACAACGTCAAGGGCGCCTGGGTAAAGGATTCCAAGGTAAAGGTCGAAAACGGCAAGATCACCGAATACCGGGTCGGCCTGTTGATCACTTTTGTCCTCGAATAGGTATTGAATTAATGATTGTGGGCCGACTGGCAGTCTTGACGAAAGGCTGCCAGCCACACACAACCATGTCATGAACAATGAAGACAAGATGGTTGCCGATGCCCTGCGCGGCAGTTGGGTGCACACCTTTCTGCCCCCGGGGCTTTGGCCGTATGCCCAATTGGCTCGCTGGGAGCGTCCCATTGGCTGGAAGCTCCTCATGTGGCCCTGCTGGTGGGCGGCGGCGATGGCCTTCGCCACCCTGCCCAATCCGGCCGAGACACCTGTCGACGGACTGCGCTGGATCGTCAGCGAATCCCTGCTGCCCTGGTATCTGATCCTCTTTGCCATCGGTGCCTTTGTCATGCGAGGCGCGGGTTGCACCTATAATGATCTGGTAGATGAGGATATTGACGCAAAGGTTGCCCGCACGCGATCGCGCCCACTTCCGTCGGGGCGCGTCACGAAGAAAAAGGCGGCAGCCTTTCTCTTCCTGCAATTGCTGGCAGGACTGGCAATCCTGCTGCAATTCAACCTCGCCACCATCATCACCGGTTTTGTATCGGTCATCACCATAGTCATCTATCCCTTCATGAAACGGATAACCTGGTGGCCGCAGCTCTTCCTCGGCTTTGCCTTTTCCTGGGGCGCACTGGTTGGCTGGACGGCGGTGACCAATCAAATGCAGCTTCCGGCCATACTGCTCTATCTTGGCAGCATCTGTTGGGTGATCGCCTATGACACGATCTACGCCCATCAGGATATCGAGGATGATGCGCTGGTCGGCGTCAAATCAACGGCGCGCCTGTTTGCCGACAATACCAGATGGGCGCTCGCCGGCCTCTATGGAGTTGCCGTGCTGCTATGGGCAGCGGCATTCCATCTGGCCGGGTTGAGCTGGCCGGCATGGGCTGGCCTGGCCATCGGTGCGGGGCACCTGGCCTGGCAGGTCAAGTCGTTTGAACTCAACAATCCGGTCCTGAGCCTTCAACTGTTCAAGTCGAACAGCCCCTTCGGCTGGATATTGTTCCTTGGGCTTTTTGTCAGCATCCTGACATGATCCGGTTGCATTCATTGCCGCAGTGAGCGGGCGGCCGGTCAGGCCGGAGCGAGGGTGTTTGGCGCGTTCGAACGAGTAATATAGTTGGTTGAGCGGCACAGGTCCGAAGACCTGCACCGCCCCTGGGGCACCGCCCATTCTCGTTGGAGCATTCGCTCCTGATCAGTTTCTGGCAATCAGTTCGGCTGCCGAAATCTTTTTCACTTCGCCAATCACGCCTGCCTTGCGGCGGCGCAGGAACCATGGGCGCGGCTTGTATGCCGTGATGCGCTTGCGCCGTGCAATCGGATCCTCGACCATCACCATGCCCAGTTCCTCGCGGACTGGCTGCGCCATGCCGTCTTCATCGAGCATAAGCATGGGCAATTTCATCAGGCGGCTCCATGAGTGCCAGTCGGCGGCGATATCATCGAGATTGTCTGCGATCAGCACCGGAATGCAAAGTTCGGGATCGCTGTGATGAAGTTCAAGCGAAACCGTATGGCTGCCATCCGTGTGCTGCACGGCGCGCGCTGCAATGCCCTTGAAGCTGCGTGCAGGCAGGGCAAAAGAAAGCGGCAGGCCGGACTTCGGCATGGTCATCTTGACCGAAACGCCGGTGCGGTCGAGCGTATAGTGGATATTGTTATGGCTGAACGCGATCCGGCCCGGGATCGCATATGGGTCCAGTCGGAAGAATGCAGGTCTTACTTGCGCCGCATCATTCGCGGTATCGGCCATGAGTGCCATGAGTGCCTCTCTGTTTTCCCTTCAGAGCCCGATTCTTTGCCGGTGCTTCTGTCACGGTTTCTTTTTGTTTTTTGTCTTCCGTGTTGGGGTCAGTATAGGCGCGCCCATGCCATAACCGCTTAAGGAACGCGGTGAATCCTTCGTTACTCCAATGTGTGGTTATTGAATTGTTGCAGTATGTAGGAATTGGGTAAGGAGTCTTTTCAATGACTTAATGCGCTGGCGCGCCGACCGCAGCGCTGCCTCAGATCACCTTGCCCGGGTTCATGATATTGGCCGGATCGAGCGCCCGCTTGATGGCGCGCATCATTTCCAGTTCTACCGGTTGCTTGGTGGCGATCAGCAGATCCCGCTTGAGCTTGCCGATCCCGTGCTCGGCCGAAATCGAGCCATCCATCTCAAGCACCAGCGCATTGACGACCGCATTGACCGGCTCGCGCATGTTCAGATACCAGTCCTGGCTGCCACCATCGGGCTGGGAGACATTGTAATGGATATTGCCATCGCCCAGATGGCCGAAGGCGAAGACCCGCGCACCCGGATCAACCGCGCGTACAGCCGGGCCAGCCCTTTCCAGAAATTCCGGCACCCGGTGAACAGGCACGGAAATGTCATTCTTGATCGAACCGCCAAGTGACTTCTGCGAAGCGGGCATCCATTCACGAATGTTCCAGAATGCGGCTCGCTGGGTTTCGTTATGCGAAATGGTGGCGTCCTCGACATGGCCGGCTTCCATCGCCGCAGAGAGGATTTCCTCCGCCAGTGCCTGTGCCGCCTCCTCGCTGCGCCCCGAGGATACCTCCATCAGCACATACCATTCATGCGAACCGTTCAGCGGATCGCGCAGGCTGTCGAAACTCGCCAGCGTGGTTTCAAGTCCGAAGCGCGGCATGAATTCAAAGGCGGTCACTGATTTGCCGCCAAGCGCCTGCGCCATTTGCAGCAGTAACAGGGCAGCTTTGGGGCTCGCAAGGCCGGCAAAGGCAGCCACTTTGCCGCGCGGCTTTGGAAAGAGTTTCAGGACCGCGGCCGTGATGATCCCCAGCGTTCCCTCGGCACCAATGAACAGATCGCGCAGGTCATAGCCGGTATTGTCCTTTTTCAACCTGCGCAGCCCGTTCCAGATTTCGCCCTGCGGCGTAACCACTTCAAGGCCAAGCACCAGATCGCGCGTATTGCCATAGGACAGGACACCAACCCCGCCCGCATTGGTCGACAGATTGCCGCCGATCATGCATGAGCCTTGCGAGGCAAGCGCAAGCGGAAAAAGCCGGTCATTGAGGTCGGCGCTCTTCTGGATGTTTTCCAGTATGGCGCCGGCCTCGACGGTCATGGTGTTTCCTTCAAGGTCAATCTCGCGCACACGGTTCATCCGCTCAAGGGAGACAACGATCTGGGTGCCGCTTTCATCAGGCTGCGCCCCGGCAGAATGGCCGGTATTGCCGCCCTGTGGCACAATCGCCGTACCCGTTTGCTGCGCAAGGCGCATGATGTCGGCAACTTCCCGCGTTGTGGCAGGTTTGAGGACCAGCGGCGTTCTGCCTGAAAAGATGAACCGGTTTTCCTCCACATGCCGCGCAAGGTCGGCACCGCTGGTCACAGCTGCCTTGCTGCCGACAATTTCGATGAAGGCGTCGATGAGGTTTTGCGGCAGGCTCACTGGGCGGCCTTGTTTGCGGTTTCATTTGCAGTTTTTGGCCGTGGTGCCGCAGCGCGTGACAGCCGGTCATTGATTGCGATGCCGAGGCCCTCCATGGGAATCGGCGCAACGCAGATCGTGGCGGCCTTGCCCGAGTCGAGCTTCTTCAAATGGCCATACAGATTGGCAGCAGCCTCAACGAGATTGCTTTCGGCGCTGAGGTTGATCGAGATGGCAGCATTTTGCGGGGCGACAAGGTTGCCGAAACCCAGCCAGGCGTCGCCATCGTTGCAGCTGGTGCAGTTGAGTCTTACGGCTGCATCCGGCGCGTAGTGGCTGGCCAGCATGCCGGGCGCCTGTATCGGGGCATCAGATTGCGGCAGCGAAGGCGTAATTCCCGTAACGGCCTCGATCTCCCCGGCGGTAACTGCGCCGGGCCGCAAAAGCGTGATCGTGTTGCCGGTAATTTTCACTATGGTGGATTCGACCCCAACCGGGCAGGGGCCACCATCGATGACAAGAAGCTCTTCGCCTTCATATTCGCCCGCCACATGCCCGGCCGAGGTAGGTGAAATGCGGCCGGACCGGTTGGCGCTGGGGGCAGCCAGCGGCCTTCCTAGCGCGCTGATGATATCGCGGGCAAAGCCGGCCGGGCAGCGCAGCCCCACCGTGCCTAGCCCTGCAGTGACCAGCTCACTCAAGCCGCTCTCCCTGCGGGCGGGCACCACCATGGTCAGTGGTCCGGGCCAGAAGGCATTTGCCAGTTCCAGTGCCGCCGGTTCTATCAGGCCCACTTCATGGGCCATCACCAGCCCGTCCACATGGCAGATCAACGGATTGAACGAGGGTCGCCCCTTCATGGCAAACACCCGCGCAACCGCCTCGCCATTTGTGGCGTCCGCTGCAAGGCCGTAAACCGTCTCCGTGGGTATTGCCACAGGCTTTCCGGCCCGCAGGTCCCGTACGGCGCGGCCCAGCGGATTGTCGGCGGATTTGACTGCGACGATTGTCGGCATGAATGGGTTCCCTTTTGCCGGTTTCTTTATCGTGTAGCTGGAAAAAGCGCAAAGCCCAGTTATGTGTGAAGGAAGTTCTTTTTGCCAATCACGCAAGCCCCAATGGAGCTGGCCCGCCGGAATCGCCACGGCAGGGATTTGCAGGGGGAATAATCGAAGATTAATTGACGTAAACGTCAAAATTCTGTAGGGCCATGATCAGGCCAATTCCAGTGGTTCCGGAGGAAAATTCATGTATCGCGCACCCGTGTCGGAAATTGCATTTGCCCTTAAAAACGTTGCCGGCATGACGCAGGCCATCGAAAGCGGCAAACTGCCCAATTTGTCCGATGACCTTGTGGATGCAGTACTCGAGGAAGCAGGCAAATTTGCCTCCGAGGAAATCGCTCCGCTGAACTGGCCAGGCGACCGTCAGGGCTCGCACGCCAAGGATGGCGTGGTGACCACGCCCACCGGCTGGAAGGAAAGCTACCAGGCTTGGGCGCAGAGCGGCTGGAATGCGATTGCCGGGCCCGAGGAATATGGCGGTCAGGCACTGGGAACCATGATGGCAGTTGCCGCCAGCGAAATGTGGAACTCGGCATCGATGGCCTGGGCGCTTTGTCCGCTGCTGACGGTTGGTGCGGTCGAGGCGCTGGAAAAGCACGGTTCTGACGCATTGAAGGAAAAATTCCTGGCAAAGCTTACTGCCGGTGAGTGGACCGGAACAATGAACCTCACCGAGCCACAGGCCGGCACCGATCTTGCCGCGCTGAAATCGCGGGCCGAGCCACAGGGCGATGGCACTTACCGCATCTTCGGCCAGAAGATCTTCATCACCTATGGCGAGCACGACATGACGGACAATATCTGCCATCTCGTTCTGGCGCGCCTGCCCGATGCGCCCGAGGGCGTGAAGGGCATCTCGCTCTTCCTCGTGCCGAAATTCATGGTCGGCGATGACGGCAGCATTGGTGCGCGAAACGATGTCTTCTGCCAGTCCACCGAGGAAAAACTCGGCATCCACGCCTCGCCAACCTGCGTCATGATCTATGGCGACAACTGGAAGAACAGTGGCGTGGGAGAGGGCGCTGTCGGCTACCTGATTGGCGAGGAAAATCGCGGTCTCGCATGCATGTTCACCATGATGAACAATGCCCGCCTCAATGTCGGTGTGCAGGGTGTCGCTGTTGCCGAGGCAGCCTATCAGCATGCCCTTGCCTACGCCCATGAGCGCAAGCAGGGCAGGGCGCCGGGCCAGACGACCGAGGGCATGACGCCGATCATCGAACATCCCGACATCATGCGGAACCTCCTTACCATGAAGTCGATGATCCGTGCCTCGCGCGCCATCTGCTATTCCTGCGCCCACGCGCTGGACATGGCAAAGGCAAGCGAGGGCGCTGAACACGCCCTGTGGAGCGAGCGCGCCAATATCCTTACCCCGATCGCCAAGGCCTTCTCGACCGACATGGGCGTTGAAGTTGCCTCCATCGGCGTCCAGATCCATGGCGGCATGGGCTTTGTCGAGGAAACCGGTGCTGCCCAGTTCCTGCGCGATGCCCGCATCAACCCGATTTATGAAGGCACCAATGGCGTTCAATCCATCGATCTGGTGATGCGCAAGCTGCCCCTTTCAGGCGGCGAGGCGGTCAAGGCCTATATCGGCGAGTTGCGCGAGATTGCCGACAAGGTGCGCGGCGCAAACCATCCCGAATTCGGCGACACTGCCGGCAAGCTGACACGGGCCCTCGACGAGGTGGAGACTGCAACCGACTGGATGCTGGCCGGTCTCAAGGATGGTCGGATCGCCGAAGTGCTGGCGGGTGCAACGCCGTATCTGCGCCTGTTTGGTCTTGCCGCCGGAGGCGCCTATCTTGCCAAGGCCGGCCTCAACGGTCCGAAGGAGGAACATGCCGTCCTGGCGCGGTATTTTGCCGAGAACCTGCTCTGTGAATGCGCTGCCCTGCGCAGCACTGTCACCGAGGGAGCCGAAAGCCTGCTCTCTGCCCGCTCACTCCTCAGCGTTGCTTAACGGAAACATGATGACCAATCCTATCGAAGTCAGCGTTGAAGGCGGCGTTCAGACAATCCGCATGAACCGCCCCGAAAAGAAGAATGCGATTACCGCAGCCATGTATCGCGACATGGCAGCCGCCGTGAAATCCGGCTGGGCCGATGAGGGCATTCGCGCCACGCTCTTTCTCGGCGTTCCCGGCGCATTTTCGTCTGGCAATGACATTTCCGACTTCATGAAGATCGCCATGTCCGGCCAGCGCGATTCCATGGACGTTTTCGATTTCCTAGAAGCGATCATCATGAGCCGCAAGCCGCTCATTGCCGGTGTCGACGGTCTGGCCATCGGTGTCGGGACGACCATGCTGATGCATTGCGACTATGTGCTGGCATCCGACCGGGCCATGCTGGCGACGCCCTTTGTCGATCTGGGCCTGGTGCCGGAAGCAGGCTCCAGCCTGATCGCGCCGCGCATCATGGGTCATCAGAAGGCGTTTGAACTGCTCGCCACCGGGGCGCGCTGGAGCGCCGAAGAGGCAAGGTCCGCAGGTCTCGTCAACAAGGTCGTTGAAGGCGAAGGGCTTGAGGCAGCTGCCCGCCAGGTCGCCGCTGATATCGCGGCAAAGCCGCCCGAGGCATTGGCGATTTCACGCAAGCTGGTGCGCGGCGACCGTTCCGATGTGCTGGCGCGCATGAAGGAGGAGGCGGTCCTGTTCGGTGAGCGCCTGACCTCCGACGAGGCAAAGGCAGCCTTCATGGCCTTCATGGCGAAGGGTCAGAAAAAGGCAGGCTGAGTCAGTCTCAGGCACCCTGTTCGTTGTCCCATTCCTTCAGGAACCGTTTCGGTGCCATCTCGCGCCATGTTTTCGAGAGATGCGCCCTTGCCCATTCGGGATCCAGCTTGCCGGGATAGACGAGGACAAGATTGTGCGGCCTGTAATGGTCCGTCACGAAAAAGGTTTCCGGGTCCACGTCGATCAGGAAATCACGCTCTTCCTTTTGCATCTTGAAGACCGGCGCATCTTCGCTGGGGCTCCACCAGGCCCATAACTTGCCATGTGCCTTGAGGCAGGGATTTCCCCAGCTGGTGGCCTCTTCGACCTTCGGCAGGTCAAGGCTGAGCGCAAGGATACGGTAAGTTGGCCAATCCATCAGCGCTTCTCCAACAGAATCACGCATTCAAGATGCGGCGTGTAGGCAAACTGGTCAATGGGTGTGGCAGATACGATCCGGTAACCCCCGTCAACCAGCAGCCGCAAATCGCGCGCCAGAGTAACCGGATTGCAGGAAACCGCAGCTATCTTCCTGACGCCTGATTGCGCCAGTTGCAGCGCTTGTGCTTCAGCGCCTGCGCGCGGCGGATCGAACACCGCACCGTCAAAACCCTTGAGTTCCTTCGCCATCATCGGGCGGCGGTAAAGATCGCGCTTTTCATGGGTGACGGCTTTCAGCTTTCCACCGGTTTCGCGCCATGCCCGGTCAAGCGCTGCCAGCGCATCGCCATCGCTTTCGGCAGCATGGACCAGCGAATTTTCCGCAAGCCGCAGGGCGAACGTGCCAAAGCCGCTGAAGAGATCGGCAACCTTGTTGCAAGGCGCAAGATGGGAAGAGACAAGCTCAGCCATCGCAGCTTCCGCCGAAGCAGATGCCTGGACAAAGGCCTCTGGCGGTGGTGACACCAGCGCTCGGCCGATTTCGAGAATCGGGCGTTCACGTTCCAGAACCGTTTCGCCATTGATGGAGATGCGCGCAAAAGCTGATACTGCCGGATGGGCGCTGACAGCCCGGATCAGGCCGTCAGGCTTCTTGCCGGAAAAGGAAAGCGCGATATCGGTGCCATTGCGCGCCGACAAGAGGTGCACCCGAATGTCCTTGCGTACCGGCTTGAAGACTTGAAGCAGCGATCGGACCTGGGGCAGGATCCGGTTGAGCGGCTTGACGAGAATCGGGCAGGTGTCCACATCCACCAGCGAATGGCTGCTTTTTTCGGCAAAGCCCAGCGACAGTTCCCCTGAACCAAACGATGCAGTCAGCACAGCACGCTTTCTTGCATCGCGTTCGAAACGGCGCAGGGGCTGTGGCTCGATGGTCAGACCCTCGCGCGCGAAGGCGCTCGCCAGTTGTTCGACCTTCCAGGCGACATAGGCACTGTCTCCAAGATGCTGAACCTGGCAGCCGCCGCACCGTCCAAAATGCGGGCAAAAGGGGACTATCCGGTCCGGGGATGGAGTGATTACGCGCTCCAATACCCGCCTTGCGCCCGTGCCGGATATACTGACCGTTTCATGCGCCAGCGCGAATGGCACATAGACCTGCTTTTCGCGCAGCGTCGCGATACCGTCGCCCTGCGCGCCCAAAGCACTGATAGTGACGATTTCAGGTTCGGCCATTCACGCGGTCCTTTTTTGCGATCATCAGGAATTCGCGATTGCCATCCCCGCCCTTGATCGGAGAGGGCAGGAGACGCAAGAGGCGCCATCCGGGCTGCTGGTCGATCCATTGGCCCAGATCGGTTGCGGTTGCCTCGACGAGCGCTTCATCACGCACGATTCCGCCGCTGCCAAGACGGTCCCGTCCAACCTCGAATTGCGGCTTGACCAGGAAAATGCCCGTCGCGCCCGGAGCAGCCAGTGCAAGTGCCGGCGGCAAAGCTAGCTTGAGCGAGATGAAGCTCAGATCGCTGACAAGGATTTCAGGTTGTTGCCCGTCGAGGTGACTGGCTTCCAGCGCACGCGCATTGAGGTTTTCAATATTGACCAGCCTCGGCTCGTCAACCAGTGAAGGATGCATTTGTGCGCTGCCGACATCGACTGCGAACACTTTTGCCGCGCCTGCTTCGAGCAACACCTGGGAGAACCCGCCAGTAGACGCGCCAAGGTCAAGGCAGGTCTTGCCCAAGACCTCTATCCCTTCGGCTTCCAGTGCTGCAACGAGCTTCAGCGCGGCGCGCGAAACATAACTGCCGGCCTCGTCCGAGATGGTTATCGGGGCAGTGTCTGCAAGGGCAAGTCCGGGCTTGGTGACTGTCCTGCCATCCACGCTGACGCAGCCGCGCAAAATGGCATCGCGCGCGCGCGAGCGGCTTTCATAGCCGTACCTGTCGACCAGAAGCTGGTCCAGCCGTATTTTTTCGGATTTCACCATGGCCCAGCAATGAAGCCATCCCCTCGCGATTGCAAGAGGTCGCGGCGCCTGCATACGGGGCCATGGGCCCACAGGATCAGGCTACATGATCCGAACAGCACCGGTCACGATTTCGCGCTCGAGGCGTGACTCGTCAATAATGGGAAAACCAAGCTGGCTGGACTGGTTCTTCAGGTCTTCATCGGTCAGGAAATACTTTGGCTCCGCGCCTTCGATCGAACCGCGAAGGTCGCCGATCTTTTTCGCAGCCCGCTCAATGGCAGCCTGTGCAATGCGCTTGTCGTAGGTTGCCTTGCCGCCGTGATATTCGATGCTGGAATGCACATCAGCCTGTGCGGCAGTTGTCATGGCAACGAGCGCTGCGCCTGAAAAGGCAAGCAAGGCGAGTTTCCTCAGTGTATTGTTCATTTCGCGTCCCTGTTCCTCTGGCCGGTTTTCCGGTCTGGTTGGGAAGTAGACTAGCAGGTCCGCGTTAGGGAAGCGCAAAGGGGCAGGGTAAACGCAAAGCAAGTTTGCATGGTCAAGCAAGGGTAAATGCCCTGTATCACACCGGTATCAGGCATTGAATCCGGGCCGTGTAAAAATCCCGGCCAGAAACACACCGATTAGAAACACCAGAGCGCAAAGGTCTCGGCATAGGTCACGAAAATCTGCGGTCCCGCGCTCAGCCAGAGCCAGACCGTTGCACCGAAGAAAAGGCCCGTTGTAATGATGAGAAAGACCTTGAGTGGCAATGCCATTGGCGCTTTACCCGTTGAGTGTTGTTTGCGTGCTAACCATTCACCAAACGGCGGATCTTGGCAATCGCGCTTTCACTGTCCTCGCCAAAGGAGATGGTACCCTGGAATGTGCCATCAGCACGCATCAGGTAGACGCTCGCTGTATGGTCCATGGTGTAATCACCGTCATCGGTTTCCACCTTGCGGTAAAAAACGTGATAGCCCTTGGCCGCCTTGTCCATCTCTTCGAGCGATCCCGTCAGGCCCTCGATTTTTCCTGCAAACGGGCTCATGTAGTTGGCCAGTACTTCCGGCGTGTCTCGCTCGGGATCAACGGTAATGAAATAAGCCTTGAGCTTTTCCGCATCGTCTCCCAGCGCTTCCATCCAGCCGGTGGTCTCGTAAAGCGTTGTCGGGCAGATTTCGGGGCAATGGGTAAAGCCGAAGAATATGAGATGCGGCGAACCCAACAGGTCCTCGTCACGCACGATTTCGCCGCTGGATGACTGCAGTTCGAAGTCCGAGCCCAGGCGGATATTCTCTTCCGGAACAATCCTGTCGAGCGTCAGATAGGCAACGCCCGCAGCAACCAGCGCCACCAGGCCCCACAAAATGTAACGAACAGCTTTCATAAACCTGACTCTGAGAGAATATTGTTCACGCAGTCAAAATAGGAAATCGCGATCCAACATCCCATGTCGCATGCAGTCGCAGGTGGCAGGCCGATCAAACAGAAAGGGCAGAAACGGGCCACAGCCACGGTCCGGTCCTATTCGGGATCAAGCGGCTCCGTGCCGATTGGCTTGCCGTCAGCGCCATGGCGGATCTTCTCTACCTTTGCCTCGGCAGCAGAAAGCAGCTTCTGGCAATGGGCCCGCAAGGCTTCACCGCGTTCATACTGGGCAATGGATTTGTCGAGCGGGACATTGCCGCCTTCAAGGCCGCCAACGATCTTCTCGAGTTCGTCCAGCGCCTGCTCAAAGCTCATTTCCTTGATGTCGGCATTCTCGCTCATATCGCTTCCCGTGGGTCCGGTTTCGTTTATCCGTGCATCAGCCGGTTTACATGTGCCGCGGTGGATTCGGCAAGGCCCTGCAGATCATAGCCGCCTTCCAGCAGGCTGACGAGCCGTCCTTCGCAGTGCCTGTCGGCCAGTTCCATCAACTTGCCCGTTACCCAGTCGAAATCCTCGGCGGTCAGTTGCAATCCGGCCAGCGGGTCGCGGTAATGGGCATCAAAGCCGGCTGAGATCAGCAGCAGGTCGGGCTCGAACGCATCTACCGCCGGCAGGATGCGCTCGCGCCAGGCGGCCTTGAAGGCGCTGCCGCCATCCCCCTCGCGAAGCGGCGCATTGAAGATGTTTCCAACGCCTGTTTCCCTGAGCGCACCAGTGCCCGGATAAAGCGGCATCTGGTGCGAGGAGGCGAACAGGACCGTTCCGTCTGCCTCGAAAATATCCTGTGTGCCATTGCCGTGATGGACGTCGAAATCGACGATCGCCACCCGCTCGGCGCCATGCTTCTTCTGTGCAAAACGCGCAGCCACGGCAACCGAATTGATCAGGCAAAAGCCCATGGCAGTCGTTTTCTCCGCGTGATGTCCGGGAGGGCGCACGGCGGCAAACACATTGTCGGCGCGCTTTTCGAAGACATCATCCACGCCCGCCAGTGCCCCGCCGACAGCACGCTTGACCGCCAGCCAGCTCATCGGATTGGCAGATGTGTCGGCATCGATACGCGCCAGCCCCTCCTCGGGGATCAGGCTTTCGACGCGTTTGACGAAACTCCCGGGATGGGCCAGTTCAAAATGGCCGGTATCAGCCTCCGGCGCCTCGTGGCGCTCCAGCCTGTCAAAGGCAGGATCGGCCAGGGCTTCCTCGATGGCCTTCAACCGTTCGGGACGCTCGGGATGGCCGGGCGCATTGACATGCTCCAGGCAGACCGGATGATGATAAAGCCGCGTGACCATGAATTCTTCCTCTGTGCGAGAGGAAAGCGTTTTGGCCGGTCTGTCAACAAATGCAAGCCATTTGTTGGTGGATACCTTTGTTCTTCAGGGGTGCACCAGGTAGGCTTCGCCGTTGTCCAGGCCGACGATGAAGCCCTTCTGTCCGCTGGTCTTGAGGCCGATGGCCTTGTCGATCGCAGCAGGCAGTTGCGCACTGCCCAGTTGGGTCAGGCCGCCTGAACTGAAGCCCATGATGCGCAGGCTCTTCCTGTCCGCCGAGGGAACGGCGATATCAGCCCGCCCGTTGGAATCAACATCGGCAACTGCCGAAAGGCGCATTTCCCTTGAGCCGATCTCGTGATTGGAAAAACCCTTTACGCTGCCCAGGCTGATCAGCTTCCCACCCGCATAACGCACCACATGCAGCGTGCCGCCGATATGGGGCGTGGAGACAAAGGCGATCTCATTGGCGCGCGTTCCGGTCATCGGTGTGATAGCGGCAATGTTCAGCCAGCGATTGGCCCGGCCAATAAAGCCGGTTGATGCCTTCTTGACGAAGGCTTCTCCGTTCATGCCATAAACGGTTACCGATGCACCAAGGCTGAGTGAAGCACGGATGGTCACGACCTCGTTGAGGCCGTCCCCGTTTAGATCTGCAATGCGGGGATAGCGGTCCTCAAAAACCTCTTCCTTGGGAAGCACGATCCTGAAGCGCTCGCCATTTTCGGTCTGGATATTGAGCGTTCCCGCCTCGACGCCATCGCCGAGTATGGCATGGGGGTAGCGTTCGGTCGGCTGTGAGTACCATGCCCGGCGTATGTCGCCAGATGGTGCAATATCGATCAACCCGTCAGGCAGGCCGTCCGGAGCGGGCTGGCGCGTTTCATCGAAGACGCCTGCCGGTATCTCGTCTGCCTCGAGCAATGTCGCTTTCCAGCTGGATTGTGCCTGTGCCGCGCTGCCAATGGCAAGGCTGGCAAGCAGGGCGAGACTGGTGAGCAGCGCAGATCTGGACATGATTCTCAATCCGGGATTTTCGTGCTGGAAATCTCGATACCAAAACCTTCCAGCCCCACATAATGACGTTCGCGTGAGGCGTGCAGGACAATGGACTGAATGCCGAGGTCGCGCAGGATTTGTGCACCAAGACCGATCTCGAGCCACTCATCCTTGCGGGTCTTGGCCGAGCCGTGATCTTCCTTGTGACCCACAATCGTATCCTGTTCCGGACGCCGGGCAACACCGACCGAACCCTCACGCAGGTAAACGATCACGCCGCGGCCGCCCTTGGCGAATTCCTGCATCGTCAGGCGCAGCGTATCCTCCTTGCCGAAGACATCATCGATGACCGATTCGATTTGCAGGCGGACCGGAATATCCTTGCCATCCCTGATGTCGCCATAGACGATGGCAAGGTGGTGCATCGGGTCCCACTTGGTACTGTAGGTGTAGGCGTTTGCCTCTCCGCCAAAGGTCTGGATGGATTGCTGACTCACCCGGTCAACCAGGCTTTCCTGCCGCTGGCGATAGGCAATCATGTCGGCGACCGAGATCATCTTCAGCCCGTGATCGGCGGCGAATTTGCGCACCTGTTCGCCGCGCATTACCGTACCATCCTCATTCATCAGTTCGGAGATGACACCGACCGGTGGAAGGTTGGAGAGCCTGCAAAGATCCACTGCCGCCTCTGTATGGCCCGAGCGCATGAGTACGCCGCCCTCCTTGGCAACCAGTGGAAAGACGTGCCCCGGACGCACGAAGTCGGCTGCGCCCGCATTGGGATTGGCAAGGGCACGGCAGGTCGAGGTGCGTTCCTCGGCGGAAATACCCGTTGTCGTGTCGTGGCGGTAATCGACCGAAACCGTGAAAGCGGTTGCATGGGGCGCATCGTTTTCGGCAACCATCGGGGCAAGGTTCAGCCGCTTGGCTTCAGCGAGCGTCATCGGCGCGCAGACAATGCCGCTGGTATGTCGGATGATGAATGCCATCTTTTCGCCGGTGCAATGGATCGCCGCGACGATCAAATCGCCCTCGTTTTCGCGGTCATCGTCATCGGTGACAACGAGGATTTCACCGGCCTCGAAGGCTCGCAGGGCTTCGGCAACTTTTGCCTGATCAAAACTCATGAACTTGCTCTCTTGAAATGGGGCTCAGACCCGTCCGGTCTGGCCGCGATGAAGAAGGTAATGGTCCGCAATCGTGCAGGCGACCATAGCCTCGCCGATGGGTACTGCCCTTATGCCGACGCACGGATCATGCCGGCCCTTGGTGCGAACATCGACTTCTTCACCCTTTGCCGTCACGCTCTTTACTGGCGTGAGGATTGAGGAAGTCGGCTTGATGGCAAAGCGCGCCACGACCGGCTGACCCGTGGCGATACCGCCCAGAATGCCGCCGGCATTGTTGGAGAGGAACTCGACCTTGCCGTCAGCGCCCATGCGCATCTCATCGGCATTTTCGACACCGGTAATGCGCGCTGCTTCAAAGCCGTTGCCGATTTCTACGCCCTTCACGGCATTGATCGACATCAGGCCGGAACAGATATCCTGGTCGAGTTTGGCATAGACCGGCGCGCCGATACCCGCTGGCACGCCTTCAGCGATCACTTCGATGACTGCGCCGACCGAGTTTTGCCCTTTGCGGATTTCATCAAGATAGGAGTCCCAGGCCTCGGCTGCTTGTGCATCGGGGCAGAAAAAGGCGTTGCGGCCAACCTGCTCCCAATCCCAGTTTTCGCGATTGATTGGCTTGTCGCCGATTTGTACGAGGGCGGCGCGAACCGTCAGGCCGGGAACGATCTTGCGGGCGAGGGCACCTGCGGCAACACGGGCGGCTGTTTCGCGCGCCGAGGAACGCCCTCCGCCGCGATAGTCGCGAAAGCCATACTTGGTGTCATAGGTGAAGTCGGCATGGCCGGGCCGGTAGCGGTCGCGGATTTCCGAGTAATCCTTGGAGCGCTGGTCAGTATTCCAGATGGCCAGTGAAATCGGTGTGCCGGTGGTTATCAACGTATCGGGATCATCCTCGTCCGCAAGGTATCCTGAATGGATATGAACCTCGTCGGCTTCCTGGCGCTGGGTGGTGTGGCGGGACTGGCCGGGCTTGCGCTTGTCGAGTTGTGCCTGGATTTCAGAGAGCCTGAAACGGATACCGGGCGGACAGCCATCGATCACGCAGCCAATTCCCGCGCCGTGACTCTCGCCCCAGGTGGTGACGCGGAAGAGGTGGCCGAAAGTGTTATGGGACATGAGGATGCTGACTGGATTTGACGAAGCCGAAAGATTGCCCGTTTCTAGTGCCTTTCCCGGATAAATGGAAGGCGGTTGGAAACTGTTTGAATCTGATCATTTGCAGAAAGGGGAAATTAACCACCTCTGTTGAGTGAAATGAAGAACTATCGCGTTACCTTCACCGGTTAAATGCATGAATTGGGCGCATTTTGGGGTGGGTCATGA
The DNA here is from genome assembly GCA_964541115.1 of uncultured Salaquimonas sp. Taxonomy (GTDB): domain Bacteria; phylum Pseudomonadota; class Alphaproteobacteria; order Rhizobiales; family Rhizobiaceae; genus Salaquimonas. Next base: position 20,313 of record CAZIPH010000005.1, read on the forward strand.
ATTACCGTTTGCTGACTATACTATTGGGGGCCTTCACCTGGCCGACCGCTTCAGTTGCGGCCAGCAGCGACGTGCAATTTGACGGCACGGTAACCCACAGCTGCGCCATCGTGGTTGATGCCAATGGCACCCTTGGCGTGCGGCCTGATTTTCGCGTTCTCAACTCTGCCTTCGCCGATGGTGCACCGGGCCGGGCGACGGTTACGAGTACCGGGAACACCTTCACGATTTCAGTGGATAACCCCTCGGCATTCGATGCCCAGCCGCCAGAGGATACGCAGCCCAATACCTTTTTTGCGACCTACCGCGTCACCGGCGCTACCAATATCGCGCGTACCGATACGCCGCAAACGTTGAACCATGGCACCAATACCGTGCGGGTCCATCTACGTGTGCGCAAGCCGGTAGGGGAAGTGTTCGAAGCTGGCGACTATTCCGCAACCGTGGTTCTGCGCTGCGAATAGGCATCCGACTCCGGTTCTCCAGTCAGATCAGGGTTTCGCGCCCTTCCTCGAACCGGAACACCCGGTCCTGCGGAAATGTGTAGGACCCCGCCACCTGTTCATCGAGACCCAGCATGTATTTGCGCACCGTGCGCCCGACTGCGCCATGGGCGACAATTATGGTCGGGACGGTGAGGCAGTCGAGGAGGGGGGCAACGCGTTCATACGTTGCCTGCAGGTTTTCCCCGCCACGCGGCGTGTAATGCCAGTCATTGCCCTTGCGGCGCTGATAGGCTTCCGGTTCCCGCTCACGCAGTTCAGCCAGCGAAACGCCCTCGAATTCACCATAGGCCCGTTCGATCAGCCGCTCATCGGTGGCATAGTCAGCGGGGACAAGCCCCATCTGGTCGCGGATGATTTCCATGGTTTCACGGGCGCGATGCATGGGGCTGGATATGAAGTCGAATTGCCCTGCACTGCCCAGTTCTTCGAACAATACAATGCCATTGCGCCTTGCCTGTTCGCGGCCGGTATCATTGAGCGGAATGTCCATTCTGCCCTGAAAACGGCTCTCGGCGTTCCAGTCAGTCAGGCCATGTCGAACATAGTATATGACCGGATGGGAAGGGATGACGGGCCTCTTATTCGTCTTTCACAACGGAGATGTCGGGCGCATCGACCGCCTTCATGCCGACGACGTGATAGCCCGAATCGACATGCAGGATTTCCCCTGATGTGCCCCGGCCAAGGTCCGAAAGCAGATACAGCGCGCTGTCGCCAACCTCCTCGATCGTGGTCGTGCGCTTGAGCGGGGAATTGTATTCGTTCCATTTGAGGATGTAGCGGAAGTCGCCAATGCCTGATGCTGCCAGCGTCTTGATCGGACCTGCCGAAATCGCGTTTACGCGGATATTCTGCTTGCCGAGGTCAACCGCCAGGTAGCGAACGGATGCTTCCAGCGCCGCCTTTGCAACGCCCATCACGTTGTAATGGGGCATTACCTTCTCCGCTCCGTAATAGGTCAGCGTCAGCATCGAGCCACCCTCGCTCATCAGCTTTTCCGCGCGCTGGGCGAGCGCAGTGAAGGAGTAGACTGAAATGTCCATGGACATGCGAAAATTGGCGGGCGACGTGTCCACATAGCGCCCGGTCAGTTCGTTCTTGTCGGAAAAGCCGATGGCATGGACCATGAAATCCATCCTGCCCCACTTCTTCTCCAGGTCGGCAAAAACGCGATCCATGGAGGTCTCATCGGTCACGTCGCATTCCCCGACCACCCATGCACCTAGTTCCTCTGCCAGCGGTACAACGCGTTTGCCCAAGGCCTCACCCTGATAGGTCAGCGCGATTTCCGCGCCCGCATCTGCCAGCGATTTGCAAATTCCCCATGCAATGGAACGCTTGTTTGCAAGTCCAAGAATGATACCGCGCTTTCCGGCCATCAGATTGTTGGATGCGGTGGATGATTCTTCCCCGGACATGTGCAAACTCCGCTGATACGGTTGAAACAGTGTGAGCGGGATATGGCACAAGGCCCCGGAGCCTGCAAGACAGGACTGTGGCAACCCCCGAAGGAGCGACGGTGCCAGCGGGCAGAAGGCGGCGGCATGAGCGCGGAAACCACGGCTCCGCTCCGGTTGGGGATCAGCTTTTTGCAGCAGCCTTGTAGAGTTCGACCAACCGTTCGTCAGGGATTTCCGGCAGCATGATCTGTGCGGTGAATTTCAGATCACCATGACCGCCTTCCTTCTTTGGAAGGCCGCGCCCCGGTATGCGGAACACCTTGCCGGAATTCGTCCAGGCCGGAACCTTCACCGCCACCTTGCCGTCAAGTGTCTGCGCGGAAACACTGCCGCCATTGACCGCAGTTTCGAGCGGAATGGGCAGGTCAGCGCGCAAGTCCGTGCCGTCCACCCGGAAAAACGGGTGGGGCTTGAAGACGAGAGTCAGCATTATGTCGCCGGGTTTTGCACCGGGGGCAGCCTTTGCCTTGCCCGCAAGGCGGATGACCTGGCCGTCCCTTGCACCGGCCGGAATGGAAACCGACAGAGACTTGCCGTCCGGCAGCACGATGCTGGTCTTGCCGCGCGCGAGGTCATCAATTGTTACAGCGGCTTTCGCCTTCATGTCGGCGGATTGCGGCCGAGCCTGTTGCTGATGAAAACCGCCACCGCCGCTACTGCTGGCAAAGTCGCCAGCACCACCTGCCTGCTGGGCACGAAAGGCTGAACCGAACATCTCGTTGAGAATATCCTCGGCGCCGCCAAACCCGCCGCCACCGAACTGATCACCACCAAACCGGGTACCGCCCGTGCGCCTTGCTCCGGCAAAGGGGCCGCCGGGACCGAACGGATCACCGCCCCTGCCGCCTTGCCCGCCCATTCCGGCGCCACCAGGGCCGCCCTGGAAGCCGGCAAAGCGGTCCTTGCCTTCATTGTCGATTTCGCCACGGTCGAACCGGGCACGCTTTTGCTTGTCACCCACGATTTCATACGCAAGGCTCGCCTCGGCGAATTTCTCCTTCGCCTTGGGATCGTCCTTGTTCTTGTCGGGGTGATATTTCATGGCAAGCTTGCGATAGGCCTTCTTGATCTCGGCTTCGCTCGCTCCCCTTTCCACCCCCAACACCGTGTATGGATTGCGCACGGCCATGGAAATGCCCTCTTTGTTGACACGCAATGGCATACACCCGAAACGGCATGCATGCACACGCTCATGAGATTTGCTGGCTTTATATATGGGGGTTGCAGCGGGCCGATGCCAGCCGTTGTGTCAGGAAAATTTGGCCTTGAATGGTATTAACCGGCGCTTTTGTCGCGAATGAACCAGGAAAACACCCAGAAGCCCTTTTTCAGTTCGCAGGTTTCGCCCTCGTAAAGCGCGATCCCCATGAAGCTGTCGACTGTGGTGCGGAATTTCTTGCAGGACTGGCCCTCATTGCCGACGAACTGGTCGATTGCGGTGATCGTTCCGCTGCTGCCGGTCTCGGGATTGCTCCACGCCAGAAGATTGCTTTGGGAAGTCTCCATATCTGCATCGGCAACGGTCAGCTTGATAGCTTCGGCATCAGTCGGGTCAAGGCCTGAGGCATCTGCAGAGATTTGTGTTGAACCGGTCGTGAGCGAACTGTCGGCGGCGAGTTTGTCGATGGGCCTGCCGACTGCGCAGCCAGACAGGAGTGCGGCAAGGAAAAGCGCTGCGGCTACCTTGCCTGCCGTATTGGCGCTACTGTTTGGAGAAACGTGCTTCTTGTGTAAGAAGTTTGAGCACGATACTTGCATCATGATGTAGGCCCCGTATTTTCAACCTGCTCGAAACTGCCTTCATCAGCGCAAATTTTGCATTGCTGGCTGACAAACCGTCCCGTGAAAGTTGAGTAAATGAACTCTGATCCAAACCAGTTAACAAACGGTGACTTAACGCAGGCTGAACGGGCCGAACCATTTGAAAAGTTTCGCGAATGGGTCGCGCTGGCCGAAAAATCGGAACCAAATGACCCCACTGCCATGTCGGTTGCGACGGTTGATGCCGACGACCTGCCCAATGTGCGCATGGTGCTGATGCGCCGCTGGGACGAGCGCGGCATCGTCTTTTTCACCAATTTTCAGAGCCAGAAGGGCGAGGAACTGCTCTCTTCCGGAAAGGCGGCCGCCAATTTCCACTGGAAGAGCCTTCGCCGCCAGGTCCGTTTTCGCGGACCGGTGGAGGTCGTCACGGCAGAAGAGGCGGACGAATACTTCTATTCCCGCCCGCGCGGCAGCCGGATCGGCGCGCATGCCTCCCAGCAGTCACGTCCGCTCGAAAGCCGCTTCGCACTGGAAAAGGCCGTTGCCGTCTATTCGGCAAAGTTCGGGGTGGGTGAGGTGCCTCGCCCGGACCACTGGTCGGGCTTTCGCATCATGCCGCTGTCAATCGAGTTCTGGAGCGACGGCAAGTTCCGCCTGCATGACCGCATGCGCTATGACCGCGATGACCTGGAAAGCGGCTGGCGGGTGACGCGGTTGTATCCTTGAATCGCATGCTGGGCTTGGCTTTCTGCCACTGGCGAGGTCAGGCAATTTTCCCTGGAAGTGAAGCCACGCTCTCCAGCTTGGCATATTTTTCCCGGCCCACAGGCTCCTCAGCCTGTTCCAGTTCCCAGGTCAGTTCATGGGGCACCCAGACCGCCCATGCCCCTGCCTCCAGGGCAGGCAGGACATCAGACTTGACGGAGTTTCCCACCATCATGGCCTTGTTGGTTCCACCCTCCATCCTGCCAAGAATGCGGGTATAGGTATCGGCAGTCTTTTCGCTGACCACCTCCACGAAATCGAAATAGCCGCCCAGCCCTGATTGCGCCACCTTGCGTTCCTGGTCGAGCAAATCCCCCTTGGTTATCACACCGAGCCTGAATTCGCCCTTGAGGCATTCCAGCGTTTCGGCAACGCCTGGCAGAACATCAATCGGCTCCAGGAGCATGTCGCGCCCGGCATCAACGATCTGCTGAATGATCCGTGCAGGAACCTTTCCATCGGTTACCTCGATGGCAGTCTCTATCAGTGAGAGGGTAAAGCTCTTCACGCCATAGCCGAAATGCCTGACATTGCGCGTTTCAGCGGCAATGATGCGTTCGGCCAGACAATCGGTCTCGGCAAAATCGGCCAGCAACATTGCGAAGTGATGCTGGGTCATCTGGAAATGCCGCTCTGTATGCCAGAGCGTGTCGTCGGCATCGAAAGCGATGGTCCTGAGGTGTTTCATGGGCGGGAGAATGCGCCAGACACGTTGCCGGCGCAATCCGATTTCACGCAGACCTACGCCAGGTGGGTCTTGAAGAAGGCGATGGTGCGCTCCTGCGCCAGCATGGCTGCCGCCTCGTCATAGCGCGGCGTCGTGTCATTGTGGAAGCCATGATTGACGCCGGGATACATGAACGCCTCATAAGTCTTGTTGTTGGCAATGAGGGCAGCTTCATAGGCGGGCCATCCGGCATTGATCCGCTCGTCAAGTTCGGCATTGTGGATCATCAGCGGCGCCCGGATCTTCGCAACGTCCTCGGTAGCGGGCTGCCTGCCATAAAACGGCACGGAAGCTGACAATTCGGGGAAGGCGACCGCCAGGGCGTTGCAGACACCCCCGCCATAGCAGAAGCCGACAGCGCCGACCTTGCCGGTCGAATCCTCACGATCCAGCAAATGCTGGGTTGCCGCAAAGAAATCCTCCATCAGCTTGGCCGGGTCGAGTTGTGACTGCAGGGTGCGGCCCTCGTCATCGGTGCCCGGATAGCCGCCAAGCGGCGTCAGCCCGTCGGGCGCCAGCGCCATGAAACCGGCCTTGGCCATGCGCCGGTTCACATCGGCAATATAGGGGTTGAGACCACGGTTCTCATGCACAACGAGTACAGCCGGCAATTTCGCAGGCGCACCGGCGGGCCTGGAAAGATACGCCTTGATCGCGCCATGGCCGTTTGGTGAGTCATACTCGATCCACTCATTGACCACGCTTTCGTCGCTCTCGGGAACCTGTTCAGCCAGTGCGTAATTGGGCGATAGCATCTGCAGGAGCGCCAGCGCGGTAACGCCCCCAACAGCAAACTTCTGCGCCTTGTCCAGAAATTCGCGCTTGGTCATGTTGCCATGAACATAACCATCGAAAATCTCCAGCAGTTCCTGGGGAAAATCGCTTGCCTTCATTCTGCCGGCTGAACCGGGCATTTCTGGTTTGATGTTCATGAAACACTCCTCAAAATGCCCCTGATCGGGCGAACCTCCCCAAGGTAAAGTGTAGTCAACCATAGCGAGGTGGCAAGATAATTTCATTGAACACAGCGTTCGGCCTCAGCTGCCCGTGCCCCCAACCGTCATTTCGTTCATGCGCAGCGTGAGCTGGCCCACACCCGCGGGGGGTCACTGGCCGTTCTTGCCGGACATGCCATTGCTGTTCAGCGCCATGTATTTGCGTCTCTCGACTGCAGCACCCGCGCTGTCATCGCGCACCAGTTCGGCACTCGATGAAACGGAAATGCCGGCGGCATTGGCTTCGTCCGTATCAATGTGCATCTCGGTTATGAAACTCTCGCTCACACGGATCAGCGTGTTCGAAAAGGAAAGATCGCGGGCGCCATTGCCCAGTCTCACATCGACATAGTCACCATTCTTCAGGCCCATTTCGGTAGCATCCTGCGGGCTCATGTGGATGTGGCGGGCCGCGATGATAATCCCGTTGGTCTCGATTTCCCCGGCCGGGCCGCGCAGCCTTATGCGGGGCGTATTGGCCACATTGCCCGATTCGCGGACCGGGGCTTCCACGCCCAGCGCAAATGTGTCGGTTCGCGAAACCTCGATCTGGTTTATGCTGCGGGTCGGGCCGAGCACCCGCACCCGTTCCAGAGATCCCTTCGGTCCGATCACTTCGACCGTCTCATTGGCGGCAAATTGCCTTGGCTGGCTGAGGTCCCGCAGTTTTGTCAGTTCATGACCCCTGCCGAACAGGGTTTCCACCGCTTCCTGCGTCAGATGGACGTGGCGGGCGGAAACCGCGACCGGAATACGCCAGTTTTCCGCCAGATGGGCCTGCCTCTGCTCGAGAAGGTGCTTGACCTCAAGGGCGATCATCAACTGCTCGCTTGCCTGGGTAACCAGCACACGAATGCGGGACTCAAAACTCTGGATTTGCGGGGCTTCGAAGCTGGTCAGCTTCACCGCCTGATTGAGATTGTCGTCCAGATAAAGACCCATGAATTCGAATTTGTCACAAATTCGCCGTCGCATGGAGGACGAATTTTCCCCGATCCCGCCGGTGAAGGTAATCGCATCCAGCCCGCCCATGGCAGCCGCGTAAGATCCGATATATTTGCGCACCCGGTAGGCAAAGGCGTTCATCGCCAGTTGGGCATCTTTGTCGCCATCAGCTGCCGCCTGTTCGATGTCGCGCAGGTCGTGGCTTCCGGCAAGCGCCTTCAGCCCGCTGTCGGAGTAGAGCCGCCGCTCTATGTCTTCAAGTTCAAGACCGAGCTTGCGGGAAAGATGGGCGAACATGCCGGGATCCACATCGCCGGAGCGGGTTCCCATTATCAGACCCTCCAGAGGGGTCATGCCCATGGAGGTGTCGCGCGAAAATCCCCGGTTGATGGCGCACACGCTCGCACCATTGCCAAGATGGCAACTGATAATCTGCAATTGCTCGATCGGGCGGCCAAGAGCCTTTGCAGTCTTCAGCCCAACATATTTGTGCGATGTTCCGTGAAACCCGTAACGGCGCAACCCTGTCTCCCGCCATTCTTTCGGTACGGCATATGTGGTAGCCCGTTCGGGGATCGTGTGATGGAAAGCCGTATCGAAAACCGCCGCCTGTGGCTTGTCCCCCCATAACTGGCGGGAAAGGCGGATGGCCGAAAGGTTGGACGGATTGTGCAGTGGCGCGAGTTCGTTGCAACTTTCGATCAGATCCAGAACCGTGTCATCGATCAGGACAGCATTGGTGAAGCGCTCGCCGCCATGTACCACCCGATGACCGATGGCATCGAAGTGAACATAGCCAAACTCGGTTAGAACGTCCGGTACCCGGGCAATTGCATCCTGCACGGTCGCGAGCTTTTCCTGTCGCTTGAGGTTCTCCGAATTTTCCCCGCCCGAACGGTAGTTGAAATTGCAGGTTCCGTCCCTGAATCCCTCAAATTCACCCTTGAAGATGCGGCTGTCCTCGATCACGGTGTCGAACACTCCGAATTTCAGGCTGGAACTGCCGGCATTGAAGACAAGTATTTTCATGAATAGTGCCCGGACAATCGAAAAAACAACGGTGAATCACGACACATACCTCGCAGGAGGATCGTGACATGACAAGACTGCGTATCAGGCGACAATGACAGTTTCAGGTACGCGCTCAAGTACCCGTGCCGCCAACCGTCACTTCGTTCATGCGCAGCGTGGGCTGACCGACCCCAACGGGCAGCGACTGGCCGTTCTTGCCGCACATGCCGATGCCGGTATCGAGCGCCATGTCGTTACCGACCATGGAAATCCGCTTCATGGCAGGCGCGCCTGACCCGATCAGGTTTGCACCCCTGACGGGCTCGGCCACCTTGCCGTCGCGGATGCGGTAGGCCTCGGTGCAGTTGAAGACGAATTTGCCGGAGGTGATGTCCACCTGGCCCCCGCCAAAGGAAACGGCATAGATGCCGTCCTTCACCGAGGCAATGATCTCGCCCGGTTCATGACTGCCACCCAGCATGTAGGTGTTCGTCATGCGCGGCATTGGCTGGTGCGCATGGGACTGGCGCCTCCCGTTGCCGGTTGGCTGCATGCCCATCAGGCGCGCATTCTGGCGGTCCTGCATGTAATTGACGAGCTTGCCGTCCTCGATCAGCACCGTGCGGTTGGTCGGCGTGCCTTCATCATCAATCGTCAGCGATCCGCGCCGCTCTGATATTGAACCATCGTCAACCACGGTAACGCCCTTTGCAGCAACTTGCTGGCCTAGAAGGCCGGAAAAGGCGGAGGTCTTCTTGCGGTTGAAATCTCCTTCAAGGCCGTGGCCAACCGCTTCATGCAGCATGACGCCGGGCCAGCCCGGGCCGAGCACCACGTCGAAAGTGCCAGCCGGGGCAGGAACGGCTTCAAGGTTCACGAGCGCTTGCCGCAAGGCCTCATCGACGCCTTTGCGCCAGCTGTCTTCGGCAATGAAATCGCCAAATCCCTTGCGCCCGCCCATGCCGTAACTGCCGCTTTCCTGGCGATCGCCTTCGCCCACGACAATGCTCACGCTGAAACGCACAAGCGGGCGAACATCGCGCACCCACTGGCCATCGGCGCGCAGGATTTCAACAACCTGCCAGTTGGCGCCAACGCTGGCACTGACCTGGCGCACCCGCTTGTCGGCGGCACGCGCATAGGCATCGATCTGCTGCAACAGCTTCACCTTTTCCTCGAAGGCTGGTGCGCCAAGCGGGTTTTCCTCGGAGTAAAGATGCCTGTTGGTGCGGGCCGGGCCGTCGGCATAGGTGCCAGTATGGCCAGCCTTGATGGAGGCAACCGCATCGCTCGCCCTTTGCAGGGCCTTCAGCGACATCTCGCCCGAATGCGCGTAGGCGGAGGCCTCACCGGCCACAGCACGCAGGCCGAACCCCTGGTCGGTGTGGAAACTGCCATTCTTCAGTTTTCCATCGTCAAACAACAGCCCCTCGGACTGCGAGTATTCGAGATACAATTCACCATCGTCACAGCCCTTGAGCGTTTTGGCGAGGTGGCGTTCAAGCGTCGCGCGGTCGGTATCGAAGGTGGAGAGGAGCGAATCCATCAGGGGGCCTTTCGGGCAAGCGGAAGTGAGGTGTTGCTGTTCATATTGTCCACCTGCCGCCACGCTTCAAGGCTTTTGCTGTGAGCTGGCGAAACTGGCAGTCAGTGAACAGCCATCATTACAGACAGTTTCGCCTTTGACAGTTTGCCTGAAAAGTGAACTCAGGGCAGGGCGGCGAAGCCCTCTTCGAAGCCGACCAGTTCGATCGGGATACCAATGCCCTCTTCGGGTGTCTGGAACACGATGAAGGTGGCGGTCGAACCGGCCTTGAGCGCATTGATCAGTTTTTCCTCGAGTACCACTTCCGCATAGCACCCGTCATTGAAACAGCGGGTGAAGAAGGCATTGCCGATTTCCTTGTCATCAATGTAGAGGCCAAGCCCGTTCGGCAGCAATACGCCCAGAGGTGCCAATACGCGGAGCAATTCTGCCTGGCGGTCAGCAGTTCGCAGAACGACCACCGAAAGCCCCATTTCCTGGCGGTCTTCGGCAACAACATTCTGCACCAGCGCGCATTGCTCTGAACTGGCACCGGGTGGCGTGTCGCAGACAAGGGCCCATTCGCCATGGCGAGACTTCATGACGCCCTGGGCCGATGCATGAACGGGAAGCAGTATGGCCGCAACAAGGACGGCGCCGATGGCTCCAACCAGGCCACGTCCTGCCATCAGGGCGGAAAAACGGCTGGCGGACCGGACCAGTTTCCCTTCTGCGGCGCGAAGGATAGGGAGTGCTTTTGTAATGATCATGCGGATTGCCGAATCAATTGGGCCTCGGGCGACAATGCACCAGGAACAGTTGCAGTGAAACATCATAGCATTGCAGACAAAACAGTGCCTAATTTCGAAAATTGTCAATTTCCCCTTGAAAGCGTCCATTTTGGGGCAGTAACCGTTCTGGATGGCAAGTTCGGGCCACAAAGTGCGCAAATGCCGCATGGGTGCGGCGCAAGAACACGTTGATAGCCCAAGGTTGATATGGTTTTACCAAGGAGGATGGATTACCAGCACCTGCGCCCGGATTCGCTTCGTACATCCGGCCATAGGAAAAACCGAAAAAATGCGCGCACCGCGCACGGCAAACTGGTAAACGGATTTCAGCTGGGTGGAGGACCCTACCGAACCCCCCGGCATTAAAAACAACAGGAGACGGACGGGATGAAACTCGTTTCAATCGTATTTTCGGCCATTGCAAGCCTTGTGGCCGGTGCAGTTGCTGCTTCCGCCGCGCAACCCATTGATTGGCAAATCTGGCACCAGGGCGCTGGCAGCGACATCATGAGCCGCATCGAATGGTTCAGCCTTTACACCTTGTGGTTCATCATTCCGATTACAATCTTCGTGATGATCCTTCTGGTCATCGTGATGATGCGCTTCAATGCGAAGGCGAACCCGACCCCGTCCCGCACCAGCCACAACACGCTGATCGAGGTGGTCTGGACCGTTGTGCCGATCATCATTCTGGTCGCAATCGCAATTCCGTCCTTTGATCTGCTCGACCGCGAGATGAAACCGGAGCGCGAAGCGGAAATGACCGTCAAGGCCACCGGTTACCAGTGGTACTGGGGATATGAATACCAGGACGGCGACGAGATTTCATTCGAGTCCATCATGTTGCGCGACGGCGATTTCGAGGGTGCCGGAAAATCGGACAAGTCGCTTTATCCGCGCCTTCTGGCAGTCGACAATGAAATGGTCGTTCCGGTCAATACACAGGTCCGCGTTCTGGTGACAGCTGCAGACGTCATTCACAATTTCGCACTGCCCGCTTTCGGCCTCAAGATGGACGGCATCCCCGGCCGCCTCAACGAGACGTTCTTCCTGGCCGATCGCGAGGGCCTTTACTATGGTCAGTGTTCTGAACTGTGCGGCCGCGATCATGCCTTCATGCCAATTGCCATCCGCGTGGTCTCAAAAGAACAGTACGAAGCCTGGAAGGCTGCAGCCATCGACGACCTCGAAGGTGCCAACAAGGCCCTGATGGCAGCGACCGAAGGTAAAGACAAGGTTCAGATCGCCGGTAACTGATCCTGACGGGTTACTGATCTGGTTAAAACAGACGCTATTCAAGGTCCGAACGGACAAACAGGAGAAACTGATCATGGCAACAGCGGCATATGGTGACGCTCACGATCACAAGCCGGGCTTTTTCAAGCGCTGGTTTTATTCCACCAACCACAAGGATATCGGTACGCTTTACCTGATATTCGCGATCATTTCGGGCATTATCGGCGGGCTTTTGTCCGTGTTTATCCGCATGGAGCTGCACGAGCCGGGCCTCCAGTATTTCAACGATCCCCATCTTTACAATGTGATGGTGACCGGGCACGGCCTGATAATGATTTTCTTCATGGTGATGCCCGCGCTGATCGGCGGTTTCGCCAACTGGATGGTGCCGATCATGATCGGTGCGCCTGACATGGCGTTCCCGCGCATGAACAACATCTCCTTCTGGCTCCTGCCCCCGGCGCTCATCCTGCTGATCATGTCCATGTTCGTGGAAGGTCCTGCAGGCGCCAACGGCGTTGGCGGCGGCTGGACGATCTATCCGCCCCTTTCAACATCCGGACAGCCCGGACCTGCGATGGATCTGGCCATCCTGTCCCTGCATATCGCGGGTGCCTCCTCCATCCTGGGTGCAATCAACTTCATCACCACCATTTTCAACATGCGTGCACCGGGCATGACGCTGTTCAAGATGCCGCTGTTTGCATGGTCGGTCCTGATTACCGCATTCCTGCTGCTGCTGTCGCTGCCGGTTCTGGCTGGCGCCATTACCATGCTGCTGACGGACCGCAACTTCGGAACAGCCTTCTTCAATCCGGAAGGCGGCGGCGACCCGATCCTGTTCCAGCACCTGTTCTGGTTCTTTGGTCACCCTGAAGTGTACATCCTGATCCTGCCAGGCTTTGGCATCATCTCGCACATCGTCTCTACCTTCTCCCGCAAGCCCATCTTCGGCTACCAGGGCATGGCATGGGCGATGATCGCGATTGGCGCTGTTGGCTTCATCGTTTGGGCACACCACATGTACACCGTTGGCCTGTCCCTCGACACCCAGCGCTACTTTGTCTTCGCCACCATGGTGATCGCGGTACCAACGGGCGTGAAGATCTTCTCCTGGATCGCCACCATGTGGGGCGGCTCCATCACTTTCCGCACACCGATGCTCTGGGCAATCGGCTTCATCTTCCTGTTCACCGTTGGCGGTGTGACTGGTGTGCAGCTGGCCAATGCCGGGCTCGACCGCGCCTTCCACGACACCTACTATGTGGTTGCACACTTCCACTATGTGCTTTCACTGGGTGCCGTGTTCGCGATCTTTGCAGGCTGGTACTACTGGTTCCCTAAAATGACCGGTTACATGTACAACTCCTTCATCGCCAAGCTGCATTTCTGGACCACCTTCGTGGGCGTGAACGTTCTGTTCTTCCCGCAGCATTTCCTTGGTCTTGCAGGCATGCCACGCCGCTACATCGATTATCCCGATGCATTTGCCGGCTGGAACGCAGTCTCCTCATGGGGTTCGTACCTGTCTGCCGTCGCCGTGCTCATCTTCCTCTATGGCGTCATCGAAGCCTTCATGAAGAAGCGCGTTGCCGGTGACAATCCGTGGGGCGAGGGCGCAACTACGCTGGAATGGCAGCTGTCGTCACCGCCGCCATACCACCAGTGGGAAACCCTGCCGAAGATCAAGTAATCGGCTTGTCAAGATCGCGCCGCCGGGGTTCGCTCCGGCGGCAATATGTCAAACACCAGGTTGAAAAATGTCGACAAACAGCAACACGGCAAATTCTGCAGCTGGCCAGGGTGAAACAGCATATGTTTCCTCGGCATTGCCGCGCGACTATTTCGAATTGCTAAAGCCGGGTGTCATGCGGCTGGTTGTTTTCACCGCCATTGCCGGCCTGGTGATCGCGCCTGGATCCATCAATCCGCTGATCGCCATGATTGCGATCCTGTGCATTGCCATTGGTGCAGGTGCTTCGGGCGCACTCAACATGTGGTACGACGCCGACATTGACGCCGTCATGACCCGTACGAAGAAGCGCCCGATCCCCGATGGCCGCGTGACCGGCGAGGAGGCGCTGGCCTTTGGCCTGGTACTGTCCTTCTTCTCGGTGATGACCCTTGGCCTGCTGGTCAACTGGCTGTCAGCCGGCCTGCTGGCATTCACCATCTTCTTTTATGCCGTCATCTATTCAATGTGGCTCAAGCGCTCTACGCCCCAGAACATCGTCATCGGCGGGGCGGCAGGTGCCTTCCCCCCGATGATCGGCTGGGCTGTGGTGACCAATTCGATCACCATCGAAAGCATCATCCTTTTCGCCATCATCTTCATCTGGACGCCGCCGCATTTCTGGGCGCTCGCGCTCTTCAAGAAGACAGATTATGCCAGCGTCGGTGTGCCCATGATGCCAAACGTTGCCGGAAACCGCTCCACCCAGAACCAGATTCTGTTTTATTCGGTCCTCCTGGCACCGGTTGGTTTCCTGCCCTATGCGCTCGGCTTTGCGGGCCTGACCTATGGCATCGCCTCTGCCCTGCTTGGCGCAGCGTTTGTCTGGTTTGCCCTCAAGGTCTGGCAAATGGACAGCCAGGACGAAAAGATGATTCCGGCAAAGAAACTGTTCGCTTTTTCCATCCTCTACCTCTTTGCCCTGTTCGGCATACTGATCCTTGAAGTGGCCCTGCCTGGCGTCGTGAACGCCCTGTCAGCGATGGCGGGAGCGTGAGATGATGGCGGCTGAAATAAACGACAGGAAACACAAGGATATTCCCGGGAACACTACCGCGGATATCGAGGCAAAACGCAAGAAGGCCCAGCGTGCCCGCAGTATCGCAATTGCGGTGGCGCTGGCTGCCTTCGTCCTGATTCTTTACGTCGCCACCTGGGCCAAGCTCGGGGCGAATGTCATGGTTAGGCCGCTTTGAACCTGGAGCAGATGAAACGACAATGACCGCAGATAGCCGGGACAACACTGAACAGAAGAAGGCGAGCAGCAATACCCGCGTTGCAGTTTTGTGCGTTGGCCTTGTAGCAGGCATGACCGGCATGGCCTATGCTGCCGTACCACTCTATGATCTGTTCTGCCGGGTCACCGGTTATGGCGGCACGACCCAGACCGCGGAAAACTCCTATGGCGTGCCGATAATTGACCGTGACATCACCGTGCGATTTGACGCGAATATCTCGCCGGCCCTCGCCTGGAACTTCAAGGCAGCCCAGCGCGATGTCACCATGAAACTGGGTGAGCAGACACACGTAGCCTACTTCGCGGACAATCCGACCGACAAGCCGCTCACCGGCTCGGCCACTTTCAATGTGACACCCCAGTCAGCCGGCGCCTATTTCAACAAGATCGAGTGTTTCTGTTTTACAGAAACGACCTTGCAGCCCGGCGAAAAGTTGGAAATGCCGGTTGTTTTCTTCGTCGATCCCGAACTGATCGATCACATCGAAACCGAAAATATTCATACAATTACCCTGTCCTACACCTTCTTCCCCAAGGAGCCGACGCTTAAGCCGGTGGCAAAGGTGGAAGATCCGAAAGTGGAAAAGACAGAAAACGAGCTTTGAGTTAGGTGAATGACTGCGCTAGTAACGCAGAAAATAAAGCGGGAGCTGAATCATGGCTGATGGCCACAAGGTAAACCACGACTATCACATCATTGATCCGAGCCCATGGCCGCTGATCGGTGGCATCGGCGCGCTGATCATGGCGATCGGCGGGGTTGGCTACATGCGCTGGCTCAATGACGACAGCTTCGCCATTGGCGGCCTCGAGCTTGCCAATCCGTGGGTCTTCTACATAGGCCTGCTGGTCGTGTTCTACTGCATGTTCGCATGGTGGTCTGACACTGTGAAGGAAAGCCATCAGGGCCACCACACCAAGGTGGTTTCCCTGCACTTGCGCTATGGAATGCTGCTCTTCATTGCGTCGGAAGTGATGTTCTTCGTGGCCTGGTTCTGGGCTTTCTTCGATGCCAGCCTGTTCCCCGACGAGGCGGCGCAGGTGGGCCGCATGGCCTATACAGGTGGCCAGTGGCCGCCAGCGGGCGTTGAGGTGCTTGACCCGCTGCACCTGCCGCTGTTCAACACCATCATCCTCTTGTTGTCCGGCACCACCGTCACCTGGGCACACCACGCGCTGATCCACAATGAACGTGGCATGCTCAAGGGCATGCTGGCGCTGACCATCGCACTCGGCATCCTGTTCTCCGCTGTTCAGGCTTACGAATATGCGGTAGCGCCGTTCTCCTTCACCGAATCCATCTATGGTGCGACCTTCTTCATGGCGACCGGTTTCCATGGCTTCCACGTTCTCGTGGGTACCATCTTCCTGATCGTCTGTCTGTTGCGCGCAATGGCTGGACACTTCACCCCGGAAAAGCATTTCGGTTTCGAGGCTGCTGCCTGGTATTGGCATTTCGTTGACGTGGTCTGGCTGTTCCTGTTCTTCGCGATCTACATCTGGGGATCATGGGGCGCACCGATCTACGCCCACTAGTCTGACCACTGGTGTTGCCACCCAAACTAACCTGGGTGGATTGATGGAACAAATGAGGTGGAAAGCGGTTCGCTAAAGAGCCGCTTTTCGCATTTGAAAGGGACCGGAAATTGCCAACCTCAACGCAGGACAAGGCCCGATATCCCGACCTGCCTGTAATGCAGACGGGATTGGCAGCCCGCTGCCCGCGCTGCGGTGAGGGCAGGTTGTACAAATCCCTCCTCGTCCCGGTCGACAATTGTGCAGTGTGTGGCCTCGACATGTCCTTTGCCGAAGAGGGCGATGGCCCGGCTGTGCTGGTCATCCTTCTGCTTGGATTCGTCATCGCAGGCATGGCGCTGGCCGTGCATTACCTGATCGCCCCGCCGGTCTGGGTTCACATGATCGTCTGGCTTCCGGTTACTGTCATTTTGTCCATCATCTCGCTGCGCGCAATGAAAGCCATCATGATTGCCGCCCAGTACAAGACGAAGGCCGAAGAGGGCCGCCTTGTCAATGAGAGCGGGGATAGTTGAGCCATGCGACGTTCCACCCTTCTGGTTCTGGTCTGCATGGCAGTGGGCATCGCCATTCTTCTTGCCCTTGGCACATGGCAGGTTAACCGCCTTCATTGGAAGGAAGCGCTGATCGAGCAGGTTGAAACGCGCATGAGGGCAGAACCCGAGCCTCTCCAGCGCATGGATATGCTCTGGCAGGCCAGACAGGATGTCGCATGGCTGCCGGTTACTGCGAGCGGGCGCTTTCTTCACGAGCGCGAAATGTATTTCTACACCACCCACAAGGGCGCAGTCGGCTATGAGGTGATCACGCCAATGCAGCTTTCGGGCGGCGGCATACTGCTGGTAAGTCGCGGCTTTGTGCCTGACCAGTTCCGCGAACCGGCCACCCGTGCCGAGGGGCAGGTTGAGGGTGTACAGGAGATCGTCGGCATGGCGCGCAATCCCGTGCGTGAAAAGCCGAACCGTTTCATGCCGGACAATGAACCGGCCCGGCGCATCTTCTACTGGAAGGATTTTGCCCAGATGAGCGCCCTGGCATCAGGGGCAGAAACCGGCCTTCGCCAGGAAGTCGTTCCCTTCATGGTGGACCTGCGCTCGCCCGAACCGCCCGGCGGCCTGCCCATTGCATCGACCACCCTGATCAGCTTTTCCAACAACCATCTGCAATATGCCATTACCTGGTACGGGCTGGCGCTGGCATTGCTTGGCGTTGGTTCCTATTTCCTGTATGCACGGCGCAGAAATGACAATAGCGACACGCCCCACACACAGGCGTGAGCGCCTCGCTTCCAGGGATGTCAGCAGTCATGAAACCAGATCAGATGACACTGAGATTGTGCGGTCCGCGCGGCTTTTGCGCAGGCGTCGACCGTGCCATCCAGATGGTTGTCCTGGCACTGAAGAAATATGGCGCTCCCGTCTATGTCCGCCATGAAATCGTGCACAACCGCTACGTGGTCGAGGGGCTGGAGGCCAAGGGCGCGGTGTTCGTGAAGGAGCTGGACCAGATACCGCCCACCAGTCAACCGGTCATCTTCTCCGCCCATGGCGTACCCAAATCGGTTCCCGCCGATGCGAACGCCCGCAACATTCTCTACCTTGATGCGACCTGCCCGCTGGTTTCGAAGGTGCACAAGCAGGCCCTGCGTCACATCCGCCACGGGCGCCATGTCCTCCTGATTGGCCATGCCGGCCATCCCGAGGTAATCGGCACGATGGGTCAGGTTTCAGAAGGTGACATGACGCTGATCGAAACGGTCGAACAGGCAAATGCCTATGAACCGGCCGATCCTGAAGCGCTTGGCTATGTCACCCAGACCACATTGTCGGTTGATGACACAATCGAAATCCTCGACCGCCTCAGGGAGCGTTTTCCGGCACTGGCCGACCCGGCGGCCGAATCTATCTGCTATGCCACCACCAACCGCCAGGAAGTGGTAAAACTTGCAGCGCAGGATGCAGATCACTTTCTCATTGTTGGCGCCCCCAATTCCTCGAACTCGAGGCGCTTGGTGGAAGTCGCGCTAAAGGCCGGCGCAAAAAAGGCAATGCTCGTCCAGGGTGCGCACGAAGTGCCATGGGATGAGATGGAAGGCACCTCCCTCGTTGGCCTTTCTGCCGGCGCCTCCGCCCCGGAAATCCTGGTCAATGAGATCATCGAGGCTTTCAAGTCCCGCTTCGGGGCACAGGTCGAGCTTGCAGAAACCGTCCGCGAAGGCGAAATCTTTCCCGTGGTTCGTGATCTGAGGGATGTCGAACTGACACCTGCTGACATGGCTTTCGTGAACGGAGACTGATCTTGGCTGTCTATACCGAAGTCAGCGATGACCAGATCACCGCACATCTCGCCCATTATGACATCGGCGAACTGCATGCCCTCAAGGGCATTGCAGGCGGCGTTGAAAACTCAAACTACCTGCTGGCCACAGATGCCGGCAATTTCATCCTGACGCTCTATGAAAAGCGTGTCGATCCGGCTGACCTGCCATTCTTCCTGGGGCTGATGGAACATCTTGCCGGCAACGGGCTGAGTTGTCCCCTGCCGGTCCACATGAAAAATGGCGAGGCGCTGGGAATGCTGGCGGGCCGCCCTGCCGCGATCATCAGCTATCTCGACGGTTTCGAGGTGCGCCGGCCCCAGCCCGATCATTGCCGTCAGGTAGGCGAAGTGCTCGCAAGGATGCATCTGGCGGGCGAGGGATTTGCCCTGACCCGGCGCAACGGCCTGACGCTCGAGGACTGGCGGCCGCTGTTTGAAAGATCGGGATCACGCGCCAACGAGGTCCAGCCCGGACTTGCTGAATTTATCACTAGGGAACTTGATTTTCTCGAGGCCAACTGGCGGAGGGACCTGCCTGACGGGGTCATCCATGCCGATCTGTTCACTGACAACGTTTTCTTCCTGAAGGGGAAACTGTCCGGCATCATCGATTTCTACTTCGCCTGCAATGACCTTCTGGCCTATGACCTGGCGACATGTCTCAATGCCTGGTGTTTCGAGAGCAACCACCAGTTCAACACCACCAAGGCGCGGGCAATGATCCGGGGCTATACGTCGGTGCGGGTTTTGGAGGCAGTTGAACTCGATGCGCTGCCCATGCTGTGCCGCGGCTCTGCCTTGCGCTTCCTGCTGACCCGTCTTTACGACTGGCTCAACGTGCCGCCCGGCGCGCTGGTCACGCCCAAGGATCCGGGCGAATACATTGCCAAGCTGAAATTTCACCAGGGTATCGAGCGTGCCGGCCTGTACGGGGTCGACGCCTGATGGCCACCCATGTGGATATCTGGACCGACGGGGCCTGTTCGGGCAATCCCGGTCCCGGCGGCTGGGGCGCGCTGATGCGCTATAACGGCCATGAAAGGGAACTGTTTGGCGGCGAAGCCGATACCACAAACAACCGGATGGAATTACTGGCCGCCATCAAATCGCTAGAGAGTCTCAAGCGGCCCTGCGAGGTACACCTGCATACCGATTCGCAATATGTCAGGGGCGGCGTTACCGCCTGGATCCACAACTGGAAGCGCAATGGCTGGCGGACCGCGAACAAGAAACCGGTCAAGAATGCCGAATTATGGCAGCAGCTGGACGAGGCCCGGGCCCGTCACAAGGTCGTGTGGCACTGGGTCAAGGGTCATGCAGGCATTCCAGAAAATGAAAAGGCGGACGAACTCGCCCGCCTCGGAATGGAGCCCTACAAGGGTAAGGCTGCAGGTGCCAGAGAAGTATCAGATCAAAGCTGATCGAGAATGGCGGCAGCGCCGGACAGTTCAGCCGTTCCCGGCGCTTCCTCGATGTTGAACCTGGTAACGGTACCGTCTTCAACGATCATGGAATAGCGCTTGGAGCGGATGCCCATATTCGCAGCACTCAGATCGATATCCATGCCGATTGCCTTGGCAAATTCTGCCGCGCCATCGGAAAGGAACAGGATCTTTCCAGTCGCACCGGAGGCCTTCGCCCACTCGTTCATCACCCAATGGTCATTGACCGAGGTTACGGCAATCACGTCAACACCCTTTGCCTTGATTTCGTCGTGATGGTTGACGAAGCCGGGCAGGTGGTTGGCATGGCAGGTCGGCGTGAAGGCGCCCGGCACCCCGAAAATAACCACCTTCTTGCCATCGAAAACCTCGGCGGTTGACATTGCCTGCGGACCGTCATCGGTCATGATCTTGAAGCTGGCCTGAGGCAGTTTTTCGCCCACTGAAATTGTCATCGATATGGTCTCCATCAACTGATTGCGGGGGAGTTATAGCGCGAGTTTTGCAAAAGGCGAGACGGCCGTTTGACAAAAGTGCTTGAAGAAATGCCTGAAGAAATGTCTGAAGATTGAAGGCTGAATTGTCAGGGTTTTCCAAGGTTGGGCCGTCTCAGTTGCCAGCTAATTCCACAACGCGCTCAACCCTTGCATCTTCCCCGGTATTACCCTGTGATTTCGCGATCAGCGTCACCCGCCATTTCAGCGGGTCGGCAGGCAGGCTGACCGAATTGGGAATGGCAAAATTGATCGAGGAAATCCCGTCCCCGCCAGCCTGCACCTTTGCCGGATCGGAAACCCAGCGGCCTGGTATCTCAAATACGCCAACCGTGAAGTTGCCCTGTTCCGGCGTGCGGTAGGTCAAATTGATCTCGTGGTCATCGCGGCTGATTGCAGCCTCGAGCGCGGAAACTTCGAGCGTAGGGGGCAGGGTGCTTTGTGCGAGCTCGAGAGCGATCGTTGACTTCGAATCAGACTGGTTGAGATCATCCGACGCAATTGCGAAACTTGCCGTAGCAGGAATGCAGATATCCTCGCAAACCCCGATCAGCAAATCCAGCTTGAGATCGCTTTGCTGTTCACCGCTACCTGAGAAAGGGAAGGCAAGTCTTTTTGTATAGCCAAAGAAACTTGCATCAGGCAGTACGACCCATTCAGGGGTGGGAAAGCCGACTTCACCGGCATAAAATCCCACAGAGCGCGAGAAATCGAATTCGGGCGCAATTCCCGAGCCGCCAGGTGACTTCCAATAGGTTTTCCAGCCTTTTTCAAGATCGATTTCGACAGCGCCGTCTATGCGGCCGGTCTGGGGGTCCTTCACCGCGATCAGCCTCGCTTTTCCCCCGCCAAGGTCCTGCCATTGGGTGGAAGCGGCAGGGCTGTTGGCAGTGCTGGCAGTCAGGAGGGCGATGGCGAGAACGAGATTGCGTGACATGTCGTTTCCTTATCATCGCCGCCCTGAATTCGCGATGAACAAATTTTGCCGCGTCATCAAACTCTTGTGAGGGCATGCGTGGATGCGCCGATACAAGCGTTTTGGGGCTTCTATCATGAAGTGTCTGGCAGTATGGTATCGTTCCATTTTTCCCGGTATCGGTGAGCCTGATGCTTGAAGTAGCAACAACCCTTGAAGGAACATTCCTGGTCGCCATGCCCCGCATGGGCGATGTCCGTTTTGAAAACACGGTCATCTACCTTTGTGCCCATTCAGAGGAAGGGGCAATGGGGTTCATTGTCAACCAGCCGACGGCACATCCCGAGCCGGTTGATTTCTGGAATAAGCTGGGCATCGTTTCCGGCCGCGACCTCGAGCGCCTTTCCGGCGTGATTGGCGAAACGAGGCTTTATACCGGCGGGCCGGTGGAGCCGGGCAGGGGCTTCGTGCTTCACTCGAATGATTACAATACTGAAGCGACCCTGCAAGTTGATGACCGGGTCAGCCTGACTGCCACGCTCGAAATATTGCGCGATATTGCCCTGGGGCGTGGCCCGGCCGAATTCATGGTCATGCTGGGCTATTCCGGGTGGTCCGGCGGCCAGTTGGAAGAGGAAGTTGCCGCCAATGGCTGGCTGATCTGCCCTGCAAATCACGACATCATGTTCGACGACAGCCACATGAACAAGTATCTCAGGGTGATGAACTCGATGGGCATCGATCCGAATCTGATTTCCGCTGATTCCGGCCATGCCTGAGGCTGGCAACCTCCGCGATGAACCTGTCTATTGCCCCGCCAGGCGCAATTCCTCTATCACCATGCCCTCGACCAGGCCGGCGCTGACCGGTTCGCCGAACAGGTAACCCTGCGCGAATTCGCAACCCAACTGCTTCAGTTCGGTCATGTCGCTTTCGGTCTCGACGCCCTCGGCTACCAGCGATTGTTCGAGCCCGTGTGCCATGGCAATGATCGAGCGCATTACTATGAGGCGTTCCTTGCGGTCGCGCGCCTGGATAAAGGAGCTGTCGATCTTGATCGTGTCAAAGGGGAAACGCATCAAATAGGCAAGGCTTGAGTAACCGGTGCCAAAATCATCCAGAGACAGACCGACACCCAGATTCTTGATCCGCGCCAGAACCTGGTTGGAGTGCTCGGGATTTTCCATGACCATGCTCTCGGTAATCTCGAGCTTCAGCAGGTCGACGTCAAACCCGGCATCTTCGATCACCGTGGCGATACCGTTGACAAAGTCGTTCTGCAGCAGTTCGCGGCTCGATACATTGACGCTGACAAAGGGTCGGTAATCGGGATTGGCCGCATGGATGGCGCCAAAATCCAAAACCGCGCGGCGCAGCACGTAAAGCCCAAGCTTGTTGATCAATCCCGAGCTTTCGGCAACCGGAATGAAGTCGGCAGGAGAAATCAGGCCCAGTTTGGGATGGTTCCATCGCACCAGCGCCTCGAAACCAGCCGTGCTGCGGTCATCAACGCGGACGATCGGCTGATAGACGACCGAAATTGCGCCTTCTTCGAGCGCAATACGCAAATCATCCACCAGGACAATGCTGTCATCCTTGTTGCTTCGGAACGAAGGCCGGAACGGTTCGATACGGTTGCCGCCGAGGCGCTTGGCATGCAGTGTCGCAAGTTCGGCATCGCGCATCAACAGGTCTGCCCGCGTCTGGTCCTTTGTCCAGCTGGCAATGCCGATGGAAGCGGTAAGCTCGATTTCCTTGCCGGCAAATTCGACCGGTGAATTCAGCGTCTGGCGGATGGCATCGGCAAAAACAGCGATTCGCTCCGGCTCGGTTTCCGAAAGGAGCAGGATGGCAAACTGGTCGCCCCCAAGGCGGGCAATCGTGTCGCCTGAGCCCAAAAGGCGAGAAAGGCGGCGGGCCACGGTCAGCAGGATCGTGTCACCGGCAGCAAAGCCGATGGCCTGGTTGATCTCGCGGAACTCATCGATGTTGACATGGAAGACCGACGGCCTGACTGACAGGCCCTTTGATGCCAGTTGCATGACCATGTCCAGCCGGTTTTCGAACAGTTCGCGGTTCTCCAGCCCCGTCAGGTTGTCTCGAACGGCATCCTGAAGAAGCCGCGCTTCGGCAACCTTGCTGTCGGTAATGTCCGACAGTGTCCCGATGCAGCGGATTACGCGGCTGTTCACGTCCAGCATCGGCCGCGCCTTCAGGCGGAACCAGTGATAATGTCCGCCATCCCCGCAAATGCGGAATGCCTGTGAAATCTGTCCGCGCTTGTGCTCCAGAATGCTCTCCAGCGTCGCCTGGAAGCGTTCGCGGTCATTGGGATGTATGAGGTTGCGGATCTTCTGCGAAGAACCGTTGAGCTCGCGTGGCGGGATACCGAGTATCTCGGAAAGCCCGTGTCCGGTCTGGACCACATCACGGGTTGTTTCCCAGTCCCACAATATGTCGCCCGAGCCTGTCAGCGCGAGTGCCTGCAGTTCAGCGTCACTGACAAGTCCCTGGGCGAGCGCGCCGCCCGTGAACGCGTTTTGAAGGACCGTGAAGGCCATAAGCAGGATGATCAGCACCAGACCGCCACCCAGAGCCGGCTGGATGATGTCATTGGATATCTGGCCGGTCACCGTCAGCCAGCCGCCAAACAACCAAGCCACGGCCAGCAGCCAGATCGGTACCAGCATGATTGCCCGGTCATCCCTCTTTAAGGTCAGATAGGCGATGATGAAACCGGCAATCGCGATCGACGCAGCGAAGGAAAGGCGCGCCATACCGGATGCCACTTCGGTATTGAAGAACACGAAGCCGAACAGGACGGCAAGTCCAAGCAGCCATGTAATGGCACCGATTGTATAATTCCGGCTCCACCTGTTCAGCCGCAGATAGGAATAGAAAAACAGGACGAGGCCGGCTGCCAGCAGTATTTCGGCTCCTGCCCGCCAGAGCCGCTCGCTCGTATTGGTGATGGTGATGATCCGGTCCCAGAAGCCGAAATCGACACAGATATAGGCGAGCACACCCCATGCAAGTGCTGCGGTTGCGGGAAAGATCGTGGTTCCCTTGACCACGAACAGGATTGTCAGGAAAACGGCAAGCAGGCCGGAAATGCCCAGGACGATCCCGCGATACAGCGTGAGGCTGTTGATCGTGTCCTTGTAGGCGGACGGTTCCCACAGCACCAGCTTGGGCAGCTTGTCGGTGTTCATTTCGGCGATCAGCGTGATCACCGCCCCCGGATTGAGCGTGATCAGGAAGGCATCGGCCTCGCGATCATCCTGCGCCTCGAGCGAGAAACCTTCGCTTGGCGTAATGGCAAGTATGCGCTGTGAATCGAGGTCCGGCCAGATGACGCCGGCATCCACCAGTCGGTAATGCGGTGCCACGATGACACGGTCGATCTGCTCGTTCGATTCGTTCGCCAACGCAAACACGAACCAGTTGGTATTGCCCGTCGTGCTTCTTGGCCTGATTTCGACGCGTCGCACAATCCCGTCCCGGTCAGGGGCCGTGGACACCTTTAGCGAACCTTCCACGTCGCGGTACCAGTCGCCCGCATTGGTGATGTCGATGGCCCTGACATCCTTGGATACGCTGATCGGCTCCATCGCTAGGGCTTGCGTTGCGGCGGCCGCGAACAGGCTGGCAAATGCCAACAGGGCAAGCAGCACTATCCTGCAACTGATCCCGGCAATATGGCGCGGCTCGGCCAAATCAGGCACCTCTTGATCTTCGCGATACCAGGACAAGTCCCCTCGCCATTTCCCCATTGTTCGAGCCTGTATAGCGGCTCAAACCCGCCGACCCAACATATAATTGGCCCGAAACTCTGGCAGGAGTGCGGCTTATTCCGCAGCAATCTTGCTGTTGGTTCCCAGCATGGTCATGATCGCATCCTGGTCCATTACCTGCTTGATGTCGCCTACCACCGAAAGCGTGGGAACACTCTGCGTGAATAGCCTGCCCGCCAAGTCGCGTAGCCGCTCGGCAGAGATTGCCCCCAGCCGTTCCATCAGCTCTTCATTGGAAATAGTGCGTCCGAAAAGTAGTAACTGCCTTGCAATGGTACCGGCCCGCGATGCAGGGCTTTCCATGCTCATCATCAGTCCGGCGCGGATCTGCGCCCTTGCCCGATCGGCTTCTTCCTCGGTGATGTCATCGGCGGAGCGTTTAAGTTCATCCAGTATCACCGGGATCAGCTTTGGCAGGTCTTCCTCGCCTGTTGCCGCGCCAATGCCGAAAACGCCGGTATCTGAAAACGCCCAGTGGAAGGAGAAGATCGAGTAACAATAGCCGCGGTTCTCGCGCACTTCCTGAAAGAGACGGGACGACATGCCGCCACCCAGGATCATGGACAGGAGCTGCGAAGCGTAAAAATCCTTCGCCTGGTAGGCCCGTCCCTCGAATCCGAGCACAACCTGGGTTTCCGAAGTCTGGCGTTCTACCAGTGACTGGCCACCGACATAGCGCGCTTCTGGTGCGCTGTGCGAGATGTCGCTGCCAAAATCCTTGTAAAGCTGCTGGACCTTGTCCATCAGATGGTCGCTGTCGATCTTGCCGGCTGCGGCCACAACCATGTTCGGGCCGCGGTAATGTGCCTGGAGATAATCGTCGAGATTTCCCCGGGTGAAGGACTGCACCGTTTCCGGCGTTCCCAGGATGGGCCGGCCGATCGGCTGGCCGCCAAAGGCGGCATCCTGGAAAAGGTCAAACGCAAGATCATCAGGCTGGTCATGAGCCGCGCCGATTTCCTGCAGGATGACATGTTTTTCTCGCTCGAGTTCGCGCTCGTCAAACACCGAATTGCGCAGGATATCGTGCAGCACATCCATGCCCAAATCGATATCGTCTGCCATCATCCTGCCGTGATAGGCGGTCGTTTCCACACTGGTTGACGCGTTTATGTCGCCGCCGACATTTTCGATTTCCTCTACGATCTGGCGGGCACTGCGCGTTGAGGTTCCCTTGAACGCCATATGTTCCAGAAGGTGGGCAATACCGTGCTCGTGGGTCTGCTCGTTTCGCGCACCAGCCTTGACCCATGTTCCAAAGGCAACCGTTTCCAGATGCGGCATATGGTTAAGGGCAACTGTCAGGCCATTGCCAATCCTGTTGATCTCGATACTCATTACGCTCGAACTTCTCCTCACCGGACGCGCCAAAATACTAGCCTTGGCCCGGTTTGCCAACTGCGATCAGCATGAATTTGCTTCAACCGGGATTTGCGCCGGACGGATTTGCAGACGGAACAATTCAGATGAACTTGCGGACAAGGCTTTTCAGCGCCGCCTCGTCATTATCGATTACATCGAAACTTTCTTCCCGTTCCATCAGCCCTTGATGCCATTTCGGCAGGGGCGGGCGGATTCCGCAGGCTGCTTCAACGGCATCGGGAAACTTTGCAGGATGCGCGGTCGCCAGTGTTACCATGGGAACGCCGGGCCGCGCATGTTCGCGTGCCACATGATACCCCACCGCCGTATGCGGGTCGAGCAGGTAGCCGGACTTGTCCATTGTCTCGCGTATCGTCCTTGCGGTCGCCGCCTCGTCGCATCGTCCGGCATCAAACTCTGAAAGGATGTTCTGGTATGGCTTCTCGTCGATGGTGAAACTTCCCGACTGCTTGAGGCTTTCCATCATCCGTGAAATAGCACTGCCATCGCGGCCATACGCGTCAAACAGCAGGCGCTCGAAATTGGACGATACCTGGATGTCCATTGAGGGCGAAATTGTCGGCGACACGCCGGTGACCTCGTAGCGGGCGCTCTTGATGCAGCGCGCCAGGATGTCATTGGAATTGGTTGCCACCACCAGCCGGTCGATTGGCAGGCCCATGCGCTTGGCGACCAGCCCGGCGAAGATGTCGCCAAAATTGCCGGTCGGCACGCAATAGGAAATCCTCCGATGTGGCGCGCCAAGGGCAACACCGCTGTAAAAGTAATAGACAATCTGGGCCATGATCCGCGCCCAGTTGATCGAGTTTACGCCTGACAGCTGCACCTCGTCGCGGAAACCATGATCATTGAACAGCGCCTTTACCAGCGCCTGGCAGTCATCGAAATTGCCGCGCACCGCAAGCGGGTGCACCTTGGCATCGTCCACCGTTGTCATCTGCCGGCGCTGGACATCGGAAACCCTGCCATCTGGAAACAGGATGAAGATCTCGGTATTGGCGCGTCCCCTGAAGGCTTCGATCGCCGCGCCGCCCGTATCGCCCGACGTCGCCCCGATGATGGTGGCGCGCTCCCTGCGCTCGGCCAGCACATGATCCATCAGCCGCGCCAGAAGCTGCATGGCGACATCCTTGAACGCCATGGTTGGTCCGTGGAACAGTTCCAGCACGAAATGATTGGCGTCGAGTTGCACAAGCGGGGCAACCGCCTGATGGTGGAAGGTGGCATAGGCCTCATCCACCATTGCATGGAAGTCGCGTTCGGGGACCTGGTCCTTCACAAAGGGCCACAGCACCGTCTTGGCAACTTCCTCATAGGGCTGGCCGGCCATTGCCTCGATTGTCTCACGGGAAAGGCTGGGCCAGCTGTCGGGTACATAAAGGCCGCCGTCACGAGCCAGCCCCTGCAGCAGGACATCGCTGAACTCGAGAACCGGCGCTTGGCCCCTCGTTGAAACATATTGCATCAGGTCATTTCCGATATCTGCCACAGGCGCGATTTTGTGCGGCCCGGCATGGGATTTGTTGGCTGGCGTTCTAACGGTTTGACCTTTTGCCCGCAACACATGCTTTTGATGAATTCAAGTCCCTTGCCGCCTGATGAATGCAGGTATTGGAAAATTTGCCGCGCTGCAGGGCTTCGCAATTTTGCCTACATACTGCTATAGCAACCGCAAAAATGTTTCACAGCGCACTTTCCGGGCGACGACGAACCGTCCCGGCCAGGTGCGATCAGGCAGGGGCTATTTGTGGCATGGTCTTGAAGAGTTTCCGTTTCAGCTTGGTCTCCCGGCTGTCAATCATGATGGCGGCAGGCGCATTGCTTTCTGCCTGTAATTCAGCCGGTACAAACCAGGTGGATAACACGCTTGATGTCACCCCCTCGGCCAATCAGCAGCTTGCCAGCGTTCCTCCGGAAGACCAATTTCAGGACCCGCGCGGCTATTGCCCGAAAACCGTCCTGCGTGGCGGCACCGAGGCCTATGACGTCTTTCCAACGGGCGTGAAGAAGGAAGACGAGGGTTCCTCGGCAAAACTTCGTTTCAGGGCGACCATCAGCGAAATTGTCAGGGAATGTAACACGGCGGGCGATTTCCTGAATATTCGCGTGGGCGTTCGTGGCCGTTATCTGAGTGGCCCGGCCGGCGAATCCGGTTCCTTCATGATGCCGGTCCGCGTAGCCGTCACCCAGGGCGAGAGCGTCCTCTACAGCCAGTTGCACCAGATCCCGGCGGATATTCCTCCAGGCCAGCGCAACGGCACCTTCCAGTATGTTGACAACAACATCTCGATCCCCAAGCCCGACCGCGAAAACATCATCATCTATGTCGGTTATGACGAGGGTCCTTACGAAAATCCGTGATTTATCTCGTCTGACCCTGCCGGGCGGCATTTTTTGTTTCGCGCCGCAACGCTTCCTTAACCCTGTTGGGTAACCATAAGCGCAACGATAGTTTTGCGTATTGGTGTGCCATGAGTGTTTTGAGTCTGGCCGAACTGCGTACCGGCACATTTGCCGAAAAGCGCAACGGTAATCCTGCCTGGTTGAATTCCATCATCAAGGGCGATTGTGTTGCCGCCCTTGAAAAACTTCCGGAAAAATCCGTCGACGTGATCTTCGCCGATCCGCCCTACAACCTCCAGCTCGAGGGTGATTTGCATCGCCCGGACCAGTCGAGGGTCGATGCGGTCGATGACGAGTGGGACAAGTTTTCAGATTTTGCTGCCTATGATGCCTTCACCAGGGCATGGCTGCTGGCCGCGCGCCGGGTACTCAAACCCAATGGCACGATCTGGGTTATCGGCTCCTATCACAACATTTTCCGCGTCGGCACGGTCCTGCAGGATCTGGGCTACTGGGTCCTCAATGACGTGATCTGGCGCAAGTCGAACCCGATGCCCAATTTCCGCGGCCGCCGCTTCACCAATGCCCATGAGACAATGATCTGGGCCTCGCGTGACCAGAATGCCAAGAGCTACACGTTCAATTACGAAGCCATGAAAATGGCCAATGACGAAACGCAGATGCGTTCCGACTGGCTGTTTCCCATCTGCAATGGCCATGAGCGGCTGAAGAATGATGAAGGCAGCAAGGTCCATCCAACCCAGAAGCCCGAAGCCCTGCTGCACCGCGTGCTGATGTCCTCCACCAGGCCCGGCGACATCATTCTCGACCCGTTCTTTGGAACCGGCACCACTGGTGCGGTCGCCAAGCGTCTTGGTCGCAATTTCATCGGTATCGAGCGTGAGCAGGATTACATTGATGCTGCCACGGCCCGCATCAATGCGGTCGAGGTTATCGACAAGCCGACACTGGCCGTGACGACCGGCAAGCGTGCAGATCCAAGGGTTGCATTTGGCGCACTGGTCGAAACCGGCATGCTGATGCCGGGAACAATTCTCACTGACAGCCGCAAGCGCTGGCAAGCGCGGGTGCGTGTTGATGGCTCGCTGGAACGCGAAGGCCAGACCGCCTCCATTCACCGCATGGGCGCGATCGTGCAGGAACTCGACGCCTGCAATGGCTGGACCTTCTGGCACTATGCCGACGGCACCGAACTTCGCCAGATCGACGAGATCCGCAAGCGTTACCGCACCGAGGTTCTTGCAGCAGGCGCCTGACAATATCGAATAATGCCCCTGAACCAGGCATGATCCTCTGGATCGGATAGACGGCCCTTCCCCGGAAGGGCCGTTTTTCTTTGCATTTTTCAGATGCCGAGCGCTGACAGCTTCTCTTCGATCATTTGCGGGTCATCAAGATGGATACCCTGCCAGCCAACGGCCCGTGCGGTCTCGATATTCGCCGCGCTGTCATCGATGAACAGCGTATGGGCCGGATCGAGGCCGAAACTCTCCACGTGATGGTGATAGATGGCCGGATCGGGCTTGATGAGGCGCACTTTACCCGAAACCGTGGCCCCGCGCGGCCGCTTCAGGAAGTTGAAGCGCTCGGAGGCTTCATTGAAGGTGTCTGCCGCAAAGTTGGTAAGCAGCGTCACGTCCCGGCCTTCCGCGACTAGCCTTTCGAGCACGGCCACGGTTTGGGGATAATGATGGGGAACCATTTCATGCCAGTTGACGCGATAGGCACGGATATTGTGTGCATGATCGGGGAAGCGGTCGATCAACAGGTTCTCGGCTTCCACCCAGGGTCTGCCCCGGTCCTGTTCAAGGTTCCACTCGCTCGAACACACATGGGTCAAAAACCATGAGCGGTCCTGCGGGTCGGGGATAAGGCGCCTGAACGGGATTTCCGGGTCCCAGTGGATCAGCACCTTGCCGATGTCGAAAACGATGTGCCTGATTTCTGTCAACTGACATTCCCCTGTTTGTCTATTGCAAATGCGTCGGGTCTAGCCACTGCTATTGCCTTTTTCATGACGGTTGGCAGCGCTTCGCCCACCAGCGCTTGCGGTGATGACCACCATCCCTTGCCCGGCCCCTCGCCAGACATGCTTTCCGTTCGCGTCATCCAGACTTCGAGTTCCAGGTGAAAGTGCGTGAAAGTGTGCCGCGCCAGCCCCGCCAACCTCCATTGCCCGGCAAAGGGCAGGGCGGTTTCGCCGGTTGTCCCGTCAATGCGCGCGGTCCAGGCGGTTCCGGGAACCTCGCTCATGCCCCCAAGAAGCCCTGTTTCGGCGCGTTTGCGCAGGAAGATTGCCCCTTCGGCATTTTCGATGATGAAGGCAGCACCCTTGCGCACCGGCTTTTCAGCCTTGGCCGATTTTTCCGGAAAGCGCTCCATGTCGCCCTTGGCATGGGCTTGGCAACCGGCCCTGACCGGGCAGAGCGTGCATGCCGGATTGCGCGCCGAACACAGCGTTGCGCCCAGATCCATCATCGCCTGGGCAAAGTCGCCGGGTCTGTCCTGTGGCAGCAGGGATTGTACCCGGGCGCGGATTTCCGGTTTGGAGATACGCACGGGCTTTTCGATCCGGAACTGGCGGGTAATCACCCTTTCGATATTTCCATCGACCACCGCAACCGGTTCGTTGAAGGCAATCGAGGCAATGGCCGCGCTGGTATAATCGCCAATACCCGGCAGCGCCTTCAGCCCTTCGGCGGTCTGCGGAAACCGCCCGCCCAGATCAAAGGCAACTGTTTCGGCGCATTTCTTCAGATTGCGCGCCCGCGAATAATAGCCAAGACCGGCCCAGGCCTTCATCACATCCTCGCTGTCAGCTCGCCCGAGTTCCTCAACACTTGGCCACAGCGAGAGGAATTTGAGATAATAGTCGCGAACGGTCGCAACCTGCGTCTGCTGCAGCATGACTTCCGACAGCCAGACATGATAGGGTTCGGCGCGCTCCCCTTCTCGGCTTCGATGGGGCGGCATCCGCCATGGCAAGGTGCGCGCATGGCGGTCATACCAGGCGAGCAGGCTGTCGCTGAATTTTTCCGGCTGGCCGGTTTGGCGTTCGGAACGCCTTGCGCTATTCATGGTTTCAGGATTCATGGGATCAAGCATCTGTCACCGCGGCAGGAAATCAAGGCAGTATAGCAGTGTCGTCAACAGGCAAATCATCGCCGGTCTTCAAGCGCAAGTCCCAGGCCCAACAGGTCAGTGACCTGCTGCCCGATGTGCTGGCAGAAGTGCTTGCGCGCAGGTCCGGCATGACAATCGACCTCCTCGCCGGTTGGGAAGACATAGTCGGGCCGCAATATGCACACTGCACCCTGCCCGAAAAGATCAACTGGCCGCGCCGCAGCGATGATCTCGATCCTTTCAGGCCGGGTACGCTTGTTGTTGCCTGTGATGGTCCCAAGGCGTTGTTTTTCCAGCATGAGGCGGGCCAGACGCTTCAAAGGGTGAACCATTTTTTCGGCTTCGAGGCGGTGGACAAGATCAGGATTATCCAGAAACCGGTTCAAATCCGCCCGAAAAAGCGCGAAAGGAACGTGGAATTGAGCCAATCCGATACCAGGAGCATCGAGGAGGTGCTCAGTCATATCGAGGACCCGGATTTGCGCGCACGACTGGAAAAATTCGGCAGGGGCGTTTATTCACGCAAATATGAACAGAAATAATCCGGCGCTTTGCGTTCAGGCCGCATTCAGGCTTGTTTTGCAACATAAAGACGCCAAGACTTACCAGCATGGACCGCGATCAACCTGATCGCCAGATGCGTCAAGAACCGGTCAGACAGGCCATACGGAGTTGGAAATAATGAAGATTACCCGCCGCTTACTTCTGCAGTCATCCGCACTGGCAACCGCTCTTGGAACAGGCTTCTGGTGGCTTGGAAGCCGTGACGGCGACCTTGCCCTGGTTGCCGAGGCACAGGCCCAGAACCTGTCAGGCCTGATGGAACCCGGCCCGTTGCCGGACATGATTGTGGGTGATCCCGACGCGCCTGTCACAATCATTGAATATGCATCCATGACCTGCCCGCATTGCGCCAGTTTCCACAACATCGTCTATCCGGAACTGAAGGAAAAATACATCGATACCGGCAAGGCGAAGCTCATTTTCCGCGAATTCCCGCTTGATGCACGCGCCTATGCCGCCTCCATGCTGGCCCGTTGCGCTGATGAGGAATTCTATTTCCCGATGGTCGATGTGCTCTTCAAGCAACAGGCAAACTGGTCAAGAGCAGAGGATCCGCGCGGTCCGCTGCTGCAAATCGCCAAATTGGCAGGTTTTACACAGGAGAGCTTCGAGGCCTGCTTGAAAAATCAGGAGCTTCTCGACAATGTGAACACCATACGTAAAACGGCGGCTGAAGAGTTTGGCGTCACGGGGACACCGGCCTTCTTTATCAATGGCGAAAAATATAGTGGACGCACATCCGTTGAGGACATGTCAGCGGCTATCGAAAGCCATCTGTAATACACTGGACGGGCAGAGTAGTTGCCGCCTGCCCGGCCGCTCACGTGCGTACATGCTGCCGGAAAGCCAAGTTGAGGCGGTGCTTGTCTCATGAGATTCAACAAGCTCCGCCTGCTCGGCTTCAAATCCTTCGTTGAACCCACCGAATTCCTGATCGAGCAGGGCTTGACCGGCGTTGTCGGCCCCAATGGCTGCGGCAAGTCGAACCTTGTCGAGGCGCTGCGCTGGGTGATGGGGGAAAACTCCTACAAGAACATGCGCGGATCCGGCATGGATGACGTGATCTTTTCAGGTTCCGGCAGCAGGCCCTCGCGCAATTCTGCCGAGGTTGGCCTGTTCCTCGACAATTCCGACCGCACCGCGCCCGCCGCCTTCAATGATGCGGACGAATTGCAGGTCACAAGGCGCATTGAGCGTGAATCGGGCTCGGTCTACAAGATCAATGGCAAGGACGTACGCGCCAAGGATGTGCAACTTCTCTTTGCCGATGCCTCGACCGGTGCGCGTTCGCCTTCAATGGTCGGGCAGGGCCGGATCGGTGAACTGATTTCCGCCAAACCCCAGGCGCGCCGCGCGCTGCTCGAAGAGGCCGCGGGCATTTCCGGGCTTCACTCGCGCCGCCATGACGCCGAGTTGCGGTTGCGCGCCGCCGACCAGAACCTTGAGCGGCTGGAAGACGTCATCGGCCAGTTCGACAGCCAGTTGGACAGCCTCAAGCGCCAGGCCCGCCAGGCGAACCGGTACCGTGCCATTTCCGAGGACATTCGAAAGTCCACGGCGCTCGCCTTCCACCTGCGCTGGAGCGCGGCAAAGGATGCGGAGGCAGAAGCCGAGAGCAGGCTGTCCGATGCTACCGTCGCTGTGGGCGAACGCGCAACAATCCAGGCAGAGGCCGCCAGGGCACAGGCCATCCTTGCCCACAAGATGCCCGAACTGCGCGAAGCAGAGGCAAAGGCCGCCGCCAGCCTGCAACGCGTGACGATTGCCCGCAACCAGATCGACGAGGAAATCGCCCGTCTCGCAGCGCGCAAGACGGAACTCGAAGCGCGTATTGCCCAGTTGCGCGAGGACATTGTCCGCGAGGAGCGTCTGACCTCCGAAAACGCCGACATGCTCAAGCGCCTCGACGAGGAGGAGGCCGAGCTTGTCCGCCAGTCGGCATCTGTGGGCGAAACCGAGGCCAGATCGAAGGAGCGCCTCGAGGCTGTCGCCGCCAGGCTGGGCGAATCGGAAAAGGTCCTTGGCGAACTGACCACCAGGGTTGCCGAGGAAACCACCCGCAAGTCATTGCTGGAACGCAATATCAGGGAAGCCACCGACCGCCGCCGCCGCATCGACGAGCAGATTGAGCGGGTCAATACCGAATATACCCAGGTCGCGGCTGAAGTCGCCCGCCTTGCCGGCGCCGATGATCTGCACAATCGCGCAAACCTTCTTGAAAACCGTGTCAGCGATTCAGAGGCTGACCTTGCCTCGGCGGAAAAGGCAGCTGAACAGGCTGAGGCAAACGAAGTGGAACTGCGTGGCCCGCTCGGCCAGTTGCGCGAGAAACTTGGCGCAATTGAAACAGAAGCCCGCACCCTCAACCGCATACTCAACCAGGGCGGCCAGGACCTGTTTCCTGCTGTCGTCGAAAAGATCCGGGTTGAGCCCGGCTTTGAAAAGGCACTGGGCGCGGCCCTTGGCGAGGACCTTGATGTTTCAACTGATGCATCCGCCCCGGTGCGCTGGCAGAACATTGCCGCAGCTTTTGACCCTGCTCCCCTGCCGGCGGGCGTCAAGCCGCTTGCCTCGGTTGTAACGGCCCCAGGCGAATTGTCCCGACGCCTTTCCCAGATCGGTATTGTGGAAAAGGCCGATGGCAAGACCCTGCAGGCACAACTCAAACAGGGCCAGCGGCTGGTTTCGCTCGATGGCGACCTGTGGCGCTGGGACGGCTATCAGGCTTCCAGCGAAGCGCCGACGCCTGCCGCCCAACGCCTTGCCCAGAAGAACCGCCTCGCAGAACTCGATCAGGAGGCGATCGAGGCAACAAGGCTGCTGCGCGAAGCCGAAGCCCGCCATGAGGCACTGAAAAAGGCGGCATCTGAAGCTGCGGCCAATGTGCGCGACATGCGCGAAGCCTGGCGTGCCTCTCAGAAGGAACTGGGTGATGTGCGCGAGGAGATCAGCCGGGCCGAGCGCGCTGCCAGCCAGTTCGTCTCCCGCAAATCTGCCCTCGAAGAGGCCCGCACACGCCTTGCAACTGATGCCGAGGAGGCCGCTGCCAACCTCGCCAATGCCGAGGGGCAACTGGCGGCTCTGGCCGATATTTCCGATCTTGAAACCGGGCTCAATGCCCAGCGGACCGTGGTGGCGCAGGACCGCGCAGAAATGGCCGAGATCAGGGCGCAGTTTGAAGGCCTTTCCCGCGAGGCCGAGGCACGGGGCCGCCGGCTTGAAACGATCAAGGTCGAACGCGCCAACTGGCAGCGCCGCATCGAAAATGCTGCCAGGCAGATCAGCCAGTTGAACAGCCGCCTTGAGACCACCATTGCCGATCTCGCCCAGATCGAGGATTCGCCAGATCAGGTCGCGGAGAAGCGCCGCGAGGTCTCCCGCGAGGTCGAGAAGGCGGAAATCACGCGCAAGGAAGCTGCAGATATTCTTGCCACCGCAGAGCGTAACCAGGCGCAGGCCGACAAGCTCGCCAAGGACACAATCGTTGCCTTGTCCGAGGCAAGGGAAGCGAGCGCCCGGGCCGAGGAGCGCGTTAATTCTGCAAAGGAACGGCGCTCGGAAATCGAGGCCCGTATCGGTGAGGAACTGGAGTGTCAGCCGCACGAGACGTTAAGCCTTGCCGAGGTGAAGGACGGCATGAGCCTTCCCCAACTCTCCGCCATTGAAGACCGGCTGGAAAAGCTGCGCGGCGAACGCGAACGCCTTGGTGCGGTAAACCTGCGTGCCGAGTTCGAGCAGACCGAAATCGCAGAGCAGCGCGAAGCCCTCATCACCGAGCGCGACGACCTGATCGAGGCGATTCGCCGTCTTCGCTCGGGCATTGCCAGCCTCAACAAGGAAGGCCGCGAGCGCCTGCTCGAAGCCTTCGATGTGGTCAATGAGCAGTTCACGCGCCTGTTTACCCATCTGTTTGGTGGCGGTACCGCTGAATTGCAGCTGATCGAATCCGATGATCCGCTGGAAGCCGGTCTTGAAATCCTCGCCCGCCCGCCCGGCAAGAAGCCGCAGACCATGACCCTGTTGTCCGGCGGTGAACAGGCATTGACAGCAATGGCGCTGATCTTCGCTGTGTTCCTCACCAATCCCGCACCGATCTGCGTGCTCGATGAGGTGGATGCTCCGCTGGACGACCACAATGTCGAGCGTTTCTGCAATCTGATGGACGAAATGGCGGCCTCGACCGATACCCGTTTCGTCATCATCACCCATAATCCGATCACAATGGCGCGGATGAACCGTCTGTTTGGCGTAACCATGGCAGAGCGTGGCGTCAGCCAGCTTGTATCTGTGGACCTTCAGGAAGCCGAGCGGATTCGCGAAGCCGGCTGACCGGACAGGCAGAAGGGCCGGTTTGAAGGGTGACATTTACCTTTTCGGGTTACATTGATCCTGAAATACCGATCAAGCGGGAAATTATCGCTTGCCAAACATTGCCGCATTGCGGCAATTTGCGGCCTCGAACAAAGCCGCGGCGTGGGGGCAAGCGAGGCTGCATGTCCGGCTCCGTGCCGGAAGGTGAGACGCTGTCAAAATGACCAAATGGATCTACAAATTCGGTGACGGCAAGGCGGAGGGGGATGCCTCCATGAAGGCACTCCTTGGTGGCAAGGGAGCCAATCTTGCTGAAATGAGCGCCCTTGGCCTGCCTGTTCCCCCCGGCGTTACCATTACCACCGAGGCCTGCTCCTTCTACTATTCCAACAACAAGACCCTGCCGGACGAACTGGAAAGCCAGCTCGACACGGCATTCGCACATCTGTCAGAGATGACCGGCCGGGAATTCGGCAACCCGCAACAGCCGCTTCTCCTTGCGGTCCGCTCCGGCTCGCGGGCTTCGATGCCCGGCATGATGGATACGGTCCTCAATCTCGGCCTCAACGACGAGACGGTCGAAACGATTGCCAGCGAGACGGGCGATGCCCGCTTTGCCTGGGACAGCTACCGCCGCTTCATTCAGATGTATGCGGACGTGGTGATGGGCGTCGAACATGATTTCTTCGAGGAAATCCTAGATGACGCCAAGGCTGCCAGCGGTCATGAGAACGATACCGACCTGACCGCCGATGATTGGCGCGCCGTCGTTGAAAAATACAAGGCAGTCATTTTCGATGAACTCGATGAACCCTTTCCCCAGGATCCAAAAGAGCAGTTGATGGGCGCCATTTCGGCGGTATTTGATTCCTGGATGAACCAGCGCGCTATCATCTATCGCAGCATCAACCGCATCCCTTCAGAATGGGGCACGGCGGTTGTCGTGCAGGCAATGGTGTTCGGCAATATGGGCGATGATTCTGCGACCGGCGTTGCCTTCACGCGCAACCCGTCAACCGGCGAGAACGTCCTTTATGGCGAGTTCCTGCCCAATGCCCAGGGCGAGGATGTGGTGGCAGGGATCCGCACGCCGCAGGACCTGACAGAAAAGGCGCGCATCGCCAATGGCTCGGACCGCGCCTCGCTCGAAAAACTGATGCCCGATGCCTTCGCACAATTGCTCGAAATCGGCCGCAAGCTTGAAACCCATTATGGCGACATGCAGGATGTCGAGTTCACCATCGAGCGCGGCAAATTGTGGATGCTGCAAACCCGCTCTGGCAAGCGCACGGCACGCGCTGCCATGTCCATTGCCGTGGAAATGGCGGCCAATGGCCTGATCAGTCGCGAGCAGGCCGTCTGTTCGGTTGACCCGGCAAGCCTTGACCAGCTGCTTCATCCCACCATCGCCGAAGGCGTCCACCGAGATGTCATCGCCACCGGCCTGCCGGCTTCGCCCGGTGCCGCCACGGGCAGAATTGTCTTTAATCCCGACGAGGCCGAGGCGATGAAGGCGCAGGGTCATTCGGTCATACTGGTGCGGGTGGAAACCAGCCCCGAAGACATTCACGGCATGAACGCGGCGCAGGGAATTCTCACCCAGCGAGGCGGCATGACCAGCCATGCGGCGGTTGTTGCGCGCGGCATGGGCAAGCCCTGTGTCTCGGGAGCGGGCATGGTCAAGGTGGACTATGCCATGGAAATGCTGACCTCCAAGGGCAGGGTCTTCAGGAAGGGCGACATCATCACGCTGGATGGCGCCAAGGGCCAGGTACTTGCGGGCAATGTCCAGATGGAGCAGCCTGAACTTTCCGGCGCATTCGGCACGCTCATGCAATGGGCCGATGAAATCCGCCGCATGAAGGTACGCACCAATGCCGATACGCCCAAGGAGGCGAAGGCGGCGCGTTCCTTTGGTGCCGAAGGCATCGGTCTTTGCCGTACTGAGCACATGTTTTTCGAGGGTGACCGCATCCGCCCGGTGCGCGAGATGATCATCGCCGACAGTGAGGAGGAGCGGCGCGAGGCACTCGCCAAACTCCTGCCCATGCAGCGCGAGGATTTCATCGAACTCTTCGAGATCATGGGCGGACTGCCGGTCACCATCCGCCTGCTGGATCCCCCATTGCACGAATTCCTGCCGCATGACGAGGCGGACATCAAACAGGTTGCAGCTGCCATGGGTATTGACCCGGAGCGGCTCAAATCACGCGCCAACGCCCTGCATGAATTCAATCCCATGCTGGGCCATCGCGGTTGCCGCCTGGTCATTTCCTATCCGGAGATCGCCGAAATGCAGGCCCGGGCCATATTTGAGGCAGCCATCGAGGCAGGGCACCGCACCGGCAAGAAGGTTATCCCCGAAATCATGGTGCCGCTGGTCAGCCTCAAGCGCGAACTCGACTATGTGAAGGCCTGCATCGATGATGTTGCCGCCCAGGTCGCGAGCGAAACAGGCGAGGAAATCAACTATCAGGTCGGAACGATGATCGAACTGCCACGAGCGGCAATTCGTGCCGGTGACATTGCCCAGACCGCCGAGTTCTTCTCCTTCGGTACCAACGACCTGACACAGACCACATTCGGCATTTCGCGCGATGACGCCACGCAATTCGTGCCGACCTATGAAGCCAAGGGCGTCGTGGATCGCGATCCGTTCATTTCGCTGGACCTTGAAGGCGTCGGTGACCTGATGCGCATCGGCACCGAGCGCGGCCGCGCCACCCGCAATGACATCAAGATCGGCATATGCGGCGAACATGGCGGCGATCCGGACTCGATCGAGTTCTGCGAGCAGATCGGGCTTGATTATGTGTCCTGTTCGCCCTTCCGTGTGCCAATTGCCCGTCTTGCGGCCGCACAGGCTCATATCCGCCGCAAAGAGGCTACCTGACCCTAGCCGACCTGCACGATCATGGCGCCCGTCGCAATCAGGCATATGATGGCGATACGCGCCGGGGTGATCTTCTCGCCCAGCGCCAGTACGGCAATTGCCGTGCCGAAAATAATGGAGGTTTCGCGCAGCGCGGCGACTTCTGCCACCTTGCCGAGACGCGTCGCCAGCATGACCGATCCGAAGCTGATGAAGGCGATGATCGCGCCGAAAAAGCCGCGCGTGAACAGGTCGAAAGGCCTTGGCCTGACTTTCAGGTAGCGCCAGCGTACGGCGGAAATGAACGGAAATCCGAAGCCGCCCATGAAAAAGAACCATGCCAGAAAGGTGAACGGATCGCCGGCCAGCCGGATGCCATACGCATCGACGGTGGTATAGACCGCGACCATGAATCCTGCGGCCAGCGCCAGGCCAAGAACGAGGTTGAGATTGCCACTTCTTTCGATGGCCCCGCGGTTTTCGCGCAAATTGACCAGCGCCAGCGAGATGATCGCACCCGACAACAGCAAAAGGCCGCCCCATTGGACAGGTCTCAATGTTTCGTTAAAGACCAGGATGGCGAATATCGCAATGAAGAGGGGGCCGGATCCGCGCGCCAGCGGATAAACCAGCGTGAAGGCACCGAGATGGAAACTCGCCGACTGGAAAACCTCGTAAACAAGGTGAACAGCCCATGCGATCAGCAATATCCTGAACAATTCGCCATCGGGCAGCGGGAAGATGAACAGCGCAAAGGGAGCCGCCATCAGCGAATAACATATGTTGATCGCTCCTCTGTTGAGGTAGGGATCAACGCCGGTCTTGTTGATGATGCCGAAAATTGCATGGCACAATGCCGAGAGCAGGGCGAGGACCATTGCGAGAATTTCGGCTTCCCGCGTCCCCGCCATCTCGACAATCAGTTCGCCCATAAAAAATCCGCCAATCCCCGGTAGCGGAGTTATGAGCTTCTTCAGGCGCGCGTCAACGGGGAACCTTTGGTTCACCAATGTGCAAAATCATGCCGATCATGGAAGGCTCAGTTGGCGCGGCCTGACTGAACCCCGTCAAGATAGCTCAGCACACGGGCAAACGAATAGGCAAAATCGATCAGCCGCAGGGGCGCCTGCGCTGATTCGACAATGCTGATTTTCTGCTCCTCCGCGTTGAAGGTGAGGAAGACCAGATGATGGCCCTGCGCGTCCGGACAAAGGATCGCAGCTGCATTGTCGGCGTCCTCGTCAATAAGTGCGGCAGGAAAGTCGAACAAAAAGAAGCAGCCATTGCTGGCCGCCGAGGCGCGGGCATGGGTGTTGAAATCCTCATTGGTGAGCCTGCCATCGCCCTGATCGGGTACGGCAGAACCGACGCTGGTCTTCACGGTTGCCCTGAACCGCTCGAGGGCAAGGCTGCCAACGGGTTCAACATCCAACGGACAGGAGACAGATTGGGTCGAGGCAATCGGTGTGCTGGTCTGGCTCATGCATGATCTCCCTTTTTGTTGTCCGAGCGTGGCGGGAGGGCATGGCCATTTTCGGGTCAAAATGCGGCGCGCCATTCAAATATGCCGACATTGCGTAACTCTGGTTGAAGACCGCAGGCAGGGCCACCCAAACCGCTTGGCCCGAATATGACGAACGTGTATAGGCAGGTGGGGCAGGGTGGACGATGGGGTTCGGCCCGCAATTTCATCGTTCCCGGGGGACAGGGCACTCATGGTCGGCTTTTACGAGCGCAGGAAATCGAGGGCAGCAATATGGTGCCTGCGCCTTGCCGTGATTTCCGTGCCTTTCCTGATCCTGACAATATTCCTGCATCGTTCAGCCAGCATAACGACGCCCCAGGCTTTCTGGCTGATCGCTGTTGCCATCGCCATGTTGCTGGGCAGCCTGCTCTTTGGCGTGCGCGCGGCCCTCGACTTGTGGGAACGCGGCTACAAGGGTGGCCAGGCCACGGTAAACGGGATCGTGCTGGCCAGCCTGATGCTTATTCCTTTCGGCATTCAACTGTTCAAGGCGCTTGAAAACCCGCAGCTCAGCGATGTTGCTACAGACGTGCTCAATCCGCCCCGCCTGATCGAACTGGCAGGGGGTGTCAGCCCAAGGGGCGTCGACGAACCGGTATATGACGAATTTTCCTCACGCCTCATCGTCGCGAGTTATCCCGAACTCGTTGCCCGGCGCTACAACGCACCTCCTGAAAGGGTGGCACAAAGCGTGATCGAACTTCTTGATCGCTGGAACTGGCGGATCAGGGCAAGCGCCAACCTGCCAAGGTCTGTCGTTGAGCAGCCTGCGCCCGAAACCGGCAGCGACATCGAAGAAAACGCTGAAGGAGAAGCACCAGGTGCAGCAGAAGCTGAAGAAGAGACCCAGGAACCGCTTGCGGGCGACCAGTCAGAATTGGAGGAGTTGCAGCTCGATGGATTGGGGGAGGGGCGGTCTGCCGATATCGTAGTTCAGGCAACAGCCCGATCATTTGTCCTCAGACTGCCTTCGCACCTGGTCATCCGCCTAATGCCTGAAGGCGAATCGACCATTGTCGACATGCGCTCCTTCAGTACATGGGGACGTCATGACTTTGGCAGCAATGCCGACAATATCAGCGGCTTTCTCGAAGCGCTGGACGAGTCGTTGGCTGGCATTGCCGGTGAAGGCTGAGCGAACGTTAAGCGAAGTCTGAAACCTGCAGGACCTACCAGCGGGCAGCGGGCAGTTCGCTGCGGGGCAGGCCCGCCACATGTGCTTCGATGGCGGTATGCAGCTGACCGTAGATCTCGCAATCCTCCCCGCACAATTTGCCGATTATCGAGAGCTGGTTGCGCGCGGCGTGAACATCGCCCTCTTCAAGGAGTGCCTTGCCGTAATATTCCCGGACCAGCGCATAGGACGGATCAACCGCCATTGAATGCTTGTAATAGGCAATTGCCTGTTCACGGTTTCCGAGTTTGCGGTTGGCATAGCCGAGCATGTTGAGCACGCGGGCATCCGTGCGGTTGGGGACAGCGCTCAGCAGCTCGATGGCACCCTTGTAGTTTCCGTTATAGGCCAGCGACCTTCCAGCTTCAAAAAGGCTTTCCTGATCGAGCAGCGAGGTCTTGGGCACGCAGTCGTTTTTTTGCTTGTCCCAGACCTTTCCAGCCTCGCATTGTTTGGTTGTGGTGGTGGAGGTATCATCGCTGCCACCGCCCGCCGCCATCGCGCCTGTTGTCAGCAGGGCCGCCGAGGCAATGCTCACGAATATAGAAGAAACCTGTTTTCCATTGATACGAAATTCAATCATTTCATTTCC
The DNA here is from genome assembly GCA_964541115.1 of uncultured Salaquimonas sp. Taxonomy (GTDB): domain Bacteria; phylum Pseudomonadota; class Alphaproteobacteria; order Rhizobiales; family Rhizobiaceae; genus Salaquimonas. Next base: position 63,416 of record CAZIPH010000005.1, read on the forward strand.
TCCGTTACAGCCAGCGCTCCGCCATCATTCGAGCCCGGATAACAGAATAGGGCACAATCGTGACAGGACTATAGCTGACAGGGTCGGGTGTTTCACTTTTCCTCAACTGCAAAATATGCTGTCTCCAGCCCTGGTGTTCCTTCCGCGCCGATCTTGCCCTTTTCAAGCAGGTCTTCCATGTGGGCAAAGACGGATAGTGCTGCCGCGCCGTGCAGTCTGGGATCGGTATCCTTGTATATTTCGGAGACAATTTCTCGGATTGTCCGGTCGCCCTTGCTGATGCGGTTGAGGATCGCCGTTTCGCGCATTTTTCGGTGAGCCCGCAAGCCCCGCACAAATTCGCGAGCCTTATCCAGCCTTCCGCCATGGCCGGGCAGGTAAATGCTTTCCTCGCGTGCCAGCAGGGTCTCAAGCGACGCCATGTAGTCGGCCATGTTTCCGTCTGGCGGCGCAACGATCGAGGTTGCCCATGCCATGACGTGATCGCCCGAAAACAGGTAATCCGTTCCCGCAAGGGCAAATGCCATGTGATTGGCGGTATGGCCCGGCGTGAATACCGCCTCCAGTTCAAAATCCTTTCCGCTGATGAAATCGCCATGCGCCAGCATGACGTCAGCCTCGAATTCGCGGTCACCCGAGGCGTCTAGGGCGTTGATCTCGCCAAGATGCAATTCCCGCGCTGCCCGGTGCGGACCTTCGCCGTAAATCTGTGCGCCGGTTTCCTTTGCAAGGCGCATGGCCAGTGGCGAATGATCCACATGAGTGTGGGTAACGACGATATGGCTCACCGTCCGCCCGGACAGTGCCTTGAGTATCGCCTCGTAATGATCATGCGCCACGCCTGGGCCGGGATCGATGACCGCGACTTCGCGACCGCCCACCAGGTAGGTGTTGGTGCCATGAAAGGTAAAGGGACCCTGATTGCCCGCGGTGATCCGTTGGATTCCGGGCGCGATCTCCACGGCCTGGCCGTGACGCGGGTCAAACTCGGCCTTGAAACGCAATGAAGTCATATTTGCACATTCGGTTGGTTTATCTTTCCTTGGAAACCCTAACACTTTCCCTTGCAGGGGGAAGCGCAAACCCTGTAATAATCGCTCACCTACCCTCAAACGGTTCAGGACTGGGAAAAACGCATGACTGCTATAACAAACAGCCTTTCAATCGCCGGTGTAACAACTGATCGCTCCAAATCCAAACTGCTTCACAAGCTTGTCCTGGTGGCATTTGGTGTGGCCCTGCTGACAGTTTCAGCCAAGATCCAGGTGCCGTTCTGGCCCGTGCCAATGACCCTGCAGACGCTGGCCGTCATGGGCATTGCCGCAGCTTACGGCTCGCGCCTGGGCGTTGCGACCATCATTGCCTATCTGCTGGCGGGCTATGCCGGAGCACCGGTTTTTGCCGGTCCGCTTGCCGGTCCAGCCTATTTCGCAGGTCCGACCGTCGGTTTCCTTGCCGGTTTCGTGGTAATTGCCGCCATCGTCGGCGCTGCCGCCGACCGTGGCTGGGCAAACAGTTCCTTCAAACTGTTCGGCACCATGCTGGCAGCTGACATCATCTGCTTTGCCATGGGTTTTGCATGGCTTGCCTACATGTTCGTTTCGGCAAGTACCGGCTCGACCCTCGGCGCGGCAACTGCCTTTGGCATCGTCAACCAGTATTTCGTTGCCGATTTCGTCAAGATCGCCATTGCAGCACTGGCTGTGCCGGCCTTGTCGAAAGTCATCCTTCGCTGACACCTGAAAGGCACACGATCAAGCCCGGTTGCCTTGTCGCAGCCGGGTTTATTGTTGTTCTGGGGCAAGGTTGGTCGTGACGTTCAGAAGGGCGCAGCACGCCGACAGGTCTAGTGCGAAAGCTCTTTCATAGCGCCGTCAAGGCCGGCCAGTGTAAGCGGAAACATCCGCCCGCCAAACAATTGCCGGATCATCTGGGTCGACTGGGTATACTGCCAGGCGCGTTCCGGGACCGGATTGATCCACACGCAGTTTTTCCACTGGGCGATCACACGTCGTAGCCAGGCCTCACCCGGCTCCTCGTTCCAGTGTTCCACCGCCCCGCCGCGATAGACGATCTCGTAGGGGCTCATTGCGGCATCGCCCACCATGATCACCTTGTAGTCCGGTCCGTATTTGTGCAGCACGTCGAAGGTCGGAATGACCTGTGAATGCCGGCGGGCATTGTCCTTCCAGACGCCCTCATAAAGACAGTTGTGGAAGTAAAAATATTCAAGATGCTTCAATTCGTTGCGCGCTGCTGAAAACAGTTCCTCGACCACTTTGACATGATCGTCCATTGAGCCGCCAACATCGAGGAACAGCAGAACCTTCACCGCATTGTGGCGCTCTGGCCGGGTCTTGACGTCGAGATAGCCATTCTCGGCGGTTGAACGGATGGTGCCGTTTAGGTCCAGTTCTTCCTGTGCGCCCTGGCGCACCCAGCGTCTGAGCCGCTTGAGGGCAACCTTTATGTTGCGTGTGCCCAGTTCCACACTGTCATCAAGGTTTCTGAAATTGCGCTGGTCCCAGACCTTGACCGCACGCCGGTGGCGGCTCTCCTTCTGGCCGATGCGAACTCCCTCGGGATTATAACCATGGGCCCCGAACGGCGATGTGCCTGCCGTGCCGATCATCTTGCTGCCACCCTGGTGGCGCTTGTGCTGCTCTTTCAGGCGCTCGCGCAGCGTTTCCATCAGTTTCTCGAAGCCGCCAAGGCTCTCGATCAGCTTCTTGTCTTCTTCGGAGAGATTTTTCTCGGCCAGCTTCTTCAGCCATTCCTCCGGCAGGTCAACCTGGTTGACCCCTTCGCTGCCGGCAACCGCTTCCACACCCTTGAAGAACTGGGAAAACACCTGGTCGAACCGGTCGAGATTGCGTTCATCCTTGACGAGGGCCGCACGCGAAAGGTGATAAAACCCTTCCACATCATAGGTGACCAGATCGCTGTCCATTGCTTCGAGCAGGGTCAGGTATTCGCGCAGCGTGACGGGTATCTTTGCCTGCTTGAGCTGTAGAAAGAACGGAATGAACATGGGCCGATTTTCAAACCTGTGTGTGCCTGGGGTGATTTTGGAGAGTGAGTGCGCGCTCACCGCTTCTCTACGTTTCCTGTATGCATTACATATTGGCAGACGTCCAGCTTGGCTCCCGGCCTTGCCAAAGACTTTCCCAGGACTTGAAAGAGGTGCGCCAATGGCGTATATATGTGGCAGATGAAATTGACGGTAACCTTCCTTGAAGCTGCGGTCTTCATCGAGGATATCGCGACCCACGGCATCAGCGATGGCGAACTGGCGCTGCTCAGGCGCAACCTCGCGCGAAACCCGATGCTTGGCGAGGCTGCGCCGGACGGACACGGCCTGAGGATCTGTACGATTGGCGGCAAGGAGGTTGTCTATCGCCCGTCGGACGACTTCCAGCGCATCATCCTGCTGCGGATCCGCCCGAAGGATGCAAAACCCTCGAAATTGCCCGCCAGGATCGGCAAGGCGGCGCTGGAACTGGGGCTTGGCATCGTCAGGAAGCGGATCGAGGACATTTTTGGAAAGGAAAACTGAGACATGGCTGGAAAACACGACGAAAGGCTGGAACTTGCGATACGCCAGGTAACGGACTTTGTACGCGGCGAAAAGAATGGCACCCGTGTGACCCGCGAGGACATCGAGATCGATGAGGTTACCGGCATTCGCAGGCAGTTGAAGCTTTCCCAACAGGATTTTGCCTCAATGATGGGAATATCCGTCGCCACGCTCAGAAACTGGGAGCAGGGGCGCCGCCAACCCACCGGTCCGGCGAGAAAACTCCTCAACGTGTTGCGCCATCACCCCGAAGCGGTGCTCGAAGTCTCCCAATAGGGGCTCGAAAGCCCTACTTTGTGCCGATTTCCCGCAAATCATAGGGAACGGTCTGGTAGGTGCGGTTGATCCAGTTCCCGAACAGCAGATGCGCATGCGAGCGCCAGCGGTTGAGCGGCGGCCGCGATGGATCATCGCCAGGGAAATAGCCAAGTGGCACCTCGATCGGGATACCTGCAGCAACATCGCGCTCATATTCTTCCTTGAGCGATGTGGAATCATACTCGATATGGTTGAAGATGTAGAGCCGGTTGCCTTCCTCCTCGGCGATGAGACAGGGCCCGGTACTTTCGGAATCCATCAGCAATTCGAGTTCTCTGTGCTGGCGCACATCGGCTGAGCGGCATTCGGTCCAGCGCGAAACCGGAATGGAGAAATCATCGGAAAATCCGGCAAGATAGGGCGAAGCGGGATTGAGGTTGCGGTGGCGGAAAACTCCGAATGCCTTCTTCTCGAGCGTGTATTTCGGGACCCCGTGAAAATGGTGGATGGCCGCCATCGCACCCCAGCAGATGAAGAAGCTGGAATGAACATTGGTCCGCGTCCAGTCGAATATCCGCGACAGTTCATCCCAATAGGTCACTTCCTCGAAAGGCAGGGTCTCGATCGGCGCGCCGGTGATGATAAAACCGTCAAACTTGCGGTCGGCGATGTCTTCCCATGTGTGATAGAAGTCGATCAGGTGTTCCTCGGCAGTGTTTTTTGAGGCATGCGAAGCGATGCGCACAAGTGTCAGTTCGACCTGCAGCGGGCTGGAACCCAGCAGCCTTGCAATCTGCGTTTCGGTGCGGACCTTGTTTGGCATCAGGTTGAGCAGCCCGATATTGAGCGGCCTGATATCCTGGCGGATGGCGTGGGTCTCATCCATCACCATAACGCCTTCCTTTTCCAGCGTGGCACGGGCGGGAAGTCTGTCAGGGATACGAATGGGCATGTTGGACTCTCGACACAAAAAAACCGGAAGCAAAATCGCTACCGGTCTCCTAGTCTGGTCCTGCCAGTCTGGCCCCTTTTAGCGACTTTTTTAACGTGGCTGCAAGCCGGCCATCCTTGCGGAAAGGCAAATCACCACGGACGCAATGTGTAGGAAGTTTGGCCCTGCCGGTCAATACCCTGTCTGGCGGACAGCTGAATACGATACCGGCACACTTGCAGCAGGAATTTTTAGGCGGCATTCTCGCACCCGCGATAACAGCCTGGGTGCTGGGCAAAGAGGGAAAACAGTCGCATGGGAACTCACTGGATAGATTGGGGCCGCCAATACTCGGCAGCAGAAAATCCGGTGCAAACGCCGCGCAATCTGGACGAGCTTCGCTTGCTGCTCGGCAGCAGTGAGGGCGCGATCCGCCCCATTGGGGCAGGCCATTCCTTTTCGCCACTGGTTTCAGGTGGCGGCCGAGTTGTCAGCCTGGACAATTTCGCAGGCATTCGCGCCATTGATCATGAGCGGATGCAGGTTCGTGTTGGGGCAGGTACACGCCTGCGCGATATCAGCCGTGCCCTGCATGGGGAGGGGCTGGCCTTCCGCAATCTCGGCGACATTGACTCACAGTCGATTGCCGGTGCAACGGCCACCGCGACCCACGGCACGGGTGCCAAACTGCCCTGCCTGTCGGCGGAGATTGCGGCGCTCGAAATCCTGCGCGCCGATGGCAATCTGCTGGAGATCGACAGCGAAAGTGATCCGGACCTTCTCAATGCGGCGAGGGTTTCGCTTGGAGCGCTCGGCATTGTCACGGAAGTTGCCTTCAACGTTGTAGAGTCTCACAAGCTGTACCGGCGCACCTGGTCTGAACCGCTGCCCGTCATCCTTGAGAAGGCCTTCGACCTGTGGGCCGCCCACCGCAATTTCGAGTTCTTCTACATTCCCTTTTCCGGATACGGCCTGTGCATGACCCATGATCTCACCGACGAACCGGTTCGCGTCGGACCAAAGGGTGATGACGATGCCGCGGTCCATGACCTGCGGCGCGCCCGGACCTATCTGGGTTGGTGGCAGGGCATGCGCAGCCGGATCATCAAGCGCGAGCTTGCCCGCTTCCCTGCTGAGGATTGTGTCGATTACAATTGGCGCCTGCTGTCAAGCGAACGCAATGTGCCCTTCCGCGAGATGGAATATCATCTGCCGGTGGAGACCGCGCTTCAAACGCTTCAGACCATTGCCGGTCTTATCGAGAAAAAATGCCGGGATGTATTCTTCCCCATCGAGGTCCGCCAGACGGCGGGCGACGGCGGCTGGCTCAGCCCCTTCAATGACGGCAACCGGATTTCGGTAGCGGTCCATTCCTGGTACCGCGACCGGCATGATTTCCTGTTCGACCTGCTTGAGCCGGTTTTCCTGGCGGCGGGCGGGCGCCCCCATTGGGGCAAGCTGCACAGCCTTGGACGTCACCAGTTCGATGCGCTTTATCCCGACTTCGGACGCTTCTGCGATTTGCGCGCCGAGTGGGACCCTGCAGGCAGGTTCCTCAATCCGCATCTTGAAAAGCTGTTCGACACATGAGCGACGCGGTAGAACTCTACTTCGATCTTGCCTCGAAAGCGTTGCGTGAAGCAGGGATTGCCTGGCCGGTACTCCTGCTTGATGGGGACCGGCTGGACCGCAACCTGGACAATCTTGCCGCGATCAGGCCGAAGGACAAGTCGCTGCGCATCGTCGCCAAGTCTTTGCCCGTGCCGCAGCTCTTGCAACATGCTGCTGCGCGCCTTGCGACAAACCGCATGATGACATTCAGCGTGAAAATGCTCGAACAGGTGGACGCCCTCGAGGGTAGCTATCATCAGCTGCTGGGCAAGCCGGTTCCCGCCGCAGCACTGCAACAACTCCTCGACAAGGGTGAAAAGGGCCGCGACCTCGCATGCCGCACCGTCTGGCTTGCCGACACGCTGGAGCGCATCAACCAGTACGAAGCGCTTGCTGCTGCCCGTGGTGTCACGCTTGAATTGGCGCTCGAGATCGATGTCGGCCTGCGTCGCGGCGGTGTCTACGGGACGGCCGAAACCAACGCCGCGCTGAAAGCTGTCAAGAATGCCGGCCACCTTACCTTTGCCGGCCTGATGGGTTACGAGCCGCATCTTCCGGCCTTGCCGCAATGGCTGGGCATTCAGCGCAGCGCCATGGGTGAATTCCACACTCGGTATTCGCAGGCTCTGGAAATCGCGCAATCGGTTTTCGGCGCGCAGGTTATGGCAGGGGCAATCCTTAATACCGCCGGCAGCAAGACCATTGCCGAGCGTATGGTCGACAGCAGGGCCAACGACTTTTGCGTTGGTTCACTGCTGGTCAGGCCGCTCGATTTCGACAAGGTGAAGGTGCCGCGGACCTTTCCCGCCCTTTTCATCGCAACGCCGGTTCTCAAGCGCGTCGACCCCCTGGCCATTCCCGGCTTCGGCAGCGGCATGATGGCCCACCTTGCGCTGGGCGGCGGGGCGAAACGCGGCGTCTATATCCATGGCGGCAACTGGCTGGCAGATCCGGCCTATCCAGCGGGGCTTGGATATTCCGGCGTTATCGGCCGCTCCTCCAACCAGGAATTGCTGGTCACAAAGCGTGATTTAGCACTACAACCCGATGACTTCGTTTTCCTTCGCCCGCGCCAGAGCGAAGCTGTCATGCTGCAATTCGGTCCGATTGCCGTGCTGAGAGATGGCCGGATTTCACAAATGTGGGAAACCTTCGGGCCAACGGCCTGAAAACTGAAAAACCTCAGGCGCCGCGCTGTCTAGCCAGGAATGCCAGCCGTTCAAACAGATGCACATCCTGCTCGTTCTTCAGCAATGCGCCATGCAGGCGCGGCAGGGCATCCTTGGCCGAGCCGCGAAGATCGGACGGGTCGATGTCCTCGGCCACCAGAAGGCGGATCCAGTCCAGCGCCTCTGACGTCGAGGGCTTCTTCTTAAGCCCCGGCGTTTCACGGATCTCGTAGAACTGGCTCAACGCCTCTGCGACAAGCCTTTTCTTGATACCGGGATAATGGACTTCGACAATCTGTTCGAGCACATCAGCCTCGGGGAAACGGATATAATGGAAGAAACAACGGCGCAGGAAAGCGTCGGGAAGTTCCTTCTCATTATTGGAAGTGATGATGACGATCGGGCGCTGTTTGGCCGTGACGGTCTCATTGGTCTCGTAGACATGGAAGGCCATCTTGTCGAGTTCCTGCAAGAGGTCGTTGGGAAACTCGATGTCAGCCTTGTCCACTTCGTCGATCAGCAGCACCACTTTCTCGTCGGCATCGAAAGCCTCCCAGAGCTTGCCCTTGCGAATGTAATTGCGGACGTCATTGACCCGCTCATCGCCCAGCTGGCTGTCGCGCAGGCGCGATACCGCATCATATTCGTACAGACCCTGCTGCGCCTTGGTTGTTGATTTGATGTTCCATTCGATGAAACGCAGGCCAAGGCTTTCGGAAACCTGTTTGGCCAGCTCGGTCTTGCCGGTACCTGGTTCGCCCTTCACCAGAAGCGGCCGCTCCAGGGCGATGGCAGCATTGACAGCTATGGTCAGATCGTCCGCCGCCACATAGGATGAAGTACCTTCAAAGCGCATTCTGCTCTCCTGCTCGCTCTTTCGCCTGCCTGGTTCGGACGCCGGCACCCGGTTTGGCTGTTGCCCCGGACCTTCAATCGCCAATGTTCCGGAAGTGGGGGTAGCACCGGGACTTAGCCTATTCAACGCTGAAGGCAAGCCATGCCGCACAAAACACCGCGCTGTGCAAGCGCCAGCCCGAACAAAGTGTCACCCTGAACATACAGTTGAGTGACAAGCCTTCGCCATTCTGCAAATCTGTGTGAATACGGCCAGGGGAAAATGGAAGCGGGCAAATGGAATTCGATTACGTGATCATTGGCGGCGGTTCGGCGGGCAGTGTACTGGCAAGCCGGTTGAGCGAAGACCCGTCAGTGACGGTCTGCCTGCTGGAAGCGGGCGCGGAAGGCAGGGACCTCCTGACCCGTGTACCCGTCGGCGCAGCGGTATATCTGCGCGGACTTTTCGGGATCAACAACTGGGCCTACCAGACAGAACCGCAGCCGGGCCTTGGTGGCAGGCGCGGGTTCCAGCCGCGGGGCAAGGGGCTCGGCGGATCGAGTGCCATCAATGCCATGCTCTATGTTCGCGGCATTCCCTCCGACTATGACGGGTGGCAAAACGCGGGCGCCACCGGCTGGGGCTGGTCGGACGTCCTTCCCTATTTCATAAGGTCCGAAGGCAATGTGCGCGGCGCTGACGAATTGCATGGCGACCAGGGTCCGCTGCAGGTGCGCGAGCCGCGCAGGCCCATGGTTATCAATCAGGCTTTCATCGAGGCTGCAGGCGAGCGCCAGATCCGTCACAACCGTGATTTCAATGGTCCGGACCAGGAAGGCGTCGGACTTTACCAGGTCACCCAATTCCATGAACCGGGCCGCGAGGGCGAGCGTTGTTCTGCCGCTGCCGCCTATCTCCATCCGGTAATGCACCGCCCGAACCTGGAGGTTCTCACAAAGGCCCGCGCCAGCCGCATCCTCATGAAAGGCAAGCGCGCCGTCGGCACCGAATTCACCCGCCAGCGCAGGAAACAGACAGTGCGTGCGCGGCGCGAGGTCATCTTGTGCGGTGGCGCCTTTGTTTCCCCGCAACTGCTGCAACTGTCCGGTATCGGCGATCCGGCCGATCTGGCAGCCCATGGCATCGAGGTTCGCAATGCACTCAAGGGCGTCGGCAAAAACCTGCAGGACCATCTCGATTTCATTTTGATCCACAAATCGAAAAAGACGGACCTCTATGGCCTCGGTCTTGCGGGCACTTTCAACATCATGCGCGCCATTGGCGACTGGCGGGCTGGCCGGCCGAGCATCCTCTCGACCACTTTTGCCGAAGCCGGCGGCTTCCTGAAGACCGACCCTTCGCTCGCCGAGCCGGACATCCAGCTGCATTTCGTCAATGCCATGGTCGATGACCATACGAGGAAGCTGCATCTGGGTTATGGCTTTTCCTGCCATGTCTGCGTGTTGCGGCCCCATTCGCGCGGAACCGTGACGCTGAAGGATGGCGACTTCCGCACGCCGCCGCGCATCGACCCGCAATACCTGTCAGATGAGCGCGACATGGAGAAGATGGTGAAGGGGGTGAGGATAACGCGCGATATCCTCAATGGCGAGGCATTCAGGCCCTGGCGCCACCGCGAACTCTACATGAGGGGTGATGAAAACGATGAGGAATTGCAGGCGCACATCCGCGCCCGTGCCGACACGATCTATCATCCGGTTGGTACCTGCCGGATGGGCAAGGATAAAGATGCCGTCGTCGATCCGCAATTACGCGTGCGGAACATGGAAGGCCTGCGCGTCGTTGATGCCTCGGTGATGCCGACACTCATAGGTGGCAATACGAATGCGCCAACCATCATGATCGCGGAAAAAGCTGCCGACATGATCCGCAAGGGTGCATGAGGCAAAAGCTTCAAAACCCTTACTGCAGCGGTAAATTTTGCAAATTGTTTTCTTAGCCGAAAGATAAAAGCGAAATTCGCTATAGACTATGGACGAAACTCGGCTTTTCTGACATTTTCACCTTGGTCGTCGATTTGCTGATTAGGGCCGACGGTAGACGCTTTGGGAGGAGCCGCTACAGCTTGCCCCTTCGCCAGTCGGCGACCGCCTCTTTCCTCAAATGTCTTGCTGATACCTTCCTGCGCTGGCCGCAGGTCGATTATGCCTGCCGCCTGGATGGTCTTCAAATTTGCCGACAATCTCGCCGCCCCCACCTTGCGGGATGGAAAGGTCTTTTGTATACGGAGCCTCGCCTGTTGGGGTGTAGCCAAGCGGTAAGGCAGCGGTTTTTGGTATCGCCATGCGAAGGTTCGAATCCTTCCACCCCAGCCAGGCATTCCCTACAGGTAATCCTTCATCAGCACAGCTTGGCCGAGCCTAGCCGAATCCTGCGCCGCCATTCCCATGGCAACGGCCCGCCAGCCGTCCTCGAGGGTGACCTCCACAGGACCCTGTCCGCGCGCTGCAAGGTTGAAGCGCTGGTGCTGGTAGAAGGTCGAGCCGTTGTGGTCGCCAGCTTCGAGCAGGGTGGGATCAACGGGGATGTCGAGGACCCGCGGGCCCCTGGGTTCACGCGGGCTTATGACGACCTGTGGCGTCGGCGCGTCGCCCAGATGCGTCGGCCAGAAGCGGCCTGGCCCCGGAACGAAGCATTCGATCTTGCCCTTGCCGCCAACGGCCCAGACTTCCTCCTGGTAGCGTGATCCTTCGGCAAACATGCTCAGTTCGAGCATGGCCCTTGCCCCTGAATCAAATTCGACAATCACATAGCCATGGTCCCAGATATCGGGCGTCCTGCCATCATAAACCTCATTGAGGTGATTGTGCGCCTGTCCGGCACTGGCCATCACCCGCACCGGTTCGGCCTTGAGGACAAGCCGCATCAGGTCGAAGAAATGGCAGCATTTTTCAACGAACGTGCCGCCCGAATTCGCGTTGAACCGGTTCCAGTCGCCCACCTTGGGCAGAAAGGCAAAGCGGTGCTCGCGGATACTCAGCATGTTGATGCCGCCGCAACTTTCATCGGCCCGCAGGATCAGTTCGGCAATCGGCGGCATGTAGCGGTATTCCATCGCAACCCAGATGGGCGCGGGGTAGTCACGCGCCAGTTCGCGAATGAAAGCGCGGTCGGCAGGGTCTGTGGCAATCGGCTTTTCAACCAGTACCGGCACGGGCCGGCTCGCCGCAATGGCGCGCAACTGTTCGGTATGCAGATAATTTGGGCTGACGATAACCAGGCAGTCATAGTCATCGCGCTTCAGGATTTCCCCGATACTCTCGACCATCACTGCACCGGGCGCCAGTTGCAGCGCCTGTGCCTGCATGTGCGGCGCCGGTTCACAAATCACCGATACGGCCGCATTTTCCAGCAGGTTGATATTGCGAATATGTTCCTGCCCCATCATGCCAGAGCCGATCAGGCCGTATCTGAGTTTGCTCACGGCGTTCTTCCCTCGAATTTGCAAAAGATACTACTGGCGCTCATTTCCACCGCGCCACAAAGCGGGTTGTTGCCGGATCAAACCATGTTCTTGAAAACTCCACACAGCGATTGTGCTGGTCAAAACTCTTGCGCTCGATGAACCCCCATATGTCACCTGCCCCTGAGCCGAAGCTCTCGGGTTTCCACGGCGCAACAGGCGCAACGCTCACGCTGTCCTCGGCCCTCGTTATCCAGAAGTCGAAACGCTCACGGTAAAACAGGTAGAGCGAATCAGACAGTTCGGCCTTGCTGATTTCAACGCCCTCGGCCGCATCAATCCACATCTCCTCGACCGCTGCATCAATACCATTCAACCGGCGCAGGCGGCGGAAGCGGAAGGCCTGCGGTCCGCCCGTTAGAAAACCGAGCTCGGCCGGCTTGTCCATCCGCTCGATTGAAACAACCTTGGCAGTTGGCAGCCCGCCGCCCAAAAGAAGTTCGAGGCGAAAGAAACCGTAAATCGTGCGTGACTTGCCCGCGGCACGCAAATCCGACCGGCGCACATAATTGCCCGATCCCTGGATACGCTCGATCATGCCCTTGTCGGCAAGGTCGGCGAGCGCCTTGCGCAGCGTGCCGACCGATACGCCCAGCTCTTGTGCCATTGTGCGTTCCGGTGCCAGGCGGTAGCCCTCGCTCAATATGCCTGCCTCGATTTCGCGGGCCAGCCCTTCGCTGATCTCGACATGCAGGGGCAGGCGGTTTGACGCCAGTTCCTGGGGACCCGCAGGGTCTGTCTGTGAAGAGTCGCGAAGATCACGCATAATTAATTGATACACTATTGATATATTGTTTCACAAGTGCTTTACTCCTTTCGTAGGAGGAGATTTCGAGAATGTCCATCGTTCCGATCCGTTCAGCGGAAACGAATGCGGCCGAGGTCGCGTGGTTCGCACCGCTATGCTCAGATGATTTCCGCTATCTGGGAATACCTGAGGGCGATCTGCGTTCATCCTGGGAAAATACCTCACGAATTATCCGGACGGCTGACCGACTCGGCTATCGCAACATCCTTTGCCCGTCCTCCTATCAGGTCGGGCAGGATACGCTTTCCTTTGTCGCCGGCAATGCGCCCCTGACCGAAAACATCAACATGCTCGCGGCCGTTCGCTGCGGCGAAATGCAGCCGGTCATGCTGGCGCGCACCCTCGCCACCCTAGATCACATGTTGAAGGGAAGGCTGATTATCAACATCATCTCGTCGGATTTTCCCGGTCAGAAAGAGGATAGCGCCTATCGCTACCAGCGTTCGCGCGAAGTTGTCGAAATCCTCAAACAGTGCTGGACGCGCGACGAGATCAACCACCAGGGCGAGATCTACCAGCTCGAAGTGCTCTCCACGGACCCGGCGAAGCCCTATCAGCAAAATGGCGGGCCACTGCTTTATTTCGGCGGCTATTCACCGCCCGCACTTGATCTGTGCGGCGAGCATTGCGACGTCTACCTGATGTGGCCCGAAAAGAAGGAAGACCTTGCCGGGCGCATGAAGGCCGTCCATGAGCGCGCCGAGCATTACGGGCGGGTTCTCGATTATGGCCTGCGCGTCCACATGATCGTGCGTGAAACAGAGGCCGAGGCCCGTGAATATGCCCGTGAACTGGTATCCAAACTCGATGATGACATAGGCCGACAGATCCGCGAGCGCGCGCTCGACGCGATTTCGCTGGGCGTGTCGCACCAGTCGAAGAACCGCGAACTGGCCGACCTTGAGGGATATATCGAACCGCACATGTGGACGGGTGTTGGCCGCGCTCGCTCGGGCTGCGGCGCAGCGCTGGTCGGCTCGGCGGACCAGATCCTCAGCGAGATCGAGGCCTATAAGAAAATGGGCATCAGGGCTTTCATTTTCTCCGGATACCCCCATTTGGACGAATGCGAGAATTTCGGCAAACTCGTCCTGCCGCATCTGGAAACATGTTCCATGCCGCATCTGCAGGGCAGGGTGCCTTCCCAAACACCCTATACCCCTCTTGGGGCAGGAGAACGTCGTTGATGGAACGGGTAAAACTATCCGCCGGCCTTGAAATGAGCCGCATTGTTTATGGCATGTGGCGCCTGGGCGATGGCACGGATACGAGCCCTGCCGCCGTGCAGGCCAAGATTGAGGCGTGTCTGGAGCAGGGTATAACCACCATGGACCAGGCCGACATTTACGGCGGCTACGAGGCCGAGGCGATTCTGGGCAATTGCCTGACACAGGCAAGCGGCCTGCGTGAGAAAATCGAGATCGTCACCAAGTGTGATATCGTGGCCCCGGCTGGCCGGTATGGCTCTGCCCGGGTCAAGTATTACGATACCAGCGCTGCCCATATTGAGGCCTCAATCGACCATTCGCTCCGCCTTATGCGCATCGATCACATAGACCTCTTGCTGATCCACAGGCCTGATCCCTTGATGGACCACAAGGAAACCGGCGCTGCACTGGACAAGGCGGTCATGTCCGGAAAGGTCGGCAATATCGGCGTTTCAAATTTCAGGCCCCATGACTGGACGCTGCTCCAGTCAGCCATGGAAACCCAGTTGGTGATGAACCAGATCGAAATGAGCCTGTTGGCACGCCAGGCGTTCACCAACGGAGATCTTGCCTTCCTTCAGGAACGCGGCATTGCCGCAATGGCCTGGTCGCCGCTCGGTGGCGGAAGCCTGTTTGACAAGGCAAATCCGCAGATTGCCCCCCTTCAGGCCCGCCTTGAAGAACTGGGCGAAGCCAATGGCGTGGGAGCGGATTCTGTTGCCGTTGCCTGGCTGCTTCGCCACCCGGCCAATGTTCTGCCGGTCATGGGCACCAACAACATGGAACGCATCCGGCGCTTCCACGAAGCGGTGAGCGTCGCAATGGACCGCGAAACCTGGTTTGAGCTTTATACGCTGGCCCAGGGCCATGAGGTGCCGTAATGCTGGATGACCGGAACACCAATGCAAAGGCGAACCTGCAAGACAGCGAGCCACCAAGCGAGACTTCCATGAAGATTGAAACGGGCCGTTTTGGCCAGCGCGGGAAAAAGCTGGACGAGATCATCATTCCGCGCAAAGGCGCGGAGCGGGTGTTTCGCGATGCCCTTGGCAAGTTCGCCACCGGGGTAACCATTGTCACCGTCAGGACAAACAAGGGCCCGGTCGGGATGACTGTAAATTCCTTCGCCTCTGTTTCGCTCGATCCTGCGCTGATCCTCTGGTCGCTCGAGAAGAAGTCGGGGCGCTACCCTGCTTTTGCCAATGCCGAACATTTCGCCGTTCACGTGCTCGACGAATCCCAGGCGGACTTGGCGCTCGAATTTGCCCGCAACGCGAATGCTTTCGACAATTGCGCCTGGCATACCAATGACAGGGGCGTCCCGATGGTGGAGGGCGTGCTTTCGCGGTTCGAATGCAAAAAGATTGCTGTCCATGAGGGCGGCGATCACAGCATTATCATTGGAGAGGTAATGCAATTCGGTTTCCGCCATGGTGAGCCGCTGATCTTTGCTTCCGGCAAGTTCGGCACGTTTGGCGGCATGGGTCAAAAGGACCAGAACTGAACAAGAAAGCCGACGGGCGCCGATGTGCCCGGCAGGCAGTTGCGAATGAAAATCGGCTGGCGACCGCCAGGCCGATCCATAGGCAAACCGGTTTGGGAGGACAGGTTGGGCGCACTAATCAGGATTGTTGACTGGCTGGGCAGTCTGAATGCAATGCTTTTGAAATGGGGCAGGGGGATCGGCTTTGTAGCGATGGTCCTGATGGTTATCTGCATCCTCTTGCAGATCTATTTCCGCTATGTCCTCAACAATGCCCTGCCATGGCCTGAAGAAGCCGCCCGTGCACTGATGATCTGGATGATGGCGCTGGTTGCCCCTTCCGCCTATCGCCATGCCGGCTTTGTTGCCATCGATCTGGTGCCGGACATGCTCTCTGTGAGGGCAAGGTCGGCCCTGATGCTGGCGATACTGCTGCTTTGCGGGCTGGTTTTGGTAGTGATGCTCTCCCATGCCTGGGCGCATTATTCTGCCCCGCTGCTCTTCGATTCTTCCGGCCTGAACCGTCTCCTGCAGGATAGCGGGATCAACCAGCTGCTCGGCACAAGTTTGCAGTTCCGCACCGCCTATGTCTCCCTCTCCATGAGCGTCATGATGGTGCTGCTGCTGATGGTATCGGCTGAACTCATCCTGCGCCATGTCGGGCGGATGATCTTCGGGCCGCAAGGATTCGCCGAGCCGGCCCGGCCTGATTCGATGGCGGTAAACTGATCATGCTGACCTGGTTCCTGCCCCTTTTCCTGCTTCTCCTGATGGTTGGCGTGCCGGTCTTCTTCGCCATGCTGGCGGCCCCCGGCTTCGTGCTCTGGCTCAACGGCCAGGAACGCGACATTGCACTGATGTATCGCAACATCTACAGCGGCATCGACAATGGCGTCCTGCTTGCCATTCCGTTTTTCATGCTGGCTGGAGAACTGATGAACCGCGGCGGCATCACCGAGCGGCTGGTGATGTTCTCACAGGCGATCATCGGCTCGGTGCGCGGCGGCCTGGCACAAGTCAACATTCTGTCCTCCATGCTATTTGCCGGAATGTCGGGTTCGGCGGTTGCTGACACGTCCGCGCTCGGCTCAATGCTCATCCCGGCCATGGAAAAGGAAGGCTATACCCGCAAGTTCTCGGCCGCCATTACCGCTGCCTCCTCGGTCATCGGCCCGATCATCCCGCCATCGGGCATCATGATCATCTATGCCTATGTAATGGAAGTCTCGGTGGCAGCACTGTTTGCCGGCGGTATCCTGCCCGGTATACTGGTGGGCGTCGGCCTGATGATCGTCACCCGGCTGATGGCAAACCACTACAACTATCCCCCCGCCAGGAAGGTCACGCCCGAAGGCATTGAAATCTCGCCATGGGAAGACCTCGCCGCTCGGGTTATTGCCCGCCTCATGCTGGCCGCTTTGCTTTATCCGGCCGTGGTTCGCATTGCCGGCCATGGCGGTGTCGAGTTCGGCTGGGGCATGTTTGCCGCCTTCTTCGCAGCTGCGCTGATTGTCACCCACCTGTTCTTCATGTGGCAGCGCCGGCTGGTCAGCGAGGCCTTCCGCATCATCGCCAAGCGCGCCGTCCTGCCGCTGCTGACACCGGTCATCATCCTTGGCGGCATCCTGGGGGGGGTCGCAACGCCAACCGAGGCATCCGCGCTGGCCGTTGCCTATGCGGCCCTGCTCGGGATGGTGCTCCTGCGCACCCTCAAATGGTCCGACCTGCCGCCCGTCGTCATCAAGTCGGCCATCACCTCGTCAGTGGTGCTGCTGCTGGTTGGCGCGGCAATGGCCTTCAAGACCGTGGTCAGCCTGTCCTATGCGGCGGAGAACCTTGCCAACTGGATCCTCGGGCTTACGAGCGACCCGCTGCTGCTCCTGTTCCTGATCAACATCCTGTTGTTCATCGTCGGCATGTTCCTTGATGCGGGCCCCGCGATCATCATCCTCGGTCCGATCCTGGCGCCGATCTTCGTCAGCCTCGACGTCCATCCCGTGCATTTTGCAATGATCATGTCGGTCAACCTGACCGTGGGCCTGGCAACGCCACCAATGGGGCTCGTGCTGTTCGTCGCATCCTCGGTATCGGGCGTGAAGGTCGAGGCGATCTCGCGCGCCATCCTGCCTTTCCTGGCGGTCGAGGTCTTCGTCATATTCCTGATCACCTATTTCCCGGTCATTTCGCTGGGAATTCCCCAATGGCTTGGCTTCGTCAAGGACGCAGATCTGCTGGGTCCCGTACTGGGCGCGTTTTTCTAGCGCCCGCACACCAATTGCCGGCTGGAAAACCCCGGCGGCATGATCTTGAACCAGGGCAAAAGGCCCGAAAAAGGAGGAAGAAAATGAAATCAATCGTTAAAACACTGGGGGCGGCCGCCCTTGGCATGAGCCTGCTGGCCTCGAGTGCCATTACCAGCTTCGCGCAGGAAATCACCCTGCGTGCAACGGCAAACTCCAACGACCAGGACGAGGATTATGATGGCCTCGTCGTCTTCAAGAACCATGTCGAATCCGCCTCCAATGGCGCAATCGCCGTGGAACTGTTCATCGGCACCCAGCTCTGCTCGAAGGGCGAGGAATGCCTCCAGGGCGTGGCTGACGGCTCGATCGACATCTACATCTCGACTTCGGGCGGCGCCGCCGGTGCCTTCCCCTATGTGCAGGTACTCGACCTGCCCTACCTGATGTCCAATGACCGCGTCGCGGAAAAAGTCTTCACCGACACCGACTTCACCCGCAAGGTGCGCGCAATGGCGCTGGCAGACTCGGGCGACAAGATCCGCCTGATGACCATCGGCAATACCGGCGGCTGGCGCAACTTCGCCAACACCAAGCGCCGCCTCGCCAAGCCAGAGGACCTTGCCGGCCTGAAGATGCGCACCGTGGTTGCCGACCTGCCGCAGGTACTGGTCAAGGCACTGGGCGGCTCGCCCACCCCGATCCCGTGGCCCGAACTCTTCACCTCACTGCAGACCGGCGTTGTTGAAGGCACCAAGAACGGCATCACCGACATCATGGGCATGAAGTTCCCTGAAGCCGGCCTGCAATACCTCACCCTTGATGGCCACGCCTATATGGGCGCCCTGTGGTGGATGAACAATGAGCGCTTCACGGGCATGTCCGAGGCAAACCGCCAGGTGATCGTTGACGGCTTTGCCGCACTCCAGCAGGCAACCTTCGCTTCGCCCAAGCGCAAGTCCATCGCCGCATATGAGGCCTTTGTCGAGGGCGGCGGTGACCTCTACGTGCCAACACCCGAGGAAAAGGAAGCCTTCAAGCAGGCCGCAGCCCCGGTCTTTGACTGGTTCAAGGAAAACGTGCGCGGGGGGCCCGAAGTCTTCGACGCGCTCAACGCAGCCGTTGCCGAAGTCGAGGCCTCCCTCAAGGACGCCAACATGAAAGACCTCAACTGACAGACTTGATACCGGCCGCCTAAGCGGCTCCTCCCCGGCATGGCCGCCCGCTCCCTCATGGACCGGGCGGCCTTTTTGTTTGTGAAAGGCAAAAGCCAACAAGCGCAGAAGACTGACCGGTTTCCGATCAACCCCCAATCAAGCTCCAATTAATTCCCCAATTAGATCTTTGACCCGGCGCCGCCAGGCGCTAGGTTCGCCCAAAGGCAAATCAAACCGCACGAGGAAACACATGCGCTATCGCCACACCATGGTCCGGGTCAGGGATGTTGAAGAATCGCTCGATTTTTACTGCAACAAGTTCGGCCTGATCGAGACCCACCGTTACGACAATGAGGCGGGCCGCTTCACGCTGATTTTCCTCGCCGCGCCGAAGGATGAAAAAGCCTCCCGCGAAACACGCGCGCCCGAACTCGAACTGACTTACAACTGGCCGGATGAAAACGGCAAGGTTGAGGATTATACCGGCGGGCGCAATTTCGGTCACCTCGCCTATAATGTCGACAATATCTACGAGACCTGCCAGAACCTGATGGACAAGGGCGTGACGATCAACCGTCCGCCGCGCGATGGCCGCATGGCTTTCATCAAATCCCCCGACGGTATTTCCATCGAACTGATCCAGGAAGGCAATGCGCTGGAAATCATCGAGCCCTGGAAAAGCATGGAGAATACCGGGAGCTGGTGAGGGGGGATGGCTTTGAGTGCCATGGCCCCTTATGATTTCCCCGTGACCCTAGCCTGTTTGTTTTTCTTCAGTTTCTATCGTTGGAAACTCTGTGCGCTCTTCCTCGGGCGCGCCGCAGAGCAAGTCCACCGCTCGGTCAGCGGCATCCTGGAACGGCTCCAACACAAGGTCTGCTCCCGATGCGAATAATTCTTCGGTGTCGCGCGAGTGGTGCGATGCCACAGCAACGCGGCCCCGGAAGCCCGAAGTGCGTGTAAGCTGGATGAGCGTGGCGCGCGTGTCTTCGTGGCTAAGTCCCGTAGGGTGGATCGGCACGGTCGAGACTATCCAATCGGCGCGTGGCAGCGGCAATTCTGACACGAACTCGGAGTCAGTTGCATCACCGTATTCGGTCTCCAGCCCCAGTTCGCGCCAGCGGCGTACGGAAAGTGGGTTGAAATCAACGCCAAGGACCCGTATCCCGCGTTTCTTCAAGCGCAAGCCTATGGCAGTACCGAACCGCCCGAGTCCAAAGATGATCACCTTGTAGCCGTCCTCGCGATACGCGCCCGCTTCTGAGGGTTCCCGCGGCGTCCCCTTGCGCTCGAAGACACCAAGAAACCGCTCGAAGACGGCATAGAGCTGGTGGGAATAGGTAATCATGTAGGTCGATGCCGCGATGGTCACCAGACCCACCATGGTGACAAGCCCCAGCGCATCTTCCTGTATGTGGCCAATCGAAACGCCCATAGCCACGAAAATCAACGAGAACTCGCTGATCTGCGCGACAGTCAACCCGGCAAGAAAACCCGTTCGCTTGCGGTACCCCATCGCCCCCATGATTGCCAGTACGATCAGTGGGTTCCCGATCAGCACGAAGAGAGAGAAGACGATTGCCGCAGTTACATGCGCCCCAAGAAGGGAGAGGTCCAGCGCGGAACCAAGCGCGATAAAGAAGAACAAAAGCAGGAAGTCGCGCAGGGGGGCGAGCCGTGCGGCGATGGTCTCACGATAAGGCGTGGATGCAAGCGCGACCCCCGCGAGCAGACCACCCACCTCCTTGCCCAGGCCTACAATGTCTCCTGCCGCCGCAAACATGGCAGCCATGGCGATTGCAAAAATCACCAGGAGTTCAGGCGCGTGCGCGAGCCGTTCGGTTAGCGGATTGGCGATGTAGCGCACGAAAAGGATTACCAGTGCGACCATGGCGATGCCTGATAGCAGCACCAACATTACCGATCCCCCGCCATGCCCCCCATTGCCACCTCCGGCTGCGCCAATACCGATAGCCGACAATACGATCATGGCCAGTACCACCACCAGATCTTGTACGATCAGGAAGCCAAGCGCGATCTGTCCATGCAGGCTGTCGATCTCTCGCTTGTCGGACAGAAGCTTGACGATGATAATGGTAGAAGAAAAAGTCAGCGCAACGGCCACGTAAAGGCTGGTGACATGGCCCAGGCCCAGCGAAAGACCGATCAGATATCCGAATATCGAAGTGAAGGCGACCTGGCCGAGACCGGTCAGAAGAGACACCGTTCCGAGCGAGCGGATGAGTTTCACGTCTAACTTTATACCCACCAGGAAAAGAAGCACGGCAATGCCAAGTTGCGACAGCAGGCTGATCTGTTCGTCTGAACGCACCACGTCTAGCGCCGAAGGGCCCGCAATCAGGCCGACAGCAATGAAACTGACGATCAGCGGCTGGCGCAGGATGATCCCCAGGAAGCCGATTACCGCAGCCATCACCAGAAGTGCTGCGATCTCCGCAAAAGGCGATTGAACGATTGCCTCCATCAATTCTCATGCCCCTTTTTCGTGTGTTTCGGAATTGTGCCGAGCCATATCCCCGCTATGGGAAACTACAAAAAGCTGCATGGCGCAACCTTTGAGAAAAGCGCCAAAATCGTGTTGCTCGATTCGCTATCCTTTGCCAATATCAATCACTTCTGGTTGTCCGTGGTAGTTCCGGCCAAAGCCAGTGGGGTTCTTGACATGAAGAAGGTCTCGGCCTCCCTGGCGAACATGTATTGTTCGCATGACATGTTGAACACCTTTTAAAGACCGTGCGTTATTATGGCGCAATGAAAGTATGGTGTGGGTTGTTGGAGGTTGAGTTATCCAGATTATCTGGCGGGGATGAAGTGCACAGGACTACTTGAACCCAGAGAGGCGCGTAGGAGTTGATGCAATGAGGAAAATTCTGGTCGCCACGGATTTTTCCGAGCGTTCGGATCGGGCACTACGGCGGGCGACCTTGCTTGCCCGTCAGTTTGGGGCCGCACTGGAATTGATCTACGTTGTGGACGACGAACAAGCGCGCCGGATTGTCGAAACGGAGCGCAATGAGGCAGAATCACTCCTCCAAAAGACTGCTGCGACGCTCCGTGATGTCGACGGAGTGGCGTGCGAGGCACGGGTTGCACTGGCCACTCCTTTTAAAGGAATTGTACAGGCCGCCAGGGAACTGGCGCCAGACCTTTTGGTGATCGGTTCGCATCGCCGACAAGTCCTCAGGGATGTTTTCATTGGCACTACGGCAGAACGAACAATCCGTTCGGTGGGGTGTCCGGTTCTCATGGTGAATGGGCCACCTGCGGGAGAGTACCGGCAGATCCTGCAGACTACCGACCTCTCGGATGCATCACGTGACGCGCTCGGACGACTTGAACTTCTGGGAATAGGCGAGCACGCACGGGTATCTATCCTCTACGTTTTTGATGCCCCGGCGCTTCGAACGGCCTTTAGCCACACCTTCCCGGCAGACGATCAGCAACATTACCTGGAGGCGGCGCGAAGGGACGCTACTCGCGAACTGGCAGATTTTGTCGAAGTAGCCGGTCTTGGAGTTCATAGGCATATTGCAAAACAGGAGAAGACTGCGATCCAGCATGAGGTTCTTGATACAGCGGTCGAAATAAAGGCCGATCTGATCGTGCTGTCCACCCATGGCAGGAGTGGGCTGGCCAAGATGTTCATGGGCAGCGTAACGGAACACGTGTTGCGAACTTCGCATATCGACGTTTTGGTAACCCCGCCCATACGTGAGGCCTGACAGGAACAAAGACGGGGCGTTATCACCCCGGTCAGTGGCAACACCCATTATCGGACGCCAGCCTGACCAGCAGCGCGGTCTTGCATATCCCATGAAACAGGGAATCGCCATGAAGCCATTTGTGGCGGCTTTCCAATCCTGTGCGGGCCAGCGACGACGATGCGTAAAAAACTTATCCCCGCCGGTTTTTTCTCGCCTATCCTGCCTTCACTGTCATCATGCAAACGCCGGTCCGATATCGTCGTCGTTCACCGCAGATGGCAGCAGCGGAGCGCCGGGGTGAGAGGGTTCGACTCCCTCGTGGCCTTGGCTTGAAGGTTGTGCTGGACGGTGTACTGAAGAGCCTCGCAACACTGAAAATCTCCGCGCCGGAGCGGCCACGGGCCGTACACATGTGCCCTACGGTTTGGCGAAGGCCGCTCCGGAGTTTGCATGTTGAAGAAAGGGCTTTTTCGCGAAAGGAAAAGCCGGGTACGCACAAGTGCGTCTTCGCGAAAGCTCCAGCGCGAAGCGCGTCATGTGTTACCGACAGGTGATCGCTCTGCAATCACCGAGAGGCCGGATGCCATGCAATCCGGTATCCATGGAAGCTCTCAACAAAAACGGAGGGTAGGGAAGTGCAAGATGACAGTTACTCAAACGCCATATTGTCCAGTGCGGTATCAGGGGCATAATGGACCCCGGTTCGCATGGCGACCGGGGTGACGCGCTGCGCGTTTGAATCGCTGTGGCTTGGCCGGTTTCCCCCCTCTTGTGATTTCCAAGGTTTGCTTTTCGCTTTGCTCAAGCAATTCCAGGAAATCACGTTCTCCCCCTCAAGGGGGGAGAAGGGGGCCCCCCACAAGGGGAGAAGAAGCTACTCCGCTGCCTCGACATGGGCATCGAGCGGCGGGCAGGTGCACACAAGGTTGCGGTCGCCATGGACATTGTCGACGCGGTTGACCGGTGACCAGTACTTGTCGATGCGGAAGGCACCCGGCGGGAAGCAGGCCTGTTCGCGGGTGTAGGGCCGGTCCCACTCGCCGACAAGGTCCTCCATCGTGTGCGGGGCGCGCTTGAGCGGGTTGTTCTCGCGGTCCATGCGCCCCTCGGCGATGTCAGCGGCCTCCTGCGCGATGGCCAGCATGGCGTCGCAAAAGCGGTCGAGTTCGGCCTTGGGCTCGGATTCGGTCGGCTCGATCATCAGCGTTCCCGCAACGGGCCAGCTCATGGTCGGGGCGTGGAAGCCGCAGTCGATGAGTCGCTTGGCGACATCATCGACGGTGACGCCGGCGCTTTCGGAAAGCAGGCGCGTGTCGATGATGCACTCATGGGCGACGCGGCCGTTCCTGCCGGTGTAGAGGACCTTGTAGGCGCCCGACAGGCGTGCGGCGATATAGTTGGCGTTGAGGATCGCAACGCGCGTCGCCTGGGTCAGGCCCTCACCGCCCATCAACAGGCAGTAGGCCCAGGAGATCGGCAGGATGGAGGGCGAGCCATAGGGCGCTGCGGAGACCGGGCCGGGTCCGTCATGGGTCTCGTGGGTGCCGGGCAGATAGGACGCAAGGTGCGCGCGAACGCCGATCGGGCCCATGCCGGGTCCGCCCCCGCCATGGGGGATGCAGAAGGTCTTGTGCAGGTTGAGATGGCTGACATCGCCGCCGATCTCGCCGGGCTTGGCAAGACCGACCATGGCATTGAGGTTGGCGCCGTCGATATAGACCTGGCCGCCATGGGAATGCGTGATCTCGCAGATTTCGCGCACGGTCGGTTCGAACACGCCGTGGGTCGAGGGATAGGTGATCATGCAGGCGGCGAGGCGCTCGGCATTTGCCTCGGCCTTGGCACGGAAGTCGTCGACATCGACATTGCCGTGCTCGTCGGAGCGCACGACGACGACTTTCCAGCCGACCATCATGGCGGAGGCGGGATTGGTGCCGTGGGCAGAGGTCGGGATGAGGCAGACGTCGCGATGCGTGTCGCCATTTGCGATGTGGTAGGCGCGGATGGTCAGGAGGCCGGCATATTCGCCTTGCGCGCCGGAATTGGGCTGCATCGACATGGCGTCATAGCCGGTGATGCGGCACAGCTTGTCGGCAAGGTCGTTGATGAGGAAGGTGTAGCCTTCCACCTGGTCGGCAGGCGCGAAGGGATGCACGTCGGAGAATTCGGGCCAGGTGACGGGCAGCATCTCGGCGGTCGAATTGAGCTTCATCGTGCACGATCCGAGCGGGATCATCGCGCGGTCGAGCGCAAGGTCACGGTCGGCGAGGCGGCGCATGTAGCGGGTCATTTCCGCTTCGGCGCGATTCATGTGGAAGATCGGATGCGTCAGGTACTGGCTGGTGCGCAGCGAGGCTTCCGGCAGGCGGTATTCGCGGTTCTTGTGGCTCTCGTCGGTCATGTTGCCGCCGAAGGATCGCCACACGGCCTCGATCGTTTCGGGGTAGGTCTTCTCGTCGAGCGAGATGCCGATCCTGGTGCTGCCGACTTTGCGAAGGTTGATGCCGTTCGCAACAGCGGCATTGAGGATGACGCCCTGCAGCGATCCGGCCTCGATCGTGATCGTGTCGAAGAAAACGTCGGGCGAGACGGTGAAGCCGAGCTTCTCGAGGCCCTTGGCCAGTCTTGCGGTCTTGCGGTGGACGGACTGGGCGATCGCCTTCAGGCCCTCCGGTCCGTGAAAGACGGCATACATGGAGGCCATCACGGCAAGCAGCGCCTGCGCCGTGCAGACATTGGAATTCGCCTTTTCGCGGCGGATGTGCTGCTCGCGGGTTTGCAGCGAGAGGCGGTAGGCAAGGTTGCCGCGCGCATCGATTGAGGCACCAATGATGCGGCCGGGCATGGCGCGCTTGTATGCGTCCTTGCAGGCCATGTATGCGGCATGCGGGCCGCCATAGCCCATCGGCACTCCGAAACGCTGGGTCGAGCCGACAGCGATATCGGCGTCCATGTCGCCGGGCGAGCGCAGCAGCGTCAGCGCCAGCGGGTCGGCGATCATGATGGCGAGGGCATGCGCCTCGTGCAGCGCGGCAATCGCATCGCTGAACTCGCGCACATGGCCGTGCGTGCCGGGATACTGGAAGATGGCGCCGAAAACCGTTTCGGGCACGAGGTCCTTTTCAGGATCGCCGATGACGATTTCGATGCCGAGCGGCTCGGCCCGCGTCTTCATCACCGCGATGTTCTGTGGGTGGCAGTTCTCGTCGATGAAGAAGCCGGTCTGCTTCGACTTGGCGACACGTTGCGCCATGGTCATTGCTTCGGCAGCGGCGGTTGCTTCATCAAGCAGCGAGGCATTGGCAACGGCAAGGCCGGTCAGGTCGCTCACCATGGTCTGGAAGTTGATCAGCGCTTCGAGGCGGCCCTGCGAGATTTCAGGCTGGTAGGGCGTATACGCAGTATACCAGGCAGGATTTTCCAGGATGTTGCGCTGGATCGCCGGCGGCGTCATAGTGCCGTAATAGCCCTGGCCTATCAGCGAGACCATCGGCTTGTTGCGCCCCGCTACCTCGGCCATGAAATGCAGCATGTCGCGCTCGGACATGCCAACACCGAGATCGAGCGGCTCTTTCTGGCGGATTGCCGCGGGCACGGTCTGGTCGATCAGTTCATTGAGACTGCTGACCCCGATCACCTTGAGCATCGCCTCCATTTCCTTCGGCGAAGGTCCAATATGGCGACGGTTGGCAAAATCATAGGGATTATAGTCGGTAGGTGAAAAACCCATTTCGATCTCCGGTATAGTTTCTCAATGTCCTGATGGTCCGCGCCAGACCAGATGGTCAGGCTACGTGTGCGTCATATGCGGCCTTGTCCATCAGCCCATCCAACTGGGAGGCATCGCCAATCTTCATCTTGAACAGCCATCCATCGCCTTCCGCGGCACTGTTGACGAGCGACGGATCATCACCGAGCTTGTCGTTGGCTTCCGTTATCTCGCCATCAATCGGGGCATAGACGTCCGACGCGGCCTTGACGGATTCCACTACCACGACGTCATCCCCCTTTGAGACAGCCTTTCCGGCGTCCGGGAGCTCTACGAATACGAGGTCGCCAAGCTGTTCCTGGGCGTAATTGGTGATCCCAACGGTGGCAATATCACCATCCACGGTTAGCCATTCATGTTCATCGGTGTAATAGGTTGTTGGCATTTGCAGTTCTCCTGAAATAAGTGGTCAGCGTTTGTAAGTATGGGGTACAAATGGCAGGGGGTGGAAAACCATCTGGATTTTCTTGCCGCGAACATCGGCATAGAGCGTTGCCTCATCGGCATCGATCTCGATCAGCCCCAAAGCGACGGGACCGCCAAAGGAGGGCCCGAAGCCACCGGAAGTGACCTTGCCGACTTGCCTCCCGCTCGCGTCAGATAGCGTAGCTCCGGCTCGAACAGGTATGCGTTCAGCCGGACAAAGCCCTACGCGCTTGCGCTTGCGCCCGTCGGCGATCTTCGCCGCAAGTGCATCAGCGCCGATGAAGGGCCCACCCTGGCGCAGGTCCTTTGGTATCGCCCATATGAGCCCCGCCTCATGGGGCGTGATGGTTTCGTCAAGATCCTGGCCGTAGAGCGACAGGCCGGCTTCCAGTCGCAGGCTGTCACGGGCGGCAAGGCCGATCCAATCCACATCGTCATGGGCTAAAAGCCTGGCGGCGAAGTCTGCTCCTTCATCGATGGGCATGGCGATTTCAAAGCCATCCTCGCCGGTATATCCGGTGCGCGACACGAACCAGCCCTCCCGGGGTTCGCGACCGGTCATGAAGGCCATGTCGGCCACATTAAATCCCTCCTGCGCGAGGATGGCTTCGGCACGTGGGCCCTGCAGGGCAAGAAAGACGCGTGGCAGAACTTCGACGCTGCACTCGTGTTCCGCAGCAACGGCCCGAATATGGGCAATGTCCTTTTCGGCACAGCCCGCATTGGCAACGATCAAATACCGCACATCGCCGAGCCGGGTAATGATCAGATCATCGATGATCCCCGCATTTTCATTAAGGAAAAAAGTGTACTTGCAGGCGCCTTCCTGCTGTTCACTTGCCATGTAGGGGCAGGCCCGCTCTATCGCCTGGGAGGCCTGCGGTCCGCTGACCTCAATATGCACCATGTGCGAAATATCGAACAGGCCGGCCTTTTCGCGCGAATGCTGGTGTTCCTTCATCACGCCAAGCGGATAGAAAAGCGGCATATCATGGCCGGCATATTCGCCAAACTTGGCACCAGCATCGGCGTGTATTGCATGTAGGGGGATTTTATTCACGTCTCTCATTCCGGTTAGGCAATAACAACAAAGGGCACAGGTTCACGTTGATGAACCATTTTCCCCTCTGTCTTTGGCCTGAGAGACTCGCGGACCCGGAAATGGCATCCGCTTACACCGTCGGCACAGGCTATTGCCTGTTTTCCAGAGTATCAAACGCGACACGGTCCTTTTGCCTGAGAGATTATGGGTGTTTTCACCTTCGGCGGCGCTTGAAACAAGCACGCTCTCCCGCAACGCGCCCGGCCACGAGGACCGGATGATGAGTGAATCCTAGACCGTATCAGCTTCAATTGGAAGGCGAAAAAAGGGCAATTCCACAATTATGCAATTTACAGCAATCTACTTCGATTTACGAAGGGCATGCCGCTATCCCCAGACATTGAAAATGTATCGTTTCAAAGCTGCGCAGAAAAAGACAAGTAAAAGTCTTTAATGGAATAAGAAAAAAACAAAAATCTGGTGGCGCAGGCCTCCAAAAAGCATCACCCTGCGCACGGGTGATGTTTTTTGACGGTTTTTGGCAATTCGCGACGTTGCCAGCATGGCACATACCAAACAAACCCGGGAAGCACTCGCAACAACCGGCATGACCTTTGCCCCTTGGAGAATGAAATGTCCAAAATAAAATCCGATATTGAAATTGCGCGCGCGGCCAAGAAGCGGCCCATTCAGGAAATCGGCAAGAAGCTCGGTATCCCGGAAAAGGATCTCATTCCCTACGGCCACGACAAGGCAAAGATTTCTGCTGATTTCATCGCCAGACAGCAGAAGAAGAAGGATGGCAAGCTGATCCTGGTGACTGCCATCAACCCGACCCCTGCGGGCGAGGGCAAGACCACGACCACGGTCGGCCTTGGGGACGGCCTCAACGGTATCGGCAAGAAGGCGGTTGTGTGCATTCGCGAAGCCTCGCTCGGCCCGTGCTTCGGCATGAAGGGCGGTGCCGCTGGTGGCGGATACGCGCAGGTAGTGCCCATGGAAGACATGAACCTGCACTTTACCGGTGACTTCCACGCCATCACCTCCGCGCACAATCTGCTGGCAGCGCTCATCGACAACCACATCTACTGGGGCAATGAATTGCAGATTGATGAACGCCGTGTCGTGTGGCGCCGCGTGATGGACATGAATGACCGGGCGCTTCGCGATACTGTCACTTCGCTGGGTGGGGTCGCCAACGGCTTCCCGCGCCAGAGCGGTTTCGATATCACCGTGGCTTCGGAAGTCATGGCCATCCTGTGTCTGGCAAATGATCTGGAAGACCTGGAGAAACGTCTTGGCAACATCATCATTGCCTATCGCCGTGACAAGACGCCTGTCTACTGCCGTGATCTCAAGGCCGATGGCGCAATGACTGTCTTGCTCAAGGATGCCATGCAGCCGAACCTCGTGCAGACGCTCGAGAACAATCCGGCCTTTGTACACGGCGGCCCGTTCGCCAACATCGCCCATGGCTGCAACTCGGTTGTTGCCACCAAGACAGCGCTCAAACTGGCTGACTACGTCGTGACTGAAGCTGGTTTTGGAGCCGATCTCGGTGCCGAGAAGTTCCTCAACATCAAGTGCCGCAAGGCAGGCATTGCTCCATCAGCGGTTGTTATTGTGGCAACGGTTCGCGCCATGAAGATGAATGGCGGCGTTGCCAAGGCTGATCTGGGCCAGGAAAATGTCGACGCGGTCCGCAATGGCTGTGACAACCTTGGCCGCCATATCGAGAACATCAAGCAGTTCGGTGTTCCTGCCGTCGTAGCGATCAACCACTTCGTCACCGACACGACTGCCGAGATCAATGCGGTAAAGGAATATGTGAAGAGCCAGGGCGCTGAAGCGATCTTGTGCAAGCATTGGGCGCAGGGTTCAAAAGGTACCAGGGATCTCGCAAACAAGGTCGTCGAAATCATCGAAAGCGGAGCTGCGCAGTATGCACCGCTTTATCCGGACGAAATGCCTCTCTTCAAGAAGATTGAAACCATTGCCAAGCGCATCTATCGCGCTGACGAGGTGATGGCAGACAAATCGATCCGCGTTCAGCTCAAGGCCTGGGAAGAGGCAGGCTATGGCCACCTTCCGGTCTGCATGGCGAAAACTCAGTACTCCTTCACGACCGATCCCAATGTGCGCGGCGCGCCTGTCGGCCATTCGGTTCCGGTTCGTGAGGTTCGCCTTTCAGCCGGTGCCGGGTTTATCGTTGTGATCTGCGGGGAAATCATGACCATGCCCGGCCTGCCAAGGGTGCCAAGCGCGGAACAGATCATGCTCAATGACGCAGGCGAGATCGAAGGTCTTTTCTGATACGCAAGTCCGAACCATCCCGTCCGGCAAGGTCTTTTCCCTGCGGAAAAACTTGACCGGACGGTCGTGACTCTGAAACACTTTATGATGGTCTTCGCCTGTGCGGAGACACGGGAGACACTCAGGTGAACCAGATCGACAGCAAAATCGGCAAGGACAACGGAAAGCGCAAGGGCGGTGCACCGGCCTGGCAGCAGCCGGGCTTTCCGAAGGGACGTGTGCTGCATCCTGAAGATACTGACCGAGTGACGCAAATAGTCGGTGCCGGCCCCTACCGGCGCGATCTGCTGATCGAATATCTCCACAAGATACAGGACACTGAAAACTGCCTCATGGTTGGCCACATGCACGCGCTGGCGGCTTTGCTGCGCCTCCCAATGGCCGAAGTCTACGAAGTTGCCAGCTTCTATGATCATTTCGACATTGTGCGCGAGGATGACGAGCGGCCTGCGCCAATCACCATCCGGGTCTGCGATTCCCTTTCGTGCATGATGGCGGGTGCCGAGACCCTGATCAGCGAACTGGAAGCAGGAGCTGACAAGTCGAAATTCCGCATCATGCGCGCGCCCTGCATGGGCGGCTGCGATGTCGCTCCGGCGGCGCGGATCGGCGACGCTGAAATCGGCTATGCAACGATCGAAAGCCTGCTGGAAATGGCTGCGGGCAGGAAAACCAACAAGGACATTCCTGCCAACAAACCGAAATACACCAGGCTTGCCAGCTACCAGCAGCAGGGTGGCTATGACCTTCTGATGCGCATCCGCACCGGCGCGATCGGCTTTGATGCCATGCTGGAATTGTTGAAGGAATCAGGCTTGCGCGGACTTGGCGGTGCCGGTTTCCCGGCCCACATGAAATGGAAATTCGTCAAGGGCTACCAGGCGCCGCGCCTTATGACCATCAATGGCGATGAGGGCGAGCCGGGCACGTTCAAGGACCGCTACTATCTCGAGCGCGATCCGCATCGCATGTTTGAGGGCGCGCTGATCGCCGCCCATTTTGTCGAAGCCGAGCGCATCTATCTCTACATGCGCGATGAGTATCCCGCGGTGCTGGAAATCCTGCGGACTGAGATTTCCGCGCTTGAAGTTTCAGGTGTCATCGAAAAGGGGTTCATTGAGCTGCGCCGCGGGGCAGGTGCCTATATTTGCGGCGAAGAAAGCGCGATGATCGAATCGATCGAAGGCAAGCGCGGCCTGCCTCGCCATCGACCGCCATACATCGCCGAAGTCGGTGTCTTCGGCCGCCCGACCCTCAACCACAATGTCGAGACGCTTTGGTGGCTGCGCGACATCGTCGAGCAGGGGCCCAAATGGTTTGCCAATCGCGGCAATATCGATGCGGCCGGCGAGGGCCATCCGGGCATTCGCGCCTGGTCGGTTTCCGGAAGGGTGAAGAACCCCGGCGTCAAGCTCGCGCCAGCCGGCGTAACGGTCCGCGAATTGATCGATGACTATTGCGGCGGCATGCTGGAAAGCCATGTCTTCAAGGCCTATTATCCGGGCGGCGCGTCGGGCGGTGTCCTGCCCGCTGAAATGGATGACATCCCGCTTGATTTTCCGGTCAAGGCTGTTCGCGGCGGTGGACGGCAATTGGCTGAACTCGGCTCCTTTGTCGGCTCCCACGCGGTGGTGATCCTGTCCGACAAGGACAATATCCGCGAAGCTGTCCTTAACACGCTCAAATTCTTCAAGCATGAATCCTGCGGGCAGTGCACGCCCTGCCGCGGCGGGACCGAGAAGATGGTGGCAATGCTGCAAGCCGATGGCAAGATTGACGAGGAAACCATGCGCGATCTTGAACAGGTGATGCGCGACGCTTCGATCTGCGGCCTTGGACAGGCAGCACCCAACCCCGTCAATCACCTGCTGACCTATTTCCGCGAGGATTTGTGATGGTGGCGCTCTCCACTGCCCCCCTTGTGGGGAGGCGGTTGGCGTTCAACCCGGTGAACCATGATCTTACCAGTTGTCCTTGACAAGGTTGATCGCAACGTCAGTCCTGCTGTCTCCGATGCAATTGATCAGCATTGGGAAGACATCAAGCTTGATACTGAAGGTAATGCGGTTTTCTGGGAATTTTTGAAGAAGGAAAGAGACCTGTTGGCGCACCAATACGAACATAGCGCAGTATCAATGGATGGTTTTCTCCTCTTTGAATCTGGGGAAAGGCAGCTACTCGAGAATGGAGAGCCACTCTTGTTAGAGCAGGATTTCTTCCTCCTGAACACAGGCAAGTTTAGGGATGATGATGGGCGAGATGTAATGGCAGAAGCAGTGAAATGGGTTGAAGAAAGAATATCTGAAATAGGGCAGGTGCTATTAATATGACGAACTCGATCAAATTCACCCTTGATGGCAAGGAAGTCGAAGCGGTTGCCGGTGAAACCATCTGGCAGGTCGCCAAGCGCGAAGGCACGCGCATTCCGCATCTTTGTTATTTGGACAAGCCGGGCTATCGCGCCGATGGCAATTGCCGCGCCTGCATGGTGGAGATCGAGGGCGAACGGGTTCTCGCCGCTTCCTGCCAGCGCAAGGCAACTGATGGCCTGGTGGTCAAGACCGATACCGAGCGGGCCGACAAGTCGCGCAGGATGGTTTTCGAACTGTTGGCCGCCGACATGGTCGCACCAGCCCAGAGCCCCGACAACCAGTCCGAATTCTGGAAATGGGCCTCGACCTGGGGCATTGAGGGTTCAGAGCGCCTGGGGTCTAAATTCGACCACCGGCACGAGGGCGAGTATTTCGACATTTCCAACCCGGCCATTGCCGTCAACCTCGATGCCTGCATCGCCTGCGGCCTGTGCGTGCGCGCCTGCCGCGAAGTA
Source organism: uncultured Salaquimonas sp. (assembly GCA_964541115.1). GTDB lineage: Bacteria > Pseudomonadota > Alphaproteobacteria > Rhizobiales > Rhizobiaceae > Salaquimonas. The sequence continues at coordinate 96,279 of CAZIPH010000005.1, forward strand.
CAGGTCAACGACGTGATCGGCATGGGCATGCGAGGATCGCATGCTGCCCCGGTTTTTGACCTGCATGACCCGATGGGCCATTCGACCTGCGTAACCTGCGGTGAATGCGTACAGGCCTGCCCGACCGGCGCGCTGTATGAAAAAACGCTCATGGACGAAGCTGGCAGGCACCGCGAAGTCCAGGATTTCGACAAGATCGTCAACACGGTCTGCCCCTATTGCGGCGTCGGCTGCCAGACAGAGGCCCGCGTCAAGGACGGCAAGATCGTCCAGGTCGATGGCCGCGATGGCCCGGCCAATGAAAATCGCCTTTGCGTCAAGGGCCGCTTCGGCTTCGACTATATCACGCACCCCGACCGCCTCACCGTGCCGCTGATCCGCCGCGAGGATGCGCCCAAGAAATGGGACGCCAAACTCGACCGCCACACGATGATGGAGGTCTTCCGCGAGGCGACCTGGGAAGAGGCACTCGATTTTGCGGCTTCCGGCCTCAAGAAAATCCACGATGAAAAGGGCGGCGGCGCGCTGGCCGGTTTCGGCTCGGCAAAATGCTCCAATGAAGAAGCCTATCTCTTCCAGAAATTCATCCGCCAGGGCTTCGGCACGAATAACGTCGATCACTGCACGCGCCTCTGCCATGCTTCTTCTGTTGCAGCGCTTATGGAAGGCGTCAATTCCGGCGCGGTGACAGCACCCTTCACGGCAGCAGCAGATGCCGACTGCATCATTGTCATCGGCGCACGGCCCGGCCAGAACCACCCGGTAGCGGCGACCTATCTCAAGCAGGCGGCCAAGCGGGGTGCAAAACTGGTGCTAATGGACCCGCGCAGTCAGAACCTTGGCCGTTATGCCACCTATGAGTTGAACTTCACCCCCGGTCGCGACGTCGCGCTGCTCAACGCGATGCTGCACACGATCATGGAGGAGGAACTCTATGACCGCCAATATGTGCAGGCCCACACGCTCGGCTTCGAGGACCTGAAGGAAAGCGTGAAGCGCTTTTCGCCAGAGGAAATGGAAGCTGTTTGCGGCATTGACGCCCAAACCATCCGTGAGGTTGCCCGCCTTTACGCAAAATCCGAACGCTCGATCATCTTTTGGGGCATGGGCATTTCACAGCATGTTCACGGCACAGACAATGCACGCTGCCTGATTGCGCTGGCGCTTTCCACTGGCCATGTCGGCCGTCCGGGCACCGGCCTTCACCCGCTGCGCGGCCAGAACAATGTCCAGGGCGCATCGGATGCCGGCCTCATCCCCATGTTCTACCCGGATTACAAATCTGTCGAGAGCCAGGAACTACAGGACAAGTATCGTCAATTCTGGGGCAGGGAGCTTGATCCCAAGAAGGGCCTTACAGTTGTGGAAGTGGTCGATGCCATTCACGATGGCAAGATCAACGGCATGTACATTCTGGGCGAAAACCCGGCCATGTCTGACCCCGACCAGAAGCATGCCCGCCAGAGTTTTGCGATGCTTGACCATCTTGTCGTGCAGGACATCTTCCTGACGGAGACCGCATGGCACGCTGATGTGGTTCTGCCGGCTTCTGCCCATGCGGAGAAATGGGGCACCTATTCCAACACCAACCGCCAGGTCCAGATGGGACGCCCGGTGCTCGATCCTCCAGGCAAGGCCCGCCAGGACTGGGAACTGGTCAAAGAACTCGCCAACCGGATCGGCCTCAATTGGACCTATAATCATCCCAAAGAAGTATTTGCCGAAATGGCGCAGGTTATGCCCTCACTCGCCAACATCACCTGGGAGCGGCTGGAGCGTGAAGACGCGGTAACGTATCCTTGCAAGGCACCCGACCAGCCCGGTGAGGATATCATCTTTGTCGATGGCTTCCCGACCGAATCGGGCCGGGCGAAGATCGTGCCGACCGACCTCGTGCCACCTGCCGAATTGCCGGATGCAGAGTATCCCTTCGTGCTGACAACGGGCAGATTGCTCGAGCATTGGCATACCGGGGCCATGACACGTCGTTCCTCGACGCTCGATGCCATCGAGCCCGATGCCATTTGCGGCCTCAACCGCTGGGACATGAAACGCCACGGCATTTCAGCCGGTGACCGGGTAACCGTCGAAACCCGCCGTGGTGAAATCTCGATGATGGCGCGCCAGGACCCTGATGTGCCCGAAGGCATGGTCTTTATTCCGTTCTGCTTTGTCGAGGCAGCGGCCAATGTGCTGACCAATCCGCAGCTTGATCCCATGGGCAAGATCCCCGAATTCAAGTTCTGCGCGGCAAAACTGAGCAAGGCGGGTGAGTCGCTTGAGGCAGCGGAGTAGCCCGGAAAATTTTGCGCAACCGGTTGAAAGAGAGGGCCTTAATGGCCCTCTTTTTGATTCAACCGATTGAAGCGGCAAATCTGCCCAAAACTTCTACTTTGTACCTGTTGCCCTTGACGCCCGCACGTCCTAGAAAACGCCCGACAGTTTCCTACCGCACAAGCACGGGCTTATTCTCATGAACATTCACGAATATCAGGCGAAACAGGTTCTCAAGGGCTTCGGCGCTCCGGTTGCCGATGGCATTCCCATCATGTCAAGAGATGATGTGGAAAAGGCGATTGCGGCTCTCCCCGGGCCGCTTTACGTGGTCAAGAGCCAGATACACGCCGGCGGCCGCGGCAAGGGCAAGTTCAAGGAACTCGGCCCCGATGCAAAGGGCGGTGTGCGCCTGGCTTTCAATCCGGATGAAGTGCGCTCTCATGTGAAAGAGATGCTGGGCAACACCTTGGTGACCAAGCAGACCGGCCCGGACGGAAAGCAGGTCAATCGCCTTTACCTGGAAGATGGCGCAGACATCGACCGGGAACTGTACCTCTCCATTCTGGTGGACCGCGAAACCTCACTCGTATCCTTCGTGGCCTCCACCGAGGGCGGCATGGATATCGAGGCCGTCGCCGAGGAAACCCCCGAGAAGATCCACACGATCGGAATTGATCCGCTCAAGGGCATGACCGATGAGGACATCGCAAAGCTGAACGCTGCCTTCGAGCTTTCCGGCGATGCTGCAGAAGATGGCAAAGACCTCTTCCCGATCCTCTACAACGCCTTTGTCGAAAAGGACATGAGCCTTCTTGAAGTCAATCCGCTGATCGTCATGAAGGACGGCCATCTCCGCGTTCTCGACGCCAAGGTCTCCTTTGATGGCAATGCGCTGTTCCGCCACCCCGACATCATGGAGTTGCGCGACGAGACCGAGGAAGATGAAAAGGAAATCGAAGCCTCCAAATATGACCTCGCCTATATCGCCCTTGACGGTGACATTGGCTGCATGGTCAATGGCGCGGGCCTTGCCATGGCGACCATGGACATCATCAAGCTCTATGGCGCGGAGCCTGCAAACTTCCTCGATGTGGGCGGTGGCGCCTCCAGGGAAAAGGTAACAGCCGCATTCAAGATCATCACCTCCGATCCCAATGTGAAGGGCATCCTGGTCAACATCTTCGGCGGCATCATGCGCTGTGACGTCATTGCCGAAGGCGTGGTGGCTGCAGTCAAGGAAGTCGGCCTCAAGGTGCCGCTGGTGGTTCGCCTCGAAGGCACCAATGTCCAGAAGGGCAAGGACATCATCAACAATTCCGGCCTTGATGTGATCGCTGCCGATGATCTTGACGATGCTGCACAGAAAATCGTCAAGGCGGTGAAGGGCTGATGGTGGTCATGAAGAGGGCCACAATGCTGGTTGCGGGACTGCTGGCCGGGGCATTTTTTACCCTGCCTGCCAGTGCCCAGCAGGCGGCTTCAGCCGATAAAGGCCAGATCGACACGGTCTTTACCTTCAACGAGATCTGCTATGGCCGCGTTCCCAATCTGGGGGCAATTCGCGACATGGCGCTGGAACTCGCCTGGAAACCGCTGAGCGTTGGAGATCTTGAAGCTTTTGGCGACAGGGACAAGCTGGATATTCTCCAGGGCTGGGATGTCCAGGTCGGCGAGAAGTTCTACCGCCTCGGCGTCTCCCAGGGCCCGCTTGCCGAAGAGGCCAGGTCCGCATTTCCCGGCTTCGAAAACGGGATGACGACTTCCTGCTCCATGGTTCTCGATGGCAGTGATCCCAATCAAGAGATCGCGGCTAACATGCAGAGACTCGCGGGCAAGGAACCTGTTTCCACCGGTGTTGCCGAGGGCGATCTTCTCACCACCACTTGGGCTGGCGGCAATGATGAAATCAAGGTCTTCCTGTTCAACAAGGCGACCACATTCGGGGATGGCGGCGTCTTGGCCGTTACCGTGATCACAAGGCAATAACCGGCTTCGGCTGAACGAATTCAGTAATTGGTTGCCCTTAAGGGTGCCGCAAAACAGGACAGAGCAGACAATGTCAATTCTGATCAACAAAGACACAAAAATTCTCGTGCAGGGCCTGACCGGCAAGACCGGCACCTTCCATACCGAGCAGGCGCTTGCCTATCACGGCACCAAAATGGTTGGCGGCATCCATCCCCAGAAGGGCGGTTCGACCTGGAAGGCCGAAAACGGCGATGCGGCCGGAACCGAACTGCCAATCTTCGCATCAGTGGCCGAGGGCAAAGCTGAAACCGGCGCCAATGCTTCCGTGGTCTACGTCCCGCCGGCAGGTGCGGCTGCGGCGATCATCGAGGCAATCGAGGCTGAAATCCCGCTCATCATCTGCATCACCGAGGGCATTCCGGTTTCCGACATGGTCAAGGTCAAGGCGATCCTGCGCCAGTCCGGCTCGCGGCTGGTCGGCCCGAACTGCCCCGGCATCCTTACGCCAAACGAGTGCAAGATCGGCATCATGCCCGGCAACATCTTCAAGAAGGGTTCTGTCGGCGTTGTGTCCCGCTCGGGTACGCTCACTTATGAAGCCGTATTCCAGACAACCAATGCAGGCCTTGGCCAGACAACGGCCGTCGGCATTGGCGGTGACCCGGTCAAGGGTACAGAGTTCATCGATGTGCTGGACCTCTTCCTTGATGATGAGGAAACCAGGTCCATCATCATGATTGGCGAGATCGGCGGTTCAGCAGAAGAAGCAGCCTCTGAATGGTTGATCGAACAGGCAAGGAAAGGCCGCAAGAAGCCGATGGCAGGCTTTATCGCTGGCCGCACTGCGCCTCCCGGACGGACCATGGGTCATGCCGGCGCGGTGATTTCCGGCGGCAAGGGCGGTGCGGAAGACAAGATCGCAGCCATGGAATCAGCTGGCATCGTGGTTTCCCCCTCACCGGCAAAGCTGGGAGAGACGCTTCTGAAGGCGATTGGCTGAAACGCTTCGCGGGCAGATTTTCAAGCAAGGCGCGGTCAGGAATCGCGCCTTTTTTGTTGCCTTCAGGCGACCGGGCTAATCCATTTCTGCCCAATGGATATTCTTCAGACAGAGGTTTGCAAAGCACGTTGATAGCTTTGCCTTTCTGTCACAAACCCTCTAAATCGATTTAGTATTCCCAAATTGTCAGAATCAATTACGAATCAGATACGAACAATCGCAAAAGAACTGCCTATCAGCCGCCCAACAACCGACCTGGAAGCATCATGAAAATTGACAGCTATACAAAGATCGTCGCCACCATTGGCCCATCGAGCTCCGACTACAAGACGATCAAGGCCCTGTTCAAGGCGGGCGTTGACGTTTTCCGGCTCAATTTCTCACACGGAACCCATGCTGATCACGCCGAACGTCATGCAATCATTCGTCAGGTTGAGGAAGAGGTGGGGCGTCCCATCGGCATTCTTGCCGATATGCAGGGACCGAAGTTGCGTATTGGAACCTTTGCCAATGGCAAGGAGAATTTGAAGCGCGGCCAGAAAATCGAATTGCACCTGGAAAAATTCGTCGGTGACGTGACCAAGGTATCCCTGCCGCACAAGGAAATTTTCGTTGCGGTCCAGCCGGGCGATGACCTTCTCATCAATGATGGGCGGCTGCGCCTGAAGATCGAGAGCAATGACGGCAAGGTGATGATTGCCAGGGCAATGAATGCCGGGGTCATTTCCGACCGTAAGGGGGTGAATGTTCCCGGAACAATCCTGCCGATCAACATTCTGACCAAGAAGGACCGGGAAGATCTGGAATTTGCGATCTCGCTCGGCGTTGAGTGGATTGCGCTCTCTTTCGTCCAGAAGCCAGATGACATTCACAAGGCGCGTGCCCTGATCAAGGGGCGGGCGCGTGTCCTGGCAAAGCTTGAAAAGCCGTCAGCAATCGAAAACCTCAATGGCATTGTCGGCCTGTCCGATGCAATCATGGTGGCGCGCGGCGACCTTGGCGTGGAAATGCCGCCTGAGAATGTGCCGCAGATCCAGAAGCGGATCATCGCGGCGTGCCGGCGCGAAGGCAAACCGGTGATTGTCGCGACGCAGATGCTGGAATCCATGATAGAGGAACCGGTCGCCACACGCGCCGAGGCATCTGACGTAGCCAATGCTGTTTATGCCGGCGCGGACGCGGTCATGCTGTCAGGCGAAACGGCGGCAGGCAAATACCCGGTCGAGGCCGTCAAGACCATGGACCGGATCATCGCTGCAACTGAAAACGATCCGGACTATGACAATCTTGTCCATTCCATTGCGCTGCCTATCGAGGCAGATGACAGCGATGCAATCGCCTCCGCTGCCTGTGATGTGGCCCGAACACGCGGCTGCGCGGTCATTTCGACCTTTACCAAGACCGGCTCCACCGTCCGCCGTGTCTCCCGGATGCGCACATTGACACCGATCCTCGGTTTGACGCCTGACATTACCGTCGCCCGCCAACTGGCGCTGGCATGGGGTGTTCACTCGGTCCTGACCCGCGATGATGTCGAGGGCTTTGCCGACATGGTCGGCAAGTCGACCCGCATTGCGCGCCGCGAGAGATTGGCCAGGAACGGTGACCGCGTGGTTATTACTGCCGGCGTCCCGTTCGGAACCGCAGGAACAACAAATATCCTGCGCGTTGCAATCGTTGGCGAGCATGAATATCCCGAGGATACAATCCGCTAGATCGTGTTATCCTTCAGAAAATCCCGTATCCTGTTGGCAATGGGTTGGCCATGGCTGTGCAGCAGCCAATGGTCGGCATCCGGCAGGCTCCACCGCTCAAGCCTTGGGGCAAAATCACCCAGACGCGCATTGGCTGTGGCGAGGAGCGCCTGGTCGCGCTCTCCCCAGATCAGCAGATGTGGCATTGCCACGGTGAACTTTCCGACTGGCGCGGCATAGAGGGCTGGCGGTTCGATCTCCTGTTCGGGCGCAGGAACCACGATGGGTGAGCCCGCATACCAGTGCAGCATTGCGGCGAGCCGCCCTGGCTGGCTCCACGCATCGAGATATTCCTGGCGGATGTCAGCACTCAGCCACGGCGTAGCCGAAAACTTCTCGAACATTGAAAACGTCCGCGCAAACCCGTTCTCGCTCATGCGCTTCGGCGCATTGCCGGCCGTTAGAACGTGGAAATACTGGCTGGCCGCGCGCTGCGCCGGATCATCGACCAGCGCTTCCTGGAAACAGACCGGATGCACGCCATTGGCAATGATGAGCGCAGAGATCCTTTCAGGTGCTGTTATCGCGGCCGCATAGGCAACCGATGCGCCCCAGTCATGGCCGCACAGGATGAAGGGCATATCACCAATCAGGTGGCGGGTGACCGAAAAAAGGTCGGCCACCATGTTCCTTGTGGCATAGGCATCGCGTGATTGCGGCGCATCGGATAGATTGAAGCCGCGCTGGTCGGGCGCAATGATCCGGTATTCATCTGCAAAATGCACAAATACTTCGCGCCATGCAGTCCAGAACTCCGGAAAGCCGTGCAGAAAGACCATTGCCGGACGCGTGTCACCTTCCCGGCAATTGTGCACCACGTGAAGCTGCAGTCCTGCGCCTTCAACAAAAGCCGATTGAAATCCTGGTGGTGGTTCTGCCATTGAAACTTGCCTCCCGCATTTACCCTAGCAGGCGCTGCGGGACTGGCAAGCTGCCTCAGGAAATCCTGTTGCCCTCGACAGTCAGGAATTCGAATCCCGACTTTTCCTTGCGTGCCAGGTCGCCCGTTACTGCATCTTTCCAGCGGTAGCCAACTACGGCGCCATCTGTTGCCCCGGTGATCGTATTGTCGGCGATATGGGTCGGACCCGCACCTTCGACCACGCTGACATAGATGCCGGTCTTTGAACCGCGAATAATGTTCGAGGTTGCCACCACGTCGCGCAGATAAGGGCCCCAGCCAAGCATTATCCCGTAATTCTTCGCGCTCTCGATTACGTTGCCGGTCACTACCGTATCTGCTTCCGCCGAAATGCCCTCGAACCACAAATGGTCAGTATCGGTGTAAGGAGGAGGTGTATCGATATTGCGGATGAGATTGCCCGAGACAACGGCCAGCCTGCCACCCTGCATGAAATTGGCCAGCGAGATGCCGCGCGAGCCGCCATCGATGATGTTGGACGATATGACAGCGCCCTGGAATTCGAACTCCGAGTAGATTGATGTTTCGCCCGAACGAAGACAGGTATTGCCCGTGATCTGCACGTCATTGCCGGCATTGGAGCGTATGGCAGAAAACGCGCAGTCACTGATCTGGTTGTTCGAGATCATCACATTGCCAGCGCGGAACACGTTGATGCCATTACCCCACTGGCCGGTCCCGCCATTGACTGCGCCAATGCGCGAAATGCGATTGCCGCTGACAATGGTGCCATCAGGCCCGTTCTCCCAGCGATGCACGAGAATGCCGCCGTTCACGCAATCGGTCACTTCATTGTTGATGATCGAAAGGCCCCTGTTCTCGAAACTGTAAATGCCGCAATCACCGCCTGCACCGCTCACCCTTGTGCGATCGATCCTGCCTTTTGACCGGTCAATCTGGATGCCCTTCTCAATACTGCCAAGCACATGGCAGTTTTCGATGACAATGTGATCGGTATTGGAAATGCGCACCGCTGCCTCGGCATAGGAGTGTAGCCCGCGATTGGCACCATCAATCATCAGGCCGGTCATCTCGATATGGGACGCGTTTTCACCAATCAGGAAATGGCCCGCGCCCGAATAGATAAGCCGCGATGCACCCGGAACGCCCATCAGGCGCGTCCTTGAGGGCAGCAGAATATTTGAAACGAAGTAGTTGCCGGGCGGCAGGAAGACCGGTTTGTCTGCTTCGGCTGCCTCGGTGAGAATCTGCTGGAGAATACGGCTCTGGTCATCAATGGTGGCCGGGCGCAGGCCGAGTTCATTGGCATTGCTGGTGCCGCGCAAATCGGTCAGTTTGAAGAGTTCCCTGGCTTCTGCCTCTGTCACACCGGCGCTGAAGCCCGTTCCGATGGCGCCAGCGGCGAGCGGTGCGGCCATAATGGCCTTGAGCATGTTGCGGCGTCTCAAATCGGTATTATTCTCGGCCATGACCCGTCCTTGCGTTATTTAAGCAAACAGGAGCAGGTTTCATGCCAGACCCTGCGGGCTTGTTCGTCCCGCTTTGAAACAATCCGTCCTTGCAATTGCGGTGGCAATTTCGTTCGCCTATACGTTTTGCGACCCGACCTGAATCACCCGATCTGAATCATGGCGTTCGCCCGCTGCCACTGGCAGTGAAATCTCCGAAAGTTTCTGCAATGCTTGAAGATGGCCGCATTTACCTCGGCACCAGCCGCCACACCGATGACACCATCAACAAGGGCGAGTATCTCGACCTGAAACTGGCAAACCGCCACGGACTGGTTACCGGCGCGACCGGCACCGGCAAGACGGTAACCCTGCAGATCCTCACCGAAGGTTTTTCCAATGCCGGCGTGCCGGTGTTCTGTGCCGATGTGAAAGGCGACCTGTCAGGCCTTGGCGCGATGGGTGAGCCCAAGGATTTCCTCGCCAAGCGGGCTGAAACGATCGGTTTCGACGATTATGATTTCCAGGAATTTCCGGTCATTTTCTGGGACCTTTTTGGCGAGAAGGGACATCCGGCCCGCACAACCATCTCTGAAATGGGACCGCTCATCCTGTCCCGCCTGATGGACCTGTCGGAATCCCAGGAAGGTATCCTGAACATGGCGTTCAAGATCGCCGACGATGAGGGTCTTCTGCTGCTCGACATGAAGGATTTGCGTTCGCTTTTGGCCAACATGGCCGAGCGGCGCAAGGAGCTCAATTCCGCCTATGGCTATATTTCGACCCAGTCCATCGGGGCAATCCAGCGGCAATTGCTGGTCCTTGAAAACCAGGGAGGCGATCTGTTCTTCGGCGAACCAGCGCTGCAGATCGAAGATATCATGCGCACCACCCGCGATGGGCGCGGTGCTGTTTCGGTTCTTGCCGCCGACAAGTTGATGTCCTCGCCTAGGCTGTATGCGACCTTCCTGCTCTGGCTCCTGTCCGAACTGTTCGAGGAACTGCCCGAGATAGGCGATCCCGACAAGCCGCGCCTGGTATTTTTCTTTGACGAGGCGCATCTGCTGTTTGACGAAGCGCCCAAAGTGCTGATTGAGAAGGTGGAGCAGGTCGTCAAGCTGATCCGCTCAAAAGGGGTAGGGGTGTTTTTCGTTACCCAAAACCCGCTCGATATTCCCGATGCGGTGCTGGCACAATTGGGCAACCGTGTGCAGCATGCCTTGCGCGCCTATACACCGCGAGAGCAGAAAGCGGTAAAAACGGCTGCAGATACATTTCGTCCCAATCCCGAATTTGATGCAAATGATGTCATCAAGAACCTGGGTGTCGGCGAAGCGCTCGTTTCGACGCTGGAGACAAAGGGCATTCCCTCGATTGTCCAGCGTACGCTGATGCGCCCGCCGTCCTCACGTCTCGGCCCGCTTACCGACAAGGAACGTGAGGATATCCTCAATATCAGCCCGGTTGCCGGCCAGTATGACAAGAATATTGACCGTGAATCAGCCTACGAAATGCTGAAGGAGCGTGGCGCAAAGGCTGCCAAGGAGGAGGCGGAACGCAAGGAACGCGAAGAATACGAATACCGCCAAAAGAAGACGACCACCAGAAGTTCCGGCAACCGCCGTCAATCGACAACGGAAGCTGCAGTCAAGTCGCTCACCCGCTCTGTGGCCACCTCGCTGGGCCGAGCTCTGGTGCGCGGGATTTTGGGTTCACTTCGCCGCTAGCTTCCTGGCAACTAGGTGTCCTGCAGGCCGTTGAGGTCACGCAAGACCCTGTCCGGGGAAAGGTCGCGATATTCATCCGGCTGGCCTGTGCGGTTGATCCAGTTGCAGGTAAATCCAAAGGCTTTTGCACCAGCAATGTCCCAGCGGTTGGACGACTGGAATGCAACCGCATCACGGCCGATTCTCCAGTAATCTGTCACCATCCGGTAGGTTTCAGGCGACGTCTTGAACACCATCAGTGGATTGACCGAGAACACTTCATCCAGCAGGTCCCCGATCCCGGCCGCCGAAACGGCATTGGCGAGCATCTCGGGTGTGCCATTCGACAGGATCGCCGTGCGTGCGCCACGCTCCTTGAGTTCGCTCAGGACTTTCGGCACTTCAGCGTAACAGTCGAGTCTCTGATAGGCTTCCAGCAAGGCATCGCGCGCCTGGGGGTTGGTGTCGGGTACGGCAGCAAAGGCAAAGTCCAGTGCATCCTCCGTCAAATGCAGGAAATCGCGGTAGCGGCCCATTCCAGAACGGGTCCATGTATATTCCAGCTGCTTGTTCCGCCAGACTTCCGAAAGCCGCGCCGCATTTGCGCCAACCGAAGCTGCGTGCCGGTTGACCGCTGAATGAACGTCGAACAACGTTCCATAGGCATCAAATACAAAACACGTCTTCATCACTTCACCCCGTAGTCGGTTCCTGGCCAAAATTATTCCCAAAATGCGCCAATTGCAAAATTTGGGAACCGCAATCTTCGTCATGCCATTGTATTGGCATCGGGATGTACTAAGTTGGACTACAGGCAGACAGCCCGTTAATTTTCAGATTTGATTTAAGAGGAGACCAGCATGGCCTTGGAATTACCAGACCTACCTTACGCATATGACGCACTAGGCCCCTACATGTCAGCAGAAACCTTGGAGTTTCACCATGACAAGCACCACCAGGCTTATGTAACCAACGGCAACAAGCTGCTCGAAGGTTCCGCCCATTCGGGCAAGTCCCTCGAGGAAATCTGCAAGGCAGCCTATGCAGAAGGCAATGCAGGCCTCGTCAACAATGTAGGCCAGCATTACAACCATCTTCATTTCTGGCACTGGATGGCCAAGAATGGCGGTGGCGGTGCGGGCAAGGTGCCCGGCAGCCTGCTCAAGGCAATCGAATCAGACCTTGGCGGATATGACAAGATGCGCGGGGATTTCATCAATGCCGGTACAACGCAGTTCGGCTCCGGCTGGGCATGGCTTGCCGTAAAGGATGGCAAGCTGGCGGTGATGAAAACGCCTAACGGCGAAAACCCGCTCATGCACGGCGGAACACCAATCCTTGGCTGCGATGTCTGGGAGCACTCCTATTACATCGACTACCGCAATGCGCGCCCAAAATATCTCGAAGCCTTTGTCGATAACCTCGTAAACTGGGAATATGTGGCAGAGCTCCACGAAAAGGCTTCTGCCTGATTATTCTTTTGTTGGTGAATTGCAAAGCCCGGTCCCTTCGACCGGGCTTTTTCTATTGATGCAACACTCTACTTCAATCGGTTGACAGTGCGTTCAAGAGTTTTTGATCAGCCTTGTCACAAATAAATGGCACTATGCTGATGTGTTGGTGGGGCCATACAATCCTGTTTCACAATTTTTGGGAGAATACAGCATGAAAAGACTCATATTGGCCGCAGCATCTGTCGCCATACTGTCCACAGGATTAGCCTTTGCTGGCGGCCATCTGCCCCAGGAAAAACGCCAGGCGGCCATGAAGGAAGTCGGCAACAACATGGGCGTCGTTGGCAAGATGGCAAAGGGCGAAACCGAATTTGATGGCGCCGCTGCACTTGCTGCCTTCCAGGGCATGCAAACAGCTGTCCAGGGCTGGGGCGATCTGTTCCCCGAAGGCTCCGAAACCGGTTCTGAAACCGAAGCAAGCCCGCAGATCTTTTCAGACCGTGACGGCTTCAATGCCAAGATCGAAGAGTTTCAGACAGCACTTGCTTCTGCCACGCAGGCAGCACCTGCAGACCGCGAAGCACTTGGCGCAACTCTTGGAATGGTCGGCAAGAACTGCCAGGCTTGCCATGAAGTATATCGTGTGAAGAGCAACTAAGGATCTTCCGGCAATGAGGAAATGGCTCGTCGCAGCCTCGGTTCTGGCCATGGCGGGTCTTTCCGTTTTCTGGTTCCTCACTACGCCAGCCACGCTTGCAGGGGATCGTTTCGATGCCCTGCAAACCGCTGCCGCCCAAACGCCTGACCTCGCCAATGGCGAGTTGGTTTTTTGGGCTGGCGGTTGCGGCTCTTGCCATGCTGAAAAGAGCGCCAGGGGCGAAGACAAGAAACTGCTCGGGGGAGGGCATCGCCTCGATACTCCGGCTGGCATATTTGTAACGCCGAACATATCTCCCGATCCTCAGACAGGAATTGGCAACTGGACGCTGAACGATTTCGCCAACGCGATGCTGGTGGGCATCTCGCCGGATGGCGGTCACTATTATCCGTCCTTTCCCTATGCGTCCTACACACGGATGAGTGAAAAGGATGTGGTGGATTTGTGGGCCTACATGAAAGCCCTGCCGGCAGTTTCGCGAGCCAATGAACCGCATGAACTTAATCCGCTGTTCGCCCTGCGCCGTGGAGTTGGTCTGTGGAAGCTTGCTTTCCTCCGCAATGATCCCGTAGTCTTGGTGGATGCGAGCAATACACTGGCAGAACAGGGCAGGTATCTTGTCGAGGGGGCAGGCCATTGTGGCGAGTGCCACACACCGCGCGGCGCGCTCGGTTTCGGCGGCATGGACACATCGCGCTGGCTAGCGGGTGGACCGGCTCCCGAAGGAACAGGCAGCATTCCGAACATCACGCCGCACGAAACGGCACTCGGGGGGTGGAGTGCGGGGGATATCGCCTACTATCTCGAAAGTGGTTTCACGCCGGATTTTGATTCTGTGGGCGGCACCATGGTTTCAGTACAGGACAACATGGCTCAATTACCCGCAGAGGTTCGCGAAGCGATTGCAGCCTATCTCAAGACCATTCCGCCCCACACCAGGTAACCGGATCAGGCAGCCGCGCCTGCAAGCCCTACCACTTTCAGCGCAAAGGCCTGGCTTCTGGCTGCATCCTCAAGCGCGGCGAAGCGCCCGGATTTGCCGAAGTGCCCGGAGCTCATATTGGTGCGCAGCATGAGAATGTTGTTATCGGATTTCAATACACGAAGTTTGGCAACCCACTTGGCAGGCTCCCAATAGGTCACGCGCGGATCGGAAACGCCTGCGGTAACCAGCATGGGCGGGTAGTCCATGGCCGCAATATTGTCATAAGGTGAGTAGCTCCGGATATCCTTGAAGGCCCGTTCGCTCTCAATCGGGTTGCCCCATTGGGACCATTCGCCCGGCGTCAGCGGCAGGCCGTCATCGAGGATGGTGTTGAGCACGTCAACAAAGGGAACGTCGGCAATGACGCCGCCCCAAAGATCCGGCCGCATGTTGACACAGGCTCCCATCAACAGCCCTCCCGCAGAGCCGCCCTGTATGACAATCTTGCCATGCGCAGCAAAGCCGTCCTGAATCAGTTTCTCGCCAACAGCAATGAAATCATTGAAAGTATTGATTTTTTTTCCGAATTTTGAGTCTTCGTACCAGGCCCGGCCCTTTTCCTCGCCGCCGCGTATATGGGCAATGGCATAGACGAAACCGCGGTCAACCAGCGAAAGCCGGTTGGTGTTGAAACCCGCAGGCATCGACATGCCATAGGAGCCGTATCCATACTGCAAACATGGAGCGCTGCCATCGATCGGTGTCTTGGCATGATGGAGGATGGTTACGGGAACCTCAGCGCCATCGTGGGAAACAGCCATGATGCGCCGAGTAACATAGTCTTGCGGATCATGCCCGGAGGGTACTTCCTGTTCCTTGAGCAGGGTGCGCGCGCCGGTCTTTAAGTCATATTCATAGGTGCGCGATGGCGTGGTCGGCGATGAATAGACGAAGCGGAATTCATCTGTTTCAAACTCCGGTCCCGCCATTGCGCCAAGCGAGTAGGCCTCTTCCTCGAAGTATATCGAACTGCGCTTGCCATCAGTATCCATGAAGCAGATACGGGGCAGGGCGTTTTCGCGCTCCATCCAGATGATCCAGTCAGCCAGTGCGTCCACCGAAAGCACCATCCGTCCGGCCTGGTGGGGAATGAGGTCTTTCCAGTTTTCAATGCCTGGTGCCGACACCGGTGTC
>CAZIPH010000006.1:0-108164 GCA_964541115.1 uncultured Salaquimonas sp.
AAAAACAAACCGACGAATTCTCCAAATAACTGGAGGAGAGTTGGGTCTCAGGTCACAAGGCCTGCACCAACAGCAGCACCTGACTTCATGAAGCCACGGCGATTGAGGATAAACTTCGACATAGAGTCCTCCCTTAAGGATAAGTCAGTCCGAATCTCCCAATCCGGACGATTTGAGCTAAGGATTTAGCTACCCCAAACCAGCATCCGACAGGTCTCTAGGCTATTCTACTATGGTGGTATCAGCATTTTCCGGCGAGAGGGGGCAACGCGCGCCGAAGCAAACCGAAAGCGCGGCACAACCTGGATCGGTCGCTACACCATTCTAATAAAATATATAATATTCAATATCTTGACGGTTTTTCCTGAAGCCGGATCATGCACATATCGTTTTCACGATTTACAATATACAGCAGTAAAGTCAGCCTGCGCCCCCCTACCATGTGACTAGCGGAAACTGCCTTCCCTTTAGTCAAAAATGGTCGCACTTTCCAAGCAGGAATGGAAAAACAGAAGTCTGCAACCAACAGCAAAACGAATCCGTTTTTGACGCATGGGCTGGCCGTGCGGACACTAGAAATAACAGTTCCGGCCCGGTTGAACGGGGGGTCGGCGCTGTCAAACCTCTGTATGTTCGGCGAGTATCTGGTCCATCGTGCGCGAGGGTTCTGCGCACCCTGCCCGACCGACGACGCGCGCCGGTACTCCTGCCACGGTGACATTGGGCTCAACCGGCTTGATGACCATTGATCCGGCTGCAATTCGGCTGCACTTGCCTACCAGAATATTACCCAGAACGGCAGCACCCGCACCAATAAGAACACCATCGCCGATCTTGGGATGGCGGTCTGCACCTTCCTTGCCCGTACCGCCCAGCGTCACACCATGCAGGATTGATACATCATTGCCAACCACGGCGGTCTCACCAATGACCACGCCTGTGGCGTGGTCCATGAAAAGGCCCTTGCCGAGACGTGCGTGCGGATTGATATCGGTCTGGAAGACTTGCGAGGACCGGCTTTGCAGGTAAAGCGCCAGGTCCTTGCGCCCGTTCTTGACGCACCAGTGAGCCAGCCGATGGGTCTGGATGGCGTGGAAGCCCTTGAAATAGAGGATGGGCTCAATCAGTCGTTCACAGGCCGGATCCCTGTCGTAAACAGCAGCAATATCCGAGCGCAGCGTTTCACTCCAACTGGGATCTGCCTCCAGCATGTCCTCAAATGAGCGGCGGATGATATCCGCCTGGACTTCCCGGTTGTGCAAGCGTTCAGCTATACGGTGGATAACCGCGTCTTCAAGGCCCGACTGGTTCAGGATGGTGGTATAGATGAAGGTTGCAAGGAGTGGTTCGTTGCTGACAACGCTCTCCGCTTCCTTGCGGACCGCCTGCCATACCGGATCAAGTGACTTCAAACTGGATTCCCTGGCTATGGAATTTGGCATGGCAACAACTCTTCTTCTCGGGTTCCTGCCCAGATGATAACACAAATCCGGCGTTTCAAGGGTGAAAAATTCTCACTGCCATCATATGAAAAATTGAATCATCGCAGATGGGCCAACGGCAGGATCATGCCTCGCCAAGAAATTCCAGCACGCCTTCCTTGTAAACCCGGTCGCCAACTGCGCGCATGTGATCGCGGCGCGGTATGGGCAGGTAACGGGCATTGGGCATCATGGCGGCAAGGGCCTCACCGGAACCGGCAAGTTCATCTTCAGTCCCGATTGCCACCAGGATACGGTTGGTGATTGTCGCGAACTGCTTCTCGGTCAGGTTCGCCCGCGAATAGGAAATGCAGGCTGCCAGCGCTTGCCTGTCGCTTTTAGTGGCATCGGCAAACTTGCGGAAAGCCCGTCCGGTGGGATCGGTGACATCGGCCAGCGAAGGCGCCAGTAGTGCCTCTCGCACATGATCCCAATGGGTGTATCCCCTGACGAGAGAATCACCGCTTCCGGCAATGATCACCCTGTCAAATTCACGTTCCTTGCGGATACAAAGCTCCGAGGTGATCCTCGCACCCATGGAGTATCCCATGACATGCGGCCCGTCCAGCTCCAGATGATCGAGAAGTTTGACGACATCCGAGCTCATATTGTCCATCGAATAGGACTGGCTGTCATGGAACTTTGTGCTGCCGCCATGACCGCGATTGTCAAAGGCAATCACCCTGAAGCCGCTATCGACAAGCAGTTTGACCCAACCGGTATCGATCCAGTTCGCCTCCTTCGAAGAGGCAAAACCATGGATCAAAATGATGGGTTTGCCCTCACCCTCATCCACATAGTCGAGTTCGACATCTTCAAGGCAGGCAACAGGCATGATACATCCAAAGTCGGGGCTAAAGGGCGCAGTGATTATGCTTGCATGATACTGGCGTTCTTTTAAAACGACGCCAAAGGCAAATACAAGTTGAGGATCCCGTTTCCATGGCCAGCAGTGCAATTCCGCATTTCAAGAATGATGACGGCGTACCACGCATCAGCATCGGCGTTCGCGAGTTCATGTGCTGTGGCGCAAGCGATCCGCATGATCATCCCCACGTGTTTCTCGACATGGGCGATGATACCGAGATCGTCTGTCCCTATTGCTCGACCGTATTCGACTATAAATCCACCCTTCCGCCCCATGCCAGCGAACCGGCCGACTGTCTGATAGCGTAAGTATCCGAAAGCCGGACAAACCCCGGCAGCATAGGCCCCAGCGTGATTCAAAGCCGTACTATCCTGATCTCTGGTGGCGGAATCGCCGGCCTTACAGCTGCATTGGCGCTTTCCAAACGCGGCTATCGCATCGATGTTTGCGAAAAGGCTCCCGCTTTTGACATTATCGGCGCGGGAATACAGCTCTCGCCCAACGCCATGCGCATCCTGGACGATCTGGGAGTGGCCAGGGCCGCGAGAATCACTGCAACCGTGCCCGACGGCATCGTGATGCGCTCGTCGCTTACCAACTGTATTGTGAAGACCATACCGCTTGGCAGCGAAGTTATCGCCCGCTACGGCATGCCCTATATCTGCCTCCATCGCGCTGACCTTCATCAGGCGCTGATTGCTGCCTGCAAGGATGATCCCGATATCAACCTGTCCATGAACAGTTCGGTCACTGATGCGACCATACACCAGAACGGCGTCAGCGCCCTGGTAATGAAGGACAACAGGGTGGATACCCGGCACGCACTGGCTTTGGTGGTGGCTGACGGGGTTCGCTCAAGCCTCAGGGACCAGATTCAGCAAACTGGCTCAATGCGCCACAGCGGTTACCAAGCCTGGCGGGCAATGATACCGGCTGTTCGTCTTCCGGCGTGGATTGATACTGATTCCACTCATTTGATTATGGGCGGCAATGCCCACGCCGTCCTCTATCCGGTCAACAACAAGCGATACCTCAACATCGTCATCTGTACCAGGACCGGGAACCGCGACACCGCCAGTAATGCGAAACCGGATAAGGCGGAACTCTTCAAGCGACTTCGCTACTGGAACAGCCAGTTGAAGGAACTGTTCGCACTCGCAGACGAATGGTCGATCTGGCCCATTCTGGAACGCCCGCAGACCTGTTTCTGGAATGGTGGCCCGGTAGCCATTATTGGCGATGCAGCCCATGCCATGCCGCCGTTTGCTGCACAGGGAGCAGCCATGGCGATAGAGGATGCGGAAGTTCTGGCCCAATCCATCGAGGCGCTGGGCAGCGTTCCTGAGGCGATGGACCGTACAGCAAGACTGCGCAACAAGAGAATCAGGAAAATGCGCAAACTGGCGCGGGCAAACGGGGCTCTTTATCACCTTGGATGGCCGGCCTCATTTGTGAGGAATTTCGGCATGATGTTCATCCCTGCCAAGTGGCTCCTGGCACGTCAGTCCTGGGTATATGACTGGCGAGCCTCGGATGATGCTGGGCTGCGCTGATTCAAAGGCTGCCTGATCCCGAATGCCAATCGAGGGACCAGAGCAGCGAAAAAGTTGTTGGCGTCCATCTGCCTGTAGCAACATCACCAGTAGCCAGCATTTCACCGGTCCACTGGTTGCAAGGATTGAACAGGTGGAAATACCCACGCGCGGAAAAGAATGCGTCCGGCTGCCCAATCGAGAATTCGGGCAGATATTTCGCCTTGCCATCGCCATCGCGGTCGAAAGTCCCGGCGATTGCCTCCAACAGCCGGTCAAACCCTTCTGCAGTAAGTTCTACCTTGCTGACATTTTCAGCCGGTGGCAGGTCCGGAAGTCCGACAACCCGAATGACTGATGTATCGCCGGTTGCGGCAGTCCATGCAGTGGAAATCCGGACATCGCCATAGGTCCCTGCCGTTGTGTAGAAAGCCTTTGAACCCCAGCCAAAGGAAAGGTTTGTGAGTCGCGGATTTGCCATCGGCAAACGCGTTTTCATCAGTTCGGGAAACCGTGCGCGAACCTTTTCATTGGCCGGAAGGACTATATCGGTGTGCAGAAGCCCCGACAGCAGATGAATGGTGACGCGCTCGCCAATCTCACCGGCATGTGCCTGTGCGGCGGCGACCGGGGTACTGCGCGGCACAAGGGCGCCTACCATCGAGGCGAGCAGGAACAGCGCAACTGCAAGCAGGACTCCCAAAAGAAGACCTCCCGCAAGCTTGGCAAGCAGGCGGGCCGTTCTCACGAATATCCCAGCCTAGTGAAGGATCTGGCTCAGGAAGAGCTTGGTACGCTCGTGTTTTGGATGATCGAAGAAGGCGTCTGGCTCGTTCTGTTCAACAATTTGGCCCTCATCCATGAAGATGACCCGGTTGGCGACCTGGCGCGCAAAGCCCATTTCATGGGTAACGCACAACATCGTCATGCCCTCTTCCGCCAGGCTCACCATCGTTTCCAGCACTTCCTTGATCATTTCCGGATCAAGCGCTGATGTCGGCTCGTCGAACAACATGATACGCGGGTTCATGCACAAGGAACGTGCAATCGCCACGCGCTGCTGCTGGCCGCCGGACAGCTGGCCGGGGAACTTGTGTGCCTGCTCGGGAATTTTCACCTTCTCAAGGAAGTGCATCGCGACCTCCTCGGCTTCCCTTTTCGGCATCTTGCGAACCCAGATCGGAGCGAGCGTGCAATTCTCCATGATGGTCAGGTGCGGAAACAGGTTGAAGTGCTGGAACACCATGCCGACCTCGCGGCGGACCTCGTCGATCTTCTTGAGATCGTTGGTCAGTTCAATGCCGTCGACAACGATCCTGCCCTTCTGGTGCTCCTCGAGCCGGTTGATGCAACGGATCATGGTCGATTTTCCCGAACCCGACGGGCCGGCAATAACAATTCTCTCGCCGCGCATTACCTTGAGGTTGATATCCTTGAGGACATGGAAATCACCATACCATTTGTGCATGTCGGTAATCTCGACAGCCACGTCAGTCTTCGATATCTGCATGGTCGAACGCGGCTGCGCCTTTGCCTTGGCTGGCTTAGCTGTTCCGGACAGATTGCCGGCATTGCCGCTGGAAGCTTCTGAAGCTGCTCCAAGCGCGGCGGCGGCAGTCGTCGCTACAGGGCCGTCGCTGGCCATTTCAGCAACCTTCTTGCGGGCAGAAGTGGTCCTTGGCACAGAATTTGCCTTTGGCTTGCTGTCGGAAGGTTTCGCAGAAGTTTTTGCCACAGTTGCGGTTTTGGCAGCAGACTTGGTAGCGGCAGACTTCTCGGCGGGTTTCTTCGCAGCGGGTTTCTTGGCCGCTGCAGTGCTTTCCGCCGCATATGCCTTGCACTGTTTGATCCACTCGTCACGATCAATCCGGCCCGAGAATTTCAGATGATTGTCCACCCACGCCACTTCAGGCTTCGTCCATTTGGCGATCTGTGAAAACCGGTAGATTCCCAATTCGTTGAGAACGCTCTCCAGCTTTGGACCAACCCCGGAAATGCGCTTGAGATCATCCGGCCTGGCGGGTTTGGCAACCTTTGGCGGGCGCTTCGTGTCCGGTTTCTTTGCTGCTTTTGCCATCTGGGTTGAACTCCCGTTCTTTTCTTAATGCTCAAATTCGGATTTCGGAGAGCGGCCAGTCCAGCGGGCCGCCAGGAATGATGTTTCGGGTTACTTGTGCCCCGTATCCAGTCTTCGCTCCATGTAGTTGGAGTATCGGGCCATCGCATAGCAGAAGACGAAAAACACAAAGGCGCAGAAGATGTAGCTTGTGATTGCCTGAACCGGAGTTGCCCATCTTGAGTCTGAATGGCTGAGATTGATCATTCCAAGGAAGTCGAGAAGGCCAATGATCGAGACGAGTGTGGTATCCTTGAACAGGCCGATAAACGTGTTCACGATCCCCGGAATGACGATCTTCAATGCCTGCGGCAGGATGATCTTCTGCATCATCTGCCAATAGCCAAGGCCCAAGGCCATGGCACCTTCATATTGCCCCTTGGGGATTGCCTGAAGTCCGCCTCTGACCACCTCGGCCATGTAGGCCGCCGAGAAAAGCGCCACGCCAATAAGCGCACGCAGCAGTTTGTCGAAGTTCACACCATCAGGCAGGAAAAGCGGTAACAGCACCGATGACATGAAAAGCACGGTGATGAGGGGTACGCCGCGCCAGAATTCAATGAAGATTATCGATAGCAGCTTTACGATCGGCATGTTGGAACGGCGGCCAAGGGCCAGCGCAATACCAATCGGCAGGGATGCGACAATGCCGGTAATCGCGATAACCAGCGTCATCAGGAATCCGCCCCATTGCGGCGTTTCCACATACTCGAGACCAAAATCGACAGACGAAATGAAAATGATAACGCCCAGAGCAACCATTCCGAATATGGTCAACATTATGGGCCGGCGCGGATTTCCTTCCACACCCTTGACGATGAAATAAACGATGCTGCAGATAATTGCGGTCAGCAGCACAAAATCGATCCAGAATTTCAGTGTTGAATCGGCCATCAGCGCATTTGGCAACAGGAACCCGTTATAGTTAAGGTTTCCGCCGGTCAGCAGCACGAAAGCTGCAATTGGAAACACGCCGAGCAGGAAGACAAGGTTCTCGCGTTTGAAGGGTGCCGAGGGAATAAGCAGCGGAACCAGGCCGGCAAAGAACATGACAAAGACAAGGTTCGGTCGCCAAAGGAGTTCATCGGGATAGCGACCATAAATGAACTGTTTCATGTAGGCGCCAACATAGGGCCAGCAGGCACCTTTCCAGCCCTCATAGAGTTCGCCGCCCTGATTGACATCCGAGCATGCAAGGCGGTCGGAACCTGTCCACACCGCGTTGAAGAAGTTGAAACTCAGAATGCCCGGGATCACCAGGTAGAGGATCCACAATGCGAACAGGGTCAGCAGCGTGTTGAACCAGCCATCGAACAGGTTCTTTCGCATCCAGCCGATTATGCCAACTTCCGAGGCTGGCGGCGCTGACGCGGGAACCATCTGGTTGCGTACATAAGCGATTTCCAGCGAGCCTGCCTCGGCGCGGTGAAGTGCGGTTTGTGAGTCGGTGTCTGACATCTTGTTCTCCTCGCGCCCGGCTTATCGCTCGACCAGCGCCATGCGCGAATTGTACCAGTTCATGAATAGCGACGTTATCAGCGACAGCGCCAGATAAGTCAGCATGGTCATGAGCAATATCTCCACCGCCTGGCCGGTCTGGTTGAGCGCTGTACCGGCAAAGACCGCAGTGAGGTCCGGATAGGCAATGGCAACCGCCAGCGAGGAGTTCTTGGTGAGGTTCAGGAACTGGCTGGTCAGCGGCGGAATGATAACGCGAAGGGCCTGAGGTATGATGACCAGCCGCAGCGTCGGTCCTGCCCGAAGGCCAAGCGCATAGGATGCTTCCGTCTGACCCTTGTTCACGGCAAGGATGCCGGCTCGCACAATCTCGGCAATGAAGGCCGAAGTGTAAGTGGAGAGGGCAAGCAAAAGCGCGATGAATTCCGGAATGATCTGCATGCCTCCGCGTGGCCCGAAATTACCCGCAACCGGATATTCGAAGGAAATCGGCCGTCCCGTAAACAGGTAAGCCAGAAGTGGCAGGCCGATTATTAGCGCAAGTCCGGTCCAGAATACGGGGAAGCGTTCACCCGTTGCCATCTGGCGTTTGTGCGCCCAGCGGGCGATGAGCCAGGTTATGACAATAGCGGCAAGAAGCGCCCAGACCATCATCATTGCACCCTCGCCAAAAATTGGTCTGGGCGCGAACAGGCCTGCCGCGTTCAACTGACCGGCCGCACCGAGGTCGATTGAGTCCCGCTTGACTGGCAAGGTTGCAAGGACACCTTTGTACCAGATGAAGATTTGCAGGAGCAGCGGGATGTTGCGCAGGATTTCAATATACCAATAGGCGATCTTGTTGATGACCCAGTTGGTCGACAGACGAGCCACGCCGAAGGTAAAGCCGAGGATAGTGGCAAAGAAAACTCCCACGATTGCCAGAAGCAGCGTGTTTTGGAGGCCTAACCAGTAAACATCACCATAGGTCGATGTTTCGGTATAATCCATGAAGGGGGAAAAATTCACGCCAAAGCCGGCGGCTCTGCCAAGGAAATCAAATCCAGAAGCGATGCCCGCCTTTGCCAGGTTGATCGCTGCGTTGTTGACCATGTTGTAGATCAGCCACGCAATCACCAGCAGCAGCACCACCTGGACGATTGTGCCTCTCACCTTGGGGTCGTTAAGCAATGCTACCTTTGGTTTTTCGCCGCTCGCAACACTGTTGGCGGTTTCGCTTGTTGCCATGTTCCCCTCATCGTCCGCTCTTGGCCGCAAACCAGTTCAGGTATGCCCGCCAGGCGCAAATTGTTTTAGTGACCGTTTCCATGATCCGTCCCCTGAATCATGTGAACCAACCCAATCATGGGCAAAAAGGCACGATATGCGTTTTTGCAAAGGATTGGATCGACGCCAACGCGAGGCTGGCATCCTGCATTAGAAAACGAAACCGGCCCGCTTTTGCGAGCCGGTTCGAGTTACTGATCCTTAGCGGATTGGCGGAGCGTATTGCAGGCCGCCACGTGACCACAGATCGTTCACGCCGCGGGCAATTGCCAGCGGGGTTTCCGGACCGACGTTGCGGTTGAACGTTTCGCCATAGTTGCCAACTGCCATGATGACATTGGCAGCCCAGTCGGCTGAAAGGCCGATTGATGCGCCGAATTCACCTTCCGTACCAAGCAGGCGCTTGATCTCCGGGTTGTCTGAATTCTTCATCTCAGCGACATTTGCCTGGGTCACGCCGAGTTCCTCGGCGTTGAGCATCGCAAAATGCACCCACTTGACAATATTGAACCACTGGTCGTCGCCCTGGCGGACAACCGGACCGAGCGGCTCTTTTGAAATGACTTCCGGCAGAACGATATGGTCAGCAGGATTTGTCAGTTTCAGGCGCTGCGCATACAGGCCGGACTGGTCGGTGGTATAAACATCACAGCGGCCTGCATCGTAAGCGGCAACAACCTCGTCAGCCTTTTCAAAGGCGACGATTTCGTACTCCATCTTGTTTGCACGGAAATAGTCGGCAACGTTCAACTCTGTCGTTGTGCCGGTATTGGTGCATACGGATGCGCCGGAAAGTTCAAGGGCTGAGCTGACGTCCAGATCCTTGCGGACCATGAAGCCCTGTCCGTCATAGTAGTTCACACCGGCAAAGTTGAGGCCAAGTGTGGTGTCGCGTGACATGGTCCAGGTGGTGTTGCGCGAAAGGACATCAATTTCGCCGGACTGCAATGCAGTGAAGCGCTCTTTTGCAGAAAGCGGGACGAATTTCACCTTGGAAGCGTCACCGAAAACAGCACCGGCAATGCCTTTGCAAAGGTCAACGTCGATACCGGTCCAATTACCTGCGGAATCAGGATTGGAGAAGCCTGGCAGTCCCTGGCTTACGCCACACTGCACAAAGCCCTTGGCTTTCACATCATCAAGCGTGGCAGCGGAGGCGGCACCGGTCGCAAGACCCATGGCCACCACGCCAAGCGCGGCAGAAACGATTTTCTTTTTCATCAAAAACACCTTTGTGTTTGTTGCTCTTGGGTTTCCCGGGCCCCGCCCCGCAGATACACCTTTTTCCTCCCGGCATGCACAAGGCAACCATGAACAATTGGATCTGGGGGCCGGTAAACCGGCTATTATGCGGCTGGTGCATCCAGATAAACCGGCATTTCGGTTGCGGCAATTCGATGGAAACATTCCTCCCGTCTCATCAACTGCCAATGGAGAAACCTTTGGGATTCCCCATAATTACAACCGGGATGCTGTGTTTCACCCCGGATGCTCCTTCCGTATAACTCCATCACAGAGCAATTGAGACTAAAGGTCAAGGCCTTTTGTCCAAGGGGTATTGGAAAACTGGCACTATGGAAGTCGCGCTAAATCGTTTTTCGCACGAAAGGTAAACGCCGCAATTTCCAGGATTTGGCTGGCGCGATCGTGATTTTTACCGCTAGACGCTTGTTTCACATGGGTTGGCAAGGCACTGCGAACCGCTTCTGTTGGCAGACCGGCAGCCCTGTCCGTACCTAAAAATCGGTTGGCGCTCCGCCCTCCGATTTCCTGCGATTGACGAAATCGACGAGTTCCTCGTGAATGGCCTCGTCCATTGGCGGGGCTACGAACTCTTCGAGGATCTGTTTCCAGATTTTGTTGGCACGCTGCGGTGTCCAGACGGCACCGCGTTCTTCCCAGTTCTCGTAATTCGACCAGTCTGAAAGAAACGGCGCGTAGAATGCGGTTTCGTATCGGTCCTGGGTGTGCTGGATACCGAAGAAATGGCCGCCCTGCCCGACTTCGGCGATCGCTTCCAGAGCTATTTCGTCAGCGTCCCATTTCACCGGCTTGTCCATGTAGTTGATCAATTGCTGAAGCTGTTCGCAGTCCATGATGAATTTCTCGTAGGAGGCGCACAGCCCACCCTCCAGCCAGCCTGCAGCATGGTAGACCATGTTGGTGCCGGAGGTAATCGCGGCAAACAGCGAGTGTGAGCTTTCCCAGGTTGCCTGGTTGTCGGGCACATTGGAAACGCAGGTATTGGAGGAGCGCAGCGGCAGTCCGTAGAAACGAGCCATTTGGCCGGTCATCTGCGTTGTGCGCATGTAGTCGGGCGTCCCGAAGGCGGGTGCTCCTGTCTTCATGTCCACATTGGAGGAAAACGTGCCCATTGCGCATGGGCACCCTGGATTGATCGTCTGGATCAGCGCTATCGCGCAGAGGGTTTCCGCGCATGAGGCTGCAACCGTACCGGCAAGCGTGATCGGCGACATAGCGCCGGCAAGCGTGAACGGCGTGACGATTGTCGGCTGGCCGCGCCGGGCAAGGCGCATCATGCCATCAATCATCGGCCAGTCATGCTTGAGCGGCGAAGTCGAGTTGATGTTCGTATACATCCGCGGCGTGGCATCGAACTCTTCATGCGTCAGTCCGCCTGCAATCCGAACCATCTCCATCACATCCTCGACACGCTCCGTGCCAAGCGAATAGGCATGGGCAACCTTGTCGGTAAGTGTCAGCTTGTCATAGAGACAATCGAGATGGCGCACAGAAGGATGGATATCCATCGGTTCAACCGGATAGCCGCCAGCAAAATGCATGCAGTTGAAATACTGCGTCAGCTTGATGAAATCCCTATAGGCCTTGCGATTGCCGGTCTTTCGGCCCTCATCAAGATTCGAGTAGTTCGGCGGCGAAGACACATTGCCGAAAACCATGTGACCCTTGCCAATGGTGATCTGCCGGTCCGGGTTTCTTGGCGTCAGTGTGAAATGATCAGGCGCAAGGTGAACCTTTTCCATGATCCACTCACGGTCGAACTTTACCAGGGCACCGGACTTGGTCTCATTCGATATCCGGCAGCCTTCCTTGCGGAAAATCTCCACGGCTTCAAGGTTAAGGAACTCGATGCCGATTTCCTCGAGAATGTGCATGGTTCCATTGTGGATGGCTTCGACGCCTTCGGGCGGCAGCGGCTCGGTAGGCTTGTCGCGGTTAAGTGGAATATTCCATGGAATCTGGCTGATGACGGCACCCTTGCCACGAGAATTTCCGGCACGGCCTCCGCCCCGGCGCCCCGCCTGCCTGCCACCACGTGGGGTCTCCATTGCCGCCAAATCCAAATCTGTCACTGCAGAATTCATTGCATCTCTCCAGAGCCGACATACCGGCGCATACCGCCGGAGAGTTTATCGGATCAGGAGGGAAGTAAATGCAGAAATACGACCAAACGCGGTAAAAACGACGCTGCAAAAACAGCCACTCAGCGCAATTTGCCAAGGATCTGCAGGACAAAACCGATGCAGAAAAGATAGGCCCCGCTGACCAGAACAATGAAGTTCACCCAGACCGGTGCATCAAGGTCATAAAACAGTGCAAGCAGGCCGCCTGCGGCCCAAAGGCCGAAGACCGTCAGCGTGGGTACGCGCAGTATCTTTACCCTGACCGGATGAACAAAGATCACCGGAACAAAGGTAAGGACCGCGGAAACCAGCACAATGAAGAAGGACAGCCATTGTGACGGCGAAACAATGAAAATCGTGAAGATCAGCATGTTCCAGCAGACCGGGAACCCCTTGAACCCGTTATCAACCGTCTTCATGCGGGTGTCAGCGTAGTAAATGGCACTGGTGCAAACGATGATCGCTGCAGCCAGGAAGGACAGGTTCTTCCCCATCAGCCCGCTCTGGTAAAGAATGAAGGCCGGAATGATGACGAAGGTCACGTAGTCAATGACCGAATCAAGCATGTCCCCGGACCAGTGCGGCCACCACTTCTTCACTTCGAGTTTGCGCGCGAGCGGCCCGTCAACACCGTCGACCGCCAGTGCCATGCCGAGCCAGAAGAAGGAGGCGGTGAAGCGGTTCTCTGCTGCTGCCACAAGAGAAAGAAATGCCAGAAATGCGCCTGAAGACGTCAGAATGTGAATACTGAATGCCCACAATGCGTCTTTGGATATCCCGAACAAGGGCTTGCCTTCCCGCTCTGTTCCTGTCGATCCCGTTCCAGTTCAATGGAAGGCATTCGCCGGTCAATTACCGCAGGACCAGAATTGCCACCAGACGGCTGCAATTACAACACCCCATTGCAGCCTAGCTGATCCAATGCCGTCCGGGGCCCCTCTGGTTACGAGTGTCCCGGCCCGGGCTCCTTTCCCATATCTGCCAATCCGGGCCACGACCATCTGACGCATTGCCAGCCATGTCGGCTACCGTAAGACTGGATTATCGAAGGAACATTGCAAGAGCCATGCAAACCAGCCTGCCCAAATCCAGCCATTCCTACTCCGGCAAATCCCGCTCGGGCGAACCCCGGTATGATCTGGCGATTGTCGGCGCAGGCCTGACCGGCCTTCTGGCTGCATGGGCAGGTGTGCGGGCCGGGCTTCGGGTTTTGCACATTGCACCGCGAACAGAAACACCCGATGGCAGAACCACTGCGCTTCTCCAGGACAGCATTGCCTATCTCCAGGAACTGGGTTTATGGGAAGAAGCGTCAACCAATGCACATGCGCTCAAGACCATGCGCATCGTCGATGCGACCAACCGGCTGATTCGCGCGCCCCAGGTCGATTTCCGGTCCTCTGAGGTCGGGCTCGAGGCCTTCGGTTACAATATCGAGAACAGCAAACTGGCGGCCTTGCTCGAAGTCCGCCTCACGGACCATCCGGCCTTGGACCGGAGGTTTCAGGCGCTTGGCCATATCGGAATCAATGCCGGTGGAATGGTCGAGTTGCAGACTGACAATGGCGAGCGGTTTGTCGCAAGATACGCAATCGCCGCTGACGGGCGCAATTCTGCGATACGCAAGAGCCTCGGCATTGGCGAACGAAGTTGGAAATACCCTCAAATTGCACTTGTGGGCAATTTTTCCCACACCCTGCCGCATCACGATGTTTCGACCGAGTTTCACACCCCTACCGGGCCATTCACCCTAGTGCCGCTTGGTGACAACCGTTCCAGCCTTGTCTGCGTTGTCGATCAGGCGCAGGCGGACCGGCTGCGGGCGATGGAACCTGCCCGGCTCAATGGCGAACTGGAAGAACGCATGGGCTCTATGCTCGGCAAGGTTACCCTCGAAGGCGAGCTCAAGAACTTCCCGCTTTCCGCCATGGTGTCGAATTCCTTCGGCAAGGGGCCCGTTGCCCTGGTCGGTGAGGCTGCCCATGTTTTCCCGCCCATCGGCGCGCAAGGCCTTAACCTTGGCCTGCGCGATGTGCGTGAGGCAATCAGCCGGATTTCTGCTGCCCTCTCGACGGAAAATGCAACTGATATGGGTCTCGCCTATGACAGGGCACGCCGCAGTGACATCACCATGCGGACCACATCGGTCGATATGTTGAACCGTTCGCTCTTGTCGGATTTTATTCCGTTGCAGCTGGTGCGCAGCCTGGGTCTCTATACCGTCGGCACAATCGGTCCTCTGCGCCGCATGATGATGCGCGAGGGTGTTGCGCCGGGAATGGGAATTGATTCTTTTCGAAGCAGGCTTTCCGACATGTTCCACCTTCCCAAGCGGCGCGATACGGGCGACAGACCGTCCTGACGACAAAGATCAGATTATACCATTGATCATCAAATAGATAACGCCGGTAACCGTGACGGTTGCGCTCAGCGTCGATATCACCACCGCACTTGAGGCTCGCTCCTGCCACACGCCATATTGCTGGGCGATCACGAACACATTGGTCGCTGTTGGCAGCGCGGCCAGAATAACCGCCGCATGCAGCCAGACCCTGTCTATATCCGGCACAAAAATAACCATCAGAACATAGACGAGCAGCGGATGCAGGATGAGCTTGGCCGGCACGATGTAGGAAAGCTCCAGGGGGACCCGTTTGAGCGGACGCAAGGCAGCCGTTACCCCCATTGCAAACAATGCACATGGCGCAGCAGCGGCAGACAAGACTTCAACCAGCTTCTCGATGGAATTGGGCAACCGGACCTGAAAGATCGCGGCCAGAACACCTATTATCGTCGCTACGATGAAGGGATGGGTGAAAATCTTGAACAGGACTTCCCGCGCCAGGGTCAGGGGCGGTTTGTCAGTCTCCCCGCTCAGCGCCATCAGAAACGGGGCCAGGATGAAGTGCATCGCGTTTTCGAAGCAGAAAATCAGTGCAACCGGCACCCCCGCAGCCGGTCCAAGCGCAGTCAGCGCCAGCGGCGCACCCATGTAGCCGATATTTCCATAGGCAGCTGCAAAGCCCTGGATTGTCGATTGCGGTACATCGCCACCATTGCGCAATCCGGCAAGGATGAAAATAGCGGCGAACACGGTAAGCGTGGCGAAAATCGACACGGCTATGAAGGCGATATTGGCAAATTGCTCCACCGGCGTTTGGGCGAGCAGGCGATAGAACATGGCAGGCAGGGCAACATAGATGATGAAAAAATTCATCCATGCCAGGCCCTCCATCGGAATCCGCGCTATCTTGCCAGCCGCAAAGCCTAGAAATATCAGGCCAAAAAGCGGTAATACGAGATCGATTACAGCGGACAAGAATTCAACTTTCAGGAGTTAGCATAAGGGGTGTTGAGCCATGGGCTTTCCCGCCTGATAACACCGGGAAAGGAACAGGTTATTTACAATTGAGTACACGATAATGGAACCTGCATACAATAGGCCAGCAGGACTGTCCTATTTCCCATACCAAAATGGCTGGCCGCCCATGATGGTATCACCACCTGCCCTGAACGGATTGGGGTTGTGCAGAATTGCGGTTCGCTGATAAAATGAATTTCGTGTTTGAAACACCGAAGAACCTGTGAAGAGAATTCCAATGGGCGAAAAGAGCGAAATCAACACTGCAAAATTCGGGATCGGCCAGGTGGTACGGCACCGTCTCTTCCCGTTCCGCGGCGTGATCTTTGACGTCGATCCCGAGTTTGCCAATTCGGAAGACTGGTACGAATCAATCCCTGACGAGATTCGCCCTCGCAAGAATCAGCCCTTCTATCACCTGTTCGCTGAAAATGAGGAAACCGAATACATCGCCTATGTATCGGAACAAAACCTGCTCAAGGATGAGAACCGCGAACCGGTCCGCCATCCACAGGTCGATGAGGTTTTTGTACGCAAGGAAGACGGTGACTATGTGACCCGGGACCTGACGGTCAACTGACAATCCTTCCCGGGAAACAAACGGCGCGCCAGGCAGTCGTAGCTGATCTGTAAATTTTACCATGAATCGAAAAGGCCGGCTGAAAAGCCGGCCTTCTTGTTTGTATGCAGCGCGGACGGATTACTCCGTCTTCGCGGCATCCTGTGCTTCCTGCAGTTTCTTGCGTGCTTCTTCAGCCTTCTTGCGCAATTCATCCTGCAACTGGCGCTGGCGAACTTCCAGCTCTTCCTGCTGCAGAGGCGGGCCGTCATATGCCGCTGTGAAACCGTTCAGCGTGATCTCAATCGGGTTTGGTTGCTGCTGGACATTGGTGGATGTCACCGTCAACCTGACTCCGGCCTTCAGAATTCCAACCAGTGCATCATCGAGTTGAACTTCTGCAATGCAGCTCTGCGGGAAGCAGTAAAGATAAGGCAGTGTTGTTTCCTGCTTGTCGTCAACCCGAAGCTTGATACCAGCAGGAATCAGGCGACCCGAAGGAACCGTGATCTGGAACACCCGGCGGTTGATTTCACCCTTTACATCAATAAGGCTGAGCGCTGTCAGAACCTGTCCGGTTCCCGCAACGGACTGGATCTGCGTATTGCAGATGTCGTTGTTTTCCTGCTTGGCGCATACCTTGAACCAGCCATCCGGACGCTGTGTCTGGGCTGAGGCGGGGGTCGAGGCGCTCAGGAATGTTCCCGCAGCTATACAGACGGCAAATACGCTGCCTGCTACGGCAAATTTGTTGTTTGAACGGGTCATCAAGTTCCCTTTGTATCCATTTTCAAGACGAGCCTTCTGTCGGCCCTGATTTCTGTTTGCGTCTTGCCGTCCAGCTGGCCACCGCATCCGCACCCGCCGTCCGGCGACGCCCTGCCCGCATCGCTGATCCGCCTTGGGGCCTGCTTATAACCGTACCAACGGTTGAAGCAAGGGCTTCGCTGCATCGCTGTCGCTTCGCGCATTGAAATAGCACACGGAACTGCGGGCTTTCCGCGTCCTTCGAGCGGAAAATTGGGGCAGTAACATGGCGGATTCATTTGCCTGCAGGCTATTGCAACAGGCAATCGGAATTTCACCATGTTTCTGTTAGTTTCATGAAAGAATCGCCTCAATGACCGCCGGCTTTTCCAATCCGGTGATCGCTCAAGCCATTTGCCAGGGAGACACAGACTTGAACCCGTTCAAAACCCTCCGTCCACAAACCGCAAATCCTGACCGGCTAATTATCCCCTTTCTGGGGCTGATATTCGCGGTGTTTTCATGTGTTGCCGTAGCCAATGCGCAGTCTTCAGGTCCCGTACACGGGATTTCGATGTATGGCGAACCGGCCGAGCCCTCCGACATGACACACCTGTCCTATGCCAACAAGGATGCACCCCAGGGCGGGCGCATTTCGTATGGCGTTGTGGGCACGTTTGATTCAGTCAATCCGTTCATTCTCAAGAGCATCCGGACTACCGCGCGTGGGATGTGGGACCCCGAATTCGGCTCCCTGTACTTCCAGCCTCTCATGATGCGCAGTCGCGACGAGCCGTTCACGCTGTATGGCCTGCTCGCAGAATCAGTCGAAATGCCGGAAGATCGCAGCTGGATCGAATTCACGCTCAACCCGAATGCGCGTTGGCATGATGGTGTACCGGTAACGCCGGAAGACGTCATTTTCACCTATGAGCTTTTGACCGAAAAGGGGCGCCCCCCCTTCTCTTCCCGCTCGAAACGGGTGAGCAGCATCGAGAAAACCGGTGATCGGAAAGTCAAGTTCACCTTCAATAGCCAGTCGGACCGCGAATTTCCGCTGATTATTGCCGGCTTCACACCCGTATTGCCCAAGCATGCCATCGACGTCGAGAGCTTCGACGCCTCGACCCTTACCCCTCTTGTTGGCAGCGGACCCTACAAGGTCAAGGAAGTCGATGCAGGCAGGAAGATCGTCTATGAAAAGGATCCGGACCATTGGGGCAAGGATCTTCCGGTGAACCGGGGATTTTACAACTTCGACGAGATAGCAATCGAATATTTCCGTCAGCAGACCACATTGTTCGAGGCATTCAAGAAAGGAATCATCGACGTCTATCAGGATGGCGATCCGGCCCATTGGGAGCGGGCATATGATTTCGAGGCAATGTCCAGCGGCGACGTCGTCAAGGGCGAGTTCTTCTCGGGCGATCCTGCAAACATGAGTGGTTTTGTTTTCAACACAAGACGGGCAATTTTTGCAGACCCGCAAGTTCGCGCAGCAATGATCCGCGCCTTTGATTTCGAAACAGTCAACAAGAACCTGTTCTTTGGCGCTTACCAGCGTACGGAAAGTTTCTGGCAGGGCTCGGAACTGTCAGCCATCGGCCGTCCCGCTGATGCGCGTGAGAAGGAGTTGCTTGCCAATTACCCCGAGGCGGTTCAGCCTGATATCCTCGACGGAACCTGGCGGCTGCCGGTAACCGACGGTCGGGGATCCGACCGCAAGACACTGCGTGAAGTATTGCAGATCCTTACAAAGGCGGGATTCAAGCGCGAAGGCTCGGTGCTGATCGGCCCGGACGGAAACCCGTTTGCTTTCGAGATAATGACCCGCAATGTCACCGAGGAAAAACTCGCGCTTTCCTACCAGCAAACCCTGGAGAAACTTGGCGTGAATGTATCTGTGAGAACGGTTGATGATGCCCAATACCAGGAACGGCTGAACAAGTTCGATTATGACATGGTAATCGGCAATTATTCCGCATCGCTCTCACCGGGAATCGAGCAGCTTTGGCGCTGGGGAGCAGAGGCGCGCGCCACGGAAGGCTCGTTTAATTATGCCGGTGTCGCCGAACCCGCCATTGATCACGTTATCGGTGAAATGGTCGCCTCGCGCAGCAGGGAGGACTTCGTGTCCGCTGTTCGCTTGCTCGATCGCCTGCTGCTTTCAGGCCATTACCTGGTGCCACTCTATCATCTGGACCGGCAATGGATCGCCCATCGCTCCTACCTTGCCTATCCGGACAAGACACCGCTCTATGGCAACCAGTTCCCTGTCTGGTGGAGGGCTGATTTGCAGTGAACTGGTCGCTTCATTCGGGTCCTTTTGAATTCGCTTTCCTTCCGCTAACATG
The DNA here is from genome assembly GCA_964541115.1 of uncultured Salaquimonas sp. GTDB lineage: Bacteria > Pseudomonadota > Alphaproteobacteria > Rhizobiales > Rhizobiaceae > Salaquimonas. The sequence continues at coordinate 19,129 of CAZIPH010000006.1, forward strand.
CGGAAAGGAGAAACAGTCATGACCAACCTGTCCCAGGATGACGCCTCGCCAACTGTTCATGTTGACATAGTTTCGGATGTCATTTGTCCATGGTGCTATATCGGCCAGAAGAACCTGGAATCAGCCATTTCCGGGATTGAAGGCGTCAACATCGAGATTCGATGGCGGCCCTATCAGCTGGATCCCACCCTTCCCCCGGAAGGCAAGGACCGCGCAACCTATCTGAATGACAAGTTCGGCGGCGAAGCTCGGGCACGGGAGATCTACAAGCGGGTGGAAAACGCCGGAAAGGCCAGCGGCATCGATTTCAATTTTGACCGGATTGCCGTTTCACCCAACACGCTTGATGCGCATCGCCTGCTGCATTGGGCGGCAGGCCAGGGACCGCAGATTCAGAACGCACTCGCCCAAAGGCTGTTCGAACTCTATTTTGAGCAGGGTGGCAATATCGGCGATCATGCCGTGCTGACGGAGGCGGCCGTCGCAGTGGGTATGGATCGTGAGATCGTTGCTGGCCTGCTGGCAAGCGACCAGGACAGGGATGCGGTCCAGCGCGACATACAGCAGGCTGTCGCCATGCAGATCCAGGGTGTGCCCTTCTTCATCCTGGAGAACAAATACGGTCTTTCTGGTGCCCAGCCGCCTGAAGTCCTTGCCAACGCGATCAAGGGTGTTGCAGCCGAAATCTCGCAGAATTCACAACAATCCGGCTAAAAGCAGGGGCTGTTCCGGAAATTAATTCACAAACCGAATTAAAAAACGCCTGCAACCAATTGCAGGCGTTCAGATTTGCTTCATTGAACAATCACGAGACAGGTCAGTCGTCGCGATAGACTTTCTCGCGCCGCTCATGGCGCTCTTGCGCCTCGATTGAAAGCGTTGCGATCGGACGGGCTTCGAGCCGTTTCAGGCTGATGGGTTCACCCGTTTCCTCGCAATAGCCGTATGTCCCCTCATCGATGCGCCTTATGGCAGCATCAATCTTCGCAATGAGTTTGCGCTGACGGTCGCGAGCCCGCAATTCGATGGAACGGTCTGTTTCGGAGGAAGCGCGGTCAGCCATGTCGGCGAGTTTGACCGATTCATCCTGGAGAACCTCAAGTGTCTCTTGGGATTCGCGAAGAATATCCTGTTTCCAGGCGAGCAGCTTTTCGCGAAAGTATTCTTTCTGCCGCTCATTCATGAACGGCTCCTTGGATGAAGGTATATACTCTTTGGAGCGCCTGTCGATCTTGCCCATGGTCCAAATGACCTCCCTGTATGGGCGCGCTTATAGCCCTGCGCCCCTGCAACGGCAAGCGGTGACTAATCAACTTGCCCAATAAATTTATGACAATCCGGTGAACCGGTTGACGGGGTTCGCGACCGGATTCCGTATTGGGGAATGGTTTCATCTTTTCGAACAGAAAAATGCTGATACCGGCGCGATCAGCGGCAATGGCCACGTGATTCAGGCGGAAAAAGGGCCATAACGGCCATTATTTTCCCGGTCTGGAATCCCTGGAAAAAAGATACAACAGCAGTGCTGCACCAAGCGTGACAGCATAGAAAAGGAACAGTGCATCATAGGCAGCCCCAGGGTTTGCAGGATCGGTGTAAAACTTGACAACCTCGCCGCTCATTGCCTGCATGGCGCCTGCCCCGCCGATTGAAAAGAAGTTGAGAAGCGTCACACCGCGCCCGGTCAGATGCCTGGGTACAAAGCCCTTTCCATGCGCCATCTGAACAGCGTAGCCGGCGCCGAAGAAACCGATGGCAACAAAGCACAAGGAAACCTGGAAAAGGGTTTTCTCAGGCGCCGCCCACAGCCACAAAACAACGGCGAGAAGAACCACATTGCCGGCTGACACGACCCATTTGCGGGTGTTGAACACGCGGTCCAATGGGCCATATGCAAGCGAACCGGCAACCAGCGCCAATGCCATGAACAGCGTTACCCTGCCGATTTCCGCCGTTCCCAGGTCGAAGGTTTGTTGCAGATAGGGTCCCGCCCACAGGCCACGCACATTTGCAGCAACAGCGTAACCCATGAAAATCATCGGAAAGATCAGCCATAATTGGCGCACCCGCAAGACATCAAGGACGCTGCCGCGTTTTTCGCCGGTTGATTCAACCACCGGATCACGCACGATCGCCATTATACCTACCGCGATAATGGCAGTGATAACCACGAGGCCAAATCCCACATTGCGCCAGCCAAAGGCCTCGATTGCCGCGGCAAGCGGCTCGGAGCCGGCAACGTTTCCAAGCGTTCCCAGTCCCACGAACGTTGCCGCAAGCGTTGCAAACTTCGCTTCGGAATATTCATGGGCAAACAGGAAGAAAGCAGCCATGAGGACCGGCGCGCACCCAAGGCCGATAAGGCCCATGGCAATGATGATCGCTGCAGGGCTGTTTGCCATGGCAAAAAGGCCGATCCCGCCTGCGCCACCAACCAGCAGCAATATGCTAGCCGTAAGCCTTGGCCCGACCCGGTCCAGTGCGGCCCCAATCGGGAACTGGGCAAAGGCAAAAACGATGAACCAGGCAGCTGAGGCATAAGACAACTGCGTTGCGCTCATGCCCAGTTCCTGAGTCAGCACCGGTGACAAAACCGCAAGAAATGACCTGTAAAACTGGCTGAGGACGTAAGAACCCAGCAATAATGCGATGCCAAACATCAAATAAGCCCCGATCTGCCCTGAATTGCCCTTAATTGCCAATTTGGTCGGCCAATCCCCTTATCGGGACTGCTTCTTGTTCGCAAGACTGCATTCGCATGCCGGCGTTTGTCCCGGTGCGCAAACCGGACCGTAACACTGACGTTCAGCTTTCATTCAGGTGGCAGGCAATATAAAAGCTCTCAACAAACCAGAACGCGCACCAAGTCGGCGCAAGACGGCAACTCAGAAGAGGCCAAACAACATGTTCGAGAAAAAAAGCATCTGGTATGCAATCAAAGGCAGGATGTCTGCCGTGGCAGGCGCAGCCGCGATCATATCGGCTCTGGCAATTACCCCTGCATATGCCATCAGCAACGCTGCCGAATGCAACGCAGAAGTAGTGAAGATCACCCAGTCCCTGCTCAAGGCCAATGTCAGCAGCGATCAGGTAAACTCGATCTACACATCGATCAACAGCGCCGAGCAGTCATGTGCTAATGGAGACTTCGCTGCAGCGCAAAACGCGCTCAATACTGCCGGCGACCTTTTGAAGGCTGCAACCGCCAACTGATCGAACAACTGGTTTAACCCGTTGACAAGCTCGCGCTAAATAGTGGTTTGGCGCGGGCTTTCCTGTTAAAAACCGTCGATGCACAAATCGATTCCGCCAAGTCAGAACAAGTTCAAACGTTCGCCAACACAGACAGTGTTTGCTTCCCGCCGGAAAGCGTGGCTTTCACATGGCAAGTTACTCGGCGTATCGCCAACGTTGATTGCAAGCCTGCAAACAGGCTTTCTGGCTGTCCTGTTATTGACGGCTTTCGCCCTTTTCCTTTCTTCGAACAGCGTTCTCGCCCAGGAAGGCGAGCCGATCGCCCCTGCTCCTGTAACCACCACCCCAAATGAGGTGCTTACACCGGTTCAGGAAGTAGAAAAGGCAGCCGATGATGTCATACAGCATGTCAACATCCTTGACCGGATAACGGCGGCGGCCGGGCTGGACGACGAAGCGCTCGTCGGTGCGCGGGTCAAATACCAGAATGCGCTGTCCGAAGTGAATGACATCATTCGCCGGATCGATGAGCAAAGCGCGGCAGTCGCTACCAGGCTTACAGACATCGGTCCGCCGCCCGAGGACAGCTCTGTTGTTGAGCCGAGGACGGTCACGGAAACCCGCGCCCAGCTAAATGCTGACAAGTCGCGGCTTGCCGTTGAAAAAAACAATCTAGAAAATCTCAAGCTCGCCATTCAGGCCACAATCAACCGGATCATAAAGGCCCGCCAGGATGCTTTCACCGCAGCAATTTCCGCCCAGACGGACCTGAGCACTGAAACATTCTCGAGGGGTATTGCCGGAATATCGAGCCTTGCCTCCGCCATAAGCAGTCATTTTTCCGACTGGTTCAGATTCGTTCTTCAAACCAAGTTCTGGGAGATGATCGGCTCGACCATTGTGTCCCTGGCTGTGGCGCTCTTTCTGTCCTTCAATTTCAACCGCTATTTTTCGCAAATACTGGAGCGCCGCAGTGAGGATCCCGATTACTTCACCCGGGTGTTTACAGCGTTCTGGGCCACGGTGATTCCAAGCGCGGCAACCGCAATATTCCTCTTCGTCGCCTATACGCTGTTTTTCCAGTTCGAGGTTTTCAACAATACAACGGCTAACATCATCCTGCAGCTGTTTCTGGTGATATCGGGGCTGATGGTTGCCTGGTACTTCTGCGCGTCGGTCCTGATGCCATGGTCACCCCAGTGGCGATTGGTGGATACCGGAGATCGCACTGCTGGCCGGCTGTTCGTGCTGATCTTCTCGCTCTTCGTGATATTCGCGGTTGATTCGCTTGTATCAACAGTCAACTCCGTGCTTTCCGGCCCCCTTGAACTGACCGTACTTCAAGGCCTCGTCGCGTCCGTTCTGATCGGCCTGGTGCTCCTGCTGATGGCATATGTCATCCATCAGATGCGCTGTGACCGGACCGTCGCCATGGCGGGAACGGAAGATGACGTTGAAACTGCGACTGATGGCAAGTCAGACACCTTTCGGCATCAGATGCTCCTTCTTCTGGTCGCGGCGCTTGCAGTCGGTGGATCGGTGCTGATCATTTCGGCCTTGCTCGGCTATATCGGCTTTGCCCGATTCCTTTCACGTCAGTTGATCGTCACCGGCAGCATAATGGCGATCATGTATCTCGGCTTTCTTGCCGCCAGGGAACTCGCGCGCGAAGGCGTCCTGGCCAGAACGGGTTTCGGCAAACGGCTTGTTACCCGCGGAATGCAGCCTTACCGTATCGAACAGGCCAGTCTGCTTGCTGGCGGCCTGCTGATTCTTGGTATTCTCATGGTCGGCATTCCGGCAATTCTCATGCAGTGGGGAACACGACTCGAGGAAATCACCGCCTTTGCCAGCAGGGCATTTTTCGGCATCGATGTTGGCAATATCCGGATTTCCCTGTCTGGCCTGCTGATAGGTCTGGCCATTTTCGGCATTGTGATCGTTCTCACGCGGATATTCCAGCGCTGGTTGGGCAGGAGTATTTTTCCGCGAAGCAACCTCGATCCCGGTGTAAGTGATTCAATCAAGGCCGGCATAGGTTACACGGGCTTTGCGCTGGCCGCGCTACTTGCCATCACGTCGGCCGGCCTTGATTTGTCCAGCCTTGCGATCGTTGCCGGTGCGCTTTCGCTTGGTATCGGTTTCGGCCTTCAGAACGTCGTAAGCAATTTCGTATCCGGACTGATCCTGCTTGTGGAGCGGCCCATCAAGGTCGGGGACTGGATCATCGTTGGCGCCGCTGAAGGCACCGTAAAGCGCATATCTGTGCGGGCAACCGAGATCGAGACCTTCCAGCGCCAGTCCATCATTGTTCCCAATTCCGAACTTATCAATTCGCAAGTCAGCAACTGGACCTTCAAGAGCAAGCATGGCCGGGTGGATGTTGATGTGGGCATCGCCTATGGGTCGGATGCGCGCCTTGCCGAGCGCATTCTTTACGAAATCGCCAGCACACATGCCATGGTCCAGAAAAAACCGGAGCCAAATGTATGGTTCGTCAATTTTGGCCCCAGTTCACTGGATCTTCGTCTGCGAATGTACGTTTACGACATCGGGAACATAGTAACCGTCGAGACCGAGGTCCGATTCGCAATTCTCGAGCGCTTTGCGGAAGCCGGGGTTGAAATACCCTTCCCGCAACAGGATGTGCACATCAAGCTACCCAGGGGTGTCCCCCCGCTTGAGGAGCAAATTGCGAGAGCCAGTGCGCCGGCGGCCAGGAAGCCGGCACGCAGGCGCAAGCCCTCGCCAGGCTGAGTTTCCATGCGTTTCCTGAACACATGAGGACCAAAGACCGCAAATTTTGCCTGCTGGGTTGACCCGGTAATCATATGGGGCAATTAAAAAATCCATGGATCATGAGAGGCCGAGGGGGGCTTGCAAATGATTGGCCGGATTATGCGGATTGCTGCCTGGGTCCTTGTTGCCGGACTATCAGGCTTGGCGGCGCTATTGGTCTGGGTAGCATTGGATACCGGGCCCTCGCCACGACTTGCCTATGAACGGTCCGCCATTCCGGCGCCATATGAAGTTCCAAAAAGCGATTTTCTCGACATAGATGCAATGTGCCGTGCCTTCGATGAGAACGCGATGACGACCGTTCGCATCATGCAGCAGATCAGGAACCCTGCAGTACGCACTCTTGTAGGTTTCATTCGCGGCGAACTCTCCCCCTGGAGCCCAGCGGAAGTCAACATTCTCAACACCCATCTCGACACATTCCTGACCGGTCGTGAATTTGAAGAAAGTTCAATCGCCGTGATTGCCCGTTCCGGCGGATCCGGGGTCGCCTATCTCAAGGCGATCGAGAACGCGCCTGCCAACGCCGTATCGATGGTCAATCAGTGCGGCCCGTCAGGCGAATTGCGAGCCGATGGTGAAACCGTGCATGATTGCATCGACCGCAATTGGGGCGATGACCAGGAACCCTTTGCCTATACACATACAGGTTTCCTGATGCGCAATGGCAACGGCCAATACAACGTCCTGCACGCTTACCCCGTCAATTACCATCTCGAGTTTTTCTGCGAGCCACTCTCGGTTTTCCTTGGCGTTCCGCTCGACATACGTCAGGTCATGGTCATGCTTCCGCCCGGCGACAAGCAAGGCAGGATCCGCGAAATCCTTGAGGGTCCGTTAAGCACCCAGGTTCGCAGAATGCGCTACAGTTTGACCAGTCCGCCCGACGCACCCAACTTCACCAATTCGAACGGGTTCACATTCCAGACAATCATGGCCAGCAATAACGGCTCGGAATATGATCTTCGCGATGCCGAAACGGTCTATGCCCAAAGCAGTTTTCTGCCCAGTGTGATCCTTTTCGGACACACCTTTGTGGGTCGGCTGCTCGACCTGATCATCCCGGTTCTGGACCTGACGACCCAGCCCTATGCCAAGCAGGGTGTCTTTGACACGGTAACGCCCATCAGCATGTACCATCATGTGAAAAAGCAAGGCTGGATCGCTGCTGACTTCAATCTGGATGGATGGAGCTTGCGAAATCCCGATTTGCCTGCGGATATGGCTGCCAGCAACGATAGTACCCCGGCGGAGGAGTGAGGCAACCCTGCTTCGTCATCCGAACCTGACCGGCTCGCCGGTACCTTACCTTGGCCATCGGACTTGATTATTCCGGCGAACCCGGAGCATGATCGATCCTCGATTGCAAATGGAGGAATGAATTGCCACAATCGAAAGTCATTGTGACACAGCGTTGGCCGCAGGCGGTCGAGACTGCGCTTGCGGAGCGCTATGATGTTCGCCTCAACGAGAACAATACTGTTTATGATGTTGCAGCCATGCGCGAGGCATTGGCCAGCGCCGATGCTATTTGCACGACAGTAACCGATGCGCTTGGTCCCGAGGTTTTTGAAGGACTGAAGCCAAGGGCGAGGATTATCGCCAATTACGGCGTCGGTTACAGCCATATCGACCCTGCGGGTGCAGCGCGTTGCGGGATAGCGGTGACCAACACACCTGATGTCCTAAGCGACTGCACAGCAGACCTCGCAATGACACTCATGCTGATGGTGGCAAGGCGCACCGGTGAAGGTGAGCGCCATGTACGCGCGCACAAATGGACAGGCTGGGAACCCACACAGTTCATGGGCCGCTCGATCAGTGGCAAGACGCTTGGGATCATCGGATTTGGCCGCATTGGTCAAGCTGTGGCAAAACGCGCACATTTCGGTTTCGGCATGCGGGTCCTTGCCCTGAAACGATCACAAGTCAGTGAAGAAATCAGGAACCGGACCGGTGCCGAGCAGGCAGAATCCGTTGAGGCCCTTTTGGCCCAATCGGATTTCATTTCTCTGCATTGCCCGGGCGGCGCTGCCAACCGGCATCTGATTGGCGCGAGAGAACTTACAGCAATGAAGGAAACTGCATTCCTCATCAATACCGCACGCGGCGAAGTGGTCGATGAGGCAGCGCTGGTCGATGCTCTCGAGGCCAACAGAATTGCCGGAGCCGGGCTCGACGTTTTCGAGAATGAACCCGCCATTCATCCCGGATTACTGAACATGGAGAATGTCGTACTCCTGCCGCATATGGGCAGCGCGTCCATTGAGACCCGTGAAGCGATGGGGTTCAAGGCGCTTGAGAACCTCAATGCATTTTTCGAGGGCAGAACACCGCCCGATCAGGTAAACTGACACTTTCCAACGTGCCGCCCCAACGTGCCGCCCCAACGTGCTGCCCAAAATGCTGAAAGCGAGGTTAAATGAATAACTCAGGTTCAGGCATGGCAATTGACGCTGCCCACAATACACAACACAACATGTCTCATTGGCAGGAACGGGTGGACCTTGCAGCCGCCTTTCGCTGGACTGCCCGCCTCAACATGCATGAGGCAGTGGCGAACCATTTCTCCCTTTCGGTCAATGAGGACGGCACCAAATTTCTCATGAACCCGGACCAGATGCATTTTTCCCGCATCAGGGCATCTGATCTCCTGCTGATCGACGCAAACGACCCTGAAACACTGAACCGGCCCGGCGCGCCTGATGCAACCGCATGGGGCCTGCACGGCGCGGTCCACCGCAAGGTGCCCCATGCGCGCTGTGCCATGCATGTTCACTCGATTTTCGCCACCGTCCTTGCGAGCCTCGAAGACAGCCGTCTGCCGCCGATCGACCAGAATACCTGCATCTTTTACAATCGGTATGTAATTGACGAGAAATATGGCGGCCTGGCCTTCGAGGAGGAAGGCGAGCGCTGCGCTGCACTGTTTGCCGATCCTGCGAAAAAGGTCATGATCATGGGCAATCACGGCGTCCTCGTGATTGGTGACAGCGTGGCAGAGACCTTCGACCGGATGTATTATTTCGAGCGCGCAGCCGAGACCTATATCCGCGCCCTGCAGACCGGCATGAAACTGCGGGTCTTGTCCGATGAGATCGCGGAAAAAACCGCAAGCGAGCTTGAAGCCTATAACAATCCCGGCAGGGCTCACCTCGCCGAAATCAAGGCAATACTCGACGCGGAAAGCCCCGACTACGCCACCTGATCAGACTGCATGCTGCAGTTTGAAGGCATTCAGGAAGTGAACGCTCCGCGAACGATGATCGGTGAACCGTTTTTCACCCGTTCATACAGGTGAATGACGTCCTGGTTCATCATGCGCACACAGCCTGAGGAGACCGCTTTTCCGATCGTCCAGTATTCAGGTGTCCCATGGACGCGATAGAGCGTGTCGACACCGTTCTGGTGGATGTAGAGCGCTCTAGCGCCCAGCGGATTTGTAAGGCCCGGCTCCATCCCGCCATTTTCCGCGGAATATTTCTCAAGTTCGGGTTGACGTTCAATCATCTCCGCAGGCGGCGTCCAGGTCGGCCAGGCGCGCTTCCAGGCGATATTGGCGCGTCCCGACCATTCGAAGCCCTGGCGGCCAAGACCAACGCCATAGCGCATGGCAGTGCCACCTTCTTCCACATGATGGAGATAGAAGGTTGAGGTATTCACAACAATGCTGCCGGGGCGTTCAGACCCGGTATAGGCGACCCGGCGCCGCCAGAATTGCTCCGGCACCTTGTCAAGGTCCACAGCCGGAATCTGGAACCCGTTATCAAGGACAGATCCGTAAATACTGCGAAATTCGCGTTTGGGAATATCGGTTCCCTCGGCGGTCGGACCGCGGAACATCGGCACGATTGGCTGAAAGTTCATGGCAGGTGGCGGCGTAAACGTGCATCCTGAAAGCCCGGTCGCAGCCAGGCCCAATCCGCCTGCCAAAAGGCTTCGGCGCGTCATTTCATTCTTCTTTTCCATACGCTCGTCCACCTTTATCAGAGAACCACAACCTGCGTGCCAATCGGGACACGCTCATATAAATCGATTACATGATCATTGATCATGCGAATGCAGCCATTTGATACCGATCTTCCGATACTCGATGGCTCAGTCGTACCGTGGATGCGGTAATAAGTATCACGCTTGCCCCGATACAGATAGAGAGCCCGCGCACCCAGCGGGTTGCCCGGCCCGCCCGGAACGCCCTTGGCGTAACGTGCATATTTCCCCGGTTCACGGCGGATCATGTTCTTTGTTGGCGTCCAGCTCGGCCATTCGGCCTTGCGCCCGATCCTGGCAGCACCCTTGAACGCAAGACCTGCTTTGCCAACGCCGACACCATACCGGCGCGCACGGTAGCGGCCGGTCACCAGATAAAGAAAGTGATTGCGCGGATCGATTACAATCGTTCCTGGCGCATACCCCGAGAACGGCACGTTTTGCGGCAGGAACTTTCGTGGAATCCCGGCGGCCTGTTGGGCAGCGGCAGTTGCCGGCGCCAGCACTGAGCCCGCGGCGCCAAGAAAACCCGAAGCAGCAATCGACAGGAGGAACCCTCTACGAGTCAGCATGTTTTTGTTCAGACGTTCCATCACTGTTAAAATGCACGGCCCATCGAAAGGATGCGCCGATTCAGGCTCTTGTTCCAACCTATTGCCAGAAAGATGCCGGTCAGACCATTGCCATTGAAATCACAGTTTTGTGAGGATGCGGCTATCCTTTCCGCAAGCATAAAAATGCCGGCGATCAGAAACGATCGCCGGCTCTTGCAAGGGTTTGCCCCGACTTACTTGGGCATGATCACCTTGTCGACCACATGTATAACACCATTGTCTGCGGCAATATCGGCAGTTACCACTTTGGCGTCATTGACCATTGGTCCGTTGTCCAGATCGATGGTCACTTCGCTGCCCTCGACGGTTTCAGCCATCATGCCGTCCTGAAGATCGCCTGACATGACTTTTCCAGGAATGACATGATAGGTGAGGATGGCTGTCAGCCTGTCCTTGTTCTCTGGTTTCAGAAGATCATCGACCGTACCCTCTGGAAGCGCAGCGAATGCTTCGTCCGTTGGCGCAAAGACGGTAAATGGGCCTTCGCTCTTCAAGGTGTCAACCAGCCCTGCGGCCTGAACGGCAGCCACCAGTGTGGTGAAATTGCCCGCTTCGACTGCTGTCTCAACGATATCCTTTGCATAGGCTGCAGTGGAGATCGAAAGCGCCAGTGCTGAGCCGGCAATAATCTGTGTCAGTTTCTTCATGGTGATTTTCCTCATGAGTGTTTGATAAGTGTTTGCCTACCCGCTCTTTGAAAACGGCAGCAGAGCCGGAATGGTTTCGAAGTATATTGAGGCTCGCGATCACGTTTAATTTCGAAGCAAATTGGCGCAGTGCCATTGAAAACCGGCAGATAGCGCCCAAAACGCTGGATCGCGACAAACCCCGTCAGATCAAGGCTCAACAGAGACTCTGACCGCATTTTTGTTGACTTGTATCGTGCCAGCGCCTATGTGCGGGAAGTCCGCATTCTGCAATGCGGCATGAACAGCGCCGCTAAATTGCCTTTGCCAATACGGGCAGGATGCAACTTTCGGGTTTTTTAGACGTTTCGGGCAGTTTGAGCCCGACCGAGCGGCGTTCCAACTTCTCTTGAACGAAATGAAACTGCCTACATGACATTTGACGAACTCGGACTTTCCAAAAAGGTCCTGCAAGCGGTGGAAGCCTCTGGCTACACCGTTCCCACGCCTATCCAGGAACAGGCAATCCCCCACGTGCTTGAGCGCCGCGATGTTCTGGGAATTGCCCAGACCGGCACCGGAAAGACAGCCAGCTTCGTGCTGCCAATGCTTTCCATGCTTGAAAAGGGCAGAGCCCGTGCGCGCATGCCCCGGACCCTCATTCTTGAGCCGACCCGCGAACTGGCGACACAGGTTCACGAAAATTTCGAAAAATACGGCATCAACCACAAGCTTTCGGTCGCCCTGCTGATCGGCGGCGTATCCTTTGCCGATCAGAACAAGATTCTCGATCGCGGCGCCGATGTGCTGATTGCAACACCTGGCCGCCTGCTCGATCATTTCGAGCGCGGCCGCCTGTTGATGACCGGCGTCGAACTGCTGGTGATCGACGAAGCGGACCGCATGCTCGACATGGGCTTCATCCCCGACATCGAGCGCATCGTCCAGATGGTGCCATTCACCCGCCAGACGCTGTTCTTTTCGGCCACCATGCCGCCGGAGATCGACCAGCTTGCGCAGAAGTTCCTGCAAAACCCGGTCTCAGTGGAAGTTGCCAAGCCCTCCTCCACCTCTGCCACCATCACCCAGCGTGCCGTGGCCGCTTCGCCAGTCGATTATGAAAAGCGCGCCAAGCTGCGCGAACTCATCGACAGTGCGACCGATCTCAACAATGCGATCATCTTCTGCAACCGCAAGGTCGAGGTCGCCAATCTGCTCAAATCGCTGATGCGCCACGAATACAGCGTTGGTGCCCTGCATGGTGACATGGACCAGACAAGCCGCACGGCGACACTCAAGGCGTTCAAGGACGGCAAGATCAAGTTGCTGGTTGCATCTGACGTTGCTGCCCGCGGTCTCGATATTCCGGACGTTTCGCACGTCTTCAATTACGATGTTTCAGTCCATGCGGAAGACTATGTGCACCGTATCGGCAGGACAGGACGTGCAGGCCGCAAGGGTGCCGCCTTCATGCTTGTCACACCGCTCGACCAGAAAGGCTATGACGCAATTGAATCCCTGATTGGTCAGGATATCGAATGGGATGGCGAGCGCGTGGAATGGAATGCAAGAGCAAGCCGTCGTGGCAAGGCCGGTGCGCCTGGCCGTGGCAAGGACAATAGCCGGGAAAAGGGCCAAGACAAGGGCCAAGGCAAGGGCCGAGAGAAGGATCGTGACAAGCCGGAGGGCGACGCCAGACCTTCATCAAGATTGCGCGCCTCCTCAAGGCCGGAAAAGCCCGCTGAAGAAGCCCAAAAACGCAGCGCCCGCTCCACTGAGGAGCCAAAACGCGCGCCACGCAAAAGCGAGCGGGATGATACAAGGTCAGCAGCACCCCGTCGCGGCCGCGATGATGGCCAGACGGATCTCGCCAATGTCGACGACAGTCATGCCTTTGGTGGCGAAGAGCATGTACCTGATTTCATGAGGCGTTAAAGGCGTTTCTTAAAGCGACGCTTTGAGTTTGCGCTGTTTCAGTGGTTTCCGCTCGTCAGCGCGCATGGCCACATCGAATGCCTTTTGCGCCCATTGTTTCAATTCATCGGGATCATCGGCGAGGCGTTCGGGCATATACCAGTAGTTCATGCTTTTCTTGCCGCTGCGCTTGTCTTCATAATACCAGGATTGACAGCCCTCCGCCTCGAAGTCCGGGATAGTCTGCTCATCGGCCTTGAGGGCTATCTTGCCGTCACCCAGCGCCAGGGCGTACATCAGGCCATCGCGGAAGATCCCCGCCCCGCCAAACATGCGCTTCGTGCGGCTGCCGGGCAGCACCTGAAACAGTTCTTCCAGATAGTCGGTGAACTCTTTCGACAATGCCATGTCAGGCACCGTTCCCTGCTTCGTCCCAGAACATCGCCTCAATCTTGTGTCCATCCAGGTCACGGACAAAACAACCGTAGTAAGCTTCGCCATAATGGGGGCGAGGACCCGGCGCACCATCAGGTAACGCGCCCTTCGAAACGGCCGCCTCAAAAAAGGCATGCACGGCATCCCTCGACGGTGCGAGGAACGCAAAATGGATACCGTTGGCAGTTTGCGCCTTGCCGTCATTATGTGGCGTCTGCACCCAGAACTCGGGAAACTGCTTGCCATAGGCCACAGCGAAAGCTCCCGGCGGCAGCTCCGGTTCAAGAACACGATGTGCACCGATAGTTGGCATCACTGTATCGTAAAAATCCGTTGCTCGTTCAAAATCGTTGGTCCCGATGGAGACATGGGACATGATGGACGGATTCTCCATGGCAATAATCCTTGCTGGTCCTGACTGTCCCGACTTTGTACCGATCGGCAGCAATCTACAATAAGGTGTATCAACAGCTACTGACAGCGATGTGTCAGGAGAAACCGGCAATATGCAGGCTGGTGCCCGTAACGAAAACGTCAGTTGGATTTTTCCTGCCGGGCACTACCCTTCATGCAAGGAGGATTTGGCCATGAACTTGCACCGACTGCTTGCCACGCTGCCCCTTGTTGGGGGAATTGCTTTCAGCCCGGGTCTGGCGCTTGCCCAGAGCGCGGTCGATCGCGCCACGATCCTCAAGCAGAATGACGAATTCTACGCATCTTTCCGTGATGGTGATCTTCAGCGGATGAAACAGGTTTGGTCCGGCACGCGCGAGATCGGCATGATCCCGCCCGGCAGAAGCTTTCTACAGGGACGCAAACTCGTATTTGACGCCTTCGGCCTGATGATGGCGCGGCCGCCGGAACTGACCTGCCAACAGGAAGGCGGCATCCAGTTTCGTGACGGCAAGGCGATCATCATCTGCATTGAGTCGGAGGGCACCAGCACCACGATCCGCATGATGAACGTCTTCGCTCCCGAGGAGGAGGTTTCAGACAGCGACGAACGCGACTGGCGGATGATCTATCACGGGCCGGTGCCGGACGACTGGAAAAAAACGTGAGGCTCAGGAACCTGCGCGCAATTCCCGCTCGCGAAGCATTTCCGGCGTCATTTCAGCCGGCTTGAGCTCCACGCTTTCGCCGCAACCGCAGGCAGATGTCTGGTTCGGATTCTTGAAGGTGAAGCCGGTTTTCAGCTTGGTCACCTCAAAGCCGAGCTCCGTTCCAAGCAGGAACAGCACGGCCTTGGGGTCAACATAAACCGTTCCCGCATCCGTCTCGATCTTGTCGTCGGTCGCTTTGGGCTCTTGCACCAGGTCAATCGTGTATTCCATGCCCGCACAACCGGCATTCTTCACGCCAATGCGAATGCCATTGGCATCGGGATTTTTGGACATGATTTCGGCGATGCGCTTTTGGGCATCCCCGTTCACGGTCATGACTTCAAAAGCCATTGTCATTCTCCAATACTGGCAGGGTCAAGTTCTGCCGATTGAGTACATCTTCAATATGGAGGCGACTGCCCCCTACCACAAGCCCACGGCGATCTGCGCTTCCTCGGACATGCGGTCAGGTGTCCATGGTGGGTCGAATACAAGCTGGACATCCACATCCATCACGCCTTCAACCGTGGCGATGGCATCGCGCACCCAGATCGGCATTTCGCCGGCGACAGGGCAACCGGGCGCAGTCAGCGTCATGTCGACTTTCACCGTGCGGTCATCCTCGATATCGACCTTGTAGATCAGGCCCAGTTCGTAAATGTCGGCCGGAATTTCCGGGTCATAAACGGTCTTCAGCGCCGCCACGATATCCGCAGTCATGCGTTCCAGTTCTTCCGGCGTGAAGGCGCTGGCACTGAACGCAGCCGCATTGGGTGCATCACTGCCTGGTTCCATGGGACCCGTTGTGTTTTCGACTGCTTCTCTCATCTTCATCCCTCTCTACGCTCAGGTAAAGAATTTCCTCGCCTTTTCAAGGGCCTCAACCAGCACGTCGACTTCGCTTCTCGTATTATACATACCAAATGAGGCACGACATGTCGAAGTTACTCCAAAGCGCTGCATCAGCGGCTGGGCGCAGTGGGTTCCCGCACGCACGGCAACGCCTGCCCGGTCAATTACCATCGAAACATCGTGGGCGTGGATGCCCTCGAGTTCGAAGGAGAAAATCGCGCCCTTGTCAGGTGTGGTGCCGAATATCCGCAGCGAATTGACCCGCGACAATTGCTCATTGGCATAGTCGCGCAGGTCGTTTTCATGGGCAAGGATGCTTTCGCGGCCGATCTTGTCCATATAGTCCAGGGCAGCACCCAGGCCGATCGCCTGTGCGATGGGCGGTGTTCCGGCCTCAAAGCGGTGCGGCGGATCGGAATAGGTGACATCGTCCTCGGTGACATCGAGGATCATCTCGCCGCCACCCTTGAAGGGCTGCATGGATTTGAGAACATCCATCTTGCCGTAAAGCGCGCCAACGCCGGACGGGCCATAGAGCTTGTGGCCGGTAATGGCGTAAAAATCCACATCGAGGTCCTGCACATCGACCGGCAGGTGTACGGCACCCTGGCTGCCATCGGCCATTACCAGCGCGCCATGTTCGTGGGCGATCTGTGTCACTTCCTTCAGGGGAACGATGGTACCCAGCACATTCGACATGTGGGTAATTGCCACCAGCCTGGTGCGCGGCGTAAACGCGGCGCGGTATTTCTCCATAGAGAGCGAGCCGTCCTCTTCCACCGGCACCCATACCATCTTGACGCCCATACGCTGGCGCAGGAAATGCCAGGGCACAATGTTTGAGTGGTGCTCCATCTGTGTGAGGATGATTTCATCACCTGCCTTGAGATGCTTCATGGCCCAGCCATAGGCGACCAGGTTGATCGCGTCGGTCGTGCCGGAGGTGAAGACGATCTCCTCGACACCAGGCGCATTCAGGAACCGGCGCACTGTCTCGCGGGATTTCTCGTAGGCGTCTGTTGTAGCATTGGACAGAAAATGCAGGCCGCGGTGCACATTGGCATATTCATGAGAATAGACATTACTGACTGCATCAATGACAGCATTCGGCTTTTGCGCGGAGGCGCCATTATCGAGATAGACCAGCGGCTTGCCATGCACTTCACGCGACAGGATCGGGAAGTCCGCACGAACCGCATTGATGTCAAAAACGGGTTTATCCATTCCAGTCCAGCCAATCCTCGATACGCGCATTCAGCGCTTCGCCCAGCCTGTCTCCATGTTGGATGGATTGAAGATCATCGAAGACCTCTTCAACAAAACCCTTTACCAGCATCGTCCGCGCTTCCCTCTCTAAAATGCCGCGCGCGCGCAGGTAAAAGAGGTGATTGTCGTCAATATCGGCAACAGTCGCGCCATGCGCGCATACAACATCATCGGCAAAGATTTCCAGTTCCGGCTTGGCCGAAAAATCGCTCTCATCTGAAAGCAGCAGCGTGTTGCAGGCCATTTGCGCATCGGTCTTCTGGGCCGCCTGGGCAACACGGATCTGACCCTGGAAAACGCCCTTGCCACCTGATGGCACAACATTGCGAAATAGTTCGGTCGCAGTCGTATTGGCAACATTGTGCGACAGCGTGGTCGTAACATCGATATGCGACTTGTCGCCGATGAGGTTGACGCCCCTGATCGCAAGATTGGCATTCTCACCGTCAACAGCAATATGCACTTCCTGGCGCACCAGCTTGCCGCCCGCATTGAGAACGAGGATGGTCAGGTCCGTGTCTTCCGCGAGTTGGACGTTCAACTGGCCAAGCCGCGTGGTCTCGACACCCAGCTGCTGGAAAATCACCCAGGTTACCTTCGCTCCCTTTTCAAGGGAGAGATTGCAGACAACGTTCTGGTGATTACGGATGGTCGATGAATGATGATGTTCAATGAAAGTCGCCGATGCGCCTGCGCCGACGCTCACGCTGTGTCGAAGCGCTGAAGATGTCTCACCTGCGCAGGTATGCGCCAGCGTTACCGGTGTTTCTACCTGCACGCCTGCTTCAACCTTCAGCACGGCTCCCGTCTCTGCAAGGCCCATGTTCAGTATGCCGATCGTGTCGTCACTGACGGCAACAGGGTTCGCAATTTCCAAAGCTTCCTGGCCGACCGATCCGGAAATGCCTTCCGGCAACTGGTTCAGGTAGCCAATGACATGGGCCATGTTGGAAAAGCCAAGCTTGTAGCTGTCCACCAGATCGGCCATCTCATCGAGCCCCTCGGAGGAGAATTCGCTGTCGATTGCGCGTGGCGCCTTGGGGAAGTCGCGCATCAGCGTACGCAAATCCGTATAGTGCCAGGCCTCGACGCGGCGTGTGGGCAGGCCGCGCTCTTCAATCAGCGCAAGCGCAGTATCGGCCTGCGGGCGGGCAGAAGACGCAAGCGCGCCAAGCAGGGATTCCTCTGCCGGCGTCAGTGTAAGCTTTGCGTGCAAGTTCATGACAAATAACCGTTTCTTGTGGCTGCTCAGGCGGCTTCTGCGATCACATCCGCATAGCCGTGCTCTTCAAGATGAAGCGCAAGTTCCTTGCCGCCACTCTTGATGATGCGCCCCTTGTAGAGAACATGGACCGTGTCCGGGACAATGTGTTCCAGCAGGCGCTGATAGTGGGTGATCACGAGGAACCCGCGGTCTTTGGAGCGCAGTGCATTGACGCCATCTGAAACGACCTTCAGCGCATCGATATCGAGGCCGGAATCGGTCTCATCCATCACGCAGAACCTCGGCTCAAGCAGTGCCATCTGCAGGATTTCCGCGCGCTTCTTCTCGCCGCCGGAAAAGCCGGTATTGAGCGAGCGCTTGAGCATTTCCATGTTGATGCCGAGCTTGCCCGCTTCGGCGCGGACGGTCTTGATGAAATCGGGCGTAGAATATTCTTCCTCGCCCCGCGCCTTGCGCTGTGCGTTCATGGCGGCCTTGAGGAAGTTCATGGTCGGCACTCCGGGAATTTCCACAGGGTATTGGAAGGCAAGGAACAGCCCGGCTGCAGCGCGCTCATCGGGCTCCATTTCCAGAATGCTCTCGCCATTGAACAGGATGTCGCCCTCGGTGACCTCATAGTCGTCCTTGCCGGCCATCACGTAGGAAAGCGTCGATTTGCCCGAACCGTTCGGCCCCATGATTGCGGCTACCTCGCCTGCCTTCACGGTCAGATCCAGTCCATTGAGGATCATCGTGTCGGTGTCTGCGATCTTTACGTGCAGGTTCTTGATTTCAATCATTTCAGTTCCTTTTTCACCGTCTCGGCACGGCCTACTATTTCAACACTCTCCACCGTCGTCATCCCTCGGCTTGTCCAGGGATCTGGTGTCTCCAATTTCAATACCCAATCATGCTCTTGAGCAGCGGCAGGATGCTGGCGGCAAGAATGCCAACTACCGCCCCGATACCAATCCGCAATCCGCGCCCGCCCAGCGAGGGCGCAAAGGCCGCGAGGCCGCCGCAAATCGCGGCATACCAGACGATAGCAGTTGTATCGAACATCAGCCGACCGAGCCTTCCAGCGAAATCCCGATCAGCTTCTGCGCTTCAACGGCAAATTCCATCGGCAGTTCCTGGATCACTTCCTTGACGAAGCCGTTGACGATCAGTGCGATCGCCTCTTCCTCGGGAATGCCTCGCTGCAGGCAGTAGAACAGCTGATCATCCGAAATCTTGGACGTGGTCGCCTCGTGTTCAAGCTGGGCTGTCGAATTCTTCGCCTCGATATAGGGCACGGTATGCGCGCCACATCTGTCACCGATCAGCAGCGAGTCACACTGGGTGAAGTTGCGGGCGTCGGACGCCTTGCGGTGGATTGAAACCTGTCCGCGATAGGTGTTCTGCGACCTGCCGGCCGAAATACCCTTGGAAATAATGCGGCTGGTCGTATTCTTGCCCAGATGCAGCATCTTGGTGCCGCTATCTACCTGCTGCGCCCCATTGGAGACCGCAATCGAGTAGAATTCGCCGCGCGAACCGTTTCCGCGCAGGATGCAGCTTGGATATTTCCAGGTGATTGCCGAACCGGTCTCGACCTGCGTCCAGGAAATCTTGGAATTGTCGCCCCTGCAATCGCCCCGTTTGGTGACGAAATTGTAGATGCCGCCCTTGCCTTCCGAGTCGCCCGGATACCAGTTCTGGACAGTCGAATACTTGATTTCGGCATCTTCCATGGCGACCAGTTCGACCACGGCTGCATGAAGCTGGTTCTCATCGCGCTGGGGCGCCGTGCAGCCTTCGAGGTAAGAGACGTAGGAACCCTTCTCGGCAATGATCAGTGTGCGCTCGAACTGGCCGGTATTCATCTCGTTGATGCGGAAATAGGTCGAGAGCTCCATCGGGCAGCGAACGCCCTCTGGAACATAGACAAACGATCCATCGGTAAAGACGGCACTGTTCAGCGTAGCGTAATAGTTGTCCGTTACCGGCACCACGGATGCCAGGTACTTCTGGACCAGTTCGGGATGTTCGCGAATGGCTTCGGAAATCGAGCAGAAGATCACACCGGCCTTTGCCAGTTCCTTCTTGAAGGTGGTGACAACCGATACGCTGTCGAAAACCGCATCAACGGCAACGCGGCCCGACTTGTAGACATTGTCGCCGCCATCCTCGTCGAGCGGGCTCTCCTCACCGGGCCTGCGAACGCCTGCCAGTATCTCCTGCTCCTTGAGCGGAATGCCGAGCTTTTCATAGGTCTTGAGCAGTTCGGGATCGACATCATCAAGCGACTTGGGACCATCGCCGAAGTTTTTCGGAGCGGAATAATAGTAGATGTCCTGGAAATCGATCTTTGGATAATTCACGCGTGCCCAGGTCGGCTCGATCATCGTCTGCCAACGGCGGAACGCTTCCAGACGCCATTCCAGCATCCAGAGGGGTTCCTCCTTTTTCGCGGAAATGAACCGAATGGTGTCTTCCGTCAGGCCCTTTGGGGCCTTGTCGGACTCGATATCACTCGTGAAACCATATTTGTACTTGTCAACGTCAAGTAGCGCGACGGCATCGACGGTTTCCTGCACTGCAGGCATGGGCTCTCTCCATCCTTTGCGGGTTCAACTTCCCGCCAGTTGGTTTAACCAGAACCGGTTCTGGTCCCTTGTCATCCGCCTTTGCTGCGTTTGGCAGCATTTGCGGAAATCTCAGGCCGCGATCCGGTTCACTATGTCTTTGAAGGCGCCGAGAAAACGTTCGGCATCTTCATTGGTGGTCGTATGGCCCGTGCTGACGCGCAAGGCACATTCAGCCAGGTCATCCTCGATACCCATGGCAGCGAGCACATGGGATTTCTTCACCTTGCCGGACGAACAGGCAGAACCCGATGAAACGGCAATTCCTGCAAGATCCAGCGAAATCAGGGCCGTTTCGGCTTTCACGCCTGGCACCGCAAAGCAACTCGTATTGGGAAGGCGGGCAATATCGCCTGCGAAAAATACAGGCTCACCGGCCTTGTTTCCCGCTTCCATGCATATAGTCGTGATGCCGTTCTCAATCGAGTCCCTGAGTCGGCTTTCTGTACCATTTTCGGCAATCCGGGCCGCAATTTCCTGTGTAGCAGCGCCGAAACCGGCAATAGCCGCGACATTTTCCGTTCCGCCCCTCTGCCAGTTTTCCTGGCCACCACCTTTGAGCAGAACCGCAGGCGAGATCGAAGCATCGCCAAGAACCAGCGCGCCCGCTCCTTGCGGCCCGCCAATTTTGTGGCTCGAAAGAATGATGAAGTGGGCAGACAATTTGGCGACATCGAGCGGCAGGCGCCCGAAGGCCTGAACTGCATCGACAACCAGGAAACCGTTGTGGGCGTGCACGATTTCTGCAACCTCGCGGATGGGTTGCAGCGCACCGGTCTCGTTGTTCGCGAGCATAACCGCAACCATCGGCGCACCGCCGGAAACATCATGTGCGGCAAGCCTGGCTGCAAGGTCGGCGAGATCGACAACGCCGCCCTCGGTCACCGCGATGGTTTCCACCTGGTCGTGAGCAAAGCGCCCGCCTGAAAGCACGCAAGGATGTTCAACGGCACTGACATAGAGGCGCGAGACACCAACTTCATGGCCACCGGCCCGGATAATTGGCGAAAGCGCATGGTTCGCCGCTTCCGTTGCTCCTGAAGTGAAAACAATCTGGTTGCCCTTGGCATTGATGGCACCAGCCAGCTGAATCCTAGCGCTTTCCACGGTCTTGCGGGCGGCGCGGCCTTCCCTGTGTACGGATGATGGATTTCCACCTGTTTCCAGGGCAGCCAATACAGCCATCCGCGCCGATTCTCTCATGGGCGAGGTTGCATTGTGATCCAGAAATGTCCGCATCAGAGCTGACATGGGGTTGGACGTCTCCATCAACACGCGCAAAACCAGAGGAAATGCGCATTTTTCTTGTAATTTGCGCCGCCTAGCGTCTAAGAAGGCCGCTTACGCCTGCCCGGTGCCTGCCAAAGAGAGCACGGACGCATATTGCACCGTTTAGAATTGTTCTAAATGGTCTTAATGCGCCAGTCCGGCAAGGTCAAGGCGGGCAAAAAAGCAATGAAATCTGTTCGCCGTCTAAAGCCCCCGGACGGACGAAAAACAGGAGGCAAAATGCCTGAAGTCATTTTCAACGGTCCTTCGGGCCGAATTGAAGGCCGTTACCAGCCATCAACCGACAGGACCGCACCTATCGCCATCATCCTGCACCCGCACCCGCATCCCAAGTTTGGCGGCACCATGAACAACCAGATCGTCTATGATCTGTTTTATATGTTTGTTGAACGCAATTTCACCACGCTGCGCTTCAACTTCAGGGGTGTCGGCCGGAGCCAGGGCGAATTCGATCATGGTCATGGAGAATTGTCCGATGCTGCGGCCGCCCTTGACTGGGTCCAGACCCTGCATCCCGATTCACGTGGCTGTTGGGTTGCCGGCTTTTCGTTTGGTGCATGGATCGGCATGCAGTTGCTGATGCGCCGCCCGGAGATTGAAGGTTTCATTTCCGTGGCTCCGCCAGCCAATCTGTATGACTTTTCCTTCCTTGCGCCCTGCCCCTCTTCCGGCATGATCATTCATGGCAGCGAAGACCGGGTAGCACCTGCCGAGGATACCCAGTTGCTGGTGGACAAGCTGAAGACCCAGAAGGGCATCATGATCACCCAGAACACCATTCAGGGTGCCAACCACTTCTTCACCGAACATCATGACGAGTTGATCGAGGAATGCGGCACCTATCTCGACAAGCGTCTTGGCCTGATCGAGGGTGGCGTCGAGGAAACGATGCTGCTCCGCTGATGTATCCGCATCAATTGACATTCACAAACCGGCTGGAGACATTCAGCCGGTTTTTTGTTGAGGAAAGCACACACAGATGAAAACGATCCGCACATACACCGCTCCCGAAGATGCAGCGGCACGAAAGGCAGTCGTGCCGGTCGTCTGTTATCCTGTCGACACGCTCCCGCCTTTCGATTCCGCTTTCTTTGCCAGGGTACGCGACGATGCCCAACTGATCGACAGCATTGTTGTCGAGCCCCGCGAGGCCTCGACCTTCAACGTGCCGGCAGGTCATATCTTCCGGATTTCGGTTCCAGGTGGCTCGCAGGTCGGTGATCTGAACCTGTGGAACGCCAATAATCACGACGAGCGCTTCTTTTCCGGCAAGACACGCGCCCTGCACGGCACCCATGTCAGCACGGGCGACAGGCTGTGGAGTAATCTGCCCTATATGCGGCCATTGGCAACCATCATCGCAGACACGCTTGACTGGTACGGTTTCGATGAATTCGGCGGCGGC
The DNA here is from genome assembly GCA_964541115.1 of uncultured Salaquimonas sp. Classification (GTDB taxonomy): domain Bacteria; phylum Pseudomonadota; class Alphaproteobacteria; order Rhizobiales; family Rhizobiaceae; genus Salaquimonas. The sequence continues at coordinate 42,449 of CAZIPH010000006.1, forward strand.
GTTCACGATGTGATCGGCACGCGCTGCGATCCCTACACGAACATGGTCCTCGCAGGTCAGGAATATCATCATTGCTGCCATTCGAACCTGACACGGGCTTTCGCCGATGCCACCGGCCGCTCATTGGAAAAAGCCGAAACCTATGTCCATGACGTATTGAATGTTTTCATGTGCACGGGCTTTACCCGCGACACCCAGCAATATTTCATGAAGGCAAGCCCCGCACGAAAGGGCGACCATATCGAGTTCTTTGCCGAAATCGACCTGCTGGGCGCACTCTCTGCCTGCCCCGGCGGGGACTGCAGCTCGAAGCATTCGAGCGAGGAAGCCAAATGCTCGCAATTGCTGGTGGAGGTCCTCAGACCAGCTGACGACACCCTGTCAGACTGGCAATCGCCGGCGATCAACGTCTATTCCCGCAGCCATGGAAGACCGGTATCCGACTGACAGGAGCAACCGGCATTTGTCAGCTGTGCCCCTGCACGGCGGAAGGCTTGTAGGCGGCTTCAAGATACTTGATCTGCGACGGTGTTAGCGTGATGTCCAGCGCGCCGATTGCCTCCTTTAGCTGCCATGGCTTGGTCGAGCCGACAATCGGAGCGGTGATATAGGGTTTCGACAACACCCAGGCATAGGCCACCTGGGCGGGCTTGGCATGGATGTCGGCCGCAACTTTTTCCACCCGCCGCAGGATTTCATAGTCCTGCTTCGAGCCGAAATAGCCCTGGTGCAGCTTGTCGGTCTTTGCCCTGTTCGACTGTTCGCCATTCTTCGGCTTGTTGCCTGCCAGAAAGCCCCTGGCAATTGGCGACCATGGCACGATCCCTACGCCCTCATGAGTGCAATAGGGGATCATTTCGCGCTCCTCCTCACGATAAACGAGGTTGTAGAAATTCTGCATGGCTGCAAATTGCGGGCTGCCGATTTCCTTCTGCACGGCGCGCAGCTTGGCGAACTGCCAGGTCCACATGGACGACGCGCCGAGGTAAAGCACCTTGCCCTGCCGCAATAACTGGTCAAAAGCCGCGCAGATTTCCTCGAATGGAAAATTTCCGACAAAACGGTGGATGTAATACAGATCGATATAGTCGGTCTGCAGGCGTATCAGCGAAGCATCGCAGCTCTCGATGATGTGCTTGCGCGACAGGCCCTTTTCATTGGGGCCGTCACCCATCCTGTTGGCAACCTTGGTCGCCAGGACAACATCCGAGCGCTTGTTGAAATAGCGCTTCATGGCCCGTCCGGTAATTTCTTCCGACGCCCCCGCTCCGTACGTGTTTGCCGTATCCCAGAAATAGATCCCAGCATCAGCCGCGACCTTGAAGACCTCTTGCGAAGCTTCCTCATCAATCACCCATGGATGAGGCTCGCGGCCGGGAACGCCAAAGCTCATGCATCCAAGGCAAAGCCGTGAAACGTGCAGTCCCGATTTGCCCAGTTTTACCGATTCCATGTGTTGTGCCTCATCTGTCCGGAATAAAGAGTTTTCCACCGCTCACCGGTTCATGGCAAGCCGTGGTAGAGGGAAACGTCAGCGGCAGGTTCCTGACAGACCGCGCAGCAAGATAGCCCCAGGCTTCCGCTTCCATGGAGTCTCCGTTGAAACCCGCCTCCTCTGCGGTAATGACCTGCCCGTCGTGCCTTTCCATTGCAAGTGCCTTGAGGTCCGCCATGATCGAAGGGTTCTTGCGCCCCCCGCCGCAGATGATCCACAATCTCGGAGGCAGGGGCAGATGCTCACAGGCCTTGACTATGGCTTCCGCACTGACCCGAGCCAGCGTTCGCGCGCCGTCTTCAAGCCCTGCGCAGCCCGGTTTGAGCGGCGCAAAATCGCTGCGGTCGAGCGACTTGGGAACCGGCTGATCGAAAAATTCTCCAGCCAGGTACTCATCGACAATCTCCGTGACAATGCCGCCCTCGCTGGCAATCATGCCATTCTGGTCAAACGGGATCCCGCCAACTGCCTGAACCCACTGGTCGATCAGTGCATTGCCCGGTCCGGTGTCAAAGGCGACCAGTTCGCCATCTTTTCCTACAAAGGTGATGTTGGAAATTCCGCCAATATTGACGAAGGCAACTGGCGAAACGTGCTGCAGGGCCTGCGGCCGCCTTGAACTCATGGAGGCAAGTATCTGGTGATAGACCGGCACCAGCGGTGCGCCCTGCCCGCCGTGAGCCATGTCATTGCTGCGCATGTCGGCGACCACGGCAATTCCGGTAAGGTCCGCCAGCATCTGGCCATCGCCCAACTGCACAGTAAAGCCGGCATCGGGACGGTGTAGTACCGTCTGGCCATGAAAGCCGATCAGGTCGATCCGCTCGGGTGACAGGTTCTGCGCCTTGAGCAATCGCTCGATGGCATGGCTGTGACGGCGCGTGATCTCTCTTTCCAGTTCGCTGAGCGCTTGCGTACGCTCACTTGCGGACTTGAGATTGGCGGCCTCTCCGAGCAGGTGTTCGATCCGCTCGCGAAAACTGGCCTCGTAGGCATATTCGGCAGAAAACAACACCTCGGCGAGCGTTTCACCGTCGGTCCGCAGGAGCGCCACGTCAATGCCGTCCATGGAGGTTCCGCTCATCATTCCAATGACCGTCAATACCCTCCTGCCATCGAACCTGTTTTCACGCTGGTTTGGCGACACTATTTGCAAACTCGGTTTTTCCCATTATGAACAGGCGCAAAGCGGGCTGCCACCGCGCTGCGGATGGCGGCTCGAAGCATGAATCACTACCTCAAACTATACGGAAATTCCTGCCATGTCCGGCTTCAAGTCCGACTTTCTCAAAGTGCTCCACGAACGCGGATTCATCCACCAGATTTCGGACGAAACCGGTCTGGATGAGGTTTTGGCTAAAGAAGGCACGACCAGTTACATCGGTTTTGATGCAACGGCACCCTCGCTGCATGCTGGCAGCCTTGTTCAGATCATGCTGCTTTACTGGTTCCAGCAGACAGGGCACCGGCCCATTGCACTGATGGGCGGCGGCACCACGATGATCGGCGATCCATCCGGCAAGGACTCAAGCCGCCAGATGCTGACTATCGAGGGAATCGAGCAGAACAAGGCAGGCATAAAGCGCGTCTTTTCCAAGTTCCTGAAGTTCGAGAGCGAGGGCGGCAGTGCCATCATGGCGGACAATGCCGACTGGCTCCTGGAGCTCAACTATGTCGATTTCCTGCGCAATTACGGCTCGTTCTTCTCTGTGAACCAGATGCTGGCGCGCGACTCCGTCAAGCTGCGGCTGGAGCGCGAGCAGCACCTGTCGTTCCTCGAATTCAACTACATGATCCTCCAGGCATATGATTTTGTTGAACTGAACAAGCGCTATGACTGCCGCCTGCAAATGGGTGGATCGGACCAGTGGGGCAATATCGTCTCCGGCGTTGATCTCGGACGGCGCGCCGGAACACCGGAACTGTTTGCACTGACAACACCCCTCCTGACCACGTCTTCGGGCGCGAAGATGGGCAAGACCGCCGATGGTGCCATATGGCTCGAAGAGGAAATGCTGCCCGTTTATGATTACTGGCAGTATTGGCGCAATGCCGAGGACGCTGATGTTGCGCGCTTCATGAAGCTGTTCACGACCCTCCCTATGGACGAAATCGCCCGCTATGCGGTCCTAGAGGGCGCCGAATTGAACGAAGCGAAAAAGGTTCTGGCAACCGAGGCAACTGCCATGGTGCATGGCCGCGAAAACGCCGAACAGGCTGCTGAAACGGCCCGCAAGACTTTCGAGGAAGGCGCTGCCGCCGACACCCTGCCAACCATTACCGTGGATGCCGGCGAGTTCAAAAGCGGCGTTGGCATCTTGAATCTTCTTGTAGAGGCCGGCCTTGCTGCCTCCAATGGCGAAGCGCGCCGCCACATCAAGGGCGGAGCGGTCAGGATCAATGACGTCCAGGTGCAGGATGAACGCGCCAGCGTATCGGCAGCACAGGCCAATGTTGACGGCGCGGTCAAGCTCTCCCTCGGCAAGAAGAAGCATGTGCTGGTAAAGGCCGGCTGAGCCTTATTCCTGGAACTGGAAGATCTCCCTGAAAATACCAGGCGCAATCACCGAGATCGGATTGACGAGAATGGTCGGATTGTCCGCCGGCCCCTTGAGCCGGTAGGTAATGCCGATCAGCCCGGAATTCCTGCCGTTTGACAGGATGTCACCGATGATCGGGATTCCGCCAATCAGCCGGCTTACAGAAAACAACGGCATGAACGTTCCGCGCACGCTCATCTGGTCATTGGGATTATAAATCGTACCATCAAATGTCAGGCCGATCTGCAGATTGCGCAACCTGCCGTCCCTGACTACAAACAGGTTCTCCGCCTTCTCAATATCGGCTTGCATGTCATCAAACTTGACGCGCTGGACATTGAGTTCCCGCAATTTGCCTGAGGCCTGTTGAAGGCGGTTGTTTTCTGCCGGCGCCGCGACAAGGCTTTGCAGGCGCTCCTCCCCCGCGACAACGAAATTCCTGATCCTGACGCCACCCGTAAATGGGCCATTGCCGGTTCGTACCAGTTCTGCCTTCAGCGCGCCGCCTTCCATTTTGCGGTAAAGATCGACCAGGGCCAGCGCCGAGCCCGCATTCTGGCTTTCAAAATTGAAGACGGTGCGGTTGCCGTTCGAATTGGCATCAATTGTGGACAGACCGCCCGACAGGGCGCCTTTTATCTGAAGCAGGGAAAGTCTGCCCCGCTCGGTACGGTATCGAACAAGCCCGTTTTCCATGACCTGCTGATTGAAGCCTGCCAGGCGCCCGAAATTGGCCATGAGTGTAACGTCAGCCCCTGCACTTTCGCTGGACAGACCTTCTCCATGGACTACCTGGTTGATGATTGCACGGCCGTCAAATGACCTGCCATTTGCCGTAATTTCATACCGGTTGGACGCCCGTATTACCTTGATATCGAACTGGTCGCCACGCACCAGAACCACATTGTTCAATGACGCCGAGATCAGACCTGCCTTGTTGAAGGCAAGCGTTCCGCCGGCCTGGTATGTCGGGCCTGAAACCGAGAAATCGCGCAATGTATTGGTGCCATTGTTTTCTTCAAGTGTGAAACTTGCCTTGGAGGCTATGCCGCTGCCCTTCGACCAGGATATCCAGGGTAGTGACAGATCGGCATTCTTCAGGTCGATCTCGTAGCGATCCTTGCCATCAGCCCCGGTCTTTATCTGCACATCGAGGCGTCCCTGTACGATTGGCTCCAGGGCAATCCCCTGTGAGGCGAGTTCCTTCGTGGTCAATGTCGTTGAAACAGATCTTGAACGCTTGTCGGGCGGCCCTCCATTGATTGGCTCGGTAATGTCAAGGCTGGCGTCAAAGCCGTTTATTGTTGCGGTCCCCTTTGCGCTGATCAGCGTCGGTACGGCACTGATGGAAACATTGGCATTGGAGATTTTCTGGTTGAACAGGGGTTCACTGCTTGAAGCCTTGGTCAGTTCAACATCCGCCTTCCAGTTAATCGAACCTGGCTCGACCTTTCCGGCAAGGGGAAAGGTCACGTCAATCCTGGTAACCGCCTCGCCAGAAAGCGCGGTAGGCTTCAGTGCCAGGCGGCTGGCAACCTCCAGCGGCTTGGCGTCAGCCAGTTGCGCCATCGCCGGAAGCGGCGAGGACAGCCTACCGACCAACCGCGCACTTGGCGGTTTTTCGAACAAGTCGTTTATGGTGAGGATGGCCTCGTCGACTTTCACCTTGTCCGCTCCGGAGGGGGCCATCATGCCGCGGCCTTCGGTGACCGAGAGGCCGCTTCCAAGGACAGCAAGCCTGCCGCTGGCATCAACCAATGGCGGCAGTTCCCCTACAGTTCTCAGGCTAACACCCCTGAAAGCGGCGTTTAGCGAAAATTCCTCCGGCCGGAACCCAAGGCCCTTGTCGAGTTCGGCAAGCCGGCCTGCTGCCAGATCGAAACTGGTATCGAGATTTTCGATGATGCCGCCCGACATCTGGTTTCGCAGCCACCGGCGGAGCGGCGGTGACAGGTTGTATGGCCAGGCATTTTGCAGCATTGCCACCGGAAGGTTTGCGCTCTGCACACGCACCGAAATAACGGGTGCCACATCCTTTGCAAAACGAACGGCACCGGTTCCAGTCAGGCGGTTCTGTTCAATATCACTGACTACCAGTGAAGCAATGTTCAGCGTGCGTTCCTGCGCTTCGAAACTGCCATCCAGAACGACGTTTGAAAGCCCGTTGGAGCCATTCCACTGCGGATCAGAACTCTTGAAACCGGAAAGGGACAATTCAAGCGGCAATGGTTGTGCAGGACCTTCGCGAGCGGACAGCGCCAGCTTGCCGGTTGCTGAAAATCCAAGGGTCCCCAGCGAAAAGTCACCCTGCTCCATTATCAACTGCCTGCTGACCAGATCGGCTCGAAGATTGGCAACGGCAAAATTCACGGCAATTCGCTGCTCGCGGCCAATGCGCAACTCGCCACCATCTGCCTGCACCTTGACGAACGGATCAGCCGGGTTCATCGACGCATCGAAAGGAATGCGGATATCGGCCCGCAAACGGCTTTGAAAACCGATGCCCCTGGGCCTTTCCTCGGCCAATGCCATGATCGGATCGGCAGACGAAAAGAACTCCAGCGAATTGACCGGGCCAATACCCGCTGTCAGTTCATAGCCGCCACCTTCCAGGCCCGCATGCCATTGCGCGGACAACACCGGATCGGAAAGATTGGTTGCCATGTCGGCATTCAGCCGGAAACCGCCACCAGCCCGCTCGATCAGTACGGAATTCACTCGCAGGGGTTCATCAACGCCATTTTGTCCCAGTCCCGAGCCTTCGATCAAAAGGTTCTCTATCTGGATCTGCTCGATCGTCCCGTCAGAGAACGGCCCGGAAACCTGACGCGCAAGCCGGCCAATTCCTGCAAGCGCCTGCTCTGCCTGCAGGTCACCGCCCTCACTCCTGAGTACAGGCGCAAGATCAACCCGCCCGCCCTCAATGAAGAGCTCGTCGAAATTCATGCTGCCGCGAAACAGCGACCAGGGATCCAGCCCGACCTTCACCCTGTCGAGTTCGGCGACGATTGCATTATCTGTCAGGCGGGTGAGCGTAACCTGCGTCCCCGTCAGCGAAAGGATCGACGAAGAAACAAGGGAAACGCCCGTATTGGCAATCTCGACGCGATAATCCTCACCTATCACCCTTTGAAGAGCGCTCTGCACTTCGCTGTCTATGCGCGAATTGCTGATCTGTTCCCCCTGATAGATATAAAGCAGAATACCCGCGCCCAATACCAGCAGAAGCAGCGGCACAAGGATAATCAGGCTGACAATCTTCAGGGCACGGCGAAGCCCCGCGCGTCGGTTGTTGGCCGGCGCCACGCCTTTCCCACGAGCCGGGTCGGCATCCGTGGTCTTCATGCCATTGGCGTGGTCATGCGCATTCAAATGGTTGGGCTCCTGCGGAAATATCCGTTCATCGATCAGCCTGTCAGCATAACCGCGAATCGACACCTGAAGATTCGCACAACCCGGGTGTCAGGACAAAGTGTATCGGAAACGCGACCAGAGCGTGATAACGAACAATTTGACCTTTTCCAGGCAGCGCAGCGCGTTATAACAACGCAGGCTTGTTCTACCGGTTCCCAGGAGTGACTCATGGCAAATGCCAAAAACCCGCTGAGCGAGGGCGATCTGGCCCCAGATTTTACCCTGCCTGCAGCCGGAGCATCCGGAAAGGATGAATACCAGTTCACCTTGTCCGGCCATTCAAAACCGGTGGTGCTGTTTTTCTACCCCAAGGATGACACGTCCGGCTGCACGAAGGAAGCGATCGAATTCACCGCTGCTCTTCCCAAATTCGAGAAGCTGGGAGTCGCTGTGATTGGAGTGTCTCCCGATCCGGTCAGCAAGCACCTCAAGTTTCGCGAAAAGCACCAATTGGGAATGACATTGGTCGCAGATGAGGGACAGACCGCCCTCAACGCCTTCGGCGTTTGGGTCGAAAAGAGCATGTATGGCAAGAAATATATGGGCGTCGAACGCTCGACCTTTTTGATCGGGCAAAACGGCACAATCCTGAAGGCATGGCGCAAGGTAAAGGTTCCTGGCCATGTTGACGAGGTATTGGCAACAGCAGCGGAACTCGTTTGACCTTGCGAACTGACCGGCAGTTTACAGGGCGCGCAGAACAAGGCGGCAGCCAGGAAGTTGCCTCACGACCGGCATGCCTGTGCTCGGCTGCTATCCTTGCGCTGCAATCGGACGATTTGGACGAAAAGATCCGGCGTTCACAGGAGCTCGCAAACCTGTGGCTCGCCCGTGAACTCTCGCTTAAATCACGCACCAGTCTTGCGGTACCGGACCGGCCGGGCCGGCCACAAAAGCCTGAATTGCTGCCGCCCCACCAGGTTCCAAAGCGCTCCCTGCGCAGCAGGCGCGGAAAGGTGGCTCTGCTGCATTCCATCGCGCATATCGAACTTAACGCAATTGATCTGGCGCTGGATGTGATTGCCCGGTTTTGCGGCGAAAGAATGCCCCGTTCCTTTTTTGATGGATGGGTCCAGGTGGCCTTTGAAGAGGCAAAGCATTTCGCACTTCTGCGCCAGCGGCTTGCTGATTTCGGAAGTGCCTATGGCGATCTTCCGGCCCATGACGGGCTTTGGGAAGCTGCCCAGCGGACGGGCCATGATCTGACAGCCAGGCTGGCAATTGTTCCTCTTGTACTGGAGGCACGCGGGCTGGATGTCACCCCTTCCCTCATCCGGCATATCCTGGAAACGGGCGATGAGGAAACTGCAGCCATTTTCAGGATCATCTATGAAGATGAAATGGGGCATGTCGCGGTGGGTGCCAAATGGTTCCGCTTTCTTTGCCACAAGCAGGGCCTTGAGCCTTCGACAACTTTCCAGGGACTCGTGAAGCAGTACTTTCGCGGCCCGCTCAAGCCACCCTTCAATGACCTGGCCCGTGCCAGGAGCGGCATTACACCCCTGTTCTATCGTACCCTCTCACCTGCGGGTCATTGATCTTCGGACCTTCATTGATCAACTGCAGCGCCTGTCAACTGCATGCTGGTCTGCATGCAACAGTTTACGAATGGTCAAAAAAACGATCTGGCCAAGGGTTTGTTAACCATAATCAGTGAAGAATGGTGTTGTCGAAGAATGGTAATGCGGACCTTTTCGGCGCAACCCACAGTTTCCGCCCAGATCAGGTTTTGTGTATGTCGGACCCAAGGGAAAAGCCTCAATTCGGGAAAAAGAGCGCCAACACCATCGTCATTTCCTCCAATGGGAAAGTGCGCGAGTATCGTGTTCATGCCGGTATCTTCCTGGCTTTGGGGGCAATTTTCACCATGTTCATGGTCGGATATGTCACCGCAACCACTTACCTGGCCTTCCGCGATGACCTGATGGCCGCAGCCATCAAGCGCAATATCGAAATGCAACGCGCTTACGAAGATCGCATTGCTGCGCTCCGCTCCAAGGTTGACCGAATCACTTCCAGGCAATTGCTGGACCAGCAGGCGGTCGAAGCAAAGGTTGCCGCCTTGATGAAACAGCAGGAAATGTTGACCGGCCAGACAGGCGCTCTCAAGGGCCTTTTCGAGCGCGCAAGGAAACACGGGCTTGATGTTGATGCCGCGGGTGAAATCGGCAAGAAAGCAAGGCTGGAAACTGATACGATCATAACCGGCTCCATAGAATCTGCGGAAAACACCATATTTGCCGATGCGGGATCCCTGCTACGCGGGTCAGCCATTGGGCAGAAGTCGGGCGAGCAAATTGCCATTGCGACTCATGATGGCGACATCAATGGCCAGACATTGACACCACAGTCAGGATTGTTTGTTGGTGTTCTTGACCAGATCAACTCGATTTCGACCAAGCAGCGCGCAGCAGTCCTGGCGTTGCAGGCAGATGCCCATTCAAAGGCGAGCAAGCTGGCCAGTGTGTATGAGAAGCTGAATGTGCCTGTTCCAGGCAATGTTCCGCAAGATATTGGCGGGCCTTTCATCCCGGACAATGCAGTCGAGTTTGACGATCTCGCCGAGGGGCTGAACGATTCACTCGAGACGCTGGAAACGCTCAAGAAGCAGGTAAAGCGGCTTCCTGTGGGCAATCCCGTTCCCGGTGCTGCCATCTCGAGTACTTTCGGAACGAGGGTCGATCCATTTCACCGCCGCAATGCATTTCATTCAGGGCTGGATTTCCGGGCCCGCACAGGAACACCTGTGGTCGCATCAGGCGCCGGCAAGGTTGTAAAGGCAGGCAGCCATGGCGGTTACGGCCTGATGGTGGAGATTGACCATGGCCACGGGCTCAGGACCCGTTATGCGCATCTGAGCAGGATTGAGGTGAATATCGGCACATCCGTTGCCAGCGGCCAACGCATTGGCAGGGTTGGAAGCACGGGGCGCAGCACCGGCCCGCACCTTCATTACGAAGTGCGCCGAAGCCAGAAAGCCTCCAATCCGGCCGGTTTCCTGAAAATTGGCAAGCAGATCAGCAACCTGCTTTAGTCTGCCCTTTATTCGATATCCTCGACAACATCTTCACCACCACTGATCTGGTGGACCAGTGACGCTTCCATGAAAGCGTTGAGGTCTCCATCCAGCACACTGTCGGGCGAAGTGCTTTCCACTCCTGTTCTCAGGTCCTTCACCAACTGGTAAGGCTGCAGGACATAAGACCGGATCTGGTGGCCCCAGCCGATATCTGACTTGGCTTCATGGGCTTCCTGGATAGATTCCTGGCGCTTCTTCATTTCCATGTCGAACAGGCGGGCCCGCAGGGCTTTCATTGCGTTGGCCCGGTTCTGGTGCTGGGATTTTTCAGAAGACGTCACGACAATACCGGTCGGCATATGGGTGATGCGAACCGCAGAATCGGTGGTGTTGACGTGCTGGCCGCCCGCTCCCGATGAGCGGAACGTATCAATGCGGATATCCTTCTCGGGGATGTCAATCTCGATATTGTCGTCGATCTCGGGATAGATCCATACCGATGAGAAAGAAGTATGGCGCCGCGCCTGGCTGTCATAGGGCGAAATGCGCACGAGTCGATGAACACCGGACTCGGTTTTCAGCCAGCCAAAGGCATTCTCGCCCCGGATGAGGATCGAGGCTCCCTTGATCCCGGCTTCCTCGCCATCGGCGACTGACTGGATTTCGACCTTGTAACCGTTTTTCTCTGCCCAGCGCGTATACATGCGCAACAGCATGGATGCCCAGTCCTGGCTCTCTGTTCCACCCGCGCCTGCATGCACTTCGAGAAAGGCGTTGCTGGAATCCATTTCGCCAGACAGCAGCGCATCAATCTGGCGCTTGCCAAGATCCTTGTGCAGCAACTGGAGAGCCTTTTCCGCTTCGCTGACAATGTCAGTGTCGTTTTCTTCCTCACCCATCTCTATGAGGGCGACATTGTCTTCCAGTTCGGACTGGATGGAGAGGATTGTCGAGATGCTCTTTTCGAGATGCTGGCGCTCGCGCATCAGCTTTTGGGCCTCTTCCGGCTTGTTCCACAAATCGGGATCTTCAGCCTTCTCATTGAGCTGACTTAGCCGCTTGCGGGCCTTGTCCCAGTCAAAGATGCCTCCTCAGCAGACCGATCGTCTGCTTGATTTCGTCCACGATGGATTGGATTTCAGAACGCATTTTCACCTGACACGAGTGCAGTTGGAGATTGGCCGTTTCATTAAATGGCAGGGGCGGTCTTGTAAACCGCTCCTGTCAATCGACGGACATATTTGGTTGTATGAAGGGTCAGTACAGACCGCCGGTACCTGAAAGGATAGCCCTGTTGGCTTCCGGCGAAACAGTAAGGTTCTGATTGCCAACCATGTCCTCAAAACCGATAACTGAAAACACGGTGGGTGGTGCGGTGCCCGGCTTGAAGGCCTCGAGAATCACGCCTTTTCCGGTTGCAGATGTTTCGAGTCCAGTCTTCGCATTGATTGGAATGAGCTTGATACCCTTGGGTACGCGGAAATCGACCACATTCTTGCCTTCAAGGGCTGCTGCCATGAATTCGGTGAAGAGCGGCGCGGCCAGCTGACCACCGGTACTGCCCTTGCCCATCGGGCGCGGCGTGTCAAAGCCAAGGTAGACACCCGTCACCAGATCAGGCGTGTAGCCGATGAACCAGGCGTCTTTTTCCTCATTGGTCGTTCCGGTCTTGCCGGCTACCGGCCGCCCCAGTTCCATGACCGATGTTGCTGTTCCCCGCTGAACGACACCCTCCATCATCGATGTGATTTGGTAAGCGGTCATCGGGTCGAGAACCTGTTCACGCGTATCGATCAACTCCGGCTCTTCCTGGCCCTGCCAGCCTTCTGCCGAGCAGGTCTCGCAAATCCGCTCCTCATGCCTGAAAATGGTCTTGCCGTAACGGTCCTGGATGCGGTCAATGATGGACGGCTTGATCTGCTTGCCGCCATTGGCAAGCACCGAATAGGCTGCAACCATGCGAAGGACGGTTGTCTCGCCCGAGCCAAGCGACATTGCAAGCACTGGCAGCATCTTGTCGTAGATGCCAAAGCGCTGGGCATACTCGGCGACAAGCGGCATACCCATATCCTTGGCGAGGCGGACGGTCATCAGGTTGCGGGATTTCTCGATGCCAAGGCGCAAGGTTGATGGCCCGGCATAACCGTCGCTGTAATTCTTCGGCTCCCAGATGCCAAGTGCTCCCTGGTCAACCTTGATTGGTGCATCAAGAACCACCGAGGACGGCGTATAGCCATTGTCGAGTGCGGCGGCATAGACAAAAGGCTTGAATGATGAGCCTGGCTGGCGAAAGGCCTGGGTTGCCCTGTTGAACTGTGACTCGGCAAACGAGAAACCGCCTGCCATCGCCAGGACACGTCCGGTATGCGGATCCATGGAAACTATGGCGCCCTGAACTTCCGGCGGCTGGCGCAGTTTATATTCTCCCGGCTGCGCCGGGTCGACCTGTTCAACATAAACGACATCGCCAACTGCGAGAATCTGGTCTGCCTGCTTTACTGTCCGTACATTTTCGCCGTCATCACGGATGCGCTTTGCCCAGTCCATGTTCTCCAGCGTGATGCGGCCAAGATCGCGCTCCGAGGAAAATTGCCCCGATGTCTCGCGCTTCGGCTGCAGGCCGATCGAAACCTGGTTTTCGCTGGCCGCCAACACTACCGCCAGCCGCCATTCGTCCACATCGGAAAGGCTTTCCACCTCGGACACCGCCTCACCCCAGTCACTGCCGATTTCGACCTTGGCGACCGGGCCACGGAAGCCTCGCGTGATATCGTACCGGATCAGTCCGCCACGCAGCACCCTGAGGGCCTTTGCCTGCAAATCGGGGTCAAGCGTAGTTCTCACCGACAGACCGCCTTCATACAGGGCATCATCCCCATAACGGTCGACGATTTCACGGCGCACCGACTCGGAGAAAAACTCGGCAGCAGCCAGATAGTTGGACCGGCGGCGCGGGTTGACGCCAAGCGGCTCCGCCTTCGCCTTTTCGCCCTCTTCCTCGGTGACATAACCGTTTACAACCATGCGCTCGATCACATAGTTGCGACGATCGATTGCTTCCCTCTCTTTCTTGAAGGGATGGTAGTTGTTTGGCCCCTTCGGCAGCGCAGCGAGATATGCCGCTTCATGGAGGTTCAGCGCATTGATGGGTTTGTCGTAATAGGTCAGTGCCGCCCCGGCGACCCCATAAGCGCCAAGCCCGAAGAAAATCTCGTTCAGATAAAGTTCGAGGATCCGGTCTTTCGAGTAGGCCTGTTCGATACGAAGCGCCAGAATGGCTTCCTTGATCTTGCGGTCGTAGGACTGCTCGGAAGACAGCAGGAAGTTTTTTGCCACCTGCTGGGTGATCGTCGATGCTCCCTGCCTTGTACCATTCTGGATATTGTTGACCACGGCACGGGCAAGACCTTCCGGATCAATCCCGAAATGGCTGTAGAAATTCTTGTCCTCTGCCGAGATGAAAGCATTCTTAACCAGGTTCGGAATCGCCTGGATCGGCAGATACAAGCGCCGTTCACGGGCATATTCTGCCATTAGGGATCCATCGCCGGCATGAATACGGGTTGTAACCGGCGGTTCGTAGGCGTTGAGAACCTCGTAGTCAGGCAGATCCTTGGAAATGTCATCGACATACCATGCGACACCACCGGCGATCAGAATTAGCAACAGGGTACCTATGCCAAAGAAGTATCCGAACAGTCTGAGAAGCATGGTTGGTGATACCGCCTGTGTTCATGCAATTGGAGCCCGTCAAGTCACGGGATCGAAATCAAATGGGGAAACTGCCTAAACGGCCTTCACGAAATGATTCCCGTTTGCTCGATGGAAATTCGCTTACAACGAGCCAGCCTTCCCTGCCACCGCTATCGTCCTGTAATGTGGCATGAATGGGATGATGCACTTTACCCTGCGACATTTATGGTAAATTTGTGGTTAATATGCAACGCTATTGGCATGGTCCCCGATCGATTCAATTGCCGGTGGCTGTGGGCGTCCGGCCTGCGAAAAACCCCCTCACCGCGTCAGCCACCATGCCCACCAATCGGCCCTGCCATTCCTTGTCCTTCAACTGGCTTTCATCCTCCTCATTGGAGAGATAGCCGAGTTCGACCAGAACTGCGGGCACTTCCGCATTCTTCAAAACGATAAACGATGCAGATCTGTGCGGATTGTTGATCAGTTCCACCCTCTCCCTCAACTGTTCGACGAGCAAATTGGCAAAGGAGCGGGAGAAACGCGTCGTCTCTCTCAGGGTAAGGTCGGCAAGTATGTCCGTTACCTCGTCCCTGGCTTCGGCTGCTGCAAGGCCGGCGATGACATCGGAGAGGTTTTCTGATTCGGCCAGTTCAAGGGACAACTGGTCCGATGCCCGTTTGGCCAGCGTATAAACCGTCAGTCCGCGAACGAATTTCTGGCGCAAGCTGTCGGCATGCAAAGAGATCATCAGGTCCGCTTCGCTCTGGCGCGCAATGCGTTGGCGCTCGCGGAGTGAAACAAATACATCTTCTGTCCTTGTATAGACCACATGAAAGGGACCTGCGGCCTCGATAAGCGGGCCAAGTTGCAGGCCGATATCGAGAACGATATCCTTTTCCAGAACCCTAGTATTGTAGCCGGTCGCGCCGCCATCAATACCACCATGGCCCGGATCTATCACGATCGTGAACTGCCCGGCCTTTGGCGGGGCGGCCCGTACCCGGTCACCCTTGACGACGCTGTCACCACTGCTGCCCAACAACGCAGCCTGATGGGCCACAGTCTTGGAGAACTCTTCACGGCTGATGGATGAAAGCATGAATTGCAGGGTGTGGCGGTCGCTATCCTCGGCCTTGACGAGATCCTTCTCGACAATGGCGGCGGGTCCGGAAAGCGAGAGTACCATGCGCGACCTGTTGTTGTTGATCCGTCCGTGTCGCGAAGCAGTCAAAAGGGAGGGCAGAGATTCCTGCGGCGGCTCCTCATATCTGAAATCAGCCCCCTGCATTTCGACTACAAGCCGGTCAGGCCGATCCATGAAGAACAACTGGTAGTCCGGTTTGCCGTCGAATCGTACGGTTACAGTGGTATTCTCTGCATCCTCGGTAAACTCGGCAAAATAGGCAAAACTGGCAGGCGCTGGTTCATTTGCGGCCTGATCGCCGGTATCATTGAGCGTTTCGGAAGCAAGCACAAACGCTCCCCCTCCCGCCATGGCTGCAAGCCACAACAACAGGGCGCAGAGCACTGAAAAGGCCAACCTGGACGCTTTGATCTGCATGAAAACCGGACAGAACGTGTGAATCACCCGCCACAAGGCGTGGTTCGCCGATACGGCATGAATGGGGAAAAGTCGAGGCAGAGCAACTCCGCCTGCTCTCTTGAAAGGCCTATTTGCTTGCAACAGGAATGTGTTTTCGCTTGTGCCAACTGTTAATTAGGCTTATGTCTGAAGGCGAAGCGACTATGCCATGAGTGTGGCAAATGAGCCCGCTTCTCCAACCAGTATGGTCGGTATTTCTTTGCTTTTTAGGCATTTATCGGAAAATCCGGAGAATGTACCGACCAGGCGGCAACGTTTGTGGTCGGGGAAGTCGCGTGCGGAAATGCACCGGGCTCACGCGTTTCGCAAAAGAATTTCGTGTTCAAATCCGGCGTATCCCGGATTGCACCGATTTAGCGCAGGAAACAGGGTTTCCGCAAAAGCGCACCCATCAGGACCGCGAGGCGGTTCATAATCGAAGCTCTGGCGGCGGAGACAGGATGAAACCAGTAACGGCAGACATGGCAACGGCAGGAGCAGCGGGTTATCGCCCCGTATCTGCGCTTGTCGTTGTGCGCTTGCTGCCTGATTACCCGTCTTCCGTTCGTTTTTCAAACATTGCAGGCCTTCGCCGGAATTGGGCGCAAGCACTATTGCATTTGCAAACCATCTTGACTGAATTGATCGACGGGATTTCTCCCGGGAATGTTGATTACCCAGCCAGGTTGTCCGGCTCCGCGCCTGCGGAGACACTTTACAATGGCAAACAACAAAATGCTGATCGATGCCTCCCACCCGGAAGAAACCCGGGTTGTGGTGGTTCGCGGAAACCGGATTGAGGAATTTGACTTCGAGGCGCAGGACCGGCGCCAGCTTAGAGGAAACATATACCTGGCAAAGGTGACGCGCGTAGAGCCGTCACTTCAGGCTGCCTTTATTGATTATGGCGGCAATCGCCACGGTTTCCTCGCTTTTTCCGAAATACATCCTGACTATTACCAGATTCCGGCAGCCGACCGACAGGCGCTGCTTGCCGCTGAGGCTGAGGCCGCAGCTGTGGCTGACGAGGAAAACGAAGTCAGCATGGAAGAAGCCGCCTTGCTCGAAAACGAGGAAGGCGACGATGACGACGCACCAAGAAAACGCCGCCGCAAGCCTCGCCGTGGCGGACGTGGTCGCAAGTCGCGGGAAGACCGCGCCGACGGCGATGACCCCGACGATGACCCCGACGATGACGACGATGACAATGGTGACGACAATGGCGACACCAATGCCGAGGATGGCGTGACCGCAGACCATGACGGCGATGACGATACCATCCAGGATGACGATCAGGACAACAATCAGGAATCCGGCGAAACACCAAAGCCGAAAAAGAAGCGTGCGCGCCGTCCTCGCAAGAAAAAAACTTCCGGGGAGGTAACCGCCTCTTCAGATGAAAGCGATTCTGATGACGTTCTGACCACGGGTCCGCGAACCATCGCAGCCATGATGGACATGGATGTAATATCGGAAGATGCGCCGGAGGACGACTCTGGCGAAGATGCCTCAGAGCCGGAGACAGTCGAAAAGCCCAAGCGCAAGCCCCGTGCCCGCAAGAGCACGAAGAAGGCCGAGAGCGAAGCTGCAGCAGTTGAAGAAGAAGCAGAAACCGACTCTGCCGACGCTACTGCTTCCGAAGATGCCGAGGAAGCAGAGAAGCCCAAAAAGCGCGCGCGCCGCAAGGCACCAGCGAAGAAAAAGGCCAAGGCTGAGGCCTTGTCTGAATCCGGGGATGATTTGCCAGCCGTGGAGGCTTCTTCCGACGAAGATGCTGGCGACACGGATACCGGCAAATCTGAGGCAGATACTGATGGCGATGCTGATGATGCTCCGGCCAGGTCGAAGAAACGCCGCAATCGCCGCAAGTCAAGAGCGGACAAATCCTCTGACAATGATGATGACGATGACAGTCGTGACGAGGAAGCCGATGAGAACGGCAAAAACGTTGAATCCGTGGGCCAGGAAGATGCGCTCGAGGAAGTCCCCGTCAGGCGGCCCCGCCGCCAGTACAAGATCCAGGAGGTCATTCGCCGCCGCCAGGTAATGCTGGTCCAGGTGGTGAAAGAGGAGCGCGGCAACAAGGGTGCTGCTCTTACAACTTACCTGTCGCTTGCCGGGCGCTATTCCGTGCTGATGCCGAATACTGCCCGCGGTGGCGGGATTTCACGCAAGATCACCAATCCTGCCGACCGCAAGCGGCTGAAGGAAATTGCCGGTTCGCTGGAGGTTCCAGCCGGAATGGGTGTTATCCTGCGCACGGCTGGCGCATCCCTGGAAAAAGAGGATATCCAGCGCGATTTCGATTATCTGATGCGCCTTTGGGAAAATGTGCGTGACCTGACCCTTGAGTCTTCTGCGCCCTTCCTGGTTTACGAGGAAGGCAGCCTGATAAAGCGTTCGATCCGTGATCTCTACAACAAGGAGATCGGTGAGATCATCGTTGCGGGTGAGGAAGGTTACCGCGAAGCCAGGGAATTCATGCAGATGCTGATGCCTGGCCATGGCCGGAACGTCAAACTGTACAATGGCGAACAGTCCCTTCTCTCCAAGTACAATGTGGAGAGCCAGCTCGACAAGATGGTCACGCCACAGGTCACACTGAAATCCGGTGGCTACCTGATCATTAACCAGACAGAGGCTCTGGTCGCAATCGATGTGAACTCGGGCAAATCGACCCGCGAACATTCGATCGAGGCAACAGCGCTGCAGACAAACCTTGAGGCAGCCGAGGAAGTGGCGCGCCAGTTGCGCTTGCGCGACCTTGCCGGCCTTGTGGTTATCGACTTCATCGACATGGAGGAAAAGCGGAACAACCGCGCCGTTGAGCGCAAGTTGAAGGAATGCCTGAAGAATGACCGGGCCCGTATTCAGGTCGGCCACATTTCGCATTTCGGACTGCTTGAAATGTCACGCCAGCGCATACGAGCCAGCGTCCTGGAAAGCACCATGGCCGTCTGCCCGACCTGCCATGGCGTTGGTCATATCCGTTCCGAACCCTCGTTTGCGCTCCAGATCGTCAGGGCAATAGATGATCATCTCAACCGCCATTCGCGCAATGATGTGATCGTGAAAATACCGCCTTCGACAGCAATCTATATCCTCAACCACAAGCGCTCGGCGGTTTCCGAACTGGAAGATCGCTATGGCGTGGCGATTGCCTTCGAAAGCGACCCGACCATTGAAGGCCAGGACTTCAACATCGAGCGTGGTGAAGCGGCAACCCGCAGCCCGCGCCGCAGGGAAGCCATCAATCCGATGGACACTCCGATGAACGATCCCGTGGAGGACGACGAGGACGAAGCCTACGAGGAAATTTCCGTCGTTGAGGATAGTGACGACCGCGATGGACCTGTATCGCGCGATCGCAACCCGGACAGTGGTGAAAGGGACAGGGGCGAAAGGGATCGCGGCGGCAAGCGCCAGCGCGGCAGAGGCCGTGGCCGAGGGCGAAATCGTGACGAAAGCTATCGCGAGGATGGCAATCGCGAACAACGCAATGCTGGTCGCGATTTGTCGGGAGATGACGAGGCTCCGCGTGAAAAACGGGTGGAAGGTCCCGGTCGCGGGGAAAAGTTGGAAACCAGGCCTGCCCTTTCAGAACGCCCCGAAAGACCAGAGCGGCCCGCAAGGCCCGAAAAGCCTGCACCTGCCGCAGATACTGAAATGGACAGCGAACCTGCGGAGCCGCGCCGACGTACCGGCCGCCCGGGCAAGAAGGTTCGCGCCGGGGAAAACGCCGTTTCCAAATCTGAAAACAAGACAGACACCGGCAGCGAAACTGTCAGTGCCGGCAAGAGCAATGGTGCACCACCGCGCAAGGTCGAGCGGCGCAATACAAGGCGCGTAACCACCGGCAAGGGGGATGCAGCAGCATCCGCGACCGATAACGATGGTGGCTCCGGTGCCCCGGATCAGCCAAAGAGCTGGGGCAGCGGCTTCCTGGGTTGAGTTTCGCCGTGTTGAACATCGAAAGGCCGGAACAAGTTTCCGGCCTTTTTCTTTTGGCGCCTGCCGGACCGAGCCACGATGACATTTGCCAGTTGATACGCAGACAGATGCGGACAATCTCCCTCATGCAAAAACTGAGGGATCTTTGACTTGCTGCCACCTTGTTGCCATGAAAAGGCTGGCATAAGGTATCGACTTGGCAATCAGAGACATGCCTTTTCGAATTACAGACGGACCTGTTCAGCCGCCATGCATACCTTGTCGAACAAGCGTTTTCCTGCCCTGACCCGGCCTGCCGGGGGTTCGAGGCACGCTTTCATTTCCCGTTGGATATTGACGCTGCTGCTGACCGTGATTGTCATCGCCACCGGATTACAGTCAGCTTCGGCGAACCGGCTTCCCTTGGTGCGCGACGCGGAAATAGAGGGCCTTGTAAAGGATTACACCTCGCCGATATTCAGGGCCGCAGGCCTCGGCAAGGGCGCCGTTGATGTTTACCTGATCCACAATCCTTCCTTCAACGCATTCGTTACCGACCGGCGAATGTTCCTGCATACCGGCGCACTGATGCAGGCGCAAAGCCCGAACGAGATTATCGGAGTGATTGCACATGAAACCGGGCATGTTACTGGCGGTCATCTGGTCCGTTTGCGTGACCGTATCGAGCGGGCGTCCGCACTCGCTGCAGTAGGCGTGCTTCTTGGTGCGGGTGCGATGGCAACAGGCGGAGAATTGGGAAATGCTGCCGGTCAGGCGATCATTCGCGGCGGCCAGAGTACGCTGATGCGGTCAATGTTGTCCTATCAGCGCGAAGATGAAGTGTCCGCCGACCGTACTGCGGTTACCCTTCTCGACAAGACAGGCCAGTCTGGCGCAGGCATGTTGCGCACGTTCAAGCAGATGAGTTCCAATGATCTGTTCGCCAGCTCGCGGCCCGACCCTTATGTACGCAGCCATCCCCTGCCGCGCGAACGGCTGGCCTTGTTGGAAACAATCATCTCGCAAAGCCCCAATTACAGCAAGAAGGACCCGCCCGCGCTTCAGTTGCGCCACGACATGATGCGGGCAAAGATTGCCGCTTATAGCGGCGGCCAGGGCGCCGTTCAGCAACTCTTCAGGGACAATCCGTCCAGCGCAGCCGCCCGCTACGGTACCGGTATTTCTCAGTTCCTGTCCGGCAGAACCGATTCAGCCCTGAAAATCATCAACGACCTGATCCGTGAACAACCCGGCAACGCATATCTATACGAAATGAAGGCCGAAATTCTGCTACGGGCCCAAAAGCCGGCCGAGAGCGTGGCCCCCATGAAAAAGGCGCTGCAGCTTGACCCTTATGATTCGGGCCTCTTGCGCATTCAGTACGGCCAGATTCTCCTCGAGACCGGGTCCGAGGCTAATATTCGCGAAGCCATCAAGCAGATAAAGACCGGACTTGCCAGGGACCCGCAAACCCTGTCTGGTTACAATTTCCTTGCCCGTGCCCATTCCCTGCTTGGCGAGGACAGCCTGGCCCTTGCGGCCACCGCCGAAGGCCGTTTTCTAGTGGGAAACTACAAGGAAGCAAAGCAGTTCGCGCGGCGCGCTCAAGCAAATTTGACCACGAATTCTCCGCAATGGGTTCGCATGCAGGACATCATGGAGTACAAACCGGCAAAGAATATTCGCTGATAACATCCAGGCTGCTGGCAGGTGGCTGATCTCAATGACAGGACCAATCATGAAATCCGCAATTCCTTCGCTTCGCGCACCTCTTTTGGCCTTGATTCTGGCGGCCGTTGCACTTGTTTGGCCCGTCAACTTCGGCGGATTGACTGAGGCCCGGGCGCAGGCTCTTGACCGTCCGGCAGTCGAGCAGATCATTCGCGAATATCTGATGGAAAATCCCGAGATCATGCTTGAAGTCCAGGACGCGCTGGAAGCCAAGCAGCGCGAATTGCAGGCTGCCCAGCAGGTCGCAACCCTGCAGGAGCGCAAGGACGCCATCTACGATTCCGAGCACCAGATGATCATCGGGGATCCCGCTGCACCTGTCACAATTGTGGAATTTTTCGACTATAATTGCGGCTTTTGCCGCCGCGCCCTTGACGACATGGATCGCATCGTCAGCGGCAATCCTGATGTCAAATTTGTCATGAAGGAGTTCCCGGTACTGGGTGAGGCGTCCCTTGACGCACACCGTATCAGCCTCTCCCTGATCAGGCTTTATCCCGAACTGTACGACCAGTTTCACCGCCAGCTTATGTCATTTGACGGGCGCAAGGATAGCGACTCAGCCCTTGCCATTGCTGCCGGGCTTGGCGCTGATACAGGCAGGCTGACAGAGGAAAGCGCGAAACCAGAGATCATGACTGCCATTCGTGAGGTATATGAACTGGCTGACGGCCTCGGCATTACGGGCACACCGTCCTATATCATTGGCGAGGAAGTCGTGTTCGGAGCCGTTGGTTATGACCGTATCATGCCGAAAGTGGCCACTCTGAGGACCAATCTGGGCGAATGTGGAAAGGCCGTCTGCTGACACAACCGGCAACAGGCGTCCTGTTTGGAGCCCAATAGCCGCCAGCCCGGTGGAAAAGCCCCACAAGAGTGTCGAAAACTGGCCTTTTGCCTTCCATCCGCACGGCCTTGTTTGTATAAGCGCCTGACTCCAAAGCGGTTTGGTGGCGACCTCTTGCGACCTGACCAGACAAAGACAAACAAACGGAGACGGGCAAAACCATGTCCAAGAAACCTTCCATCGATCAGGAAATGATCCGCCAACTGGCAGCTTTGCTGAAAGAAACCGAATTGAGTGAAATCGAAGTGGAGCAGGATGATCTGCGCATTCGTATTGCTCGTCACTCAGGCCGGACAGTTGAAGTCGCCGCCCCGGTTGCAGCGGCGCCTGCGCCCGCGCCTGCCCCGGCCAAAAGCGAGGACGCTGCCGAACATCCAGGTGCCTTGAAATCGCCCATGGTTGGTACAGCCTATTTCGCTCCCGCCCCCGGCGCGGCTCCCTTCGTCCAGGTAGGCGACAGCGTGAAAACCGGCCAGACCGTGATGATCGTGGAAGCAATGAAGACAATGAACCAGATCGCTGCGGACCGGTCCGGAACCATTACAGCCATCCTTGTTGATGACGCACAGCCAGTCGAATACGGCGAGCCGCTCATGATTATCGAATAACCTGAACAGGGCCCGAACATGTTCAAGAAGGTGCTGATAGCCAATCGCGGCGAGATTGCCCTGCGCATTCTGCGGGCCTGCAAGGAGCTTGGCATTCCCACGGTGGCCGTTCATTCGACTGCCGACGAGACGGCCATGCATGTGCGCCTCGCCGATGAAAGCGTTTGCATCGGCCCGCCTCCTTCCAAGGACAGCTATCTCAATATTCACGAGATCATGGCCGTTTGCGAGATAACCGGCGCAGATGCCATCCATCCCGGTTATGGCTTTCTTTCCGAGAACGCAAAATTCGCTGAGATTCTCGAAGCCCACGACATCACCTTTATCGGCCCGTCCGCTGAACATATTCGCATCATGGGTGACAAGATCGAGGCCAAGAACACCGCCAGACGCCTCGGCATACCCGTCGTGCCCGGTTCGACAGGTGCCATTACGGAGGAAAAGGAAGCCAGGCGCGTTGCAGCGGAAATCGGCTATCCTGTCATCATCAAGGCGGCAGCAGGCGGCGGTGGCCGCGGCATGAAGGTCGCCATGAACGAAAGCGAAATGGCTACCGCTTTGCACACGGCACGCAGTGAAGCGGGTTCGGCCTTTGGCGATGATTCAGTCTATATCGAAAAGTATCTTGCAAAGCCCCGCCATATCGAGGTCCAGGTCATGGGCGATGGCAAGGGCGGCGGCATCCACCTGGGCGAGCGCGATTGCTCGCTTCAGCGCCGTCACCAGAAGGTCTGGGAAGAAGCCACCTCACCTGCCCTTGGCGAAGCGGATCGTCAGAAAATCGGTGACATCTGCTCACGCGCCGTTCAGGGCATGGGGTATTCTGGTGCCGGGACCATCGAATTCCTTTGGGAAGACGGCGAATTCTATTTCATCGAGATGAACACGCGACTGCAGGTCGAGCATCCGGTGACCGAGATGATTACCCGCATTGACCTGGTAAACGAGCAATTGCTGATCGCTTCTGGCGCCGGTCTGTCGGTAAAACAGGAGGATGTGGTGTTCTCCGGTCATGCCATCGAATGCCGCATCAATGCTGAACATCCGGCTACTTTCGTTCCTTCACCGGGCAAGATCACCTATTATCACCCACCGGGCGGACTGGGTGTGCGTGTTGATTCGGGCGTCTATCAGGGCTATTCCATTCCGCCCTATTATGACAGCCTGATCGGCAAGCTGATCGTGCATGGACGGACCCGCGATGAATGCCTGATGCGCCTGAAGCGTGCGCTGGATGAATTCGTGGTTGACGGCATACACACAACCCTGCCGCTGTTTCGCGACCTGGTGGTCAATGCTGATATCGCCAAGGGTGATTACGATATTCACTGGCTGGAAAAATATCTCGCTGCCAAGGCATAGCCTGGATTTGCCCTATACTGTGAAGAGAGTCGGCCGGTATAATGCCCTGTCGGCCAACAGCCATGCTACTAACGCAAATATCCCGAAATGAGCCGCATCATGAGTGGCACCAACAACGTTCTGCTGGAAATAACCCCCCAGGTATTGCTGAAAGCCTATGCCTGCGGAATTTTTCCCATGGCCGAGGATGCTGATGACCCCGAGCTGTTCTGGGTCGAGCCGAGCATGCGCGGAATTCTGCCGCTGGACGATTTCCATATTCCCCGCAGTCTCAAAAAGACGATGCGGCGCAACCCGTTCAATGTTCGTGTGGATACCGCCTTTGCGCGCGTGGTTGACCTGTGCGCGGAGGAAACGCCCAAGCGGGGCAAAACCTGGATAAACGACCAGATCAAACGCCTTTATTCGCAATTGCATGACATGGGACGCGCCCACAGCATTGAATGCTGGGATGAGGATGAGCTTGTTGGCGGCCTGTATGGTGTCAGTCTGGGCGGCGCCTTCTTCGGTGAGAGCATGTTCTCACGTGCCACCGATGCCTCCAAGATCGCACTGGTTCATCTCGTTCACCGGCTGAAATATGGCGGCTTCGAATTGCTGGATACGCAGTTCACCACGACACATCTGGAGCGTTTCGGAGTGATAGAGGTGCCCAGGGAAGACTATCATCGCATGCTGGAGGAAGCGCTTCAAGTCAACGCCGACTTCCACACTTATGATGGAGCAGGAACGTCCGACTCCATTTTGCAGTCCTTGAGCCAGATGTCATAGACCGGATGCTCGACTGCATTGAGGCCCGGACTGTCGGCAAACATCCAGCCCGTGAAAATCCGCCTGATCTTCGAATCAAGTGTAATTTCGTCGACTTCTATAAAGGTCGTTGTCCGGGGCTTTTCGGTATCAGGCCGCGAAAAGCAGATACGCGGGGTTACCTGTAGCGCCCCGAACTGCACGGTTTCATTGACATAGACATCGAAGGTGTGAATGCGGCCGGTAATCTTGTCGATGCCGGAAAATACCGCAACGCGATTGGCGATTTTCTCTTCCGCCTGTGCTGCAGTCGCAAACGGTGAAGCCGCCACAGCCAGGGCAACTGCCGCTCCAAGTGCCCGCCAATCCTGGATTTTCATTCTCGCCGCCTTTTCGATGCATGTCTGCGCAAGGATTCCCGGTGTTTACCATGCGTTGGGTAGGACGCAAATGGGGCGTTTCCAAGAAATACAGGCAAGACACATAGCCTTCCAATTCCCTCAGGGCGTCATGTTGATCTGAAGCTTGCGGTGTTCCCGGCCCTCGAGAACAATGCAGCTGAGGACCCCGGTAGCAAAGCAGCCGCTATCGACATTTATCCGGTTCGGATGAATGTCAACGTCTTCCCCCGGCGTGTGTCCGTGAACGATCACCCGTGGGTGGGGCTTCTGATAAATCAGGAACTCGTTGCGGATCCACAGAAGATCCCTCGCCTCCTGTTCATCGAGCGGTACGTTCGGCCTGATCCCCGCATGGCAGAAGAAATAATCCCCTGCCTCATGGGTAAGTTGCAGGCTGTTCAGAAACGAAAGGTGCGATCGCGGGACAGTCCGTGCAAAGGCATTCGAGAGCGAGCCGAAGTCTGCATAACGGAACACGTCCACATCATAGGAGGCCAGCAATTCCCTGCCGCCATAGTGAAGAAAACTGTCGCCGACCTCATGGGGAATGGCAATGAACTCAAGCATGCGCTCATCGTGATTGCCCATCAGGCAGACCAGCGGATGCGTTTTTCGTGCGGCAACCAGGTAGTCGAGTACGGCCCTCGAACCGGGGCCACGGTCTACATAATCGCCCAGTGTAATGATCTGGTGAGAACCGACTGGATTGGAAGCCAGATCAACTTCGATCACATCGAACATCGCTGTCAGGTGATCAATACAGCCATGGATATCACCGATCGCATAAAGCCGCGTGTCAACGGGAGCCGCAGCTTTGCCAAGGTGCATGATGCGTGCCTATGGTTTCCAGGCGTCATAGTCGCCGGTAACCGTCGGGCGTTCCTGCGGATTGGCGAGGGAGCCCTTCGGATAATAGGCTGCCGAGGAACCGGTATAGTTCGGCTTGTGCTCGAGTTCCCAGTCCTTGCGCGTGTAGTCTTCCTCGGAGGGCGGCGTATCAACGCGGTAATGGATCCAGCCATGCCAGCCGGCGGGGATGATGCTGGGATCGGCAAGGCCGTTATATTGCACCCAACGCTTGCCCTCGGAATTGTGGTAGTAGACATTGCCGAACTGGTCTTCGCCCACCCTTTTGCCGACGCGCCAGGTATAAAACCGGGTGCCCCAGGTCGAGCCGTTCCACCATGTGAAAAATTGGGTGAAGAGTGACATATGAAAACTCTCAAACTGCCATTTGACTTGCCCCGTATATGCCGTGACAGTTATCCAAAGTCCAGCAACAATGGTTGCTTTCCAACTATTGTCTGGCCTTTGGAGGACCTGCAAACCATGCGACGAACAGCAAGCCTGGCCGCCTTTTTCCTTGCCACCACCCTTCTGGCGGGCAGTCCGGCAAAAGCTGAGGAGCCGGCTGATGGCCCACTCGGTATTGCATTCGTGCAGGCACCCGAACAAGGCGGCGGCATCTGTCATGCACAAAATCCGGACAAGGGCTTTGCCTGCGCGAGGGCGCAATGCATGGAATCAGGCGCACTAGCCAGCGATTGCCTGCGCACGACATGGTGCTACCCCGCAGGCTGGAGCGCAGACATCTTCATGCAACACAAGGAAGGGCCGCACTGGCACCAGTTCCTGTGTGGCTGGAACAGTGAGACTGACCTCGATGCAGCTATTGAAATCGCCTGCAAGGGATCATCAGCCGAATACCTCATCGAATGCACAGCGGTCGCCAAATGGCAACCTGACGGCACGAAAGTCGAATACTGAGCTCAAGTCAGCGAAAGGCATCCATCTTGGCAAACACGGCCGCGATACTCGACCAGCGCCCAGCCTTCATCAGGCTGTTCCTGTGTGTTTTGGCGGGCACCGTCATCAATATCGGCATGTGGGCCGTTATCCTCGTACTGCCGAAGATCCAGGCGGATTTCAACGTCGACCGGGGTGATGCCTCGATTGCCTTTACCTGCGCCATGATCGGCTTTGCTGCGGGAAATCTCATGCTCGGGCGCTGGGTAGACCGCTATGGTATCGCTCCAATTCTGGCCGGATCTGCCATTGCGCTGGCCATTTGCTATGGCCTGAGCGCGATTGCGCCCAGCATCTGGATTTTTGCTGCCCTGCAAGTACCCATTGGCTTTGCAACGGCTGCAGGTTTCGGACCGCTCATTGCCGACATATCCCACTGGTTCAAGCGCTATCGTGGCATCGCCATGGCCGCCACCGCCAGCGGCAACTACATTTCCGGCACGATCTGGCCGCAGGTCCTCAAGGGCTTTGTCGAGAATGAGGGCTGGCGCTTTTCATTCGGCATCATTGCCGTCACTTGCCTCGTCCTGATCCTGCCCCTGGCATTCATGCTGAGGGACCGCCTGCAAACCGATGCCAGCCAGCCTGTCAGCCAGCCGGACAAGACGATACCGCTCAGTAACAACAACCTGACCGCCCTCCTCATTGTAGCGGGGCTTGGCTGCTGCATGGCCATGGCCATGCCGCAGGTCCATATCGTTGCCTATTGCGTCGATCTCGGCTTCGGCGCGGGCGTGGGCGCTGAAATGCTCTCGCTCATGCTGGCAGCAGGTATCGTCAGCCGCTTGGCATCCGGTTTCCTTGCCGACAAGATCGGCGGTGTACCTACCCTGCTCATTGGTTCTGTCCTGCAGGGCCTCGCCCTGTTTCTCTACATCCCCTTCAACGGCCTTGTTTCACTCTACATCGTTTCGCTGATCTTCGGGCTGTCTCAGGGTGGCATTGTGCCGAGCTACGCCATCATTGCACGCGAATACATGCCGGCAGCAGAAGCCGGCAAGCGTATCGGCATGCTGATGGTGGCGACAGTTGGCGGCATGGCCATTGGCGGATGGGTGTCGGGACTGATTTACGACTTCACCAATTCCTATCGCGAGGCATTCCTGCACGGCATATTGTGGAACCTTGTAAACGTCGCCGTGATGGTCTTCATCCTGGTCAAGTCACGGCCGGCCAAGGGCAAGAAAAAAGGCGACCCACAAATACAGGCCGCCTGAATTCGTCGCAATGAAAGATTTTACAGTCCAAGCGCCCTGTAGCTGTCGGCAACGCGCTGGATCGAGATCATATAGGCAGCAGTGCGAAGGTCAAAACCTTCATCTCCACCGGCCCGCTTGTTGTGCCAGATCTCCCGCATTGCCGAATAGGCCCCGCGCATGGTGTCATCCAGACCCGAACGAACCAGCGTGAGTTCGTCCGCCCCCTGGATGTAACGGTCCTTGAAGGCCTTGGAGAGCCGCTTGCCGGTCGCGCTTTCAATCTCGGTGATCAGCATGCTGTGGCGGGCTTCCTCTTCGCGCCTTTGCATCCGGCCAAAGCGGATATGGGAAAGGTTCTTGACCCATTCGAAATAGGAAACGGTCACACCGCCCGCATTGGCATACATGTCGGGTATGATGACGGTTCCCTTCTTGCGGAGGATTTCGTCGGCTCCAGCAGTAATCGGACCATTGGCGGCCTCGATAATCAGATTCGCATCTATCCGCTCGGCGTTACCCATATGGATCACGCCTTCCATGGCAGCAGGAATGAGAATGTCGCATTCAGCCTCGAACAGTGGCGCCGTATCCTCGATGAAATCGCCACCGGAAAAGCCGCGGAACGTACCATGCTCGCTGAACCAGTCCTTGGCAGCCTGAACATTGATGCCCTTCCTGTTCACGATACCGCCATTGTATTCGAGGATGTGCGTGATCTTTGCCTCATCCTCTTCCTGAAGGAATTTGGCGGCATGGTAACCTACATTGCCGAAGCCCTGAACGATAATGCGCTTGCCCTTGAGATCGCCCTTCAGGCCAGCAACCTTCACATCCTCCTTGTAGCGGAAGAAATCGCGCAGCGCGTATTGAACGCCCCTGCCGGTGGCCTCGGTCCGGCCACGAATACCACCGGCATTGAGTGGCTTTCCGGTAACGCAGGCCCGCGCATCGATATCAGTGGTGTTCATGCGCTTGTACTGGTCGGCAATCCACGCCATTTCCCGTTCACCTGTACCCATGTCAGGCGCTGGAACGTTCTGTGACGGGTTGATCAGGTCACGCTTGATCAGTTCATAGGCAAAACGCCGGGTGATTTTTTCAAGCTCATCCTCGTCCCAGTCGCGCGGGTTGATTCGCAAGCCGCCCTTCGAGCCACCGAAAGGTACTTCGACGACCGCGCATTTGAATGTCATCAGCGAAGCCAGCGCCTCGACCTCGTCCTGGTTGACGCTCATCGCATAGCGGATGCCGCCCTTGACGGGCTCTGCATGCTCGGAATGGACCGACCTGTATCCGGTGAATGTCTTGAAATCTCCCCGCAATTTCACCCCGAACCGTACAGTATAGGTGGAATTGCAGACCTTGATCTTATTGGCCAGGCCTTCTGAAATGTTGAGGTGTTGAAGTGCGCGGGTAAAAAGCGCATCCACACTCTCACGGAAGGAAGGTTCGGCTATGCGGGGTGCTGACATTTTGTCCTCCCAGACAACAAATTAAACTATGTAATAATCCGCTCAGTCTAGCGGCTTGAGACTTTAGTGCAATGCCCGCATCGATATCCTCAACGCAAGCTTGCGACCGAGAAAAGAACACCGAATTGCTCACACCATATGACAGTTGAATTATATTCTGCGACATCGGTGCCGGCGGGGATGATGTAGGTCTGATCGCCAATATTGCCCTTCAATTGTCCCAGCGATATCCACTCGCTTTGCGTTACATCGCGGGACGATTGCGGATCAGCTGCCTTGACAAGCCAGACCTCGAGATCGGGGCCGTTGGTCACCTCGAAGTCCGTCAGCCGCAGCAGCGTCGTACCCGCAGCGCCCTGCAGGATCGTGGCATTGCCCTTGCCATGATGGGAGCTGTCCGCGTCACGGAAGGTGCCGGATCTGAGCTCGCTCAACATGAGTTCGGCGGGCAGTTCTTCCGACACCACATTGTCTATCCACAGAGGCGAAAACAGATACCAGAACGCATTGCCGGATGCGAAGCCGATGATGAATACGGGAATGGCAATCTTGAGAAAGCGGATCATTTTGATCTCCAGTCAGTGCAAGGACGGTGCGGCCAGGCAGGTTACGCTACTGCCAAAGCCGGATCACAACAAATCGAAAAGACGTGCGTTGGGCGTGATCAACTCGTTACCGGTGTGCACTACTGGTCGAGTTTCCGTGACAACACCATGTGCAGCAGGGACAGTCCATCAGGCCCCTCGAGCTCGGCTTCACCGGCTTCCTCGAAGCCGCCTGCTTTGTAGAAACCTATGGCACCGGCATTTGCCGCATGCACATTCAGTTCCATACGGTCTGCACTGTCGAAACAGAAGAATAATTCCTGCATCATCCGGGTGCCGATACCCCTGCCCTGGGAATCCGGCCGGACATATAGTTGATGCAATTTTACCGTCTTGTCCTTCTGAACCGCATAGGCAACTGCATGGATCGACTTGCCATCATCGGCGACGATGAATTCTGAAGCCGGGACCGAAAGTCTCCTTTCCAGCACTGCCGGATCGAACCACACTTTCGCTATGCGGGTTACGGCATCAGGGCCGATAATCCCGTCATAGGTCGCATGCCAGGTTTCGACCAGCAGGTGACGAATGGCAGGAATATCGCGTTGTGAAGCCGTGCGGATATAGGTAGGCGCCTCAGTCATCAATTCCCAGCTTGCTGCGCACCAGCTGCTGGACGGCCTGTGGATTGGCCTTGCCACCCGTTGCCTTCATGACCTGGCCGACGAACCAGCCGGCCATGTTCGGCTTTTCGCGGGCCTGTTCGGCCTTGTCAGGGTTGGCGGCAATCACTTCGTCCACAGCCGCCTCGATCGCGCCGGTATCGGTGACCTGCTTCATGCCGCGGTCTTCAACGATCTGCGCAGGATCGCCGCCTTCTGCGAACACGATCTCGAACAGGTCCTTGGCGATCTGGCCGGAAATGTCGCCCTTGCGGATAAGATCGAGGATGATGCCAAGCTGCTCGGGAGAAATCGGGCTTGTTTCAATACCTTGACCGACTTCGTTCAACTTGCCCAGCAGGTTGTTGATTACCCAGTTCGCAGCCTGCTTGCCATCGCGGCCCTCGGCAACCTTTTCGAAATAATCGGCAATCGCCTTTTCCGAAACCAGGATGGATGCATCATAGGGCGTCAGCCCCAGATCATTGATCAGCCGGTTCTTCTTGTCGTCCGGCAGTTCCGGCAGATGTTTCGCCAGTTCATCGATATAGGCCTGCGTGAATTCCAGCGGTAACAGGTCAGGATCGGGGAAATAGCGGTAATCATGCGCATCCTCCTTGGAGCGCATGGAGCGGGTCTCGCCCTTTGCCGGATCAAACAGGCGCGTTTCCTGGTCGATCTTGCCGCCATCTTCGATGATTGCGATCTGGCGGCGCGCCTCGTATTCGATGGCCTGTCCGACAAAGCGGATCGAGTTGACGTTCTTGATTTCACAGCGTGTGCCGAATGCACCGCCCGGCTTGCGCACGGAAACGTTCACATCGGCGCGAAGCGATCCCTGCTCCATATTGCCGTCACAGGTTCCGAGGTAGCGCAGGATCGTCCGCAGTTTCGTGATATAGGCCTTTGCCTCGTCGGATGAACGCATGTCCGGCTTGGAGACGATCTCCATCAGCGCAACACCGGTTCGGTTGAGATCTACCATGCTCATTGTCGGGTGCAGGTCGTGGATGGACTTGCCCGCATCCTGTTCAAGGTGCAGCCGCTCGACACCGACCTCGATATCCTCGAACTGGCCCTGCTTGTCCGGCCCGACAGAGATGGTGATCGTTCCCTCTCCGACAATCGGGTCCTTGAACTGGGAAATCTGGTAGCCTTGCGGCAGATCCGGATAGAAATAGTTCTTGCGGTCAAACACCGACCGCTTGTTGATCTTTGCCTTCAGCCCAAGGCCTGTGCGGACGGCCTGGGCAACGCATTCCTCGTTGATGACGGGCAGCATGCCCGGCATTGCCGCATCGACCAGCGAAACATTGCTGTTGGGTTCGGCACCAAATTCGGTTGAGGCCCCTGAAAACAGCTTTGCATTTGAGGATACCTGCGCATGCACTTCAAGGCCGATGATGACCTCCCAGTCACCGGTGGCACCGGCGATAAGGCGTTTGGGTTCAGGCGTGCGGGTATCGATGATTTCGGTCATGTCTGGCTCGAACAAGGGGAGGTTCTCACAGCCCCGGGGGCCGTGCTTCAAACCAATCTATTGCCGCGATTGGCACGTCAGGTCAAGGGACTGGCCGCCTCAACCGCGCCTGCCAGGAATGCAGCCAGTTCTTGTCAGGCAATGGCCTGCTGGCGCTTTCTGCCAAGCCGGGGATTGAGCTTGCCCGCCGCCAACCAGCAGACAAACAGTCCAAGACCGCAGGCACCGAATACAACAGACAATGGGCCGACCGCAAGGATCGCACGTCCCGCACCCGGGGTTATCACTGCGGAAATATCGCGGAAGGTCGAATAGACCGCGGCCATTTCCGTTCGCTCGGAGGGCTTTACCGACATGAGAAACGGCAGCCCGCCGGCAACATCGAGAAGGACGAGGAACAATGTCGCCGCCAGCAGCAGGAAAACGACGATAAGGGCAGTCGTCTCTCCGCCATACCAGGCAAGCACTGCGGAAAGACCGTAAAAAAGTGCAGCCCCCCCAAACCCTACCTGGATGGCGAATCGCACGCTCCTGCCCACCACGTATTTCAGCATGAAGGGCGCCAAGAAAAGCAGACCGTTTGAAATGGAATACATCAGCCCGCCCAATTGTTCACCCAGGCCGTTCTGGATACAGAAGATCGGCAGGTAGATGGTAAAGACCTGCCAGCCAACGGAGCGGACACAGGAAAACGCCCATCCGGCCACCAGCAGTGGCTGGCGGAAAAACCGCCCGAGATAGGCCAGCGGATTGGCCGGCTTCATGCTGGAGCGCGTGATGACCTTTCCGTTGCCGAGGCGCAAATACCAGAACAGCGCAAGCAGGCAGGCGCAGAAGAAGCTTGCCAGTATGAACGGCCCGTCAGGCCACACATCCATCAGGAACACGCCCAGGAACGGGCCTATCATCCAGGCTGTACCACTGAACAGGAGGCGCATGGTTTCATTGCGGCCCATCACCGTACGGTCGATATAATCCATGACATAGGCGTTGAAGCAGACCGTCATGATGACGAGCGCCAGCGAATTGCCGATCAGCGCAGCAACTGCCGCTGGCGTACCCAATACGACCACCGCCATATTGCTGGCAATCATGATCAGGACGCCGATCGTATAGAGCCAGCGGCGCGGCACCAGCCTCGCCATTGAGGGCGTGAACAGCGCAATCACGAGGGAAACAATGCCTGCGGCCAGATAGGCCTCCGAAACCGCGGCAGCGCTGCCAAGGCTGCGAAACAGCAATACCGGGAAGACGGATATGATCACCCCGCGCGCTGCAGCCTCGAAAGCTGCCAGCGAGGCGAACTGGATGACGCCAGCTCCGGCAGGCCGGTAGATGGTAAGCGGTATGCGGCGTTGAACCATGATAGCCTGTGCGCTGGAAAATCACTTTGCAGCAGGCTGCGCCTTTATGGGCCACACCCGCAAGCTGCCAAATGCGGCACTTGGAGTCGTAGCCATTCAAGCATTTGAGGCCATGAACGGCGAGTATGCCGGGTAATTGACGCAAGTTTTTGGCCGGACGGGCCTTTGAAAGGCCTATTTCGGCCAGTTCCTGATTATTTCATCAATCTGCACTTCAAGCTTCCTTAAGGAGGCTGATGCAATCGCCGAAGTGAGCTGGTTGCGCGGCCCTGATCCGGTGGTTGAAACCTGCCACAGAACCAGGTTTCCCTTGCGGCCTTTTATTGACTCGCCATTTCGCGATGCTTCCACCGCATTTTCATAGGCGACAGAAATGTCATTGCGAAGGTTGATCGCATAAACATTGCCGCTGTTGGTACCGCGAACATGGACTGTAAGGCGTAAGGGGGTCGCCATTGTGTCCGGTTTGGCCGGCGCATCCTCTGTCTTGGAAAAATAGGACCCAAGAACGGCTACCGGGATTTTGGCTGGCTCGAACCTTGCATTGATGCGTTCGAGCATTTCGTCACATATCCGGGCGGCATACTTTTCCTCATTGGCATTTGCGCAGGTGATCGTAATGCCATCAAGGCCCGGAAGCAGGTTGGCCCAGTCAGGCTGGGCCATGTTTTCTGCATTTGCCGATGGGAGACAAAAGGTGAGGAGCGCCGAGGCCAGCAACGAGCGTCTGGTCATGATTAACCTGTCGATTTCAAGCGCCCACACAAAGTGTGGCCGAGAAATACCTACATGTCCATACGCAGGGCCAATGGACCCTACCACCACTTCTCTGGCTCGAACCTTCCTGCAGCGTCCTCGATGATCGCCGCTGTCTGGAACAGGGTTTCCTCTTCAAACGGCTTGCCGATCAGTTGCAGGCCGAGCGGAAGGCCGGCGTCGGAAAGCCCGGCAGGCACGGCAATGCCCGGCAGGCCGGCCATGTTCACCGTCACGGTGAATACGTCATTGAGATACATCTTGACCGGATCAGCGGCCAGTTCCTTGTCACCGATCTCGAATGCGGCGGATGGTGTAGCCGGTGTAAGGATCGCATCCACCCCTTCGGCAAAGACCTTCTCGAAATCGCGCTTGATCAGCGTGCGCACCTTCTGCGCGCGCAGGTAGTAGGCGTCGTAGTAACCGGCTGACAGAACATAGGTGCCGATCATGATGCGGCGCTTGACCTCTTCGCCAAAGCCCGCTGCCCGCGTCCGCTCATACATGTCGTTGATGTTGCTGCCCTCGACCCGCAGGCCGTATTTGACACCGTCATAACGCGCCAGGTTCGAGGAGGCTTCGGCCGGCGCGACAATGTAATAGGCCGGCAGCGCGTACTTGGTGTGCGGCAGCGTGATATCGACGATCTCGGCGCCAGCCGCCCTGTACCATTCGACCCCCTGCTGCCAGAGATCCTCGATCTCGCGCGGCATACCGTCGACCCGGTACTCCCTTGGAATTCCGATCTTCATGCCTTTCACCGACTTGCCGATGGCCGCTTCATAGTCCGGCACGGGAAGATCGACCGACGTTGTGTCCTTTTCATCAACACTGGCCATGGATCTCAGCATGATGGCGGCATCGCGAACATCGCGGGTAATGGGACCTGCCTGGTCAAGTGAGGATGCAAAAGCGGCAATGCCCCAGCGCGAACAGCGCCCATAGGTCGGCTTGATGCCAACGGTGCCGGTAAAGGCGGCCGGCTGGCGAATCGAGCCGCCCGTATCAGTGGCGGTGGCAGCCGCACAAAGATGGGCGGCAACGGACGACGCCGAACCACCGGAAGAACCGCCGGGCACCAGGTCGGCGTTCGAGCCGCGCGAACGCCAGGGGTTTTTCACCGGGCCATAATAGGAGGTCTCGTTTGATGACCCCATGGCGAACTCATCCATGTTGAGCTTGCCGAGCATTACCGCGCCATCATCCCACAGGTTCTGGGTAACGGTGGATTCATATTTCGGCGTGAAGCGGTCCAGTACATGCGAACAGGCCTGTGTGTGGATATCCCTTGTTCCGAACAGGTCCTTGATGCCAAGCGGAATGCCTTCCAGCGCACCGGCTTCGCCCTTGGCGATCCGCGCATCAGAGGCCTTCGCCATTTCGCGCGCCTTGTCATGGGTCACGGTGACATAGGCATTGAACTGGCCATTCGCCGAATCGATAGCCAAAAGGTAGGCATCGGTGAGTTCGCTCGCGGAAATATCCCTGGCGGTCAGCTTGTTGCGCGCCTCGGCGATGGTCAGTTTGGTCAATTCACTCATTGTGCCAGTTTCTTCTCGTAAAAGCGGGACCAGCCGGAATCAGGGTAATCCAGAAAGGCGCCCCGCACGGCATAGCCATTGCGTTCATATATCTTCCATGCTGCCTCGAAAGACGGCGCTTCGCCGGTTTCGAGCATCAGGACTTTCAATCCTTTTTGGCGGGCGAGGTTCTCCACCGCCATCAGCAACTGGTGACCCACTCCCATGCCTCGGACTTCATCTCGCGTATACATCCGCTTGACTTCGCCCGTCTCGCCGTCATGCACTTTCAGCGCACCCATCCCCACGGCCCTGCCATCGTCCGCGCGCGCAACGAAAAGCGTGGTTGCACTTTCTGCTATCTGCTCGGCGGTCATCTGGAACTGGAACTCTGGCGGCGTCAGCGGACGCATGACCTCGTTCAGTTCGAAAATCATTGCCCTCACATCATCCTGCAGTGGAGTCTCGGGAGCGATCAGCATCGTGGCCAATACCAATTGCCTTACTCCACGACCTTGGGAACCATGAAGAAGTTGTCATCGCTCAGCGGCGCATTGGCAACTATGTCCGCGGCCTTGCCACCATCGGTCACGATGTCGGGGCGCTGGCGCATGGAGGTCTCGACAACCGATGTCATGGGTTCAACGCCTTCGACATCCACCTCGGAAAGCTGTTCGACAAAACCCAGGATATTGTTGAGTTCGCCTACCATTTTCTCGGCATGTTCATCGCTGACGGCAATGCGTGCCAGTTTCGCCACGCGCTTGACGGTTTGAAGGTCCACAGACATTTGGGATCGGTCCTGAAAGGTAAACGGGGTTTTCCAAGCCTATAGCGGCCTTGCACCCGTGGTTCAATCCGCCAGTGTCGCTTTTTGGTTCAAAGCGACAGCTCGCCGCCGGGCTCCATCACCTTCACCTTGCCGCCGTCACTTTCCATCGCTTCAAGGAAGCGGTCCGCATTTGCATCGATTATCGGAAACGATCCATAGTGGCAGGGAATAATGGTCTCGAATTTGAAAAAGCGCCTGCAGGCCAGTGCCGCAACAGCGCCTCCCATCGTGAAGCGGTCGCCAATGGG
This sequence comes from uncultured Salaquimonas sp., assembly GCA_964541115.1. Lineage (GTDB taxonomy): Bacteria > Pseudomonadota > Alphaproteobacteria > Rhizobiales > Rhizobiaceae > Salaquimonas. The sequence goes on from CAZIPH010000006.1 coordinate 79,708, forward strand.
TACGATGCCCACCTGTGGCTGGTGCAATTCGTGGATCAGCGCCATGTCGCCAAAGATATCCGTGTCACCCATGTGATAGACGGTTTTTTCGTTCCCTGCATGCAGGACAAGTCCGGCGGGATTGCCGAGAAAGACATTCCTGCCCTCACCGCTCTGCGCAGATGAGGAATGCAGCGCGTGGACGAAAGTGGTGGTGAAGGAACCGCAATCCAGAGTCCCGCCATGATTGCCCGGATTGATCTGCTTGTCGGAAAGGCCCTTGCCAACCAGGTACATGCAGATTTCGAAATTGGCGACCAGCATGGCGCCGGTGTCCCGGCAAATCTCGACAGCAGAACCGATATGGTCATCATGGCCATGGGTAAGAAGCACATGGGTCGTTCCCTTCCATGCGGCCTTCTGCTTGTCCTTGTCCTCGAATTCACCGAAAAAGAACGGATCGATAAGGACCCGCGCACCAGCGTATTCGATGGCGAAATTGGAGTGTCCGTACCAGGTCAGTTTCATCATCGTCTCCCATCATTTGGATTGCATTCGTTCCCGCAAGCCATCATAGACAGGCAATGACAACTGGCAACACCCCGACAATCGAGGAATTGGCATCAGCTCACAAGCCGGGCCAAAGACTGCTCGGGCTTGATCTGGGCACCAAGACGATCGGGGTTGCATTATCCGACGGCCTGTTGACGGTCAGTTCCAGTCTCGAAACCATTCAGCGCACCAAATTCACGAAGGACGTGGCGCGCCTTAAGGAGCTTGCCGGGAAGTACACAGCATTTGGTTTCATCATCGGATTGCCGCTCAACATGGATGGCTCCGAGGGGCCGCGCGCCCAGGCAACGCGGGCTTTCGTGCGCAACATGGCGCAGCACACCGAACTGCCTGTATGTTATTGGGATGAACGGCTCTCAACCGTTGCCGCAGAGCGGGCCATGCTGGAAGCTGACCTTTCACGCAAGAAGCGCGCCGCACGGATTGATGCAGCGGCAGCCGCCTTCATTCTCCAGGGGGCACTCGACCGGATTGCCGCTCTTCGTAGATCGGGTAGTCATTCCTGACGTCACCATGCCAGTAGGATTCTGACAATTCCGTCCACAGGTTCTTCGCCCTGGCCTTTGTCTGGGGATACCAGTCGGCCCTCCAGCGATAAGCGCAAATGGCGAGGATGATACCCGTATCAACCGCACAGGCGGCTGCAATCATTCCGGGAATGACCTCTGGCCTGGTGCCGATCATGTTTGCGTAGATCTGAAAGACCAGTTCATGCAGGTCGCGTGACAGAAAATGGAACCCGAACGAAATGTCGTAAGCGCTCAGCCCATACCACCCCCAGAACAACAGGAGTGGCAGGAACCACAAGATCAGAAGAATACGCAAGGTTGACCGCCTTTCACTGTCCCCACCCTGCTGGAAACGAATTGGAGGTGCAACGTAAACCCTTTGTTAAGGTTAACGCGCACTCGCAGGACAGGTATTGTTCGCGGCCGGGCCATCCAGGCAAGACCATCTAATCGCGTGACACCGGGCAGGCAAAGCGCTATGGCGGTCCCTCGTCAAACCCTCCCGCACCGCACCATGCTCCCGATATTCGAAAGCCTCCTGCCCGTTTTCCTGCTGATCGCCCTTGGCGTCGGCCTCAAACGAATAGGCATTATTGCGGATGATCAATGGATCGGAATGGAGCGGTTGGCTTATTTCGTCTTCTTTCCGAGCCTGTTGGTACATACGCTCTACAAGACTGACTTTGCGTCGATCTCGGCCAGTTCCGCGCTCTTTGCCTATCTTCTGGGTTTCTTGCTGGTGCTCGGCGCTGCCCTCGCCTTCCATCTGCCCTTCAGGCTACTTTTCGGCACCAGCAATCCGTCCTACTCCAGTGTCGTTCAGGGCTTCACCCGCTGGAACGCCTTCATTGCGCTGGCGATAGCCGAAAAGATCGGCGGTCCCCAGATGTTCGTCATCGTCGCCCTGGGCATTGCGGTTCTCGCCATACCGATCAACATCGTCAATGTGAGCGTTGTGGCAGCGCTTGGTACAAAAAAAGGCGAAAATGGCAGCATCTGGAAACTGATTGCCAGGAACCCGCTTGTGATCGGCATGTTGATTGGTCTGGGTCTCAATTTTTCAGGTATGACGATTTACGCGCCCATTGCCCAGGCAATCGAACTGTCTTCTAGGGTAGCCTTGCCGCTCGGCCTGATCCTGGTCGGTGCCGGCCTGCGCTTTGCCCTGCCAAGGCGGGCCATTGCGGCGGCTGCTGCCACGGGCGTTCTCAAACTTTGCATGGTACCGTTTATCTATGCCACTGCCGCATATGGCCTTGGTTTGCGTGGCGAGGAACTCATTGCAATCGCCATATCCGGATCGGTGCCAACCGCCATGAACGGTTATCTTCTTGCCCGCGACCTTGGCGGCGATGCGCCGCTATACGCCTCGATCGTCACCATCCAGACCATTGGCGCGTTTTTCACAATTCCGGTGACAGTGATCCTTGTCAGCTACCTTGCAGGATAAAGCGCTTCGATGATCGCCGGCGCATTCTGCCTCGTATCGAGCATGCCGTAGGTATTGCGCCACAGGCCGCCCAGGCGCGTTTCAACAAAGGCATCTGCCAGGTCGTTGAGGCCAATCCGCCGCAATTCTGCTGCCGCCGCCGTCAGGGCAAGCTGTTCGGTCAGGATGCGCGCTGAACCCGGATCGGATAGCGCCATCGAAGCGGCGGTACGGATCACGTCCACCGTCTTTGCAGCCCCTTCACCGCCAATGTCACGTTGCAGGGAAGCCAGGACGGTATCGAGCGCTTCAGGATTCTTGCCGAGCACGCGGAGCATGTCGAGGCACATGACGTTGCCGGAGCCTTCCCAAATGCCGTTGAGCGGTGCCTCGCGGAAATGGCGGGCAAGATTGCCGTCTTCCACATAGCCATTACCGCCCAGGCATTCCATCGCCTCATAAATCAGCGGCGTTGCGATCTTGCAGACCCAATACTTGATCACCGGCGTCATGAGCCTGGCGTAGGCAGCTTCCGAGGGGTTGGCTGTCGATCGGTCGAAGGACTGCGCGAGGCGGAAGGTCAGAGCCGTTGCCGCCGCAACGTCGAGCGCCATGTCAGCCAGAACGCGCTGCATCAGCGGCTGGTCGATCAGCTTCTTCTGCATCACGGTGCGGTTACGCGTGTGATCGATTGCCTCGGCAAGTGCTGCACGCATGAGACCGGCTGACCCCATGGCGCAGTCGAGCCGGGTCAGATTGACCATCTGGATAATCGTCTGAACACCCTTGCCAGCCTCACCAACCAACTGGCCGTAAGTACCCTGAAACTCGACTTCGCTCGATGCATTGGACCTGTTGCCAAGCTTGTCCTTCAAGCGCTGCAGCCGCAACCCGTTATCCGAACCATCGGACAGCCTGCGCGGCACCAGGAAACAGCCAAGCCCCGTCTCCTCTTTCAGTCCGTGAGACAACGGCATCTGCGCCAGCACAAGGAAAGCATCGCACATGGGCGCGGAAAAAAACCACTTGTGCCCGGTGATGCGATAGACGCCATCTCCCGTTGGCACCGCCTTGGTGGTATTTGCGCGCACATCCGTACCGCCCTGCTTTTCCGTCATCCCCATGCCCAGGGTAACGGATGACTTTTCCACCGGCGGCTTGTCGACCGGATCATATTTGCGCGAGGTGATCAGCGGCAGCCATTCCTGCGCTATATCCGGGCTCTCCTTCATCGCGGCAACACAGGCATTGGTCATGGTGATCGGGCACAAATGGCCCAGTTCAACGCCAGAGGCCATATAGAAGCGGACACCGCGAGCAATATGCCTGTGCCCGTATTCCTGCGACTGGCTCTCCCAGATCGAACAATGAATGCCCTCGCTGAAGGATTTGCGCATGAAGGCGTGATAGGAAGGGTGAAACTCGACCGTGTCGATACGGCGCCCCTTCATGTCGAAATTTTTCAGAACCGGCAGATGACGGTTCGCCATCCGGGCCATTTCAAGCGTTTCACTTGCGCCCAGCCACTTGCCATAGGCAACATAACCAGCCTTGACCTCCTGCGGGAGCGCTGAAGCGATACGGATCAGCAGTGGATCGTCGGACCAGGCATTGTGGCCCCCATAGATCGGCGACTGGTTAAACACTTCGTGGGTTGAAAAAGAATCTGGCATGGCTGCAAGCATAGCGGGTTGTCCACTTTTTTCTACTTCAAACATACCCGGTGACGCACCGTGCGCCACTTGACAAAATTGCCCGCTGAATTGTGATCCGGGTCCGTGAATTGAACAACAGGCGGCTTGCCGCATGGCCATTTCCCGCCTATAGCACTGGCTTTAATGGACAAGGAAATCACAGACCGTCTGCCGCCCGTTCCGGGCTATCTCTTTCCCAACGAACACTTGTTGGGCATTGCCGACCTTTCCCCCCATGACATTCAGTTTCTCCTTGATCGTGCCGATGAGGCAGTGGCGGTTTCACGGGCTGTCGAAAAGAAGAAGGTGACCCTTCGCGGACGCACCCAGATCAATCTCTTTTTTGAAGCTTCCACCCGAACCCAGGCATCTTTCGAGCTCGCCGGAAAACGACTTGGCGCTGACGTGATGAACATGTCCGTCGGCTCATCGTCCGTGAAGAAAGGCGAGACCCTTATAGATACGGCGATGACGCTCAATGCCATGCAGCCGGATCTGCTCGTGGTACGCCACCATTCGGCAGGCGCTGCGGAACTGCTTGCGCAAAAGATGGGATGTTCCGTCATCAATGCCGGCGATGGCGCCCATGAGCATCCCACTCAGGCACTGCTGGATGCGCTGACCATCAGGCGCCACAAGGGCCGACTGTCTCGGCTGACAGTTGCGATCTGCGGTGACATCCTCCATTCGCGTGTCGCCCGCTCCAATATCATCCTGCTCAATGCCATGGGCGCGCGGGTCAGGGTCATTGCGCCCTCGACCCTGCTTCCCTCCGGCATTGACCGGCTCGGTGTCGAGGTATTCAGGCGGATGGAAGACGGCCTGCCCGGCTGTGACGTCGTGATGATGCTCAGATTGCAGCGCGAGCGGATGGCCGGGGCGCTCATCCCGTCAGTGCGCGAATATTTCCGCTATTTCGGCCTCGACCAGCAAAAGCTGGCACTGGCCAATGAAGGCGCGCTTGTCATGCATCCGGGCCCGATGAACCGCGGTGTGGAGATTTCCTCCGATGTGGCCGACGGTCCGCAAAGCGTGATCGAGGAACAGGTGGAAATGGGCGTTGCCCTGCGCATGGCGGTGATCGAGACGCTGATCGAGACCGCAGACCGCGACCGGCGCCTCAACTTCAATTCGAAGGACGCATGATGAGCGATACACCCCTCGTCATTCGCAACGCCCATGTCGTCGATCCCTCGCAGGATCTCGATGGCAACGCATCTATCCTGATCGAAAATGGCAAGGTTTCGGCCATCGAACGCGGCAAGTCGCAGGTTTCATCGCCTGAAAATGCCGAAATAATTGACGGCAGGGATCTGCATGTCTTTCCGGGCCTTGTCGACATGCGGGTTCACCTTGGCGAGCCGGGCAGCGAATATCGCGAGACGATAGCCTCCGCCTCCGCCGCAGCTGCCGCAGGCGGCGTCACCAGCTATGTCATGATGCCGGATACCGATCCTGTCATCGACGAGGTTTCACTTGTTGATTATGTACGGCGCGCCGCACGCGACAATTCGCAGGTTCACGTCCATCCCTCCGCAGCTGTCACAAAAGGCTTTGAAGGACGCGAACTGACAGAATTCGGACTCCTGCAGGAAGCCGGTGCGGTCATGCTCAGCGAGGGCAAGCATTCGATCCGCAATGCGCTGACACTGCGTCGCGCCCTGACCTATGCTCGCGATTTCGGGCTCCTGGTATCAAAGGAAACCAGCGACCCGGACCTGTCTTCCAATGGTGTCATGAACGAGGGATTGAACGCGACCCATCTCGGCCTTGCTGGCATTCCGAAGGAAGCCGAAATCATCCCGCTGGAACGCGACCTGCGCATGGCGGCGCTGACCGGCGGCCGATACCACGCTGCAAAACTCTCCACAGCCCTCTCTGCCATGGCAATTGCCAAGGCCAAGGATGGGGCCAAGGGTGGCGGCGACAATGTTTCTGCAGGTGTCTCCATCAATCATTTGTCGCTGAACGAGAACGATATCGGCCGCTATCGCACTTTTTTCCGTCTCTCCCCGCCCCTGCGCCTGGAAGAGGATCGCCTTGCGATGATCGAGGCCCTCTCGAACGGGACCATCGACATCATCGTCTCCTCGCACGACCCGCAGGATGTCGACACGAAACGCCATCCGTTTGCCGAGGCGGCAGACGGCGCAATCGGTCTTGAGACCATGCTCGCAGCTGCCTTGCGGCTTTATCACGACGAACAGGTCACCCTGACAAGGCTCATCGACGCTATGTCGACCCGCCCCGCCCGGCTGCTTGGCCTTGAAGCCGGCAGCCTGAAAACCGGCATGCCTGCCGACTTGTGCATCGTCGATGTGAACGCGCCGTGGATTTATGATGAATCCAGGATCCGTTCCCTGTCAAAAAACACTCCTTTCGAGGGCGCACGCTTTTCAGGAAGGGTCTTGCAAACCATGGTAGGCGGGCGCACAATCTTCAACGAAAACGCGTAGCGCCGCATATTTCGCGGAGGAATAAATGCCCGATCCGATCAGCTGGCAGCTGGCCCTGCCCTACCTGCTGTCTGCGTTGGCCTTTGGCTATCTGCTGGGTTCGATTCCGTTCGGCCTGATCTTTGCAAAAATGGCCGGTCTGGGTGATATCCGGAAAATCGGTTCGGGCAATATTGGTGCAACCAATGTATTGCGTTCCGGGCGCAAGGGTGTTGCGGCCGTCACGCTGATCGCGGACATGCTGAAAGGTGCTGTAGCCGTCTGGGCTGCCGGTTACTTTGGACCCGATCAGGCCGTAATGGCCGGACTGGGGGCCTTTTTGGGCCATTGTTTTCCCGTCTGGCTAAAGTTCAAGGGCGGCAAGGGAGTCGCAACTTATGTGGGTGTACTGCTGGCTTTGGCCTGGCAGGCAATGCTTGTCTTTGCCGCGGTCTGGCTGGCAGTTGCCGCGATAACCCGCTATTCGTCTCTTGCTGCCTTGCTGGCATCTATCGCGGTCCCTGTTTCGCTGTACTGGATGGGCAAGGTTCAGGTCGGTGAACTTTTCATCCTGCTTTCCATACTGGTCTGGATATTTCACCGGGCCAACATTTCCCGCCTGCTATCGGGAAAGGAAAGCAGGATCGGCAGCAAGGGCTGAAGGCTGATGGTGGAGGCGCAAAGGCTCAGGGGGACCATCACGCTTACCGACGAACAGCGCCTCAACTGGTTGCAGCTCATTCGCAGCGACAATGTCGGCCCGGCCACTTTTCGTGATCTCATCAATCATTTCAGGACGGCGGCGGCTGCACTTGACGCGCTTCCCGAACTGATCCAGGCCGGCGGCGTAGCAGGCCGTATCCGCATCGCCAGCCGCCAGGACGCAGAGCGCGAGATCGAATATGCTGCGCGCAACAATGCCCGCTTTATCGGCATGGGCGAACCGGACTATCCGCCTTTTCTGCGCAGCGTCGACTATCCGCCGCCGCTTTTGTGCGTGAAGGGCAATGCAACCATCCTCAACCAGCCATCGGTGGGCATTGTCGGCTCGCGCAATGCCTCGATTAACGGAATGCGCCTTGCGGCCAATTTTGCTTCGGGCCTTGGCGAGGAAGGCTATGTTGTGATTTCCGGACTGGCGCGCGGAATTGATGCTGCAGCACACAAGAGCGCCCTGTCGACCGGAACAGTCGCGGTGTTTGCCGGCGGTGTGGATCATGTTTTTCCCGAAGAAAACCACGAACTGGCCATGGACATCCTTGAATATGGCGGCTGCTTCATTTCCGAAATGCCGATGGGCTGGAAACCTCGCGCCAAGGATTTTCCAAGGCGCAACCGCCTCGTCGCTGGTATCGCCAACGGACTTCTCGTTGTAGAGGCTGCAAAACGCTCAGGCTCGCTGATTTCCGCACGCCTCGCCAATGAGGCGGGACGAACCGTTTTTGCCATCCCGGGCTCCCCGCTTGACCCTCGCTGCGCCGGTACCAACTGGCTTATCAAGCAGGGCGCCACCCTGGTGACCGAACCAGCTGACATCGTATCCGATCTTTCGGCTTCAGGCCCTCCGGTGGAACAGGGTATCTGGAGCGAACCAGATCATGACGAACCCGGGGACACGCCGCCAATGCCGGTGAATGCTGACGAGGCCAGGGCCGGTATCCTTGCTGCGCTGGGTCCGACACCGGTCGAGATTGACGATATTGTCAGGTTTTCAGGTGCCAGTATCAGTCAGGTCCAGCTTGTCCTGATAGAACTCGATCTGGCGGGCCGCCTCGAACGCCATGGTGGCAACCGGGTAAGCCTGATCGCCTAGGCGGATTTGCCTGCATTTTTCCGCATTCTGCTGAAATTGTCGTTGTCTGGCCTCATTTCCGGGACGTGTTCAGCCTCTGTTCAGCCTCTGTTCAGGCAGCATGCACGACAATCGGGATCACAGCCTTGTCCGTACTCGGCTTGGCTGTGCGCAGCAATCGGTGGCATTTGGATAGGCTTCCTTAACGCTCTGGCGTTAGTGTTGCGCAGACGGGAAACATGTACCGGGCGGTCCGCACCAGCGCACTGCCCGTGAAGCTTGAAGTTTGGGACGATATTGGCCGCGATTTTACCGACCGATCCGGGAATTCACGATTCTGGCCGCATCAGAAAGATGCTGGCCGCCGTCATGTTGTTTCTGATCATGCTGTCTGGCCTTTCCACGCCTGCCCATGCGCAGAGCAGCACCTGCCGCTCCCTGCAGGCGCAACTGGCCCAGGTCGAAACAGGCCGCGGCTCCGGCTCCAGCCAGCAGTATCAGCGTTTTGACCGTGCCGTGCGCGATCAGACAGTCCAGATACGCAAGACCGAAAATGCGTCCCTGCGAAATGGCTGCCAGTTTCGAAATTCCAACAATTGCCTGCGCATCCGGGACAGCCTCGCCAAGATGTACGCCAACCTGAGAAGCCTTGAGAGTCAGCGCGACAGTTTTGCCCCGAGCGGTGGCACCAGGGCACAGCGCGCTGCAATTGTTCAGTCCATGCAGCGCAACGGATGCGGCGCGGAGACGCCAAGACAGGCAAGTACCGAAGCTGCGCCGGATCGTCGACAGACCCTGCTGGAGCAGATTTTCGGAAACAAGACCTATACTTCGGAAGGCGCTGTTCAGGAAGGCGGCGTTGCCTCGCTTGGTGGGGGGACGTACCGCACCTTGTGCGTGCGAACCTGCGACGGATACTACTTCCCGATCAGTTTTTCGACATCGCAGAAACGTTTTGAGGAGGATCTCGCCCAGTGCCAGCAAATGTGTCCCGGCACGGAGACCGCCCTCTTTGTTCATCCAATGCCGGGTGGCGATGCGGAAAACTCAATCTCGTACCGTACAGGCCAGCCCTATGCATCGCTCGAAAATGCATTCGCCTACCGCAAGATGGTCAACAGGGAGTGCTCCTGCCGGTCGATTACCATGACAGGTTTCGAGGAATTGGCAGGTTCGACCGAAGTAAGGGAAGTAGAGCCCGAGACCCGAACTGTAATCCTGCCGGTTCCGACCTTCAGACAGGATATCGCTCTTGGCGAGGAAACCCTGATGAACGAAAAAGCGGGTATGACGATTGAGAAACTCGCAGGCATTGCAACAGGCGCCGGTGACGAAACCCAGCGCAGCGGCAATATCAGGATAGTCGGGCCAGCGTTCTTTCCCGTCCAATAATCGGCAGTAATTCGGCAAGTTCCGGCCCATGGCTTTCGCCAGTGAGCGCCTTGCGAAGCGGCATGAAAAGCCCCTTGCCCTTGCGGCCGGTCGAGGCTTTCACCGCCGCTACCCACTTATTCCAGGTGTCACCATCCCATGGCTCGGCAGGCAATAGCGATGCAGCCTGTTGAATGAACTCGCGATCTTCTTCCTCAATCACCGGATCGGCCTTCTCAACCCTTTTCCACCAGAAGGCGGCGCCCTCCACCTTTTCGATATTGCCGCGAACGCAATTCCAGAACGCTTCGCCCCCGCCAACGCCTACCGCATTTAACCGGTTGGCCGCTTGCGCGTAGTCCATATCGTGAACAAGCCTTGCATTCAGGCTGTCGAGCTCTGAGACATCGAATTTGGCAGCAGATTTCGTGATCGAGGCAATATCGAATTTGTCGATCAGCGTATCCATGTCCGGTACAGCCTCAACAGCGCCTGAAGTGCCTATCAATGTGGCGAGCGAAGCGACCGCCATGGGTTCATAACCGTCTGTGGCCAATGACTGCAGCGAGAGCGATCCCAACCGCTTGGACAGCCCTTCCCCGCTTGCCGTGGTCAGGAGGTTGTGATGCCCGAAGCCCGGCGCTGTGGCCCCCAACGCCTCGAACAACGCGATCTGTGCGCCTGTATTGGTGACATGGTCATCCCCTCGAATGATATGGGTAATGCCCATGTCGATATCGTCCACAACGCTGGGCAGCGTATAGAGCCAGGTGCCATCCTCGCGCACCAGCACCGGATCAGACATGGAGGCGAGATCAACAGTTTGCGGCCCGCGTACCAGGTCATTCCAGTGAACTTCCGTGCGTTGCGGATCAAACGGATCACCGGCATGGTTCGGAAGCAGGAAGCGCCAATGCGGCTTGCGGCCTTCAGCTTCGTATTTCGCCAGTTGTTCCTTGGTGTATCTGAGGCCTGACCGGTCATAAACCGGAGGTTTTCCGCGCAGCGCAAGGCGCTTGCGCTGGTGATCAAGTTCCTCCGACGTTTCATGGCACGCATAGAGAAGGCCCTTGGCTTTCAGGGCTTCAGTCGCCTTCTGATACACCTCGAAACGGGCCGACTGGCGCTCGATGCGATCAGGATGAATGCCGAGCCATTCAAGGTCACGTTCGATCCCTTTCGCATATTCGGTTTTCGAGCGCGCCTGATCGGTATCATCAAATCGCAGGATGAAACGCCCGCCCTGTTTCTTGGCAAATATCCAGTTGACCAGCGCGGTGCGCGCATTGCCGATGTGAATATTCCCGGTTGGCGACGGGGCAAAACGGACTACAGGTGTGGTCATGATGGAAGGCTACTTCGTTCGATCAGTTTTCGGCTTACAAACAGCATTACGACGCATGCCGCAAGGCAATACAGGCCCATGACGAAAATCTGCGCCAGATAGGAAACACCGAGGTCGATCAGTATCCCGGAAAGGCCCGGCCCGAGGGCGCTGGAAAACACCATAAAGGCAACTGTGATGGAGCGGATGCCGCCAAGGTGCGCGATGCCATAGATTTCTGGCCATAAAGCGCCAAATAGCGTTGATGAAAAACCGTAGGATAGACCCAGCAGCCCCATGAAGATGAAAATCCCGTACTGGTCAGGGATTAACGCCAGCACCATGCAGGCCATGCCGAGCGGCAAAAGGTAGAACGGCAGGATACGGACAGCGCCAAACCGGTCAATCAGCACGCCGCAAATCAGCGCAAAGGCAATCGTCATTGCTGCCATGACGATAAAGGCGGAAGCAAAGGCTTCCGCTTCCCATCCCCGCAACTCGACGAGATAAGCCTGGTGAAAGAAGATGGTGGTGCCGATAAAGGCGGGAGCAAGAACACCCATTAGCATGATCCAGAACAATGGGTCGCGGAGCACCTCCCCCCGCCTCCAGTCCCTGGCGGTTCGCCGTGTTTCCGGTTTGTCGTTCAGACGCGGCTGGCGCTCGACCTTCATCAGGAAATAAATCAGCGGCAATGCCACAAGTACGAGCGTACCGGCCGCCGCAAGCCATGAATTGCGCCAGCCTACAAGGGCAAACATCGTTACCATCAAAATGGGCAGCGCTGCTTCGCCTGCCTGATGACCGAGTGTGACGATGGAAACCGCCCTGCCACGATGGCCCGAATACCACTTGCCCATCGCAGTGAAGGCGGTGTGGGTCATCATTCCCTGACCGAAAAGGCGCAGCAAATAGAGTGTCACGCCCAGAAGCAGTGCCGAAGTTGACGTCGACATCAGCCAGCATGCCAGCGCAAGGCCCGGCGCAATTACCACAATCGTGGCAGAAACCGATATGTGATCAACGATCCTTCCAAGGTGAGGCAGCGTCAGGGCACTGGCAAGCGTCGCCAACATGTATAGCGATCCCCACTCGCCATTGCTCAATCCGTATTCGGCGCGGATCTGCCCACCTGAAAGCGCAATGAAAAAGGTTTGCCCGAAGGAAGAAAAGAAGCACAACATGAAACCGCCAACCAGCCAGCGAACATTTTCACGCAGGAATGCGAAATAGGACATGTGCCGCCGAGGTTGAGGGTTTGCAGGAATCGGCGGCCACGGACCGAACCGACAGTGCTTCCTGCCACCCATTGCGCCATACCGCAAGGCATGCGAAGATTGTCCTTCGAGGAAAAAAGATGCGGTCAACCTGTTGTAAAGTCGCCATTTATGGGGCGGCTGGAGATATCTGACCCATGCATAGCCGTTTTCTGATTGTGACCAGTCTTTCCCTTGGTATCGCCGTACTTGCGCCAGTGACGGCCGATGCGGCCTTTGCCGTCTCGGTCGGCCAGGGCGAGGGGCCGAGCCAGGCCATTGCCGAGCGTCGCGCCGCACGCGATGCCAAAGTAAGGGCCAGAGCCAGCGCCGGCCATATCAGCCCGTCAAATGCGAGCTATTCGGAGCCGGTCTGTTACGTTGCCGATGATTTCAAAAGGGGTATCGCAACCTATGGCTGCGAAGTGCAGTATTCCTATTGTACCACGCCGGCGCTACCAGCCCAGAAATCCTCGGGATCCGGCAACTGGAAACCAGTCTGGAAACACTCGGATGGCAGGCAAAAGGGCCATTCCGCGAAACACGGACACTGGCACCCTCACAAGGGCGGCCATGGCAGGATCGAGTTCGGCGCCTGGGGCCATTCAAAAACCGTCGTCAGTTGCCTTCGCTTCAACGCCAGGGCCTCCGGCCGCAGCGTTGAAGAGGCCTCCAGCCTTGCCAACGGCGCGCTGATCCAGTCAATTGCCGACAATGTGGGCCATGGCTTCCGGCATGGCAATGTGGAAGCCGCCGGTCCGTCCTGCAGTACAACCGGCAGCCACAAGGTGACCTGTATACAGACAGCACGATACTGTTTTTGACACTGCAACCTGACCCTGATTGGAACGGTTTTCGGGATACATCGTTAACCATCTATTTTTACTGGGTTTTTGTGACTTCGCGTCATAATGTGGAGAAATGCCTCTCGCCCCGGCTTACATAGATGAACAAAAGAAAGACTGACCAGTCACCGCCAATGCTGATGTTCAACACCGTTTTGTTCGGTGTTGGAACGGGTATGGTCATCTATGCCTGGCTATTGCAGATAAACGCATCCCAACTGAACCACTTCTTCGAACCGGGCATCTGGACAGATTCCGAAAAGTTGCTTTTCGCCACTATCGCCATTTTGCTGGCGGGCTTTTTTCACTCCATCACGGTCCTCTACCCTGCAATCAGATCGCGTGAAGTTGAGAGAGTGAAGGCAGCGAACCGGGCGTCCGAACTCGAAAATCTTGCCCATATGGACGCCCTGACCGGCATCTATAACCGCCGTTTCTTTGACCGGGCATTGGCCGCCTATCTCGAGGAGTTTGCCAAGACGCGCGCGCAGTTTGGCCTGTTTCTCTTCGATATCGACTTCTTCAAGACAATCAATGACGAGCATGGCCACGTCACGGGCGATTATGTCCTGAAGGAAGTTGCGCGTTCGATTAACGAACTTGCGCGCGAATATGACATAGTCGCCCGTATTGGCGGTGAGGAGTTTGCAGTCATTGCCCCCTATGCGTCCGGCAAGGACCTTGAGGCGATCGGTGAGCGTTACCGTACGACCATCGAGAAACTGGCGCTTGATCTGGACGGTACCGAGCTAAGGACAACCATTTCGGTCGGAGTAGCCAGCAGCGCGAACGCCAAGTCAGCCCAGAGCCTATTCAAGGCGGCGGACACCAATCTCTACCAGGCAAAGCGAACCGGCCGGAACAGGGTCGTCATTTGATACGCTCCCGTTCCGCGCCCGCCTGACCTGGCAAGTGTGACGACGTTGCCGGCATCTGCCTGCCCTCATCCCCGGTCCCTGTAGCGATTGGTAATCGGGTAACGCCTGTCACGTCCGAAATTCTTCCGGGTAATCTTGATGCCTGGCGGTGACTGGCGGCGCTTGTATTCGGCGATGTACAGGAGATGCTCGATCCGGTGAACGGTAGCCTCGTCATGGCCCCGTGCCACGATCTCGGCGGTCGAAAGCTCCTTCTCAACCAGGCATTCGAGAATGTCATCGAGAACCGGATAAGGTGGCAGGGAATCCTGATCCGTCTGGTCTGGCCGCAATTCTGCCGAAGGTGCCTTGTCGATGATGTTTTGCGGTATCACGATTCCCGTTGGCCCCTTGCAATCAGGCGGACAATGGGAATTGCGCCAGGCGGACAACCGGTAAACCTGCATCTTGTACAGGTCCTTGATCGGGTTGTAGCCGCCATTCATGTCACCATAAAGCGTTGCATAGCCCACCGACATTTCCGACTTGTTGCCGGTCGTCACCACCATCGAGCCAAACTTGTTGGATATAGCCATCAGGATGACGCCCCTTGCGCGTGACTGCAGGTTCTCCTCGGTGACACCGTGGCTGGTCCCGTCAAATGTTGCCGCCAGCGCCCTGTTGAAGCCTTCGACCGGCTCCTCGATGGCGATGATCTCATAGTGGACCCCGAGCAGGCTTGCGCATTCTTCCGCATCCTTCAGGCTGTCCTTCGACGTGTACTTGTAGGGCATCATGATGCAGCGCACGCGTTCCTCTCCCAGCGCATCAACGCTCATCGCCGCGCAAATGGCAGAATCAATCCCGCCCGAAAGGCCCAGCACCACATTCTTGAAGCCGTTCTTGTTCACATAGTCGCGCAGACCCATGACACAGGCCCGCCAGTCCGCTTCATCGGCTTCCGGCAACCTGGCCCTGGAATGATCGTCACAAGTCCAGCCGTCCGCGCCGCGGCGCCATGTCGTGGTTAGCACGCTGGTCTCGAACTGGTTCATCTGCACGACAAGCTTCTTGTCACCATTGATGACAAAAGACCCGCCATCGAACATGAGTTCGTCCTGCCCACCCATCTGGTTGGCATAGATCATGGGCAGGCCGCTCTCGATAACCTGGCGGATAACAACCTGGTGGCGCACATCCATCTTGTTGCGATAGTAAGGCGAACCATTTGGCGAAAGCAGTATTTCTGCACCCGACTCGGCCAGTGTCTCGCAAACGCCGAGATCTCCCCAGATGTCCTCGCAAATCGGAATGCCGAGCCGAACACCCCTGAAATTCACCGGACCTGGCATCGGCCCCTGGTCAAAGACGCGCTTCTCGTCGAATTCCCCGTAATTGGGCAGGTCAACCTTGAAACGCCAGGTCTGCACCTTTCCCTCATCCAGCACTGCCACCGCATTGTAGACCTTGTGGCCGTCGGCGCCATCCTCAACACAGGGAGAGCCGATGATGATTCCCGGCCCTCCATCTGCAGTGTCGCGAGCCAGCTCCTCTACCGCCTCCATGCAGTCTTTGAGAAAGGCGGGCTTTCGTACCAGATCCTCCGGCGGATAGCCCGACACAAACAGTTCGGTAAGGAAAACCAGATCCGCATGATGGCGGGCGGCATCTGCCCTTGCTTCGCGGGCCAGAGCAATGTTGCCGGCAATATCCCCCATGATCGGGTTCAACTGGGCGATGGCAATGCGTAGCGTGTCAGGTGCTTTGGTCATGCGTTTTGTTAGCCGCATTTTGCCCAGCTGAACAACCGATATTTTGTCCCTCGCAAGACTGAACGCACCATTCAGATTACGTTCAGGCAGAATCTGCGAAATTGGCTTTATCAAACAACGGGCATGAATGGACATGCCGCTCACCAAGGAGGCCGATATGACCAATTTCCTTAAATCAGGTGTCAAGACCAGCGCCACAAAGGCCCTCGCCCTGACCCTGGCAGCCAGCTTTGCCCTGACCACTGCCCTGCCTGTTGCTTCAGCTGAAGCCGGCCATCGTGACTACCGTGACTACCGCGGGCATCATGACCGCAAGGTGATTGTCGAAAAGCACATCTATCACAAGAAGCATTCCTCAAAAAAGCGCCGCAGCAACAACCATGATGCGCTGGCTGCCGGCGTGATCGGATTTGCCATCGGCGCCATCATTGCCGACCAGGCATCCCGCAATCGCCAGCCGGATGTGGTCTATGTCCAGCCACAGCCCCGCTACGTAGAGCCAACGCCAATCTACAGGGAGCAGTACAGGGAACCTTACCGGGAGACCTATCGGGAGCCCTATGTGGAGCGCCGCCCATTGCACGATACCTACCGCGAGCCAAAGGTAATTCGTTACGAAGATACGTTCGACGCAAGCTATGAGCCATGGTCCGCCGAATGGGCACGCTGGTGTGACAGCAAATACCGCTCCTTCAACATCAACACGGGAACCTACCGTGGCTATGATGGCAAGGATCATTTCTGCGTGGTCAAATAAGGACGGGATACCCAATATTCCGTAAATGTCCAAGACCTCGCAGAATGATGAAACCCGGCTCCCCCCAACAGGGCCGGGTTTCTTTCCTTTCCGGCCGATGAATACGGTGAGTTCCGCATGGAACGCAGTGGCAATCTCCATCTCATCCGTGTAGGCAATGAACGCTGTGAAATCCCCGATGCTGCTGTCTTTGGGGCTGAGCGGACCGTTCCACCTCAACAATCGAACCAAAGGCCTGTGTCTGGTGATCGGTTTTCATTGCAAGGAACCCCTTTCTCCGGATTCTGTTTTGCACAGAACTGCTGGCGCCCGGCTTTTGGCCGGACTCCGCGTCTCGCATTCATGGGGATGTGGCGTTATTGTCTTCCCATTGATTCGAATTCCTGAAGATGCGGCCCAAGATGGACAATACAAACGACCTTTTCGCAGCAAGTGGCGACAAGCACGAAAAACCCGCGCCTGAATCCAGATCCGGAACAAGGCCGCGCGTTGCCGACAAATCGTCAGACGCCTATGGCGCGGATGCGATCTCCGTTCTCGAAGGCCTCGAACCCGTCCGCAAGCGCCCCGGCATGTATATTGGCGGTACGGACGAAAAGGCGATGCACCACCTCTTTGCGGAGGTGATCGACAACTCCATGGATGAGGCTGTGGCCGGACATGCTTCATGGATCGAGGTGGAACTCGATAGCGAAGGCTATCTGTCGGTTACCGACAATGGGCGCGGCATTCCCACCGACATCCATCCCAAATACCACAAGGAAGGCAAGTCCACCGTCGAGGTCGTCATGACCGTGCTGCATGCCGGCGGGAAGTTTGACGGCGATGCCTATGAGACTTCCGGCGGCCTGCACGGTGTGGGCGTTTCCGTGGTCAATGCGCTTTCCGAGCACCTCATCGTGGAAGTGGCGCGCAACCGGGTTCTCCATGTCCAGGAATTTTCCAGAGGCATTCCGCAAGGCAGGCTGAAGGAAGTTGGTGAGGTTCACAACCGCCGCGGCACGAAAGTGCGCTTCAGGCCTGACGAGCAGATCTTCGGCAAGGGCTGCAAATTCTCCCCCGAACGCCTTTTCAAGATGGCAAGGTCCAAGGCCTACCTCTTTGGCGGTGTGGAGATCCGCTGGACCTGTGATCCCTCGCTTATTGGCGAAAAGGACGAAACCCCGCCTAAGGCGGTCTTCCATTTTCCCGGCGGCTTGCGGGACTATCTCGACGCTTCGCTTGGCAGCCAGCACCGGGTCACAACCGAACCCTTTGCAGGCAAATCGGATAATACCGGGCGGAATGGTTCGATGGAATGGGCCGTGACCTGGTTTGGCGATGACGGCTTCGTCAACTCCTACTGCAACACGATCCCGACCCCTGAAGGTGGTACGCACGAAGCCGGTTTCCGCATCGCGCTCACAAGGGGCCTCAAGCAGTATGGCGAGATGATCGGCAACAAGAAGGTTGCCATGATTACCACCGATGACGTGATGACATCGGCTGCTGCTATGCTCTCCGTTTTTGTGCGCGAGCCCGAATTCGTTGGCCAGACCAAGGACAAGCTCGCAACGGTCGAAGCCCAGAGGATAGTCGAGACTGCGATACGCGATCCGTTCGACCACTGGCTTGCCGCCTCGCCTGCCCAGGCTTCCAGACTGCTGGAATGGGTGGTGGACCGCGCCGAGGAACGCCTTCGCCGCCGCAAGGAAAAGGAAATCAACCGCAAGACGGCAACGCGCAAACTGCGCCTTCCCGGCAAACTTGCCGATTGTTCGGCCAATGCCACAGGCGGCACGGAACTTTTCATCGTCGAGGGCGATTCAGCCGGCGGCTCGGCCAAACAGGCCCGCAACCGCGTCAACCAGGCGATCCTGCCCCTTCGCGGCAAGATCCTCAATGTCGGCTCCGCTTCGCGCGAGAAACTGGCAGCAAACCAGCAGATCGCCGACCTTATCCAGGCACTGGGATGCGGAACACGCTCGAAATACCGCGAGGAAGACCTTCGCTATGACCGCGTCATCATCATGACCGATGCGGATGTGGACGGCGCGCATATTGCGTCCCTGCTCATAACCTTCTTCTGGCAGGAAATGCCCGATATCATTCGCGGCGGGCATCTCTACATGGCGGTTCCACCGCTCTTCAAGCTCGCCCAGGGCGGCAAGTCTGCCTATGCCCGTGACGAGGCGCACCGGCAGGAACTGCTGGAAACCGAATTCAATGGCCGCGGCAAGGTAGAGACAACCCGCTTCAAGGGCCTTGGCGAAATGATGCCGGCGCAATTGAAGGAAACCACCATGGACCCGAAAAAGCGCACCCTGCTGCGCATTCAGGTACTCGAGGCAGACGAGGTCTCTACCCAGCTATCGGTTGACCAGCTTATGGGCAACAAGCCCGAGGCGCGTTTCAAGTTCATCCAGGACAATGCGGAGTTTGCCGGGGATGAACTGCTGGATGTTTGAGGATGCCAGGTTGCAAACCTAGTCGATTTGCGGAAAGGTCAAATCCGGCGCAGGTTCGAGATTCTGGATGAGAAAACTCTCGAACGAAGCTGATTTCATGGTAGTTTCCAATCGCGGGACATAGCCGGTTTCGGGATTCATCCAGAACTTGTCATGGATATCCGCCTCGAAACTGCCGGCCATCTTGTAATCAGCTTCCACCGTTCGGTGGATTACTCCGTCAAGTTCCTCTTCGCCGCATTGGACGTTGCTCACCGTTGATACCCGGTCGGCCATCGTGGCGTCATGGGCGGCATTTGCATCATCCATTTCCCTGACCTTCTGCCAGGACTTGCCCTTGTCGCTCGATGTATAGAGAACATTGCCAATGCCCATAGACCAAGGCGCGTTTTCCGGCTCGAGCATCTCTGTTCGCCAGTTTCCCTTGCCATCCTGATAGTTCAGATTGACGGTCTTCGCCGCGCCCCTGATGTCCTGCACGACATGGATACGGGTCGGTTCCGTTGTGGTACGATTGGTCATCAACTCGATGAATTCTTCCTTGCAACTGTCGGCCATAGCCGGTCCGCAAAAGGCAAGGAAAGCAGGGACGGTGATGGCGCCAACCATTAGAGGCGCCATGAAACTTACATGTGTCATGATACAGTTTTCCGTGTCTCTCGCGCCCATGCCTACAACAGCATGAAAAAGGTCCCGATGCAATTTCCGCCGACAGGTATCTTCGAATATCCGCCATCACGTTCCGGGTTGAAAATTTTACCAATTGATAAATTTTTTTTTGCAGCTATGATTTCACCATGGGAGAAAGTGATGAGTCCCGTCCTGGCGAAGAGGGTGATCCGGCACCAGTCTCATCAATTGATCCCGATTGCTGGCGCAGCTTGCTGATGGAGGTTTGGCATGGGAACGAAGCAGTTGCAGGACGGAATTGTATCGGGACGGCTTGACGGCAAACAGCTTGCCGAGAATTTCGCCGATCTCCACCCCCTGCTTGACCGCCACGAAGCGCTGGTCGCTTCCGACCGCTGTTATTTCTGCCATGATGCGCCCTGCGTCACCGCCTGCCCCACCGATATCGACATCCCCATGTTCATCCGCCAGATCGCCACAGGCAATACGCTTGGTTCGGCAAAGACGATTTTCGACCAGAACATATTGGGCGGAATGTGCGCCAGGGTTTGCCCCACGGAAACGCTGTGTGAACAGGCCTGTGTGCGTGAGCTGGCGGAAGGGAAGCCTGTGAAGATCGGCCAGTTGCAGCGCTATGCAACGGACGAAGCCATGAAGCGCGGCGTACAGTTTTACGAACGCTCTGCACCTACCGGCAAGAAGATTGCCATTGTCGGTGCCGGGCCTGCCGGTCTTGCCTGCGCCCATCGGCTTGCCATGCACGGCCATGACGTCAAGATTTTCGATGCCCGCAAGAAGTCAGGCGGCCTCAATGAATATGGCATTGCCGCCTACAAGACCGTAGACGGATTTGCTCAGGCGGAAGTCGATTACGTAACAGCCATTGGCGGCATCGACATCAAACATGGGCGCAAACTTGGCAAGCATTTCACGATCAGCGAATTGAGCAACGATCATGACGCGGTATTCCTGGCCATGGGCCTTGCTGGCGTGAACGATATAGGCCTGGGTTCGAAACGGCCCGAAGGGCTGGAAAACGCGGTCGATTTCATCGCCGATCTGCGCCAGGCGAAAAACCTTGCCAAAATTCCCGTTGGCAGGCGCGTGGTAGTCATCGGCGGCGGCATGACCGCCATAGATTGCGCCATGCAGGCAAAGCTGCTGGGCGCAGAGGAAGTCACCATCTGCTATCGCCGGGGCGCTGAAAACATGAACGCATCTGTGTTCGAGCAGGAACTGGCCACCGCCAACGGGGTGATCATCCGCCACTGGCTGCAGCCTAAAAAGCTGAAAACCGCCAAGGGCAAGGTCAGCGGTATCGAGCTCGAATATACCCGGTTGGTCAAAGGCAAGCTGGTTGGAACCGGAAAGACTGTGAAACTGCCTGCTGACCAGATTTTCAGTGCCATCGGGCAGGCGCTCGATGCCAGCCATCTCAATGGTTCGTCCACGGCCGTGGCCCTCAACAAGGGGCGCATTGCGGTGGATTCGGAAGGCAGGACTTCAATCGTGGGTATCTGGGCTGGTGGCGATTGCACCGACAAGGGCGAAGACCTGACAGTAACCGCCGTAGCCCAGGGGCGCGATGCTGCGGAAAGCATAAACCGCGCACTAATGGCTTGAAATGGGGATCAATGTGGCCACTCAATCCAATATGATAAATATCCGTATTTTTACGCCGACTGCACAAAGGAAAAAGTTTCGCAAAGCAATTAGTATTTTTTTCACAGCAATAATATCTATTTCTAATTTGCTTATGTCTACTGAAAATGGATATGCAAATAAAATAAACTGCAATACAGAATACGGATCAAACGTTGTGCACGGTAAAATTTTTAAAAATACACAAACAGACGAATGGGAAATTTGTGAAGACGGAGTTATACATCTCCTAAGCGTATGGGGGGATAAAATAATCGAAAATGAAAATACAAAGGGCGACAAACCAGATTTTTGGAAAACACTGGAGAGTATTTGCAGCAAGGTTTCCTGTAATATGGTTCGCTAGGCCCGAACAACGAGAGAGATTTGAGTCAATAGGAGGTATTGAATGGCAGACATCAGGAACAATTTCGTCGGCATCAAGTCACCCAATCCGTTTTGGCTCGCTTCCGCGCCGCCGACCGACAAGGCTTACAATGTCGAACGCGCCTTCAAGGCCGGATGGGGCGGCGTCGTCTGGAAGACCCTTGGAGAGGCCGGCCCGCCGGTCGTCAATGTCAACGGTCCGCGCTATGGCGCCATCTGGGGCGCTGACCGCCGCCTGCTCGGCCTCAACAATATCGAACTGATCACTGATCGCGACCTGCAGACCAATCTGCGGGAAATCAAGCAGGTCAAGAGGGACTGGCCGGACCGGGCAATGATCGTCTCGATCATGGTGCCATGTGAGGAAGCGGCGTGGAAAGCGATTCTGCCACTTGTAGAGGAAACCGGAGCCGACGGCATCGAACTGAATTTCGGTTGTCCGCACGGCATGAGCGAACGTGGCATGGGTTCGGCCGTTGGACAGGTTCCCGAATACATCGAGATGGTGGCACGCTGGTGCAAGGCCAATACGCGCATGCCGGTGATCGTCAAACTGACGCCCAACATCACCGATATCCGCTACCCTGCCCGCGCAGCAAAGGCCGGCGGCGCCGATGCCGTGTCGCTGATCAACACGGTTTCCTCGATCACCTCGGTCAATCTCGACAACTTCTCACCCGAACCCTCAATTGACGGCAAGGGTTCGCATGGCGGCTATTGCGGCCCGGCAGTCAAGCCGATCGCGCTCAACATGGTGGCCGAGATCGCACGCGATGCAGAAACGCGGGGCCTGCCGATCTCCGGCATTGGCGGGGTTACCACTTGGCGCGATGCAGCCGAGTTCCTGGCGCTGGGCGCGGGCAATGTCCAGGTCTGCACAGCCGCGATGACCTATGGCTTCAAGATCGTCGAGGAAATGATTGCGGGCCTCTCCAACTGGATGGACGAGAAAGGTCATGCGAACCTCGATGACGTGATTGGCCGCGCCGTTCCCAATGTCACCGACTGGCAGTATCTCAATCTCAACTATGTCACCAAGGCCCGGATCAATCAGGACCTCTGCATCCAGTGCGGGCGTTGCCACATTGCCTGCGAGGATACTTCGCACCAGGCAATCACCGCGATGGTCGATGGCAAACGGCATTTCGAGGTGATCGATGCAGAATGCGTCGGCTGCAATCTTTGCGTCAATGTCTGCCCGGTCGACAATTGCATCACGATGGTGCCGCTCGCGCCCGGTGAAACGGATCTTCGCACGAAGAAGAAAGTCCAGAAAAAATACGCAAACTGGACCGAGCATCCGAACAATCCATCGCGCGTAGCCGCACAGTAACCGATGAAGAGCCTCCTCCCGGACTGGGCGGGGACAGGGTTCATTTCGAACCGGTCCCCGTCCATCTGGAGTACAATTGCAGCACCGTGCCGGAAATCGTCCATTGAACAGCACTGATCCTGATCACGCCGAGAGCACGGATGAGGTGCCAGGGACCCGCACTACGCCCGCTCCTGCCAACTCTGCCAATACCCACGCAACAGGCCGTAACAAGGTACTCGGCCATCTGGCCGGATTGCTGTTTGCTGCACTGATTGCCGGTTCCTTTTCCATCGGCGACCTGGCAGCGCCGCACCTTTCACCATCGGCGTTGAACGCAGTTCGTTTTGTCCTTGCAGTAGCCATACTGATTGCCATTAACCGGGCCATGTTCGGCAAGATGCCGGTGATACCAAAGGCACCCTGGCGCTTCGCCATCATCGGCGCACTGATGGCGTTTTATTTTGTGACCATGTTCATGGCGTTGCAAATTTCCCAGCCGGTTTCCACCGGTGCCGTCTTCACGCTTATTCCGCTG
Organism: uncultured Salaquimonas sp.; assembly: GCA_964541115.1. Classification (GTDB taxonomy): domain Bacteria; phylum Pseudomonadota; class Alphaproteobacteria; order Rhizobiales; family Rhizobiaceae; genus Salaquimonas. Next base: position 103,256 of record CAZIPH010000006.1, read on the forward strand.
ATGAGTGCCGGTTTTGGCTATCTGTTCCTGCGCCAAAAGACGCGCGGACTGGTTTTCCTCAGCCTTGTCATTGCCAGCCTTGGCGCGGTTTGGGTAATCTTCCGGGGCAATCTCGAGGCCATATTGGGCTTTAAGATTGGTCGCGGCGAAGCCGTCTTCTTTTTCGGCTGCATGGCACACGCGGCTGTCGCCCCGCTCAACCGCTTGTTCAACCGTGGCGAACACAGTGCCTATTTTACCCTGTGCGCTGTCAGTGCGACCATGATCTGGCTGTTGATCGCTGGCCTGCCCGACATCATTGCAACACAATGGGCGGCGCTGCCGGCAATTGTCTGGATCGCAATTGGCTATCTGGCTCTCTTCACCACCGCAGGAACCTTCTTCCTCGTTCAATATGCCTCGATGCGGCTGCCCGCGTCGAAAGTTCTGTCCTATGGATACCTGACCCCGTCATTCGTGATCCTGATTGAAGGCCTGATTGGCCATGGCTGGGTAGCGGTGTCGGTGATGGCGGGCGCATTGGTCACCGCGCTGGCGCTTGCCATCGTCGCCTTTGCGCCCGATCATTGAGGACGATCCCCTAGGGTTTCAGACCGCCGACAAACAACTGGTCGAGATAGCGCGCCGCATCCTCGAAGCGCCCCTCACCGGAACGTTTGGGCCCCAGCACTGCCTGCACCTGTACATCGAAATCGGCATAATGCTGGGTGGTGGCCCATATCGAGAATATCATGTGATAAGGATCGATGCGGCGGATCTTGCCCTCATCCATCCATCTAGAAAAAACCTTCACCTTTTCATCCACGAGGTTCTTCAGGTCCTGCAATTCCTCCTGGATGCGCGGAGCACCCTGCAGAATCTCGTTGGCAAAAAGTCGCGATTCCCTTGGAAAGTCGCGTGCCATTTCCAGCTTGCGCCGGATATAGGACTTGATCTCTGAAAGCGGATCGCCCTCCCCGTCGATCGCCCGCAGCGGATCGAGCCAGGTATCCAGAATCCTGTCGATCAACAGGCGGTGCACGGCTTCCTTTGTCGGGAAATAATACAACAAATTGGGCTTCGACATGCCTGCCTGGTCTGCGATCTGGTCGATGGTTGCTCCCCTGAAGCCATGGCTTGCGAACACCTCAAGCGCCGCTTCAAGGATCAGCTCTTCCTTTTCGGCCTGGATGCGGGTGCGCCGCTTGGTTTGTGCTGCTCTTGGAAGGGACAATTTAAACCTCGCTTGATGGCGCAAAGCTGTTGTTATTTGGGTGATCCCGCTGGAAAACTGCATTCAATTCCCATTTAAACTCTTGAGAGTCTATCAGGAACCTGTAATCTTTACCAACCGGTCAAAAATTATTTTCCTGCGCAAAAATGCAAAACAGTTCACCGGTCCCCAGTTGCCGGTGCCGGAAGGGAGAAGCCAGATGCCTGATCAAAAACTTGAAACGCACTCGAAAACAGGCCTTCCAGTCGCCGGCGAGAACCTGCGGATCAATGGCGACAGGCTATGGGACTCCATCCATGAGATAGCGAAAATCGGCCCCGGCATCGCAGGCGGATCGAACCGCCAGACTGTAACCGACGAGGATGGCGAGGGACGCAGGCTCTTTCAACAATGGTGCAAGGATGCCGGGCTTGTCATGGGTGTTGACCAGATGGGCACGATGTTCATGCGCCGCGAGGGAACCGACCCTGACGCTTTGCCGGTCTATGTTGGTTCGCACCTCGATACCCAGCCGACGGGCGGGCGATATGATGGCGTTTTGGGCGTACTCGCCGGCCTTGAAATCGTCCGCACGCTGAACGACCTGGGCATAAAAACCAAGCATCCCATCGTTGTTACCAACTGGACCAATGAGGAAGGCACCCGCTTTGCTCCGGCCATGATGGCATCGGGCGTTTTTGCAGGCATTTTCAGCAAGGAATGGGCCTACTCGAAGGAAGACGCCAAGGGCCTGAAATTCGGCGATGAACTCGAGCGTATCGGCTGGAAGGGCGAGGAAGAAGTCGGCGAGCGAAAGATGCATGCCTATTTCGAATTGCACATCGAACAGGGTCCGATCCTCGAAGCAGAAGGCAAGGATATAGGCGTTGTCACCCATGGCCAGGGCCTGCGCTGGATCGAATGTACCGTCACCGGCAAGGAAAGCCATACCGGTTCGACCCCCATGCCCATGCGAAAGAATGCCGGGCGGGGCCTCGCACAGATCACCGAACTGGTACACACCATCGCCATGGAAAATGCGCCCAATGCCGTTGGCGCCATTGGACACATTGAAGTCTATCCCAATTCGCGTAACATCATTCCCGGCAAGGTGGTTTTCACCGTCGATTTCCGCAGCCATGAACTGGACCGCCTCAATTCGATGGTCGATCGCCTGATGGCCGAAGCGCCAAAACTCTGCAACGGACTTGGCGTCGGGTTTTCGGCAGAGATTGTCGGCCAGTTCGATCCGCCGGAATTCGACAAGGATTGCGTGAAGGCCATTCGCGATGCAGCCGAACGCCTCGGCTATTCGCACATGAACATCATTTCCGGCGCAGGTCATGATGCCTGCTGGGTCAACCGCGTTGCACCGGCTGCAATGATCATGTGTCCCTGCGTTGACGGTCTGTCCCACAATGAGGCCGAGGAGATTACCAAAGAGTGGTCAACCGCCGGTGCAGACGTGCTGTTTCATGCGGTCGTTGAAACAGCGGAGATTGTGCAATAGCAGTATGAGGCAATAGCGTCGCCGCTAACGGCGCAAGAGGTCCGGGTGACGTAAAAGATATTGAAATGGATGTAGAACTCTTACTGCAAGGCGTCATTCGCCTCTCGAATTTCATGTCATCCCGACTCATTGTTTCGGGAGTGTTTTTTTATGTGATTTCGGGATTTACCGAAATCGGAAGTGTTACGGAGGGTTTTCTGCCAAATCTTGAACTGGTCAATGAGGTCATCCAGAATTACCAGGATATTTTCAACATCCTGGGTGTTTCGGAATTTGCCCTGCTTCTGATCTTCTTTCTGTTTCTGACAGCAATCCACATCACCTATATCGGCTTTGACCGGGTGGGCGAATATGTGCCACCTGCCATCGTGCCCCTTGCAGGATGGGAAGCCATAGAGGACATGACCAGCGAAGCCCTGAAAATTCTCCATGATGCGCGGGGCGAGGAACATACGGATGAAGAAAACCAGCGGCTCTACGAGTTCAAGAAGAAGCTCGCTGAAATCGACGAGGAAAACGAGAAAAATTATGCTTTTGAACTCACAGGTACTTATGCGGCGTTTCGCATATCAAAAAGCATGTCCATTTTTGTTACCTTGAGCTGGTTCTATGCCGTGATCAGTGGCAAATATACCGGCGACACCAATTTCCTTCTGCTGATCCTTAGTCTAACCCTGCTGGTTTTCCTGTTTTCAACCATTGCAATCTTTCGGGCCCATCATTTTCGGATTTCCGACCTCCGCGACAATGTTGTCTCACAGTTTATTGGTTTCTCTAGCATCTGGACTCCGATCGCGCATCAGGAAAAGGTTGCCGCGGCCTGCGCTCCATCGCAGGATCTGTCAGCAGCTTCATTCAGGATACTAATGCCGGTTTACGGCACACTGGATGTTTTTTTTCACGATCTTGCACGAATGCGCGGGAGAATTTCCCAATGGTGGAACAATCGCAATGAGGGATTGAAATGATCGCCGATCTCGTCAGGAATGCCCGCTGGATGGATGGGGTGGTCTGGTTTGTTGTTACCAGCTTTGCCTGGCTGGTCTATGAAACCGTTTATCTGGGCATGCCGCTCACCGCCGGGCTGCTTGTGAAGGTAGCCCTGATCTGGGGCCTCGCCTCCGTCGGCTATGCCCTGTTGAGCGGCTACTTCGCAGAACGGGCAAAGCAACGAAAAGAATAAACAGCCTTGGCTTAACTGCCACTCGGAATGCCTACCAATACGACGGGAGAAAATCATGAGCAGCACTGTCATCAAGAACGGAACAATCGTCACCGCCGACCTGACCTACAAGGGTGATGTGAAGATCGACAAGGGCGTGATCACCGGTATCGGCCCCGACCTTTCCGGCGACAGGACGCTGGACGCCACCGGATGCTATGTCATGCCGGGCGGCATCGACCCGCACACCCATCTCGAAATGCCCTTCATGGGCACCTATTCAAGCGATGACTTTGAAAGCGGGACGCGCGCTGCCCTTTCGGGCGGCACCACCATGGTGGTCGATTTCGCCCTCCCCGCCCCCGGCCAGTCGCTGCTTGAAGCGCTCACCATGTGGGACAACAAGTCGACCCGTGCCAATTGCGACTATTCTTTCCACATGGCGATCACCTGGTGGAGCGAACAGGTCTTCAACGAGATGGAGACCGTTGTTCGCGACAAGGGCATCAACACCTTCAAGCACTTCCTTGCCTACAAGGGCGCGCTGATGGTCAATGACGATGAACTCTACGCCTCATTTTCGCGCTGCGCCGAACTTGGAGCAACGCCCATGGTGCATGCCGAAAACGGCGATGTGGTTGCCGAGCTTTCCGCCAAGCTGCTGGCCGAGGGCAATACCGGGCCTGAGGCACATGCCTATTCCCGCCCGCCCCAGGTTGAGGGTGAAGCCACCAACCGCGCAATCATGATCGCCGACATGACCGGCGCCCCGCTTTATGTAGTGCACACTTCCTGCGAGGACGCCCATGAAGCGATCCGCCGTGCAAGGGCACAGGGCAAGCGCGTCTGGGGAGAGCCGCTGATCCAGCATCTGACGCTGGACGAAAGCGAGTATTTCAACAAGGACTGGGACCATGCCGCACGCCGTGTCATGAGCCCGCCCTTCCGCAACAAGCAGCATCAGGATTCGCTTTGGGCAGGCCTGCAATCAGGCTCGCTTTCGGTAGTCGCGACCGACCATTGCGCCTTCACGACCGAGCAGAAG
>CAZIPH010000007.1:0-95836 GCA_964541115.1 uncultured Salaquimonas sp.
CAACGACCTCGACACCGAGACGCTGGCAGCACTCGAGGAAGCTCTGGAGAACTTCGCCGGTTGCGCCGTGGTCATCTCCCACGACCGCATGTTCCTCGACCGCCTGGCAACGCACATTTTGTCGTTTGAAGGCGACAGCCATGTGGAATGGTTCGAGGGCAATTTCGAGGAATACGAGGCCGACAAGATCAGAAGGCTTGGGCCGGATTCGGTGAACCCGAAGCGGGTGACGTACAAGCGGCTGACGCGGTGAGGAAATCGGTTTGGTTGATCGAAACCATGTCAAGGACGCGGTCGTAAACAGGCTTTTCGGGAACAAACTTGTCCAGAACAACCTTCGAAGTGAAGTCCTCGAACAGATAATCGCATTGCTGCTGGAACCCTTTGGATGGCGCCATTGTTCCGGGGACTGGAACAGCTGGGATTTCATGCAAGATGACGGAACCCGTCTGGAGGTCAAGCAATCCGCACTGACCCAAACCTGGGAAGTAAACCGGGCGGCAGTGCCACGCTTCGATATTTCGCCGAAATCGGGTTATTGGAAAGGGCGAGACTGGATTGAGTATGAGGCAAAGCAAAGGCCAGCCGACCTTTTTCTGTTTGGCTGGCATCCAGTTGAAAAGGCTGTTGCCGATCATTTTGATCCGGACCAGTGGGAGTATTACCTTGTCAGAGAGCGGGACTTGCCAATCAACCAGAATTCAATTGGCCTGGCCCATGTAAAGGCGCTGGCTATCAGCGCATCTGCGCAGGAACTTGCAGGGCGGATTTCACAACTGCACCCCGTAAACAAAAACCTGAAACCTGGAATCATATGACCACCATTCTCATCACAGGAACCAATCGCGGCATCGGACTTGAACTTGCCAAACAGGCGCTGGCCATGGGCTGGAAGGTTTACGGCTCGGTGCGCAGCGAGGCGGATGCGATCCGCCTTGCCGGAGATCTTGGCGTGCCGGTCGGTGCCACCGACCAGACGGATGCCAGCTTCGTGCCCATGGTTTTCGATGTGACCGATCATGAAGCAGTGCGGTCGGCCGCCGTGCGCATTGAGGGTGTGATTGATATCGTCATCAACAATGCGGGGATCATCGGGCCGGATCGCCAGTCGACGCTCGACATGGATTTTGACGGATTTGCCAGGACGCTTTCGGTCAACACGATCGCGCCGCTCAACGTGGCGCAGGCATTCCTGCCGCATCTGAGGCGCTCGGAGCGGCCCCGCCTGATCACGATTTCCTCGGGCATGGGCAGCATGAGCTACCAGAAGTCGGACCGGATCGCCTACCGGGCCTCCAAGGCGGCGGTCAACAAGGTCTGCCAGGGCCTCGCAACGGATCTGCGCGCGGAGAATATTGCGGTGATCGCAATGCATCCAGGCTGGGTGCGGACCGATATGGGCGGCTCGTCAGCCGATATTTCAGCACAGGAAAGTGCCTGCGGTATATTGGCGGTTGCCGACAGCCTCACCATGGAGCAGAGCGGCAGTTTCATCAATCATGATGGCACCCGGATGGACTGGTAAGGTCGGCTTGTGTTCCGGCTCTATCCTGGCATGAAATCGGCACGTCCTGGCCCCGGTCTTCCCGCCCGGTAGGCTGGCAAGCGGGCTTTTCCACAACTGATTGCACTTGCGGAAACCAGGACCCGGATAGTGCAGGCTTAAGAATCCGATCCGAAAAAGCGCGCTATTTGCGAAATTTCCGCACCTATAATGCGAAATGGCAACCTTACATGCGAATTTCGGGACAATCTGAAGCGCAAGACATGTTTCGAAGGTTGTTCTTTTCCAACAGATACTAATAAAAGTTGTACTTGATGTTGAGTGTCCACCACCGAATCGGTTAGGTTTGCAAAAACCTGCTGAGGCTTGCCATGGTGACCACGTATGGGGAAACCCACACGCTCCGATCAGATGTGGGCGGCTATCGGAGCCTGAATTGCACTTCGAACATGCTCCCGGTCCGGCCTGGCAAGGCTTGGGCAGCGTTATTGTGCGTTCTGTTCTTCGGACTTGTTTCAAGTCTGCTTTTCCCGTTGGCAGCAAGGGCCCAGGTGGTCAATGGCGATTTTTCGGCAGGCAGCACGGGGTGGACCAGCACCGTTCCGAGTGGAAGTTCCCTGAGTTATACAGGCGGGCAGCTTACTGCGGTATCCGACAATAATGGTGGCAGCAACCAGCGCACCTTTGCCAGCCAGACGATAACCACCGGCGATCCCGGCTTCTTGAGCTTTGACCTGGTAAACTGGACAACGCTCGACTACGGGCAATTTGACTATCCCACGGTTCGCATTGGCGGCACCTATTTCTGGATCACAACTGCCGGCGCGCTATCAACATCTGGTGCCGCGCCTTCGATCAACAATGACAATGCGCCCATATCGGTCTCAGGTGTTCGCGTCCTCGGCAATACGACAACGCTTATCGGGTTCGGCGTTACTGCAACTGACAGTTGTTGCGGCGCAGGAACGGCGGTCTGGGACAATATCGAATTTCAACAGCTTACCCAGTCTCCCGGGGCCCAGGTTACGCCGTTCAATACCCCCCTGACGCTTTCCGGAGCCAATGCGCCGCAGGTGGCAACGAATTCGGGCGCGGGCAGCATGTCGGTAACGATGAGCGTTACCAATGGAACTGTCACGCTGGCCACTCTTGCCGGCATAACGATTACCAGCGGTGCCAACGGGTCGCCTTCAGTGACGTTTACGGGTTCGCCCGCCAACATCAACAATGCGCTCAATGGTATCATTTATACGCCGAACGCGCTTTTTTCCGGCGCGGCAACGCTGACCTTTTTTGCCAATGGTGGCGGCACAAGCGACACGGACACCATTCCCATCACGGTGCAGCCGCCAACCTATTCCTTCACGATCAGCAAGACCACGCCGGTTTCGAACGTGACTGCGACCGGGCAGGTGATTACCTACACCATCATTGTGAACAATACCGGCACGGGCCAGTTTGTAAGTCCGGTTGCCTCGGACCTGCTGGATCAGAACGGTTCTCCATTGGCGCTGACGCTCAGCGGGCCGACCGGCGATGGCGGTGTTGTTGGAACCATGGAGGCGGGGGAGACCTGGACCTATACAGCTTCTCACGCGGTGACGCAGGCGAACATGGACGATGCAAACGACCTGGTAAACACGGTCACGTTCAACCCGGCTGAAACAGCTGCGCAATCGGCAAGCGCGACGACGACGATAACAGCAAGTCCTTCGCTCGATATCCAGAAAGTGGCAACATTCGGCCCAGGGCCGACCACTGCAAACGGGACGACGGACAATGTGCCGACAGGAACGTTGATCACCTATACCTATACCATCACCAATACGGGCAACCAGACGATCAGCAATATCAGCCTCAGCGATGTTCATGGCGGATATGGCATCGATCCGTTGCCGGATCCGGATACGGCCGTCCTTACCGACAATACCCCGGCAGGGGGTTCTTCAAATACAGTCACGGGTGATGGTGAGTGGGATGCGCTCGGCCCAAATGATGTGCTGACAATCGCTGTCCCGTATACGGTTGTTCAGCAGGATGTCGACCTGCTGCAATAAGGTTTTTCCCTCGAATCATCGGCCGATTGCACTGACGTTTGATCGCGGATCGATTTCCGGCAAGGATATGTAAAAAAGGCCCGTCACGCAAAAAGTGAGTCTTTTCGGCAACACTCGCCTTTCCGTTGCGGAAATAAACAGTGGAAACGACCTCTAAATACCTCCAGACTCTCCCCGCAGGTGCCTAAATCATTTAAGAAATAGTTAAGTGATTCGGGGAGCGCGATGCGGCGTATCAGGCTGGCTTTTGCCCAGGTGGATTCTCGGTCAGTTGAGGGTGATGAGTGTGTACGTGTCGAGGGTGGGGCGTACAGAGTTTGGCTGACAGGAATTGGATTGTTTGCGACAAGACCATGCGGTCATGGCGCGGGCAGTGCTTTGGCGTCGGGTATTTGCATTCCCGCTCCTGCCGTCGGGTGGTCCGCAAGCTGGCGACGCGCCGGCATTCTGGTGCTGTTTGCCCTGCTGTTTGCAGTGGCGCCGGGTCTGCACGCCCATGCCGGCAACAATTTTCCCGGAACCACCATAACGGGCAACAGCGGTTCGCTCAATGCCTCTAACACGACTGCGACTGGCCAGACCGGCGAACCGACGACCTATGGCGGCGGATCACTCAATACCATGTGGTATAGCTGGACAGCGCCAGGCGATGGCAATCTGGTCCTCCAGACCTGCGGCGGAACCACCAATTTCGACACGACGCTGCAGACATTTACCGGTTCGGCGGTCAATGCGCTGACCCTCGTCACGACTAATGACGATTCCTGCGGACTGCAGAGTTCCAATACCATTGCGGCCACGGCAGGCACCACTTATCGCATCCAGGTCGACGGTTATGGAAGTGCAACCGGCAACTTTACCTTAAGCTGGACTTTCACACCGACTGTTGTTGTTCCGCCTGCGCCTGCTGGCTCGCAGGTCTGTTCGGCCCTGACAAATGCCTGGACCGGAAACACAGCCACTTCCGGCGGTATTGGCGTTACGATATCGCGAAGCGCAAGCGGCGGGGCGAGCTGGAGTGCCGCAACCACCAACACAATGAATACCATCAATGCCTTCAGCGAAACGGCGGTTCAGGGCAGAAACTCGATCGTTGAGACGTTCAACTGGAACGAAATCAGGTCGCTGGGCGGGGGAACCGGTGATTATACCATCACTTTCGCAAAGCCGGTGACCAATCCGGTCATACATTTCGACCGTGTCGGTGGAATTATCGGAACAGGTCAGTCGAACTCCTCCTTCTGGACCCTGATTTCCGGCGGTACACTGTTCCGTCTGGCAGGGGTTGGTCATTTCCAGACCTTTTCGGACAACACCTTTGTGCGGACCATCGGTGTTGCCACAGCAGGTGGGGAATCCAGCCTCAACAGCGCCACCGGTACGGCGGCCGGTTCGGTGATGATCAGCGGCACTCACAGCTCCGTAACATTCAGGGTGGGCGGTGACAGCCCGGCCACAGGCGCAGCTGCAGATGCAATCGAAGTCGTGGTCTGTGCACCCCAGGCGGACCTGTCGCTGGCAAAGATCGTCAACAACGCAACTCCGACCGTCGGGTCAAATGTCACTTACACGATGACGCTGAACAATAATGGACCCGAGAACGCGCCTGGAGTGCAGGTCACCGACCTCCTGCCTGCTGGCCTGACCTTCGTCTCGGCAACCCCGAGCCAGGGCACCTACAGCAGTGGTACGGGCCTCTGGGATGTGGGTACGGTGAACAACGGCGCGTCTCCCACCCTTCAGATCGTGGCGACCGTTACCGGCGGCGGCACCATCACCAACACGGCGCAGGTGACAACCTCCACTTATGTCGATCCAGATTCCAATCCGGGCGACGGGGCGGGCGATGATTTTGCGAGCGTGAACATCAATGTTCAGGGGCTTCCGCCCGTTGGCGCTCCACAATGCACGGGTATTGACCTCGTAACAAATGGCGGATTTGCAGTACCCGCCTTTCCGTCGCCACCTTCCTCCAACATGGCAACACCAGGTTCCGTAACAGGCTGGACTACCACCGACACGGCTATCGAAATCTGGGAGAGCGGGTTCTCCGGCGTTCCAAGCCATACCGGAAACCAGTTTGCTGAAATCAATGCCAACATTGCAGGTACACTGACCAACAACTCTGCAACCGTGCAACCGCGGGCGGAATTGAGTGTCCATTGGGCGCACAGGGCGCGCATAGGAACCGATACCGCGAACCTTTCCATATCGGACAATGGCGGCGGATTGACCAATGTGGGCAGTTTTTCCTCCACGACCGCAGCCTGGAATACATTCAGTGCGAGACATGTTGTCAGCGAAACCGGAACCAGTGCAGCGCTTGCCTTTAGCGCGGTTTCCACCGGGTCTGGCAACATAAGCGTTGGCAACTTCCTCGACACGGTGGAAATCTGCCAGACATTCCTGACCATAGAAAAAAGCCTGGTCTCGAAAGCCGATACTGATGGAAGCGGCACGGACAGCATTGGCGATATCATCACCTATCAATTCCTTGTCTCGAACCCGGCCGGAAACGAACACGGGGTGGCGTCGGTCCAGATTGTAGATGACAAGATCGGCACGTTCACCGCCGTCCCGACTGCCGGCGATGACGGAGACAACGTGCTTGAACCGGGAGAAACCTGGACAGTAACGGCCACCTATCCGATCACGGTTACAGACCTTGATGCCACCGAGGTCTTCAATATTGCCTTTGTCCAGGGAAATACCGGGGCGAATACCATTCGTTCCGATGATGACACTGTCACGGTGCCGCTGACACCTGAACCCGCGCTCACCGTCACCAAGGTGGCCACATTCGGCGGCGGCCCCACCGTTGCCAATGGAACCTCGGACAATGTGGCTGTCGGTACAGTGCTGACCTACACCTATACCGTCGAAAACACCGGCAACCAGACGATCACATCTATCGGCATGTCGGACATTCACGCCGGGTTTGGAACTGATCCGGTGCCCAATCCCGATACTGCGACGCTGACCGACAATGCGCCGACGGGTGACTCAACCAATGCAACGACCGGCGACAGCGTTTGGGACGCTCTCGCTCCGGGCGATATTCTCACAATGACGGCCACCTACACGGTGACCCAGAGCGATGTGGATCAACTGCAATGATGGCGCATCTGTCTCCACTTCAACTTTTTCGCATACCGGCAGCTCTGGGGCTGTCGGCTTTTCCACGGTCCGTACTGCAAGCGGACCGAACAACCTGCAATCAATCGAAAGGGGATTGACCATGCAAACCACAAACCTGCGATCCGGCATTTCCGCGCTGGCTCTGCTTCGAAATCGCTTCGCCGCTGGCGGAGTGGCCATTGTCACCGGTGTTGCAAGTGTGACACCTGCATTCGCAACCATGGACAATACCGTCACCGTTACCGGTACGGCTCCGGGCGGCGCGCCAGTTACTGATACTGCAACAGAAAACGTCGACATGGTTGACGCCGCCCCGGTTCTGACCGTGACAAAGGTGGCGACTTACGACCTTGGGGCAGGCGTTCAAACGGCTGACGGTACGACTGATGAACTGCCGGCGGGAACTGTTATCACCTACACATACACCGTCACCAATGACGGCAATGTCGGCGTTACGAATGTTGCGCTTTCCGATGACCACGGTGTCGATGCTGATGGCACGCTGGGCACCATCATCATGGGCGCATTGACCGACAACAGCCCCGCTTCCGATTCTACAGATGATGGGTTCGACAATGACTGGGATTACCTGGCACCTGGCGATCTCGTAACCTGGACTGCTACCTACACCGTTACGCCGGCCGACATTGCCACGCAAAGTGACGATGGTGATGGCGACCTGGAAAACACCGTTACGGCTTCTGCCGGGTATACCAACAGCGCCGGACTCCCTGACACGGTAACCGGCACGGCAACTGAAATTGTTGATCTTGAAGATGCGAACCCGTCCCTGCTGGTAACAAAGGTGGCAGATGACACCACGGATGTCGTTCTCAATCAGGTCATCACCTACACCTACACTGTCACCAATAACGGTAACGTCCCAATCACCGGAATCGCTCTTTCCGACGCGCATGGTGGTAGCGGCACAGCTCCCGCGCCGGACGCCGATGCTGCGACCCTAACCGACAACGGTACAACCGGCGACTCGCCAAACCTGACGACCGGCGACAATGAGTGGGATACGCTGGCTCCCGGCGATGTGTTGACGGTGACAGCGACGTATACGGTCACCCAGAGCGACATCGACAACCTGCAATAACTACAGGATGTTGCAGGAACCTTGGCATAGCCTGAACAAACTCAGGCCATCGGGGCATGTAGCGAACCCGAACCGCTTCCGGCACGTGCCGGATCCGGTCTGCTTTGCCGCGCCCCGATGCCAGAAGGCCACTGCGAGGTTCACGGTTTCTTCCCGAAACGATGGTGCGAAGAGCTCCCTTTCAGCCTCTTCGCTCCGTCGAATTGCGGGAGGCGCCCGAAGATGATCCGCCTCCGGCAGAAAATTTGCAGAGCCCTTGGCACTGGTGGATTGCAGTCCGCCAGCCGTCTGGCTTTTGCAGTACTTCTGTCGGGGGCTCTTGCCACACCTTCCCTTGCCCAAATCGCCAATACCGTTACAGCGACGGGCAGTTATGGCGGCTCACCGGTAACTGGCAGTGCAGTTGAGACGGTCGATGTTGTGGATGCGATCGCCATCCTGAGTGTCTCCAAGACAGGCGTTCTCAACGATGATGACGGCATAACCGGCGACAGTGCCGGTGACACGATCAGCTGGACCATCGAGGTCCGCAATGATGGCAACGTAACCGTCAATGCCATTACCGTAAGTGACACACTGGGGACACCTGCCTGCCCGACCAGCGGGAATGACACGATTGCGACCCTGCTGCCTGGTGGCGCAGAAACCTGCACGCTGACTTACACAACCACCCAGGCCGATTTTGACAGCGATGGCGGGGGCGATGGTGCCATTGACAATCTCGCCACTGCGCTTGGCACGGCTACCGGCGGACTGGGTCCGGTCAGTGACACCGGCACAGCTTCAGTGCCGATCAATGCCTTCTCATCGGTCAGCCTGGTAAAAACCGCCGATGACGACACGCAGCGCGCTGTCGGCGATGTGATCACCTATTCATTCGTTGTCACCAATGCGGGCAATCAGACCCTGACCAACATCATAGTAACCGACACGGGCCACACCGGAACTGGCCTTCCGCTTCCCGCGCCTGATGCCGACACCGGCACGATCACGAATGATGCAAACACCATTGGCGATTCAACCAATTCGACATCCGGCGATGGTGCCTGGGATGTGCTTGCTCCCGGTGACGAACTGACCGTCACCGCAACCTATACCGTAACCCAAAACGACGTGGACACACTGCAATGATCGAACAGACCAAACCCGACCAGCGCGGTGATGCCACCGCTTCAATTACCACCTTCCGGCATTGCAGCAGGCACCGAAACCTCAGCCTTGCCGACGAGGGACCGCCGGACAAGTCACCATATCGAAGGCGACGAAGGCCGATCGAAAAAGAAGATTTCAACCGCCCCGGGGCGAGCCAGACAAATTCAGAATTCAAGAGAGCCGAGACCATGAAGACCAAGACCATCAATCGAATCGAACCAACTTTCATTCATGACCAAAAGTGGGGATCAAAAATGAGCAATGAAAAGAAAGCGACACCAATGCCATGGCGCAAAACAATGACATCAGTGCTGGCGCTTGCAATGGCGCTGGGAGCTGCTGCTCCTGCCTATGCCGCAATCGACAACCTTGGCTCCGTGACGGCATCGACGCCAGATGGCGGTACGGTCAGTGATACATCGGCCGAGAGCGTCACGCTTGTAACGCCTGATCCCGAATTCAACCTGGTCAAGTCCATCACCGCCATTTCGACACTTGGCGGTCAGGATGCAACGGCGCCTGACGGTGGTGACACGATCACCTATTCTTACGCTGTGACCAATTCCGGCAATGTGACCATTGATGCCAGTACCGTTTCCATCACGGACCCGGGTCCCACATTCGACGGTACACCGGGCACCAACACGCTTGGACCAATTGGTTATGCCTCGGGTGATGCCAACACGGATGGCGAGCTCAATCCGGGCGAAACCTGGATCTACACTGCAACCTATACGTTGTCACAAGCTGATGTGGATGCTTCCGCCGGCATTACCGATGCAGTGGACAACACGGTCACGGCAGTGACCGCGACAACGCTTGGTGGCGATCCGGTTGTGCTTGATACCGGCGGCAGCACGCTTACTGCTGAAGGCACCATTCCCGAGAATGGCGCGGTCAGTCTGACCAAGATTGCGACGCGTGATGGCAGCACCGAAGATGATGGTTCGCTCACCCCGTACACCGAGGGTGATGACATCATTTATCTCTTCACCGTCGAAAATACGGGTAACGTGACACTGTCTTCCCTGACCGTGTCGGAAACAGCGTTTGTTGCACCATCCGGTGCTGCGGCCCCGACTATCACCTGTACCTTCAGCGGCGATGCAACCATTGCCTCTCTGGCACCTGGCGCAATCGAAACCTGTACGGCGACATACACCGTCCAGCCAACCGATCTCTAACTTGAGGAACCTCCAGCTGGCGGCGATCCGGCCGCCAGCTGGAACCATTTGAACTGTTATGACCAAACGGCCACAACACAATCGAAGCATCTGGTTCAGGATTTTCTGGGCCTGGTACCTGCATGCAGCTATGCGCTGCCTGCTGGCGGCTTCGCTTGTGCTGTCTCCGTTTTCCACCCTTGCCGCACAGGCGGCGATTTCCAACACGGCCCAGGTTTCCGCGTCGACGCCGCGTGGTGCAACTGTGGACTCGCTGCCTTCGAGCGAGATCGTGACAACGCTGGTGCCTTCTCCGGCGCTCACCCTGATCAAGTCTGCGACCCTGAATGATCTTGATGCCATACCGGGAATTTCAGCCGGCGATACGATCACCTATGAGGTGACTGCGCAGAACACCGGCAACGTCTCGCTGTCGGGTATCATTGTCGATGATCCGTTGATTGCCCTGACATTTGATGCGTCCAGCGACGCCAACAGTGACAGCCGGATCGATACCACGGAAACCTGGCGCTGGACCGGCACTTACAACGTCACGCAGGCTGATATCGACACGAATGGCGGCGGTGACGGCCTGATCGAAAACACGGTAACGCTTTCAAGCGACCAGCTTGCCGACGAGATCGCCAACGCCGATGTTCCTGTTGTGCGGAATCCGCAGGCCGAAATTGAAAAGCTGGCTGATGCCAGTACCGCGAATGTTCCTGGCGACCTGATCACCTACACGGTCACCGCGACCAACACCGGAAATACAACGCTGACCAACATGGTAGTCAGCGATCCGCTACTGACACCCGATACGATTACCTGTCTGACAGTGTTGCCGGGCGGAACCTGCGTATTGTCGGGCAGCTACACGGTTCAGAGTGCTGACTTCCTTGCCGGCGGCGTTACCAATACTGCCAGCGTCGTCACGAATGAAACGCCAGAAATCGACACTTCAATTACGACGCCGATCGTGTTGGGTGCGGGCATTGAAGTGGTCAAATCAGCTAACCCGACAACGATCAACAATCCGGGCGAGACGATCACATACAGTGTTGTAGTGACCAATGTCGGCAATGTGCCTGTGGCCAACATTACCGTTATTGATCCGATGGTAGCGCTGGATTGCGGTTCCGGCAGCAATACGATTGCCTCCCTGCCGTTTGGCGGCTCGGTTACCTGCACGGGCGACTACGTTGTCACGCAGGCGGACTTTGATGCCGGCACCACGCTGGTCAATACTGCGACGGCGACAGATGACGGCACCTTCGGGGTCGGAGACAGTGATTCTGCAACGGTAACCCTGGTGGCATCACCGTCCATGCTGGTCACCAAGACCGGCGTACTCAACGACGATGACGGCGTGGGTGGTGTCAGTGAAACTGACACGATCCTCTATACGATCACCGTTGAGAACACCGGCAACGTGCCGCTGACGAATGTTGTGCCGAATGATCCGATGGTCACGCTGACCTATGTCAGTGGTGACACGGACTCCGACACTCTGCTCGACGCCAATGAAATCTGGACGTTTACCGGAAGCTATCCGCTAACCCAGGCCGATATTGACGGCAATGGCGGCGGCGATGGCACAATCGAAAACACTGTCACGGTTTCCAGCGATGAAACGGGAGACGAAACTGCTGACGCGATAACGCCGCTTGATATAAATCCGTCCATGGACGTGGTGAAGACCGGTGTCCTCAATGATGACGACGGCAATCCGGGCCAGACAGCCGGCGACACGATCGACTATACAGTCACTGTCACCAATACAGGCAATATCCGTCTGACCGGCATCATTGTTACCGATCCGCTCGTAACGCTCAATTATCAGTCCGGCGACACGAATGGCGACAACAGGCTGGACGTAAACGAGGTCTGGACCTTCACAGGAACCACCATCCTTACCCAGGGCGATATAGACACGCTTGGTGGTGGTGACGGGGACATCGACAACACGGTAACCGTTTCCACTGATCAACTGCCTGATCAGGATGCCAGCCATGAACTGCCGATCGCACCCGTCTCTTCAATGGAAATCACCAAGACCACCACACCTGCCGTGCGGATATTCCCGACGATCTATGAGTATGACTACCGGATCGCTGTTCGCAATGTGGGGGCAATCACCCAAACCGGAATACGGGTTGAAGACGACCTTGTTGCCGGGGTGGCGCCTGCGACGCTGATTGGTTCACCATCCGTGGTGATATCCGGGTTCAGCGGAACCGGCGGTTACAATTCGGGTTTTGATGGCGCAGCTGATCCGCAGCTGCTTACCGGTGACGTGCAGCTTGCGCCTGGTGCAATCGCGCTCATCACCATTACCGTGCGGATTGATACCGGTGCCCGGACAATCGAAAGCCTCAACTCGGCCTTTTTGAGTTCGGACCTTATCACGACACCGATCCCGTCCGATGATCCAGGTCTTACCCCTGGCGATTCTACAGATATCAACCCGACTCCCTTTGAACTCATCGATAGCGATGGCGACGGTTCGCCCGATTATATCGAGGATATGGAGCCGGATCGCGATGGCGACGGTGTGCCGAATGCCAACGACTATGATCCGACCGGGTATTTCTATTGCCAGGCTGACGGGCGCATCCTTTCGGGCGGCCTTATCACCGTAGAAAACCTCACCAGTGGCGGCAGCCAGACCGGGTTGGGCACCAGTAGCGGCATCACCGTGATTCGTGACGGTTCAGACGGGCTCTACCAGTTCTACGTATCGCAGGAAGGCAATTACCGCCTGACCTACGTATTGCCATCATCAGGCGTTGCAAGCACCACGCTGCTCTCATCAGGCAGCCTAGATGTGTCAACACTGCTCCCTGACGACCCGGGCGTGATCGGATCGGGCGAATTCGGTTCGACCGGATTCCTTGCCGACGCAGCGCCAGCGGCAAACCCGTTCTACACCCGCTTCGAAATCCAGGCTGGCGATCCGCCGGTGTTCAACAACAACATTCCCCTGCAATTCTGCGGCTCGCCTGCACTGACAGCTGACAAGAGCATTGAAGCCGGTCCTGACCTTCAGCCGGACCTGCGCCAACAGGTTACCTACCGCCTTGATGTTACGGCGAGCGGCGACGAACCTGTCACCAATGTCCAGATGGTCGACAACCTTGCCAATGTGTTTGGTGCAGGCAATTACACCATCGAGAACCTGGTGATCGACAGCGCACCGGCCGGGTTCACGGCTGTGCCCGATCCCTTCTATGACGGAAATGCAAATACGGCATTGCTGACGAGCGGCGGCACCCTGCAACCGGGTGAGGCGATCAGCATGCTGCTGACCGTGAACGTTTCTGTAGTTGACGGCATTTACACCAACACGCTGATTGCGAACGGTGCCTCCCCGCTGGATGGCAGTTCGCTGCCGCCGTCCATGGATGATGCGCGTATAGAGATTACCAATGCCATAGAAGGACTGGTCATCCAGAAGACTGCCCTGCCGGGAAGCGCACGCATCGGTGATCCGGTCCGCTACACGATTACCGTTACCAACAATAGCGGCGTTGATATCACCGGCGCCGATATTGTGGACCGTATTCCGAATGGCATGAGCTATCTGCCGAATTCGGCGAGGGTTGCCGGTGTTCCAGTTGAGCCAACCGGTTCGGCACTGGACGGATCGGGGCGTGATCTAGTGTGGACCAACGTACCGGTGCCAAATGATGGCAATGTGGTGATCACGCTTGTCCTGATGATCAATGCCTCTGGATCGAGCGATGAATATGTAAACACCGCATTCGTCAGGGACCCTGGTACCGGGTCAGTCATTTCCAATATCGCCAAGGCTGTCGTTCGTTCGGAAATCGATCCGGTCTTCCAGTGTTCCGATGTGATCGGCCGCGTATTTGATGACCTGGACAGGGATGGCTATGCCGATGACGGCGAGCCGGGCCTGCCGGGCGTGCGACTTGCCACACCGAACGGACTGCTGGTCACTACCGACAAGTTCGGCCGCTACTCAATCGCCTGCGGCATGATTCCTGACGGTGATATCGGCAGCAATTTCATCATGAAACTTGACACGCGCACGCTGCCGACAGGCTATCGCGTAACCAGCGAGAATCCGCGGGTCGTACGCCTGACACGCGGCAAGATGGCCAAGCTGAATTTCGGCGCTGCAAATCTTCGCGTGGTTCGCCTTGAAGTAACCGATGCTTCCTTCCTTGCGCAGGGCGGCAAGGCAACGCCTGCGACCCTGCGCTCGATCGGCGGTCTGCTTTCCGTTCTTGATGAAGAGCCATCAGTCCTTCGCATTGTCTATTCGAAACCTGCGGTGGGGCGCGAGGTTGCGCGCGAACGTCTGCAGGCGCTCGAACAACTGGTCAGGGATGCCTGGCAGCGACGCAACAGCACACATGAACTCTCCACGGAAACGAGGCTGGTCGAATGAGTGTGTTCAACGACAAAAGGGGAAGGGGGTTAAGCGAAAATTAACCATAAAGTCTGTTTGTTTACCTTTGGTTAATCTAGCGGCGAATCATGCGGCAAAGACGGCAATCCCCGGTCACGAAGACGGTCGAGCGCCTGCTGAAAACAACGGTTTTCGGTAGTGGTATCGCCGTGCTGCTTGCTGTCCAGTTACCAGGCCTTGCAGTTGCCTGTGAACGCACAAACAATTGCGACGACCTGGCCATCATCCTGGGCGCCGACAGTGCGGGCAGCGGCATTGACAGGGAAACTGCTGCAGGCATCTCGATCAGTGTGGATGGTGAAACCGTTGTTGGCATGGCTTCAATCGAGGACGCGAACCGCCGGACCGATGTTGATCTTGAAGCAGTGGATATCCAGGTCAAGTTTGACGGACTTGGTGTCGAGCGCAGTCTGTCGGTTTCCACCATCGAGGAACGACGGGTCCATGCTCCTGGCGAACCGATCGGTTTCCGTGGTTACTGGAATTATCCCGACTGGATTTCACGCGCCGAGGTGCGGATCTATTCTGCCCGCGAGGGCGGCCGGGCGCCTGCTTTCGCCATCCCGCTGGAGACGGTGCCGCT
Organism: uncultured Salaquimonas sp.; assembly: GCA_964541115.1. Taxonomy (GTDB): domain Bacteria; phylum Pseudomonadota; class Alphaproteobacteria; order Rhizobiales; family Rhizobiaceae; genus Salaquimonas. The sequence continues at coordinate 15,135 of CAZIPH010000007.1, forward strand.
TGCGCTCGACCAGACCGGCAACTGGTTGCCACCCGAGGGCTACAAGGGCGACTATCTGTATGCCGTGCGCGTTTATGATGCCAGCGGACGTTTCGATGAGAGCGATCCTCTGCCAATCGTCATCAGCGAGAATGCCGATGCCTTGCCGAAACCGGCCTTGTTCGGACAGGGTGACGGCCGCGGCATCATCGAGGAACGCCCTGCGGCCGCTTATCCTGGCAGGGACCGCAACCAGCTTGCAGTTGCCAATATTCCATTGCATGGCGGGGCGGTTACCGTTTACGGGCGCAATATTCCCGAGGGCCTGAAGATACGCGTCCAGGACAGGGATGTACCCCTTGCCCGTGAGAATGACTTTGTCGAGCAGACCATTCTGCCGCCGGGCGAACATGTCGTCGAGGTAGTGGTCGAGGATGAAGCCACGGGCCGTGTTCTTGAATTCGAGCGCGACATCAACATACCCGACAATGAATGGTTCTATGTTGGTATCGCCGATGTGACGCTGGGGCGCCGTACCGGAAGGGACAGCCATCTGCTGGCTCCGGTTCAGCCCGGCGAGTATGAGGATACTTACCAGAAGGGCAGGGTGGCCTTCTATCTCAAGGGCAAGGTAAAGGGTCGCTATCTCATTACCGCGGCACTCGACACACGCGAGGAAGATCTCGATCAGCTTTTCTCCAACATGGACAAGAAGGACCCCCGCCATTTGCTGAGGCGGCTGGACCCTGATGACTACTATCCGGTCTATGGCGATGATTCTGTCCTGAAGGAGGATGCTCCGACATCCGGAAAATTCTACATTCGTGTTGACCGCGGCAGAAGCCATGTCATGTGGGGCAATTTCAAAACGCGTATCGACGGGATCGAACTGGCCAGATTCGAGCGTGGCCTCTATGGCGCACAGGCGAACCTGGCAACGGAGAACACGACCCATTTTGGCGAACCTGTAGCGAGCATAGAGGCATTTGCCGCCCAACCCGGTACGCTGCCGCAGCGCGATGAGTTTCTCGGGTCAGGCGGCTCGGTCTACTTCCTGCAGCGGCGCGACATAAATCAGGGGTCGGAGCAGGTAACGATTGAAATCCGCGACGACACGACCGGTCTTGTGGTAGGGCGCAAGACGCTGCGCGAAGGCGAGGATTACACGATCGACTACATCCAGGGTGTCATCATCCTGGCAAAACCGCTGCAATCGACGGTGACCCTCGCCAATGCCGTCCTGGGATCGGGACTGGCCGACTACCGGCAATTCCTGGTCGTGAACTACGAGTACACCCCGGCTGCCGGCGAAGTAGAGGGATACAGCTATGGCGGCAGGGCCGAAGGCTGGCTGTTCGATACGGTGCGTCTTGGCGTAACCGGTTTCAGTGACAATACCGGTCCCGCCGACCAGACCCTTGTGGGTGCAGATGCAACCTGGCGTTTGGCTGAAAAATCCTACTTCCAGCTTGAATGGGCGCAAAGCGAGGGCGACGCATTTGCCTCGGTAATCTCGAGCGATGGCGGCATTATCTTCAAACCTGTTACGGCCAAGGGCGTGAGCGGCACGGCTGAAGCCTGGCGCGCACGCATGCTGCTCGATCTTGGTGAACTCACCCATGGTTCGCTTAAAGGCTCGATCGGCGCAGGCTATGAAGAGCGTGAAGCCGGATTCAATGGTCCGGGCCGATACTCCCAGAGCGATGAGACGATCATCGATGCCCATGCCGACATCGAACTCAATGAACGAATGTCTGTTCTTGCCCGCTTCGATCAGGTAGATCGTTCAGACGGGGTCAGCAAGCTCGAAGCCTCTGCCGAATTGAAGGTGAGGGTAGTCGAGGACGTGATCGTCCAGGTCGGGGCAACGCATTCAGATACCGAAAGCCAGACGGCCCTTTCTGACGGTGTGGGCGAGCGGACGGATGTCGGTGCCCGCATCACCTATGAAGGCTTTGGAGAAGACAAGTATTATGTTTTCGGCCAGAAAACGGTCAGCCATGACAGTACCCGCGAGCGCAATGACAGGGTTGGTGCAGGTTTCGAGGCAGACATCTCCGACAAGCTGAGGGCAAGCGGAGAATTGTCCTACGGGACAAGCGGCATCGGTCTTCTCGCCGGCCTGAGCTATGAACCAACCGCGACGGACAAATACCATGTCGGATACCGGATGATTCCCGATACGGCCGGCGGCGACCTGCTCAGCTATGACCCGTTCGCCCGCGACAATGGCTCGATCGTCATTGGAGCGCGCCGCCAGATGTCGGAAACCGTGACAGCCTGGACGGAACACAACTTCGACATGATGGGTACCAGCCAGGGCATGATCCAGGCTTATGGCGTTGAATATACGCCCGACCCCGTCTGGAAGATTGTGGCTGGCATGGAAACGGGGACGGTCGAGGATTTGGATGGCGACCGGATCGAGCGCATCGCACCCTCTCTTGCAATCACCTGGCAGGAAGACGGCCGCAAGGTGCATGGAAAGCTGGAAACACGGTTTGAGGATTCCAACGTCAATGGCGAACGAGTGACCTGGCTTGGCCAGGCAAGTGCCAGTCTTCAATACAATGACAACTGGCGGTTCCTCTCAAAGATTGATGCAGCCATTTCCGATGGCGATGATGCCAGCGTAGGGGATGCTGACTATATCGAGGCAAGTATTGGCTGGGCCTACCGGCCGGTTGACAATGACCGCCTCAATGCCCTTTTCAAATATACCTATCTGCATGACCTGCCCGCCCCCAACCAGCTCGATGAGGACAATGTCGTTTCAGGGCCGAAACAACGCAGCCACATACTGTCGGCCGATTTCATTTATGACCTGAATGAACGCATGTCGGTTGGCGGCAAATACGGCATGCGAACCGGCGAGGTTTCGATTTCCGGCGATGATGATTTCATCAAGAGCACAGCACATCTTGCCATTGCGCGCGTCGACTTTCATGTTGTGAAGAACTGGGATGTGCTGCTCGAGGGGCGTGCGCTCTGGCTTGACCAGCTTGGCCAGGTTGAATGGGGTGCGCTTGCGGGCATATACCGCCATATCGGCAACAATCTGAAGGTTGGTGTGGGATACAATTTTGGCCGCTTCAGCGACGATCTGACGGATTTGACCCTTGACGATGAGGGCGTCTTCGTGAACGTGATAGGCAAGTTCTAAACCCTGACCGGCATTACATGCCGCTTTTAGCGGGTTATCAATCAACAGGATCGGCCGCATGAACGAGGACGCCTTACGGATTCCCGATGACCGTTTTGCCGCTTTTCGGTACACGGGATATCAAAGATACTGGTTTTCGAGATTTTTCCACACTTTTGCCGCCCAGATACTCTCGGTCGCGGTCGCCTGGCAAATCTACGACATCAGCCGCGATCCGTTCCACCTCGGGCTGGTAGGGCTAACGCAGTTCCTGCCTGCGTTTGTCCTGGTGCTGGTAACCGGCGCAGTGGCTGACAGGTTTGGCCGCCGCTTCATCATGGCAAGTGCCAATATCATCGAGGCCGGCTGCGCATTGGGTATCCTCTGGCTGACAGTGGCGGGTACGGATACCGTGTTGCCGTTCTTCCCGATCCTGGCGTTGTTTGGCATTGCCCGGGCCTTTCATGGTCCGGCCAGTTCGGCGCTGGTTGCCAATGTGGTGCCGGAGAATGTCTTCGCAAATGCGGTCGCGTGGAATTCATCTGCCTGGCAGACAGCGACAATTGTCGGCCCCGTCGCCGGTGGTCTCTTGTATGGCGTCTCGCCAATTGCCGCCTATTCGGTTGCAACGGGCCTGCTCGTACTGTCTGGCCTGCTGGCGATACTCATTCCCAAGCCTCGCCAGCACAGTGAGCAGGAGCATGTCAGCCTGAGTTCAATACTGGCGGGTTTTCGCTATATTTATCGCGAGAAAATCGTTTTCGGCGCGATCTCGCTTGACCTGTTTGCGGTGCTTATGGGAGGAGCGGTTGCCTTGCTGCCGGTTTATGCCCGCGATGTCCTGACCCTTGGGCCGTGGGGGCTTGGTCTGCTTCGTGCCGCGCCTGGAGTGGGTGCAGTGGTCATGGCACTGTTCCTGACGGGTAAGCCGATTCGCGATCATGCCGGCATCATCATGCTGGTATGCGTGGGATTGTTCGGTTTCTTCACTATCGTGTTCGGTGTTTCCACCATCGTGTGGGTGTCCATTCTGGCGCTTGTCGGGCTTGGGGCTGCCGACATGGTGAGCGTTTATATCCGCGAAACGCTGATCCAGCTGTGGACGCCGGACCGGCTGCGAGGCCGGGTCAATGCGGTCAACATGGTCTTCGTCGGCGCTTCAAACGAACTGGGCGAATTCCGTGCCGGGACCATGGCCGCGTTCATCGGGGCGGTTCCGGCCGTTGCCCTTGGCGGCATCGGTGCGATCGGCGTTGCAGGCATGTGGGCATATCTCTTCCCGCAGCTGAGAAAGGCGAGGCATCTGAGTGGCCGCCACTAGGCAGGCCAGACAGGCATTGATGACGTTTCATCGCCTGTTTGCTCCGCCTGAAGTCTTGTCACGGGCTGAACATCGGCTATTATCGCGCGCGGTGGGGCACACCCGAATCCTTTGGCGTGAATCGAAATCGAAAGAAGGTAAAACGCATATGATGAAATCAACCAAGGCGACGATGTTCGCACTCGCCCTGACCGCGACATCGGTCGGGGTGCCGACAAGTGCACAGGCGGAAGAGGTTTATGTCCTGCGCGGCGCCTTTGACGTTTTTTCGGCTGGCATGAACCAGATGACCAAGCGCATGCAGGCGCGCGGCGTCAATGCGAAAGCCTATTCCAACGGCCGCTGGTCAGGGCTTGCAGATGATATCATCAAGCGCAATGCGCGTGGTGCCGTTTCCTATCCGATTGTGATCCTGGGCCATTCCGTTGGCGGGCAGGAAGCCTCGCAGATGGCCAACAAGCTCAATCAGGCCGGCGTACCGGTCAAGCTGGTCGTTGGCTTCGATCCAGGTTTCGCTGCGCCCCAGCCCTTCCGCTACGGTTCGACAAGTGTTGTGAATTTCTACATTCCAAACCAGCCGCGCGGTAATCCCTATCGTTCTGCCTCAGGCTTCAGCGGTTCCATCAACAATGTGGACATCACACAGTTTACCAATGCCGACCATGTGGCGATCGACAAGGATCCCAAGATCCAGGCGCGCGCCCTTGCAGTGGTCTATGCGGCGGTAGGCAAGTAAGCCCGACGCTTCCATCAAGTTCCAAAGCCGCCTCTATTTGGGGCGGCTTTTTTCATGGCAGCATCCTGGCTGCTTCAAGAACATTCTTCAGGGCACTTCCGGTCAGCCTGCGCTGAGGCCGCCATCGAGCGCCAGGGCCTGGCCGGTGTAGAAGCTGTTTTCATCGTCGCAGACCCACAGCATCGCCTGGACGATCTCGTCGATCTCGCCAATACGCTGCATGGGTACGTTGACGATGAGCTTTTGTTCCGCCTTTTCCTGGCCGTGCCTGGAGGATTCCAGACCTTTGGTGACCATGTTGGTGCGGGTGAAAGCCGGACAGATTGCGTTGATGCGTATGCCCTTCCTTGCATATTCGATGGCCGCAGCTTTCGTCAGGCCGACCACTGCATGTTTTGCAGCGCCATAGACCGAAAGCGTTGGTGCGCCGACGAGACCGGCAACCGATGCGGTATTGGTTATAACGCCACCCTTGCCGGTTTCCTCGAACTGTTTCCTCATGACCGGCAATTGTGCCTGCATGGCAAGGACAATGCCCATAACGTCAACGTCCAGAATCCGGCGTGATGTTGCCTCGTCGAGGGCCTCCAGGGGCATCTGCTCATGGACGATACCGGCATTGTTGAGGGCAATGTCGAGGCAGCCGTAAGTTGACAGCGCGCAATCGACAAGACGCCTGTGGGTTTGTGCCTCGGCCACATCGCCGGCGAGGATTTGCGCTTCGCAGCCACTCTCGGCAACAAAGGCGCGTGTTTGCCCAAGCGAGGCCTCATCATAGTCGGTAAGAACAAGGCGGGCGCCTGCCTTGGAGAACCGTTTTGCGGCAGCAAGGCCAAACCCCCCGCCAGCGCCCGTTATCAATACCGTTTTTCCCGAAAAATCATAACTTGCCATGAAGCCCTCCATTGTGGAGAACGTAGCCTTGCGGGGTTTGGCTGTCAGCCGAAAAAAACTAACGGTTACAGGTTTAGTCAGGGAGGTAGATTTGGAATTCGCGAAAATGACTGCGGCCGGGATCGGCCGCGAGATCGAGGCGGGAAGGGCTGATCCGGTGGATATCGCCGAATATTTCCTCGATGCCATCAAGGGACATCCTTCCGGCGATGAAATTTATGCCAGGATCAGTGAAAACCGTACCCTTGAAGAAGCGGAAATGGCGGCGGCCAGGGCAAAGTCCGGGACGAGAAGAGGCATTCTTGATGGCGTGCCGGTATCGTGGAAAGACCTATATGACACGAAGGGCATTGGTACAGAGAGCGGATCGCCGCTTTTGAAGGGCCGCGTTCCCGACGAGGATGCAACCGTGTTGAAGGCGGCAACGGAAGCAGGAACCGTTTTCCTCGGCAAGACGCATCAGACCGAACTCGCCTTTTCGGGCCTCGGTATCAATCCCAAAACCGCGACGCCGCCCAACCCCCATATGCCCTGTCATCTGCCGGGTGGATCATCCTCGGGCGCTGCGGCCTCGATTTCGCATGGCCTTGCTCCGATTGCAATTGGTTCTGATACCGGTGGTTCAATTCGCATTCCGGCCTGCTGGAATTCGCTGGTTGGCGTGAAGCCGACGCATGGTCTCCTGTCGCTGGAAAATGTCGTACCGCTTTGTTCCGGCTTTGATACAGTTGGCCCGCTGGCAAAGACGGTCGAGGATGCCGCGCTCATGTTCACCGCGATGGGCGGCGAGCAGGTCGATCTTGAGAGTGCGCCCAGCCCGTCTGAACTGAGGCTTGCCGTTGTCGGCAGGGTGGCCATGGAGGGCTGTGATCCGGAGGTAGTTGAAGCATTCGACCTTGCCCGCAAGATGGTCGAACAGGCAGGTGCAAGACTTGTTGAAATCGAGCCGGCGGAAATCGACCAGGCGGTTGAACTCGGCCCCGACCTCTTTCCCTACGAAGCCTGGAACCAGTGGGGTGAGACGATTGCTGCCAATCCGGGCGTAATGTTTGCGCCGATCGAGATGCGCTTCCGCCAGGGCCAGGCAATCAGCAGGGAGCAATATCTTTCGAGTTTTGAAAAACTGCGTGCGGTTCGTGCGGCCTTCTGGGAAAAGTATTCCGATTTTGACGGGTTCATCTTCCCCACACTGGCGGGACTGCCGGCAAGGGTGGATGACCTCATCAATGATGTTGACGCCTTCACGAAGAAGAACCTGCTAACGCTGCGCAATACGCGCCATGTCAACCTGATGGGCGGCTGTGCCTCCACCCTGCCATTGCCGCAGGACTGTATCGGCTTCCAGATCATGGGCAAGCCAATGAGCGATGCGCACCTCTTCAAGATGTCGGCGGCGCTGGAGCGCGTGGTCAAGCCAATGATTGCCTGAGACAGGTTAAAGGCCGCCGGTTTTGAGCGGTTTGCCCGCGACATAGGTCTGGGTGATTGCCCGGTCATCGCCCATGATCAGCAGGGCGAAAAGGACATCATGCAGGCTTTGGGAAAGCTGGTGGCGCTCTGCCATGTTGGGCGTCGCTTGCGGGTCCAGGACGCAGATGTCGGCGTATTTGCCTGCTTCCAGGGTTCCCGCCGAATGGTCAAATCCCAACAGGCGGGCATTGCCGCGCGTTGCCATGTGGAAGGCCTCGAAAGCGGTGATACGCGAACCTGCAAGTTGCGAGACAGTGTAGGCGTCGCGCATGGTCTGGAACATGGAGAAGCTCGTTCCCCCGCCAATATCGCAGCCTATCCCCACCCTGACCGGGCGGGCGCCATCGAGGCTGTGATGCAGGCGGAAGAGACCCGATCCCAGGAAATTGTTGGAGGTCGGGCAATGGGTGATGGAACAGCCTGCCTCGCTCAACCTGGCCAGTTCGCGTTCGCTCAAATGAATGCCATGGGCAAACAGGCTGGTCGGTGTCAGCAGGCCATGGCGGTCATAGACATCGGTATAGTCTTTGGCCGAGGGAAAGGCATTGGCAACGAATTCGATCTCGCCATGGTTTTCCGAAAGATGGGTCTGGATAAGAAGTCCGGGATTTTCTCGCGCCAGCGTTCCAGCCGCATCCAGTTGAGCCGGGGTGGAGGTCACCGCAAAGCGCGGGCTGATCGCATAGGAAAGGCGGGCCCTGCCGTGCCACTTGCCAATGAGGGCAGTCGAATCGTCATAGGCTGCCTGGGGCGTGTCGAGAAGGCCCTGCGGAGCATTGCAATCCATCAGCGTCTTGCCCGAGGCGAGCGCCATGTTGCGGTCTTCTGCAGCGGCAAACAGCGCGTCCAGTGCAGCGGGATGGATCGTCGAGAAGGCAAGGCATGAAGTGATGCCGTTGCGCATCAGTTCATCGAGGAATTTCTCTGCGGCGGCCTGGGACACTGCCGGGTCACCATATCGCTGTTCCTCGATGAAGGTATAGCGGTTCAGCCAGTCGAGGAGGTCCTTGCCATAGGCGGCAATCATCCGGTACTGGGGAAAATGCAGATGGGCATCGATGAAACCCGGCATGATCAGCCTGTCACCATGATCAACGCGATCAACGCCCGCAAATGCCTGTGGTAGGTCCGAAGCCTCGCCGAGCCAGGCGATCCGGCCATCCGGTCCAATGACGAGTGCGCCTTTTCTGATATGAACAAGCGCTGCCTCGCCCAGTTCATGGGGATCGCCGGTGAAGGTAACGACCTGGCCCGTAAGTACCTGCATGTTGCGTCCATTCAACTGATTTGCAAACGGAGCATGCATAGCACCAGCTTGCATGGCTTCACAAACCGCAAAATGCTGATACCGTCGCCAAAACCGCTGTGAGTCCAGGCGGCATTGGAGGAAAAATGCGCGAGTCCATCATATTTTTGCGAAATGGTGTCAAAACCGAACTGCGTGATTTCGAACCGGATGAAACGCTGCTGGATTACTTGCGCCTGCGCGAGCGCAAGACGGGCACCAAGGAAGGCTGCAATGAGGGCGATTGTGGTGCTTGCACGGTTTCGCTGGGACGCATTCGCGGTGGCAGGTTGACCTACGAACCTGTCAATGCCTGCATCCTGCTGGTGGGCCAGATCGATGGCGCCGATCTGATAACGGTTGATGACCTGGCAGAAGGTGGCAGGCTGCATCCGGTGCAACAGGCCATGGTGGATTGCCATGGTTCCCAATGCGGCTTTTGTACGCCCGGCTTCGTCATGACTCTTTTCTCGCTCTACCACAGCGCTCATCACGGCAGTGAGGACGTGACGCGCGAAATGATCAATGACTGGATCGCGGGCAATCTGTGCCGCTGCACCGGCTACCGGCCGATTGTCGAGGCAGCGATGAAATCGCTTTCCGGCAAGCCGGCGGATGCCTTGACGAAGCGTTGGGATGAGACGGAAAAGGCGCTGAAGAAACTGGCCTCCACTGAGGACCTGGTGGTTCGCGAGGGGGAGAAGGTTTTCGGCGCGCCAGGCTCCATCGAGCATCTGGCGGATGCCTGCATGCGCTATCCCGAGGCGACCATCGTGTCGGGTTCGACCGATGTGGGGCTATGGGTGACCAAGCAGTTGAGGCGCCTGCCGCAGGTCATCTGGACCGGCCGTGCAAAGGGGTTCGACACGATTCGCGAAACCGCTAGGCAGACCATCATCGGGGCAGGGGCAACCTATCGCGATGCCTTTGAAGCCATGGCACGGCTCGATCCTGACATCGGCGAAGTGATGCGGCGACTCGGTTCACGCCATGTGCGGGCCAGCGGCACGATTGGCGGCAATATTGCCAATGGTTCACCCATCGGGGATTCGCCGCCGCTTCTCATCGCGCTCGGTGCCAGCATTGAATTGCGCCATGGCACTGAAAGGCGGACACTGCCGCTGGAGGATTTCTTCATCGACTATGGCAAGCAGGACCGCAAGCGCGGGGAACTCGTTGCCAGGATCATCGTGCCCAAGCCGGGCAAACATGATCATTTCCGGGCCTTCAAGATTTCCAAGCGCTTTGATCAGGACATTTCCGCTGCGCTGTTTGCCGCCAAACTGACCGTCAGGAATGACCGCATCGTATCTGCCCGTATCGCCTGTGGCGGGATGGCGGGAACCCCCAAGCGGGCCAAACATGCAGAGGCAGCATTGGCCGGAATCAGGCTTTCTGACAACGAGACTGCGGAGCGTGCGATCAGGGCGCTTGAAAAGGATTACATACCCCTTAGCGACATGCGCGCTTCGGCAGATTACCGCATGAAGGTGGTGCAGAACCTGCTGCGCAAGACGCTGGCGGAGATTGCACTGGGAGTTGCGGGAGAAAGTGCCCAAACGAGGGTGATCGGCGCAAGGGCGACCGGTTTCGGGGAGGCGGCAGAATGAAGAGCAAGGCTCAATTGAAGCGCGACACGATCGTTGTCGGCAAGGCGCTGGCCCATGACAGTGCGGCGCGCCATGTGGCGGGCACCGCTGCCTATATTGATGACATTCTGGAGCCGGAAGGCTGCCTGCACCTGGCACCGGGCCTGTCGGCGATAGCAAGGGGCCGCATCCGCTCGATGGATCTTGGCGCGGTGGAAGCAGCGCCCGGTGTCGTGCAGGTGCTGACTGCGAAAGATATTCCCGGCGTCAATGATTGCAGCCCGTCCATCGGCGGTGATCCGATCCTCGCCGACAAGGAAATCCTGTTTCATGGCCAGGTGATGTTTGCCGTTGTCGCGCGGAGCCGCAAGGAGGCGCTGCACGCGGTCAAGCTAGCAAAGATCGAGTTTGACGAGAAGAAGCCGCTGGTCAGCGTTGAACAGGGACTGAAAGCAAAGAAGATCGTGCTTGATCCCTACACGTTCACAAGGGGCAATGCGCAAAAGGCGATCGGCGCTTCGGCCCATCGCGTTGAAGGCAGCCTGAGCATTGGCGGGCAGGAACATTTCTACCTGGAAGGCCAGATATCGCTGGCAGTACCTGGCGAAGGTGGGGACGTTAAAATCCACTGCTCCACACAGCACCCGACCGAAGTGCAGCATCTGGTGGCCCGCATGCTCGGCCTGCCAGACGCGGCTGTTACCTGTGAATGCAGGCGCATGGGAGGCGGATTTGGCGGCAAGGAAAGTCAGGCGGCACAATGGGCCTGCCTTGCCGCGCTCGCCACACGTCTCACCGGCAAGCCGAGCAAGATGCGGCTTGACCGCGACGCCGACATGATTGCCACGGGCAAGCGGCATGATTTCCGCGTGACCTACACCGCCGGTCACGATGACAAGGGTGTGCTTGACGGGGTCGATGTGACCTTTGCGGGTCGCTGCGGCTATTCGGCTGATTTGTCGCTGGGCGTCAATGACCGTACCATGTTCCATGCCGACAATGCCTATTGGTATCCTGATTGCCGCATCCATTCCGAGCGGGTGATGACCAATACGGTTTCCAACACCGCCTTTCGCGGCTTTGGCGGGCCGCAGGGCATGGTCTTTGCCGAACGCATGATGGACGAGATTGCAATCCGCCTGAATGAGGACCCGCTGGAAATCCGCCGCCGCAATTTTTACCGCAATGGCAAATCGGTCACGCCTTACGGAATGCAGATCACCGACAATATCCTCAATGAGGTCGTCGATGAGTTGGAGCGTACCTCGGGCTACCAGAAGCGGCGCAAGGAGATCGCGAAGTTGAACGAAAAGAACCGCTACCTGAAGCGCGGTATCGCGCTCAACCCGGTCAAGTTCGGCATAGCCTTCACGCTCAAGCACCTCAACCAGGCCGGGGCGCTGGTGCATGTCTATACCGATGGCTCGATCTCGGTGAACCATGGTGGCACGGAGATGGGGCAGGGCCTTTACCTCAAGGTGGCGCAGGTGGTGGCGGAGGAATTCGGCGTCGATGTTTCGAAGGTCCGCATCACCGCGACAACGACAGACAAGGTTCCCAACACAACGCCGACGGCAGCTTCATCCGGCTCGGACCTCAATGGCATGGCGGCAAGGAATGCAGCAGGCACGATCAAGACGCGAATGATCGAGACTGCCTGCCGGCTGTACCAGGCCAAGCCCGCTGATGTTGTATTCGCTGATGGCAAGGTGCAGATCGGCAAGGAAAGCATCGGGTTTGGCGAACTTGCCAAGACCTGTTTCCTGGAGCGTGTCCAGTTGTCGGCGACCGGGTACTTCGCAACTCCCAACATCACCTGGGACAGGGTCGCCATTTCAGGCAATCCGTTCCTTTATTTTGCCTATGGGGCAGCATGCACCGAAGTGGTGATTGACACGCTTACCGGCGAAATGAAGGTCGAACGAGTGGATATTCTCCATGATGTGGGTGCTTCGCTCAATCCGGCGATCGACATCGGCCAGATCGAGGGCGGGTTCGTCCAGGGCATGGGCTGGCTTACCACCGAGGAACTCGTGTTCGATCAGGCCGGGCGGCTGCGTACCCATGCTCCATCGACATACAAGATACCCACGTCCTTTGATGTGCCGGAAGATTTTCGCGTGGCGCTCTACAAGGGCGGCGGCGAGGCAGGTGCCAACAAGGCAAAGACGATCTACCGTTCGAAAGCCGTGGGCGAACCGCCCGTCATGCTGGCGACGTCTGTGTTTTCGGCAATCACCCATGCGATAGCCTCGATCAGGCCGGGCATGGTACCGAAACTCGATGCGCCGGCAACGCCAGAGGCCATTTTGAAAGCGGTTGAAGGGATGGCTGGCTGACACTCGTATAGCATCCAAGACCCTCGATATCTGACCTTCGAGCAAGCTGGCAGGAAAAATCTGCCTGACCCTTGCCCCTGTCCATTGTCCATCCTAGTCTTCGGTGAATGAAGTCATCGGAGAATACCCTATGAAAACACGTGCAGCTGTCGCCTTCGAGGCAGGAAAACCGCTCGAAATCGTTGAAGTGGACCTGGAAGGCCCGAAGGAGGGCGAAGTCCTCGTCGAAATCAAGGCGACAGGCATATGTCATACCGACGAGTTCACCCTGTCGGGAGCCGACCCCGAGGGCATCTTCCCGGCCATTCTCGGCCATGAGGGTGCGGGCGTGGTGGTTGATGTCGGCCCCGGTGTCAACACGCTGAAAAAGGGCGACCATGTAATTCCGCTTTATACGCCTGAATGCCGCCAATGCGATTATTGCCTCAACCCCAAGACAAATCTGTGCCAGGCGATCCGCTCGACCCAGGGCCAGGGCCTGATGCCTGATGGCACGGCGCGCTTTTCCTACAAGGGCAAGAAGATCTTCCATTACATGGGATGTTCAACCTTCGCCAATCACACCGTGATGCCGGAAATTGCGCTGGCAAAGGTGGACCCCAGGGCGCCGTTCGAGATGATCTGCTATATCGGGTGTGGCGTGACGACGGGGATTGGTGCCGTCATCAATACGGCAAAGGTCGAGCCGGGTTCGAGCGTTGTGGTATTCGGGCTTGGCGGAATCGGCCTGAATGTAATCCAAGGCGCTGCCATGGTTGGCGCCACGCAGATTGTCGGTGTCGATCTCAATGACGTCAAGGAAGAGTGGGGCCGCAAGTTCGGCATGACCGATTTCATCAACCCCAAGGGGTTGAGCCATCAGGAGCAGGTCGACAAGATCGTCCAGGTGACCGGTGGCGGCGCGGACTACACATTCGAATGCATCGGAAATGTCAACGTGATGCGGGTGGCGCTGGAATCGGCTCACAAGGGCTGGGGCGAATCGATCATCATCGGGGTGGCTGGTGCGGGCCAGGAAATCTCCACCCGGCCTTTCCAGCTGGTGACCGGCCGGTCCTGGCGCGGCACGGCCTTTGGGGGGGCAAGGGGCCGCACGGATGTGCCAAAGATCGTCGACTGGTACATGGACGGCAAGATCCAGATTGACCCGATGATTACCCACACCCTCAAACTCGAGGATATCAACAAGGGCTTCGACCTGATGCATGAAGGCAAGTCCATCCGCTCTGTAGTCGTGTATTGAGCGGATGAGGGAAACACCGCTGCTCGCAGTCCTGATTGATGCGGACAATGTTTCGCCCAAACATGCTGCAGCGATTTTCAAGGAAATTGCATCACTCGGGGAAGCGAGCGTGCGGCGGATCTATGGCGATTTTTCCAATCCGCATCTGAAGGGCTGGTCAGAAATACTGGCCGCCTTTGCAATCGTGCCACACCAGCAGTTCGCCAATACGGTGGGCAAGAACTCTTCCGACATTGCGCTGGTGATAGACGCGATGGACCTCCTCCATTCCGGCCGTTTCGACGGCTTCGTGCTGGTGTCTTCCGATAGTGACTTCACCCGACTTGCCAGCCGTATCCGCGAACAGGGGCTGGATGTCTATGGCATCGGCCAGCGCAAGACGCCCGATGCCTTCCGCAATGCCTGCAAGCGGTTCATCTTCATCGAAAACATAATGGCCGGGGCTGGTGGCGAGGAAAACGTTGCCCGTGACAAACGCTCCCTCAATGAGGTGCAGCCGCTTGTGGCCGAGGCGATGCGCGCCATACAGAGCGATGATGAGTGGTATCCGCTGGACAGGGTGGGCCAGAAGCTGGTTGCCAACAATCCCGATTTTGACCCAAGGACCTTTGGGGCAGGCAAGCTTTCAACGCTGATTGACCAGCTCGACGGTTTCGAGATCGATCGCAAATCCCGTCCTCCTCTTATCCGACTCAAGACAGTTGCGCCTGCAAAGGCAAAACGGCGCAGCACGCAAAGCCGGTCTGCAACCAAATCCTGAGTCATGCGTTCCGGTTGGATGCGGGCAAACCTGTCGGGTGGCCAGGGTCCGCCAGGGTCCGAATGGAGCGGTGTGATAGAAGCGGAGAGAGCAATGACAAAACCAAGATTGATCGGCATCAATCATGTGGCGCTCGAAGTTGGCGACATCGAGGAGGCGCTTGGGTTTTACGGCCTCTTCTTCGAGTTCTCCTTGCGCAGCAAATCCGGAACCATGGCGTTCATCGACATGGGCGACCAGTTCCTCGCCCTGTCAGCGCCGCGTTCGCAGCCAGCGGATGATGGCCGTCATTTCGGGCTTGTTGTCGATGACCGCGAAGGGCTTCGCGATCTGCTGGAAAGGGAGGGAGTGGAACTTGTTTCACAAAAGCGGCTCGATTTTCTCGACCCGTGGGGCAACAGGATCGAAATCGTGCCCTATGAGGAAATCCAGTTCATCAAGGACGACAGCGCGCTCAGATTGCTGGGAAGTGTGAAACTGCCCAAAACGGAGCAGGCAAAAAGCGAAATGCGCGAAAAGGGTCTCGTACCGCCACAGTCCTGACGGTTCCCTGTGCAAGACTGATTTTGGAATCCAATCATGGCATGATGCGAACAGGGGGAATCATGCGCAAGTCCATACTCATGCCCACGGGAGTGTTGATGCTGGCCGCAGTGCTGCCGGTCATCCATGCCTGCACAACGAACGATGGTTTGGGCACCGGACCTGGTGCCCAATTGGAAACCTCCGTTGCGGCCGGCAATCGTGACGCGGTCCTTTCGCCAGTGCAGAACTTGCAGGAAGATACGCTGCTTGCTGTGCAGCATGACCGGCAGGCCAGCCAGATACCCTATGCGGGTGTCTGGGCAGCTGATGCGCAGGGCTGTGCGCTCATTGACCAGGCTCCTTATGACAGCTTCGCGGTCATCACCGAGTCGACCCTGCGTCAATTCGAGGAGATCTGTACCTATGTTCCGGAAGCAAGTGAGGGAAAGGGACATGTTCTGGATGCGACATGCGTGGCCGAAGGCGAAACCACTACACGCAAGATAAGACTCGAAATGGCAAATGACCAATCATTGAAACTCTCCAATGTCGAAGGTAATTCGGCCTCTGACTTGATCCGGTGCCGTCTTTCGCGTTAGCCCTAGGGGAACAGCAAGGAGCAACCATGCCAAGAGCGAAGAATATTTTCGATACCAAGGTAGATGAAGACACGATGGGAAGCCGTATTCTGCGGGCAAGGGACTCTGCTTCCATGTCGCAATCAGACCTTGCCCGCAATCTCGGGGTTCGCAGGACGACCGTCGAGGGATGGGAGGCAGACCGTTCGGAGCCGCGCGCGCATCTGGCCATGCGGATGGCTGGCATTCTGGGCGTTACACCTACCTGGCTCATCGGTGGAGTGGGTGCCGCTCCGTCAGAGGAAATAGTCTCGGTTGAAATCCGCGCCATTCGTGCGCAGCTCGATCAATTGAAGGAATTGCGTCAGCGAAGCGACGAGGCAATCGCCTCGATCGAGATGATCCTTGATCGCATGGTGAAGCGCGACAGCAGGTAAAGCCCGCCAGAAGCAGGGGCCACCGGTTTGGCGACCCGTGCCGGCGGTTTGATGAGCGGCCCTATTCGGGCGGATTTACCGGCTCGGTCTGATCGGTCGGCTCTGCGGGACTGGCCGGATCGGCAGGGCTCACAGGCTCGTCCGGATCTGCCAGTTCGGGGGTTGCACCCGTCTGTGATTCGTCGATCGGCTCAGGTGGAACGATTGTGCTTGGCACATCGCTTTCAATGTTGAGGTCTTCGGCTGTCCTGTAGTCGTCGGCGTAAAGGAAATAGGCGCCAGCGGCTACCACCAGGATCAGCAGGACGGCAAGAAACCAGCCGGCCCCGCTACGCCCGGTTTTTACAACGGTTCGTTTTTCGTCAGCCATGTGTCTGTCTCCTAGATTTGTCCCATTAGGGCGAGGATGATAACGATGAGCAAAATCAGGCCGATTATGCCGCCCGGGCCATAACCCCAACCTCGGCTGTAGGGCCATGCAGGGATGGCGGCCAGAAGTGCCAGAACAAGAATGATGGCAAGAATGGTGCCCAAGGACATGATGTTTCCCTTCAATTGTTGCCGTTGGAATAAACAATGATCCTGAGCGCAAAAAGTTGCATTGCAGCCTGTCCGGCGGCATGGTCCGCTTGACCATGTGACCAGCAAGGGCCATTTCGTGAGACCTGTTTTTCCGACCATTTATGTTGATGCGGACGCCTGTCCGGTGAAGCCAGAAATCGCCAAAGTCGCTGAACGGCATGGCCTTCACGTCGTGCTGGTATCGAATTCCGGCATGCGTCCCTCGCGTGATCCCAAGGTACGCCATGTCGTGGTTTCTGACAGTTTTGATGCGGCCGATGACTGGATCGTCGAACATGCACTGCCTGGCGATATCGCGATTACCGGCGATGTGCCACTGGCCAAAAGGCTTGTTGAAAATGACGTTCATGTTAGCGGGCATTCCGGCAAGCTTTTCACCAGCGAGACAATCGGCATCCAGTCGGCGATGCGCGATTTCAATCAGGAAATGAGAGAGGCCGGGGCGATCTCCGGCTACAACGCGCCCTTCAGCCAGCGCGACCGCAGCAATTTTCTGCAGGCGCTTGACCTACTGGTTCGCCGGGCAATGAAGGAACAACAGGAAGCAAACCGATGAAAACAATTTCAAGAAACGTTGCCCATGGCGGGGTACAGGGCGTCTACTCCCATGAAAGCACCACGAACCTTTGCGAGATGACGTTTGCGGTATTCGAGCCGCCCCAGGCGCGCGAGTTGGCAACGCCTGTCCTGTGGTATCTTTCGGGACTGACCTGCACCCATGCCAATGTGATGGAAAAAGGCGAATACCGGCGTGCAGCAGCAGAACTGGGCATAACCATTGTGTGTCCCGATACCTCGCCAAGGGGCGAAGGCGTGCCGGACGAGGACAACTGGCAGTTCGGGTCTGGCGCGGGCTTTTATCTCGATGCCTGCCAACCGCCCTATGACCGCAATTACAACATGTACTCCTATGTCACACAGGAACTGCCGGATCTCGTCAGCGAACACTTCAATGTGGACATGAGCCGCCAGGGTATCTTTGGCCATTCCATGGGAGGGCACGGCGCGCTTACCATCGCCATCAAACATCCTGATCGTTTCAAGTCCTGTTCGGCCTTTGCGCCGATCTGCGAACCTTCGGAAGCCGCCTGGTCGGCCGGTGCGTTCGAGAAATATCTCGGCCCGGACAAGGCGGCCTGGCGCGAATATGATGCCAGCCTGCTCATTGCCGATGGCAAGCGCTTTGCCGAATTCCTGGTGGATCAGGGAACCGCGGACAGTTTCCTCGAAGAGGGGCTGCGCCCGAAAGTGCTGGAAGCTGCCTGCGCAAAGGCCGGGATACCGTTGCTGCTGAGGATGCAGGAAGGCTATGACCATTCCTACTATTTCATCTCAAGCTTCATGGAAGCGCATATCGGTTGGCATGCCCAGCGGCTGAAATGAAGAGTCAGGCCGTAGCTGCAAGGGCCGACTTGCCATAGGGCGCGAGCGTTTCCTGCCACATCCTGGCAATGCGGCTTGCATCATATTGCGAGGCGATATGATCGCGGGCGGCCCTGCCCATGGCTTTGCGCTCGGCCTCGTTGTCAATGAGGCGGTTGAGGCAGGCTGCCAGTTGATCCGCCTTTGATGCAGGGACAAGGAAGCCGTCCGTTCCGTGGCGCACGAGATCGGTCATTGCCGGGATATCGTAGCCCAGAACCGGGATGCCGCTTGCCATCGCCTCCATTACAGCCTTTGGCAGGCTTTCAGGATGCGTCGAGGGAAACAGGAAAGCCTGTGCCTTTGAGAGGATGAGCGGCAGCGCCTTGTGCGGTACGGCACCCGCCATATGGATCCTGTCACTCAGGCCATCGCGGGCGGCAAGGGTTTCGATCCGCTTGCGGTTTGACCGGTTGGCATCGCCGCAAAGAAGGAGGTGCATTTCGCGGTCCTTGCAGGCTTCAAGAATGCGGACCATGTCCTGCGCGCCCTTGGTGCGGGTCACGCGCCCGACATAGGCAAGGTATTTGTGTCCCCTTTCCAGCCATTGGGACAGTTCGGAGGGAATGCTGTCTGCACTGCCTTCGCCGGTGAATTCTTGTGGCGAGAAGGCATAGGGAATGAAACAGGCCCGCGGCGGGTTCCACCAGAAACATTCTGCCATTGCATCGGCCAGCGGCTGCGAATTGGCGACAACCAGATCGGAACGCGTCAGGCAGGTCGTGTGGGCACGATGGGTCAGGGCATCGAACAGGGCATGAATTTTCCGAAATGGCGCGGTGAGGCCTGATGGCCTGATCTTGTAGCCATGCAACCAGGACGGATAGGTGCCTTCATGGCTTATGAGGGGGACGCTGTTTCCGTGCTTGCTGAGCGTCAGGAAGCCATGCGGGCTGCGCCCGCGTCCCATCACCAGATCAAAGGGTTTATCCTTATGAAGGCTGTCGAACCGCCGGGCGCTTTCCTGCCACCAGGCCTTGTCGGTCTTTTCCGGCTTTGTATCCTTCAGGTAGATGACCCTGGCGCCGCGCTCCATCCGCTCGGCATTGCTGTCGATGTCCTGCGGATCGGCGGTGGTAAGCACGGTCACATCATGGCCAAGTCCTGCCAGCTGTCCCGAGATGATGGAGAACGGCCAAAGGAAATTGCCGCCGCGATGGGCTGCCATCGCCTTTGAAAAAACGCAGATGCGCAGTTTTGTGGCATCAGTGCCGTTTGTGCCGTTCATGCGGGTGGGATGCCTTCAGATGCCGTCAGCTTTGAAATGCCCGAAAAACCGGTTCTTGCGGATCCGTCGGACAATTCGTCTTCAGCAAGACATTAGCGTTTGCGGCCAGTCCAAAACAAGCGGCGTTGACAAAAACACAAAAAACTTCACGATCCGAGTTTGCGCGCTGCTGCCGGAGGCAGGCATAAATACCGCAGATTGCCGGCTCATGCTTACATTGACGTAAACGGAAGATATGGTTATTTGTAGTTTTGTTGGGGGGCGTTCCCACGAAAATTCAATGAGATTTTTCTCCGGCAAGCCTATATTCATTACAAGTGCATGACGGATCAATGCTGTTCGCGTGGGAGGAACCAATGGCGACGACTAAAAAAACTACCGGAACAAAAAAGCCCGCTGCTCCAAAGGCAAAGTCGGCAACCGCTGAAAATACCAAAAGTGCTGCAGCAGCAAAGGCGAAACCTGCCACTGCCGCAAAAGCCAGGCCAGTTGCCGCCGCAAAGGCAAAACCTGCCGGTGCGAAGAAATCCGCAGCCAAATCGCCTTATGATGCAAAGCCATGGCTGGCCTCCTATCCCGAAGGTGTCCCGGCAACCATAGGCGAGTTGAAATACAATTCGGTGGCCGAACTACTGGAGAATTCCTGCCGCAAGTTTTCTTCAAAGCCCGCCTTTACCTGCATGGGCAAGACCATCACCTTCAAGGAGTTGCACGACCAGTCCTCCATTGTGGGCGCATGGCTCAAGTCAAAGGGTATTGGAAAGGGCGATCGCGTTGCGATCATGATGCCGAACATCCTGCAATATCCCGTGGTGATGATGGGAATCCTGCGCGCCGGCTGCACGGTCGTTAACGTCAATCCGCTCTACACCCCGCGCGAACTCGAACATCAGCTCAATGACAGTGGCGCCAAGGCCATCTTCATTCTGGAGAATTTCGCCAACACGCTCGAGCAGGTCATGCCGAAGGCGTCCTCGCTCAAGCATGTGGTCGTGACTGCCATGGGTGACCAGATGGGTGGGCTCAAGGGCATGATCGTCAACTTCGTTGTGCGCAAGGTCAAGAAAATGGTGCCGGCCTGGTCGGTCGATCACACGCCCTATACCAAGATGATGGCGGGCAATGGTGCGGGCTTCAAGACCGTACCCACATCGCATGATGACCTCG
Organism: uncultured Salaquimonas sp.; assembly: GCA_964541115.1. GTDB lineage: Bacteria > Pseudomonadota > Alphaproteobacteria > Rhizobiales > Rhizobiaceae > Salaquimonas. The sequence goes on from CAZIPH010000007.1 coordinate 35,832, forward strand.
CCTATCTGCAATATACGGGCGGCACGACTGGCGTATCGAAGGGTGCGGCACTATCCAATGCCAATGTGCTTTCAAACGCTGAACAGAACACGCATTGGGTGGAGGTTGCCTATCGCAAGGATGGCCGTCCCGATGATCTTACCTATATCTGCGCGCTGCCGCTCTATCACATCTTTGCGCTGACGGTGAACGCGATCATGGGCATGGAGCAGGGTGCCCATAACATCCTCATTCCGAACCCGCGCGATATCCCCGGTTTCGTAAAGGAACTTGGCAAGCACAAGTTCCACGCCTTTCCGGGCCTCAACACGCTGTTCAACGCGCTGCTCAACAATGAGGATTTCAGGAAGCTGAACTTCAAGGATCTGACGCTCACCCTGGGCGGCGGCATGGCCGTGCAGCGCCCGGTTGCCGAGCGCTGGCAGGCGCTGACCGGCTGCAATATCTCCGAAGGCTACGGTCTTTCCGAGACTTCGCCTGTTGCCACATCGAACCCGTTTGACGCAACCGAGTTTTCCGGCACGATCGGCCTTCCCATTCCCGGAACCGATATTGCCATCCGCGATGATGATGGCAAGGACCTGCCGCTTGGCGAAGTCGGTGAAATCTGTATCCGTGGACCGCAGGTCATGGTGGGTTACTGGAACCGTCCAGACGAGACGGAAAAGGTGATGACCAGTGACGGCTTCTTCCGCTCGGGCGACATGGGCTTCATGGACGAGAAGGGTTACACCAAGATCGTTGACCGCAAGAAGGACATGATCCTTGTTTCGGGCTTCAACGTCTATCCGAACGAGATCGAGGAAGTTGCCGCTTCACATGAGGGTATCCTCGAGGCTGCAGCTGTCGGTGTGCCTGACGAGCATTCCGGCGAAGTGGTCAAACTTTTCGTGGTAAGGAACAATCCTGCTCTCACAGAACAGGACGTCAAGGATTGGTGTGCCAAGGGGCTGACAAATTACAAACGTCCAAAATATGTGGAGTTCAAGGACGAATTGCCGAAAACCAATGTCGGCAAGATCCTGCGTCGCAAACTGCGCGACGATTGAGGAGTCTGACTTGACGGTCTATGTGGATGACGCCATCTGGTCCTGGAAAGGGCGCAAATGGTGTCATCTCATGGCCGACGATGTGCATGAGTTGCATCGCTTTGCCCACTTACTTGGGCTCAAGCTTTCCTCCTACCAGGGCCCGCCGAGAACCCGCGCACCACACTACGACATTACCGGTATCGAACGTGACAGGGCCATTCGCCTTGGCGCGCTTGCTGTTGGCCGGCGCGAAATCGTCAGTCATTTCAGGAAGGTTCGCATTTCGCGGGAGGAATTGCGCAGGTTTGATGGGGAAATTGTTCCCAGGCTACCAGCAAGAAGGTCCGGTTGAACAAACCGGACCCTCGACTGGATGTCAAAGGCACGACAAGGCCTCAGCAGCTTTTGAAGTTCCGAGTAACACCGTATTGGTGCTGGGTAATGCGGATGGTGTTGCTGCTGACCGGCATTATCGAAAAACCCTCACCGGAAAAACCGTTGCGCGGATTGCCATTGTATCCCCGTGAATCGGGATGCCTGCCTGTAATCTGAACAGAAGCGGAATGATTTGAGACCTGCAATGCAGCAATAGCCGAGCCATTCGATGTGCAGTAGCGCCCGCTTCTGAGTTGGATGCTATTTGGTTTGGCTGTCCCGACACTGTCATTATGCATGATGCCTTGCGAATGCGCTGGCAGGCTTGCGCCTGCAAACAGGGCAATCCCTGCGACGATTGCGGTGAGGAAGCGTGGCATGCGCTGCTTGCCCCGGATGTGGAAATGGGTGGTCATGATTGTCTCCTGATGATTTGGCTCTGGAACTGAACTGCCACGACATTAGAAGACAGACGGCCTTGCAGGTATGGGGTAAACACCCCAATTGCGAATTGCCCTGCAATTTGTTGAAGGCGCGCCAACCCTTTTTCCTCTTGGCGTCCGGGAATGAAAAAGCCCGGCTTATACCGGGCTTTTTCATCTTTGTAACCGAATTGGTTGCGGGCAAGGAAATGGCTTCCGCTATCCTGGCATGGCCGTGTCAGTTCCAGCCCTTGGCATTGTAGGATGCCTTGTGCTTGTTGTAATTGGACGATCCTCCGGGGCCGATGCGGTTGCGCTTGCCAAACTTGAATGGGCCCATTACTTCTTGCGTGTAGCAGCCTGAATTGTCACAGAAAAGCTTCATCTTCTGGTCGCCATTCTTGAGGGTGGTGCTGCCTGCCAGAGCTGCTGAGGCCATGGCAAGGCTGGCTATTGTGGCCAATGCAAGTATCCGGATTTTCATTGTATGCCTCTTTGTTGTGTAAATCTTTCGCCCCTGCCGAAAGGTTAGGCGATCATTTTATCCGTGACAACCTTGGATATGAAAAGACCCGGCAGTTACCTGCCGGGTTTTCGTTTCTGCGAACAGGGTCGGCTGCATTAGCCGATGATGCCACCATCATCGCGGCGTACGGCTACAATGGCTGAACGCGGTACGCTGTCGCCGCCACCTGGCCAATGTGAGCCACCTTCTTCACCGGGGTGCTGGACACCGATGAAGGCTGTGCGGCGGTCGCCTGACCAGGTGATGCCGGTGATTTCACACTCGTTCGGACCGACCAGGAAGCGCTCGATTGCGCCGGTCTGGGTGTCGCCAACCAGCATCTGGTTGTTGCCCATGCCTTCGAAATTATCCTTGTTCGAATAGTTGCCGTCGGTCTGGATCCAGAGGAAGCCGTTGCTGTCGAAACGCAGGCCATCAGGCGAATTGAACAGATTGCCCGAGTTGATGTTGGATGAGCCGGCATTGGCGTCAGAGTGGACCAGCGGATTGCCTGCCAGAGCAAAAATGCTCCAGGAGAATCCGTTAGCGCTGTGATCGTCATTGTCCGGTACCCAACGCACGATCTGGCCGTAATTGTTGCCAGCACGCGGGTTTGGTCCATTGACCGGCTGCTCATCACCACCAGCATTGGGTTTCACACCACGGTTCCGGTTATTGGTCAGAGCGACATAGGCTTCGACCTTTTTCGGGTTTGCAGCAACCCATTCAGGTCGGTCCATGGTGGTGGCGCCAACAGCGGAACCTGCCTGACGGGTATGGATACAGATTTCAGCCTGTGAAGCCATGCCGGTTGAAGCAGGTGTCAGCTCGATCCATTCGCCGCGCAGGTCGTCGGAGAACTTGGCAACATAAAGCCTGCCTTCTTCCAGCAGCTTGGAATTGTCACCATTGAGCGAGTATTTTCCCCTGGAGACATAGCGGTAGAGAAACTCGCCGCGCTCATCGTCGCCCATATAGACCACAACATGGCCGTTTGCAGCGATCACGACTTCGGCGTTTTCGTGCTTGAAGCGGCCAAGGGCGGTCAGCTTGCGCGGCTTTGAGTTTGGATCAAACGGGTTGATCTCGACGACATAACCGGCACGGTTGACTTCGTTTGGATGCTTGGAGACATCGAAGCGCTCATCAACAGTCGCCCAGCCATAGCCCCAATCCTTGGAGGAAATGCCGTAGCGCTTGAGTTCAGGGGCAACTTCATGGGCTTCGTCAGCGGCTGAGAAATAGCCGTTGAAGTTTTCCTCGCATGCAAGGTAGGTGCCCCATGGGGTGCTGCCACTGCCGCAGTTGTTCCAGGTACCGAGAGATACTTCGCCGGTTTCGTCGGCAGCAGTTTTCAGAAGGTCATGGCCCTTTGCAGGTCCGGTGATCTCCATCTCTGTTTCAGGCGTGATGCGGCGGTTGAAGGGTGAATCCTTGACGATTGACCATTTGCCGTCCTGGCTGGCGAGTTCCATGACGGTAACGCCATGGGCCATCATGCCCTTTTTCACATCATCGGCGTCAGCGAATTTGCCTTCCTCGCGGTTGCCCCAGATGATTTCACGGTTGGTGTACTCGTTGTTCACGACAAAAAGCGTCTTGCCGTCGAGTTCGTAAATTTCCATGCCGTCATTGTTGTCGCCAACAGTCAGGGCCTGGGAAGCAGCATTGCCGCGTGTGGCGTGATCAAATTCGGGGCTGTTGCTCCACAGGGGATCGCCCCATTGCGCTACGATCTGCTAGTTGAAACCTTCAGGAACGGTGATGGTGTCGAAGGTGTTTGCTGCAATCGGCTTGAAACCGAAGCGTCCTGCAGCCTGGGCTTCACTCACGCCCAGCTTTATACCATCGGGCGACACTGATGTAACAAAGGTGCCAGCGCCAAAGGCGAGAATACCGCACATGAAGCCGCGGCGGGAAATGGTGCTTTCGACAACCCTGTCGAAATCGGTTGCTTCCGGAGCAGGATTGATAATCTCGTCAATCTCGTCGAATGACAGGCGATCTCTTACACTGATTTCAAGTTCTTTCTCGTTAAGCTGGTCGGTCATGACAATCCTCTTGCATCATGAAAAAAGAAAGCGGGGAGTGCCGTGGAGGGGGATACCGGCATCTCTCCGCATCAAGTTGCCGGCGAACCATTGGGCGGTACGCTCGCGGCAAGAACAGTAAGACCGAGCAAGGTAACAAGGCGCTGACAGAACAATGACATTAGAATGACTGTGGATAAGTTTGCGCCACAAGGCCCAAAGACATGTCCCAAAGAAAAGGGCCCGGATTGCTCCGGGCCCACTGAAAAACCTGTACTTGTGCATGCTTATTCAGCCGCCTCAAGCGCCGCTGTCTCCACCTTCCCGGATGGCGGGTTCCTGAACTGGGCAAGCAGCGCCTTTTTCTGTTCCTCCGCCTTGTGGATTGCCTTTTCCTTGACCGGGCCATAGCCGCGGATCTCGTCGGGCAGGCGGGCCAGCGCCACGGCAAAGCGATGGTTATCCTGGGAAAGTTTTTCAAGCAGAGTGCCGATCATCGCTTCATAGTCGGCGATGAGCTGGTGTTCCATCTTGCGCTCGGCGGTGTAGCCAAAGATATCGAGCGATGTGCCGCGCAGGCGTTTCATCCGGGCCAGGATACCGAATACCGGCAGCATCCACTGACCAAATTCCTTCTTGCGCGGCCGGCCATTAGGCAGGGGTTTTCCCTGGAAGACAGGCGGCGCCAAGTTGAAGGTCAGCTTGAGGTCGCCATCGAAGGTCCTTTCAAGATGCTTTTTGAAGCTGCCATCGGTGTAGAGACGCGCCACTTCATACTCGTCCTTGTAGGCAAGCAGCTTGAAGTAATAGCGGGCAACCGCATTGGTCAGGTCGCGCTTTTTGCCGAGTCTGGCCTCTGCTGCCTCAACCTTTTCAACGAGTTCGCGGTAGCGCGCAGAATAGGCTGCGTCCTGATAGCCGGTCAGGAATTCGGCGCGGCGTTCAACCAGCTCTTCAAGCGTCTCCGGCTCGCGCGGTACGCCGTTTGCCTCGTTGAGCAGGCGGATGGCTTCCTCAGGTTTTTCGGCAATGCGGCGGCCCCAGTTAAAGGCCAGCATGTTCATTTTCACAGCAACGCCGTTTAGTTCGATGGCACGCATAAGGGCATCGGGGCTGGTCGGCAGCGTACCCTTCTGGCAGGCATAGCCCAGCATCATCACATTGGTGGCAATGGTATCGCCGCAGACGAGTTCAGCAAAACCGGTAAAATCCACCTTGTCCGGATTTTCAGCAACGCCATCGGTGATCGCCTTGAGGACGGCGGTTTCACGGAAATCGAAATCGCGTTGGAAAACGAAGGTCGAAACGGGTGTCAGGTGCGTGTTCAGGATCGCCTTGGTCCGGTCGCTCGAATAAAGCCCGATGGGCCCCTTGTCGGACGCAACGACGGTGTCAGCGGCCATCAGGAGGTTAGCTTCGCCAGAGGGGATCTGCGGGGCTGCTACCATGTCGGTATCCCTTGATACGCGCACATGGGAAAGGACCGCGCCACCTTTCTGGGCGAGACCGGAAAAGTCCTGGATCATTGCGGCCTTGCCCTCAAGGTGGGCCGCCATGCCGATGATCGCGCCAATGGTCAGCACGCCTGTGCCCCCCACGCCGGTAATCGCGATGTTGTAGACATCATTGGAGATATCGACAATTTCCGGTTCAGGCATGGATTCGTCGGAAAGTTCGGGCAGTGCGCGCTTTTTCAGGCTGGCGCCCTGGACCGTGACGAATGACGGGCAGAAACCCTTCACGCAGGAAAAGTCCTTGTTGCAGGACGACTGGTTGATCTGGCGTTTGCGCCCGAATTCGGTCTCCAGGGGTTCGATGGAAATGCAGTTCGATTGAACCGAGCAATCGCCGCAGCCTTCGCAGACCAGCGGGTTTATGATGACGCGCTTGTCGGGATCTTCCATCAGGCCGCGCTTGCGGCGGCGGCGTTTTTCCGTGGCGCAAGTCTGGTCATATATGATTGCCGAGCAGCCCTTGGTCTTGCGGGCTTCCTGCTGGACTTCGTCGAGCAGGTCGCGGTGACGAATGGTGATGCCTTCGGGCAGTTTGACGCCGGAATATTTTTCCGGTTCATCGGATACAAGCCACAGCCGAGTAACGCCTTCCGCCTGCAACTGCGCTGCCAGTTCGGGAACCGTCAATGATCCGTCGATCTGCTGGCCGCCGGTCATGGCGACCGCATCATTATAGAGCAGCTTGTAGGTCATGTTCCGGCCGGAGGCGACAGACTGTCGGATAGCCATGTAGCCGGAATGGAAATAGGTTCCATCGCCCAGATTGGCGAAGACATGTTCTTCGTCAGTGAACGGGGCCATGCCCGTCCAGGTCACACCTTCGCCGCCCATATGGGTATAGGTCTCGGTATTGCGGTCCATCCACAGCGCCATGAAGTGGCAGCCAATGCCGGCAAAGGCGCGCGAGCCTTCCGGCACCTTGGTTGAGGTGTTGTGCGGGCAGCCGGAACAGAAATGCGCCATGCGGGCGACCGGCGCCTGGTGGGAGATCTTCCTGTTGTGCCGCTCGTCATAATAGGCGAGCTTGTTGGCGATGGACTGGCGCAGGCTTTCGGGCAGGTCGAACTGCAGCAGGCGAGCAGCGATGGCGCGCGTTGCGATACCGGCGGTGATCTCGTCATGCTGGGAAAGCAGGCGCTCGTCCTTGTCGTCGAACTTGCCAACGATCCGCGGGCGCACATCGGCGCGCCAGTTGAACAATTGCTGCTTGATCTGGTGCTCGATGACCTCACGGCGCTCCTCGATCACCAGGACTTCCTCGAGCCCTTCGGAAAAATGGCGGATACCTTCAGGCTCCAGCGGCCACGGCATGCGCACCTTGTAAAGGCGCAGGCCAATCTTGTCAGCGGTGCGGTCATCAATGCCGAGATGGCGAAGAGCTTCGCGAACGTTTTCATAAGCCTTGCCGGAAGCGGCGATGCCAAAGCGCGGTTTCTTCGAATCCATTACCAGCTGGTCAACCTTGTTGGCCCTGGCAAAGGCGATGGCGGCATAGCCCTTGTGTTCGACAAGGCGTTCGTCCTGCATCATCCGGTCATCGGGCCAGCGGACATTTAGGCCACCCTGGGGCATTTCGAAATCGTTCGGCTTGAGGAACTGGCGCTGTTCGCCAGCCAGATCCACAACGCCGGTTGTCTCGATCGTGTCGGCGATCACCTTGTAACCGACCCACAGGCCGGAATAGCGGCTCATGGCAATGCCAAGCAGGCCAAGTTCGGTGAATTCCTGGACAGAAGACGGATAGAGGACCGGCATGATGGCAGCCATGAAGGCATGGTCGGACTGATGGGCAACGGTGGAGGATTTGGCGAGGTGGTCATCACCGGCGATTGCCAGCACGCCGCCATTGGGAGAGGTGCCGAAAGAGTTGGCATGCTTGAAGACGTCGCCGCAGCGGTCTACCCCCGGGCCCTTGCCGTACCAGATGCCGAGAATGCCATCCTTCTTCGCGCCGGGCGAGGTGGCAAGTTGCTGGGAACCCCAGACTGCCGTTGCCGCGAGGTCCTCATTGACGCCGGGCTGGAAGACGATGTCATGATCTTTCAGGTGCTTTCTGGCGCCATGCAGGGCAAAATCGAAACCGCCGACGGGCGAGCCGCGATAGCCTGAAATGAAGGTGCCGGTATTGAGCCCTGCCAGGCGGTCACGGCGCATCTGGACGATCGGCAGGCGAACCAGCGCCTGTGTACCGTTCATGAACACTTTGCCTTCGGTAGCGGTATACTTGTCCTCGAGCGTGATGGTGTTCTTCAGGTCCGGTTTCGGCTGGCTCACGCCCATTCGTTATTCCTCCTCGTCGAATCTTGCGTGGACGCCAAACCGGCCACGCATTCGAGTCTCCATCTCATACAATAGTATGGCAAATCCTGCTGAAATCCATAGTGCCAATTTCAGGGGATATAGGGACGGAAATAGGATCACGTCCTATCCATTTGCCCAAATGAAGGACAGGAATGCCAACTGGATTTCCTCATCAATCAGTCTGTGAGGCAAACCATTCGACGATATACGGCATGTTGCACTCGAAATCGCCCGGTATGTAGACATTGAGAAGGCCTGCGCGCCGGTCTGTCAGGTTGCGGAAGTCATGGACGTTGCCGGCGGGCACGATCACCGTGTCGCCCGGCATGGTCTTGCGCCAGTTCTCGCCGACAGGGATTTCGGGCTTGCCTTCCAGCACAAAGAAAATCTCATCATTATCATCGTGGTGATGGGCGCCGCCGCCCTCGCTGCCCGGCTCCATCCACCATTCCGATACACTGTACCGGTTTGCGCTTTCCTCACCATCGGTCTTGAAGACGGCGGTCATGATTCCCAGAGAATATTGCCTGCGCGTTTCGAGTGGCAGGATTTTCGGTTCCCGCATCATGGTTTCCTTTGGTCGACCCTCAATCGGGTCCTAGATAGGTAATGCCGGGGTATTCTTGACCTCGTTCAACGCGAAATGCGAGTTCATGATACCGACATGCGGCAACTTCAGGAGCTTGCCCTTTACTGCCCGTTCGTAGTCCTTGACCGAGGCAACGACGACCCGCAGCAGGTAATCGAATTCCCCTGAAACCGTGTAGCATTGCAGGATCTCGCCAATATCGAGCGTTGCCTTTTCAAAAGCATCCATGACCTCGGCCGAATGGGTATCGAGGCGCACGAAAACGAAGATCGAGACATCCTGCCCGGCCAACTCCGGATCAACGAGCCAGATGCGTCCCTTGAGGAGGCCTGCATCCTGCATCTTGCGTATCCGGCGCCAGCAGGGGGTATGGGACAGGCCAACCCTTGAGCCAATTTCCGATATGTTGATCTCGGGCTCAGCTTGCAGGATCCGCAGGATTTTAAGATCGATTTCATCGAGATTTAGTGCATCCATGGGCCAATCTTAGCGCGAATTCAGAAAAATGGCGAAGGAATATTCGCGCGCCTACCCGCCATTGGCGATCTGCGGGGCCTATCCTAAGGGATGATTGATTTGCGTCAATGAATATGCGCATTCACTGATATAAGATTGACAATCAGTTTTTGAAATGTCCCTGGGAGGACCAGCAAAATGATTACGAACAGACGCCAGTTTCTGGGCTTGGTGGGCGCGGGCAGCACAGGTGCCGTGCTCGCAAGTGCGGGCAAGCCCGCCAAGGCCCAGGCAGTCGACACACAGGCTTCCATTGTCATTATCGGCGCGGGTGCAGCAGGTGCGGCAATTGCAAACCGTCTTGTGCGCCGCCTCAACGGAGCGAAGATCACGATCATCGATCCGCGAAAGGATCATCTGTACCAGCCTGGCCTGTCCCTGGTTGCGGCGGGCCTGAAGCCTGCCGATTACGTGGTTTCCCAGACAAGGGAATGGCTGCCGGTCGGAGTGGATCTCATCGCGGAAGCAGCCACTGAAATCGACCCGGAGGCCCGTTTCGTGCGCACCGGAGGTGACCATAAAATCGACTATGATTTCCTTGTCGTTGCGCCGGGGCTGGTGCTCGATCACGACGCCATCGAGGGTTTTTCTCTCGACATGGTCGGCAAGGACGGCATTGGCGCGCTTTATGCCGGGCCGCAATATGCGGCAAAAACCTGGGAAGCTGCATCAAAATTTGCCGATGAAGGCGGCAAGGGCGTTTTCACGCGCCCGGCAACCGAGATGAAATGCGCAGGCGCGCCGCTCAAGCATACCTTCCTGATTGACGATATCGCCCGCCGACGCGGAAATCGTAACAAGATGGAGATCGAATATTTTGCGCCACAGGCCAGCCTGTTCGGTGTGCCGATTGTTGCGGAAAAGGTCCGCATGCTGTTTGACCAGCGCAAGATCGCAACCGGCATGAAGCAGACGCTGAAATCGATCGATCCGGGCCGCAAGCGGGCAACTTTCGTTGGCGAGACCGGCGAAACCGAGACTGATTACGATTACATCCACGTCATTCCGCCCCAGCGCGCGCCAGATGTCATTCGCCAGTCGGGCCTGAGTTGGGCTGACAAATGGGTCGACCAGGGCTGGGTGGAAGTCGACAATCATACGCTGCGCCACCTGCGCTATGACAATGTCTTTGCCATTGGCGATGTTGCCGGTGTGCCCAAGGGCAAGACTGCTGCAAGCGTCAAATGGCAGGTGCCGGTGGTCGAGGATCATCTGGTCGCCACGATCGAAGGCAGGGATGGCAGCGAAAGCTACAACGGCTACACGTCCTGTCCGATGATCACCCGCGTCGGCCGCGCCATGCTGATCGAGTTTGATTACAAGAACGATCTCGTACCGTCCTTCCCCGGCGTCATCGCGCCGCTGGAAGAATTGTGGATCAGCTGGCTGATGAAGGAACTGGCGCTCAAGCCCACCTACAACGCCATGCTGCGCGGCGAAGCCTGAGGAGAACGGAAATGAAAGACCTTACCATTGGAACACTTCTCGCGGTTTTCGAGGAAATGTTCGGCGGCTGGCTGTTCTGGCTGCTGGTGGCTGTCGCAGCGGTGATCACGCTGGCCTATCTTTACGTGCTGGTGCGGGACCGGGCGATGTCCATGAAGAAGTTCTTCTGGGCGCAATTGTCGATGCCGCTGGGAGCCATCGCGGCGGTGTTCTTCGTCCTGTGGATCACCAGCTCGCAGCTCTCGGACCTTGGCGGTCCGATTGATATCATCCTGTTCCTCGCCATAGCTGCGCTCGGTGCCATCGGAATGTCGATCCTGGTCTATACGGCTGAATCCCTGATCTGGCCGATGGACAAGAGGTCCGACAAACAGACCTGACCAACAGGCGGGTTACTCTTTCGTCTCGACGCCTGGATCATTCTGCGAATAGGCATTTTCCAGAAGTTCGCGATCAGCCTCTGGCCGACCTTCATCCCTGGCCGGTGCAGGCGTTTCATAGTCGTCAATGTCCTCATTGGCATGATCGGGCAGGTTGGGGCTGCGATCATCATCGGGGCTCCTGACCGCATCGCGCTCCCTGCGCTCGTCGCGAAAGACGCCGCGGTCTGGCTGCAGGTCTTCGGGAACCATGTCGTTGATTTCGCCTGCTTCCGCGGTCTCCTCGGCGATGGATTGGCTGGCTGCTTCTGCTTCCTCCATGCCCATTTGGCGGGAGTGTTCGCGTTTTTCCTGAGGTCCCTTGTTTGTATGGTTGTTCATGGCGCGGTCTCCTGTCGGGTTCGCTTTGGCGTTCACTGGGGCAACGACGCCCGGCCGGAAGGGTTCCGAATGCGGTTGGGTAAGGTTTCCCCTTTCCGTTTGCGGCTTTCCCCTATCGGCTTTCCCCTTGCGCCGGAACCGGCTCCGGCGTTATTCGTTCGCCCGAAAGGAAACCCCGATGCCAGACTATCTCGTGACCGCGCTTTACAAATTCGTTCGCCTTGAGGATTTCGAGGCGCTGCAACAGCCGCTTTTGCAGGTCTGCAGGGACAATGATGTCATGGGCACGCTGCTGCTCGCGCGCGAGGGGATCAACGGAACCATTGCCGGGCCGCAAAATGGCATCTGGAACGTGCTGGCATGGCTGAAGCGTGATCCGCGCCTTGCCGATCTTGAACACAAGGAAAGCCGCGCCGAGGGCGAGAACCCGTTTCACCGCATGAAGGTGCGCCTGAAAAGAGAAATTGTTACCATGGGCGTTGCCGGCATTGACCCCAATGAGGTGGTCGGAACCTATGTGGAGCCCGAAGACTGGAATGCGGTAATCAGCGATCCTGAAGTTGTACTGATAGATACGCGCAATGACTACGAGGTCTCCATCGGCACGTTCAAGGGGGCGGTTGACCCCAAAACCGTGACGTTCCGCGAATTCCCCCAATGGGTGCGCGAGCAGGAGGGGCTTGGCAACAAGCCGAAGATCGCGATGTTCTGCACCGGCGGCATACGCTGCGAAAAGGCTTCCAGCTTCATGAAGCAGGAAGGCTTCGAGGAGGTCTACCATCTCAAGGGCGGCATTTTGAAATATCTCGAGCGCATTCCAAAAGAGCAGAGCCTGTGGGAGGGCGAATGCTTTGTCTTCGACAATCGCGTTTCGGTTGGCCACGGGTTGAAGCCTGGCCCCTATGACCTTTGCCATGCCTGCCGCCACCCGATCAGCGAGGAAGACAAGAAGAGCGGGATGTATCTGGAGGGGATTTCCTGCCCGAACTGCCACGACACGATGAGCGAGGAACAGCGTCGGCGCTTTGGCGAACGCCAGAAGCAGATCGCGCTGGCAAGGGAGCGCGGCCTTGATCATATCGCCGCCGACCAGGAGACCCAGCGCGAAGCAAAGCGCAAGGCGCGTGAAGAGCAGATCGAAAAGAGCCGCAAGGGCGCAGCAGCTTGAGCGGGGCAATGCCCATACTCTACTCGTTTCGCCGCTGTCCCTATGCCATGCGGGCAAGGCTTGCGATTGCCGCCAGCGGCCAGCAGGTCGAGTTGCGCGAAGTGGTGCTGCGCGACAAGCCTGCAAGTATGCTGGAAGCCAGCCCCAAGGGAACCGTTCCTGTGCTGGTCCTGCCGGACGGAGCGGTAGTAGAGGAAAGCATAGACGTGATGGACTGGGCATTGTCGCAAGCTGATCCGGAAGGATGGCGCGACCTGCCTGCCGAGACACTTGCCGAGATCGATGCGCTGATCAGGGAACTCGACGGCCCGTTCAAGTCCGCGCTCGATCGTTACAAATACGAAAACCGCCATGAAGGCGTGGTGGCGCTCGAGGAGCGGGAGAAGGCAGTGCCGTTCCTGCAGATGCTGGATGAGCGGCTTTCGCGCTCGCGCCATCTCTTCGCTGACCGTTTTACTTATGGCGATGCTGCCGTACTGCCCTTCGTGCGCCAGTTTGCCCATGTGGACCGGGACTGGTTTTGGGCGCAGGACTGGCCGCATCTTGTTGGCTGGCTGGACGGGTTCCTGGCCTCGGAGCGTCTTGCCGGGGTCATGAAGAAGTACAGGCAGTGGAAGACGGGCGAAGCCGGGGTGTATTTCCCGACAGCCAATTGATTATCGCAAAGTGACGACACCCGGCCCCGATCCGGGTTACATTGCGGCAATCAGATTCGCATTGACGGTGTTTGCTTGATCCGCCTTTTGACTTTCCTTCTCATGCCTGTCCTGCTGGCCACGCTGCTGAGCGCCTGTACCGGCTCACCCAGCGATGTGCTGGATATTCGCGGGACGATCACCAATCCGCGTTATGGCGACAACGACCCGCATCCCTGGCAGGGGCGCAAGCCATGGGAATACGAGGTGCATGGTATTGATGTTTCGAAATTCCAGGGCGATATCGACTGGCCGCGCGTCAGGCGGGCAGGCATCGCCTTTGCCTTTATCAAGGCGACCGAAGGCGGTGACCTCCTTGACAGCAGGTTCCATGAAAACTGGCTGGCGGCAAGGCGGGCGGGTATTCCGCGCAGCGCCTATCATTTCTATTATTTCTGCCGGCCGGCCTTTGAACAGGCGGCTTGGTATATCGCCAATGTCCCAAGGGAGGCAGGCTCGCTGCCGCCTGTCCTCGACATGGAGTGGAACTCCAAGTCACCAACTTGCCGTTTCCGGCCACAGCCACAAGCGGTGCGGGCCGAGATGGACGTTTTCATACGGCGGGTAAAAGCCCATTACGGCCAGGCCCCGATCATCTACACGACGATCGACTTCTACCGCGACAATGATCTTGGCAGGGTGAAGGGTGTCGAATTCTGGCTGCGCTCCGTCGCGGAGCACCCCGACATTCTCTATCCCGGCCAGGATTGGACCTTTTGGCAATATACCGGGACAGGCGTCATGCCAGGCATCGAAGGCAACACCGATATCAACGTCTTCAAAGGCACGCTGCGCCAGTGGGGCGAGTGGCTCAAGAAGCGGATTCAATAGCAGGCAGATACTGCGGCACAACCATTGAAAACGCCGCACCCGGTTTCCCGGATGCGGCGGATAATTCCTGCAACACGTCTCAAGCAGCCCCGGCGGGAGGCTGACTGAAAACGATTTTGGGCTCAGAGAATGTTGGAAAGTTTCATGGCGACGCCCATGTCGCCTTCAACCTTGATTTTGCCCTGCATGAAAGCGGCGGTCGGGTTGAGATCGCCGGAGACCAGGTCTTCCAGCACATCAAGGCTGCATTTGACGGTGCAGTCGGCATCGCCGTTCTCGGTTGAGACGGTGTTGTTGTTGCCATCGACCAGGACGACGCCCTCATCGCCGCAATCGAATTTGACGGTGGCGTTCAAGCCGGAAGATTCACCCATTTTTCCGCGGATGGTTTCGGCTACGGATTCAATGCTCATGGAAGGCTCCTCGATTGGAATTGTCATTTTCCGCAAGAAAATCTTACGTTTACGTCAATGCGTGTTCTGCCTGTTTTGGCGTTGCATTGCAAGGAAAAAGCTGCGGTCATCAGCCCTCCCGAATGGAGCCATTTTCCACCCGATTTCAGCCTTGCATCAGTTCGCGAGCACGGGCGGCGGTGACTTTTCGCTCTGCCGCCATGATACCGGCGATGCGGTCGATCTCGGTGCCAGTCGCACCCTCGGCAATGGCAATGTTGCGGGCATGAAGTGCCATGTGGCCGCGTTGAATGCCCTCCGTTGCAAGCGCGCGAAGGGCCGCCATGTTCTGGGCAAGACCGACAGCGGCAACTATACAGGCCAGTTCCGAGGCTGAACCGACCTTCATCAGCCTGAGCGCGCCCTGTGCAGCAGGATGGGTCTTCGTGGCACCGCCAACAAGGCCGAGCGCCATGGGCAGTTCAATGCTGCCCCTTAGATTGCCGTTTTCTGCGATCGACCATCTTGTCAGCGAAGTGTAACGGCCGGAGCGGGCCGCATAAGCATGTGCGCCAGCCTCGATTGCGCGCCAGTCATTTCCGGTGGCCAGAACCACCGGATCGATGCCGTTCATGATGCCCTTGTTGTGGGTCGCGGCGCGGTAGGGGTCCACATCGGCAAAGGCCCAGGCCTCGACGATACCCCTTGCAACGCTTTCTCCTGAAAATGCTTCCGTTTCCAGCGTTTCGGCCGTGAGTTCGAGCGAGGCGCGCACCAGCCGCTTGTCCGCAAGGTTGGAGAGAATGCGAAGGCGCGGCGTGGCATTGGCAATCTCGCCGACGCGTGGCGCAATTGTTTCGGCCATTGTGTTGACGGTATTTGCCCCCATCGCATCGCGCACATCAACGAGCAGGTGCAGAACCATCATCGGCCCGATGGCGGTTTCATCGAAGACATAAACCTCGATTTCGCGGCATCCTCCGCCGAGGCTGGTCAGGACAGGGTCGCAGGCATTGGCGCTGTCGATCAGTTCCTGCCTGGCGGCCAGCAGGGCGGATTTTGCCCGGGCAAGGTCGGTGATTTCGATCAACTGGATCTGCACGCGCATGATGGGTTCGTCCGCGTCAGCAATGAAGCCGCCATTTTCAGCCGCAAGCCGCGCCATGAAGGAGGCGGCGGCAACGACAGAGGGCTCCTCCACGGCCATGGGCACAAGGCAGGGCTTGCCATTGACGATGAAATTGGTGGCAATGCCGAGCGGCAGTTCGAACTTGCCGATTACATTCTCGATCATGCCGTCCGCGGTGGAAAGCGGCAGCGCGTTCTCGCCCTTCAAAGCTGCAAGGTCAGTCTCGTCGAGCCCGCTGGCTTCGAGGATCGCGCGAAAGCGTTCCTCCGGCGACTTTGAGCGCATTCCCGGCAGGCGTGAAACAGGGCTGTCATTGTCCATTTCTGATAACCTTCAAATATCAGATTGCAGCTTGCGCGCCCTCGGGGATGGTTCGCGCCGCATTGTTCAGTTGTTCCATCGCGAAGCCGGCAGCCGCCTTGTAATTGGCCATGAACTGGTTGCGCTCGGCTTCCGGAAATATCTTGTTGATATCGTCGAACTCCCCGCCGCAGCGATCATTGACTATGTTGAGCATGCCAAAGGGGCCTGCTCCGCGATTGCGCAATACGAGTTCACCAACGGGTCCGGCAAGGCGTTGTTCATAGAGTTTGAGCGCGGCTGATTTCACGCCATGTTCGACCATTGCCACGCCAATTTGGCGGGCATCGATGATGGCCTGGCTGGCGCCATTGGAGCCGGTCGGATACATGGCATGGGCCGCATCGCCCATAAGGGCCACGTTTCCATCGACCCATTTGGCGATGGGATCGCGGTCTATCATAGGGTTGACAAAGGCAGTCTCGGCCCGCGAAATCAGTTCCGGAACATCCAGCCAGTCATAGCGGAAGCTCTCGAAGTGGTGGATGAAATCGGAAATCGGCACCGGCTTGAACCAGCCAGCTTCCAGCCAGCCCGAACCTGCATCCACGGTGAGTTCGGCGATCCAGTTGATATCGGCAAGGCCGGTATCGGGGTCGGGGTGGGAAATGGGATAGATGACCATGCGGTGGGCGTGTGTGCCGAGACCCACAAAGGAGGAGCCGGAGCGGATCGGAACACCGCGCGAAGTGCCGCGCCACATGATGGCGCCACCCCAGTGAATGGGCGGCTGCTTAGGGTGCATTTGCGCCCTGATTGCCGAATGCAGGCCATCGGCACCGATCAGCAGCTTGCAGGTTTCCCGGCTGGTGCTCCCGTCAGCATGCTCGATCATCGCGGTGACCACACCATCAGCGTCTTCACCATAGCCGCTGATGCGCGAGGCAAGGCGGACGGCACCGGCGCCCATGCGTTCACAGACCTTGTCATACAGCATCATGTGGAAGCGGCCGCGATGAACCGCATATTGCGGCCAGTTATAACCGGCTTCCAGGCCGCGCGTTTCGCTGTAGATATCGTTGCCGTTGAGGCCGACCAGTGCCCATTCCCTGGCTGGAATGCCAACGGCATCGAGGTCGTCCTGCGTGATGCCGAGATCGAAGAGTTCGCGCACGGCATTGGGCTGGATATTGATGCCGACGCCCAGCGGCCTCAATTCGCGCACGCTTTCGAAGACCGTGCAGGGCACGCCGATCTGGTTGAGCGTCAGGGCAAGGGCAAGGCCGGCGATGCCGCCGCCGGCAATGATCACGGCATGATCTGTCATGGCGCTATAAAAGTGCGTCTGCGTAGGAGGCGCGCAGGGAGGTCTTTAGGATCTTTCCGGTCGCGCCCTTGGGGATTTCCTCGACGACTTTGACGGCATCGGGGATCCACCATTTGGCGACCTTGCCCTCATAGAAATCGAGCAACGCCTTTTCGTCGATCTGACGGCCAGCCTTGGGTACGACGATGAGCAGTGGCCGCTCGTCCCATTTTTCATGGCGCGCAGCGATAACGGCCGCCTCTGCCACATCGGGATGAGCGACAGCGAGGTTTTCAAGATCGACCGTCGAGATCCATTCGCCTCCGGACTTGATGATGTCCTTTGAGCGGTCGCGAATGGTCATGTAGCCATCCTTATCGATCGTCGAGACATCGCCGGTGGGGAACCAGCCCTTGTGCAGCGGATCACCGCCTTCGCCTGCAAAATATTCCGACAGGACCCAGTAGCCGCGGCAGTAGAGGTTGCCGGAAGTCTCGCCGTCATTGGGAAGCTGGTTGTCATCATCATCAAAGACACCGAGCTCGATGCCAAAGGGCGGGCGCCCCTGGTTTTCGCGCAGCTTCCGGATACCTTCCTCGGGCAAGTCGAGATGCTTGTTCTTCAAGTTATTGACGCTGCCAAGCGGGGAGAGTTCCGTCATTCCCCAGGCATGCAGGACCTCGACGCCGAATTCGTCGCGGAACCGGTCGATCATGGCTGGCGGGCAGGCGGAGCCGCCGACAACGGTGCGCGAAAGATGCGGCAGCTTTTCGCCGCTTGCCTCGAGATATTGCAAAAGGCCGGCCCAGATGGTCGGCACGCCAGCTGATATCGTCACCTTTTCACTGTTGAAGAGATTGGTGAGGCTCTTGCCGTCAAGACCAGGGCCCGGCATCACCATTTTCGCGCCGACAAGCGGGGCGGCATAGGGGGTGCCCCAGGCGTTGACATGGAACATGGGAACGACGGGCAGAAGGCAGTCGCGGGCCGAGAAATTCATCACATCAGGCGTTGCCGACATCATGGCATGAATCAGGGTCGAGCGGTGGGAATACAGGACGCCCTTGGGGTGTCCGGTTGTGCCGGAAGTATAGCAGAGCGAGGAGGCATCATGTTCGCTGATATTGTCGGGCCACTGGTAGTCGTCATCGCCCTCGTCAATCAGCTCCTCGTAGAATTCGATCCACGGATATTCACCGCGCAGCGACTCGCTTTGCGCTTCCATCAGCACAAAACTGCCAACGGTGGTCAGTTGGTCGCGAATGGCTGCGACAACCGGCAGGAAGGTCCGGTCGAAAAACAGGACCCTGTCCTCGGCATGGTTGATAATATAGGCGATCTGCTCGGGAAACAGGCGCGGATTGACCGTATGGCATACGAGGCCCGAGCCTGATACGCCATAATAGAGTTCGAGATGGCGGTGATTGTTCCAGGCGAGGGTCCCGATCCGGTCACCCTTCACCATTTCCCTCTTCGCGAGTGCGGAACCCAGTTTCAGGGCGCGGGCACGGCAGTCGGCATAGCCGTAGCGGTGTATGCTGCCATCGGTGCCAACCGACACGATTTCGGTGTCGCCATGATACAGCGCTGCGTGATCGATAATTGCCGAAATCAGCAATTCGCGATCCATAATCAAACCTTGCATGAAGTTCCTCCCGGCGTGGCAATCGGTATTTGAGACCGGCCACTGCAATTGTCTTGTCTTTTCGGACGTGACATTAGTCAGTGAATTCGCCGATGTGAATAAGGTATGTGGCGTTTGATAAAAGAAAAGGAAAAGGGCTTGTGAGCAGGTTTGTTCAACAGGTTGATGCGGTGCACAAGCGGCTCAGTGAGGTGCTGGAACCAACGCCCCTGCAATTCAACCAGTATCTTTCCGACCGCTTTGGCGCGAGGGTCTGGCTCAAGCGCGAGGATCTGGCTCCCGTGCGCAGCTACAAGATCAGGGGCGCCTATGCCTTTCTGATGGCCTTCCTGGAAACCAGGCCCGACCAGAAGCTTTTCGTCTGCGCCTCGGCGGGAAACCACGCCCAGGGATTTGCCCATGCCTGCCGCCACTACCGCAAGAAGGGCGTGATCTTCATGCCGGTGACAACGCCGCAGCAGAAGATCATGAAAACCTCCTCCTTTGGCGCTCCCCATGTGGAGATCCGTCTGGAAGGCGATACCTTTGATGCGGCCAACAAGGCTGCCTATGAGTATTGCCGCAGCGAGGGTGGGGTGATGGTCCCCCCGTTCAATGATCCCAAGATCATTCGCGGGCAGGCGACGGTGGGCAAGGAAATCCTCGAACAGGCGGAAGCGGCGGAGGGAATTTCTGCTGCTGCAATCGACACGATCATCCTGCCGGTTGGCGGGGGCGGGCTGTCGGCGGGGGTTACGCGCTATGTCATCGATAGCGGATACTCGCCGCATTTCATCTTCGTGGAACCCGATGGTGCGCCGAGCCTGCATGACAGTCTGGTTGCCGGCAAACGGACTACTCTCTCAAGGATGGACAATTTCGTCGATGGCGCGGCAGTCGCGCAGATCGGCAAGCACACATTTGACCAGCTGAAGCAGTTTTCCGCCGACCAGGTACTCCTGGCACCGACCAATGGGGTTTGCGGCACGATCATTGAGCTCCTCAATATCGAGGGCATTGTGCTGGAACCTGCGGGTGCGCTTGCCGTCGACGCGCTGAAACGGCTGCCGCCAGGCGATATCCGCGGCAAGACGATTGTCTGCGTTACCTCTGGTGGCAATTTCGATTTCGAGCGGTTGCCTGAGGTCAAGGAAAGGGCGATGAAATTCGAGGGTTTGAAGAAATATTTCATCCTCCAGTTTCCCCAGCGACCCGGCGCGCTCAAGGACTTCCTGTTCATGCTGGGGCCGGACGATGATATTGCAAGGTTTGAATACATGAAGAAATCGGCGCGCAACTTCGGCTCGGTCCTGATCGGCATCGAAACCACCAAGAAGGAAAATTTCTACCGGCTTACCAACAAGATGGACCATGCGGGCATGCGCTGGCAGGATATTACGGAAAACGAGATCGTGGGTAATCTGGTGGTGTGATGCCTGAACCTGAAAAGATAAATCCCATTCGCGAAACGACGGACGAGGCACGGGCGCTGGCGCGTTCGCTTATCGAGAATGCGCAATTTGCCTCGATCGCGGTACTGGAGCCGGGGACCGGCTTTCCGCAGGTCTCGCGCATTGCCGTTGCCATGGAAGAGGACGGCTCGCCATTCTTTCTGGCTTCTGATCTGTCCGGCCATTCAAGGGCGCTGGCAGTCGACGGGCGCGCGTCGATATTGTGCGGTGAGCCGCCCGGCAAGGGCGATCCGCTTGCTTTTCCCCGCGTGACGGTGATCGGCACGGTCGAGAAACTTCCAAGGCAGGGCGACCAGCATGCTGCCCGGCGGGCCTTCTGGCTCAACAAGCATCCCAAGGCCCAGATGTATATCGATTTCGGCGACTTTGCCTTTTACCGCATAAAGGTCGAGCGCGTTGCGCTCAATGGCGGGTTTGGCAAGGCGTTCGAAATGGGGCCGGAGGATATCGCCAGGCCGATATCCGCATGAGAAGCGAGATCGACGAACTGCGGCGCCATGTTGAAGATGCCCGCAACATGGTCGTGCTGACGGGCGCGGGCATATCGACAGAATCCGGCATTCCCGATTTTCGCTCGCCTGGCGGGATATGGAGCCAGTTCCGCATAATCGGGTACAGCGAGTTCATGGCTGATGAAAAGGCACGGTTGGAGGACTGGCGCAGGCGCTTTGCCATGGAAGACATGATGGGCGACATTCGGCCCAATATCGGCCATGAGGTGATTGCCGGCTGGGCGCGTTCCGGCAAGTGTTCGTGCCTCGTCACACAGAATATTGACGGGCTGCACCGTGAAGCGGGGACGCCGGAAGAAGCAATCATCGAAATACACGGCAATGCCCGGTCTGCCTTGTGCACGGCATGCGGGTTGCGCCACACGATAGAAGATTGCCGCAAGCAGGTTGGAGCCGGTTCGGCGCCGGTATGTGTTTCCTGCCAGGGTATCGTCAAATCCGCAGTGGTGATGTTTGGCGAGACTATGCCTGTTGCCGCGACGGATCAGGCTTTCGCGGTGGCGGAAAGCTGTGACCTCTTTATCGCGATCGGCACATCGCTGCTTGTCCATCCCGCAGCAAGCCTGCCGCTGGCGGCAAAGCGCAATGGCGCTGCGCTGGTAATCATCAATGGTGAAGCGACACCGGCGGACCGCCATGGCGATCTTGTGGTCCACGGACGCATTGGCGAAGTGCTTGGCGCTCTCTGAGGCTTACGGGTCCCAGCCAGCGCCGAAACCGGCCCCCATTTCCGGCTCAAGAACGATCACGGTCGGGGTGGCTGGCAGGTTGCGCAGGTTGAGGTCGATATCGCTGCCATTGCTGATGGTGACTTCGAAACTGGTCTGGACGTTCTCGACGAAGCGGCGCAGCGAATAGCCGGAGAACCAGTGCATTGGCAGGATGACGGAAGAGCGGAAGCGCCGCGCAAGATCGCTCATGCCCTCAATGCTCAGCGTATAGGAGCCATCGACCGGCAGCATAAGCACATCAAGGCGGCCGATTTCGGCAAATTGTTCAGGTGTCAGCAAGTGGTGGAGATGGCCGAGATGGCCTATGCACAGGCCCGCCACCTCGAAAATGAAGATGGAATTGCCGTTTTCCTCGACCAGCATTCCGCCACGATAGAGGTCTGTTGGCACATTGCGCACCAGCGCGTCCCCTACTTCCAGGTAATGCTCGGCCGGCTCCACGCCATTGCCCCAGCCGCGCAGGACGTGTGGAATCGAGGGGTCGGGATTGTTGGTGAAATGCGTGCTGTGGGCATGGTTCATCGTAACGACATCGGGCAGGCGGCCCGTACCAGCAATGCCTGCAAAATCTGTGGCGATGATGATTTTTTCCGGCGTCGTTATGCGATAGGTGGAATGGGTCGCATAGCGTATGTTGACGGTAAAGCGGGCGTCATTGGCGAGGGTCAGTGAAGCAGGAAGAATGCGCGGTGTGCGCTCGCGGTCTGCCACCGCAAGACAGGTGCTTGGTTTCCTTTGGGTATCCGACTGGGCCTGAAATTGAGTCTGAACGGTTCGAAGAAAGCCGGTATTCGCCGAAAAGTCGGGAAAGACAATTGACTGGGCCAAGGCCGGCCGCGAGGCGAACAGAATGCCTGCTGCCATCAGGAGCAGCATGACCGGCAACTGCCTGACCAATGTTGTGGCAAGGCGTCGGTCCTTCTTTTTATTGCATTGTACACTTGCCTTGCTGACAGGAAATCTTTCCGGGTAATCGACCTTCGCTGACATGCCATTGTCCTCCGCGCGGATTTGATTGTGCCGATCATTGCCCCTTCATATCATCTGTGGCGAATGGGTACGCGGTCAAGCCCGGTTGTGATTTTCCGCGAGGCGGGTTTAGGCAATCGGGCTTTCCCTTGTTCGCGCCATCAGCTAGCAAGGTTCAAAAGAGTTGAGGGGACCACGTTCCCCATGGAGCAACAGGATGTCCGAGACGAAATACGGCCGGGGCGCACTGGCCGGTTACAGGATACTTGACCTTACCAGCGTTGTGCTGGGGCCGTTCGCCACCCAATTGCTGGGCGACATGGGCGCTGACGTCATCAAGATCGAGAATCCGGGCGGTGACATCATGCGCCATGCCGGGCCGATGCGAAATTCGGGCATGGGGCCAATCTACCTGACGATCAACCGCAACAAGCGGGCCATGACGCTCGATCTGGCAAAGGATGAGGCCAAGGACATATTGCGCCAGTTGATCGGTACGGCCGATGTCTTCTTCCATAATGTGCGCGCAGCGGGCATGAAGCGGCTCGGTTTTGACTATGAAAGCGTCAGGGCGCTGAAGCATGACATCATCTATGCCCATGCTGTCGGGTTCGCCTCGGGCGGGCATTATGAGGGGCGGCAGGCCTATGACGACCTGGTGCAGGCAGCCAGCGGTCTGACCACAATGTTGCCGCGCCAGGATGGCAGCAAGGCGCCGCGCTATATTCCGGGCCTGGTTGCAGACAAGACAACGGGTCTTTTTGCTGCCAATGCCATCCTTGCCGGACTTCTGCACAGGGAGCGGACCGGCGAAGGGCAGTTCATCGAAATCCCGATGCTCGAATGCATGGTTTCCTTCAACATGGTCGAGAACCTGTTCGGCCATGCCTTTGTACCACCGGAAGGCGATACGGCCTATAGCCGTTCGGTCTCGCCCAACCGAAAGCCTTATGCCACCAGGGACGGCTATATCGCGTTGATGCCCTATTCCGATGAGAACTGGCGGCGGTTTTTTGCGTTGGGGGGAAGGGCGGAACTGGCGGACGATCCGCGTTTTTCGACCTATGCGGCCAGAACCAGGAACATTGACGAGATTTACCGCCTGACCGAGGAGATCGCAGCGGGGCGCACCACGGATGAGTGGATGGAGGTTCTAAGGGAGGCGCATGTTCCCTGCATGCGCGTTCACACGCTGGAAAGCGTCCTGAAGGATCCGCAGATTGCCGATACCGGTTTTGCCGAGGTGCGCGAACATCCGACCGAAGGGACATACCTGGCGCTTCACAGCCCGATCCATTTTTCAGCAGGCCAACCGGGCATCCACCGCGAGCCGCCGCGTCAGGGCGCAGATGCCGCCGAGATTCTCGGAGAACTTGGGCTTGATAAAACACAGATCGCGAAGGCAAGGGATTCAGGTGCGCTCGGATAGGTAGATGATTCACCAACATTGAATGGTTGGAGGTTGTGGCAAGCCACTACCGACCCGAAGACCGGCAAGAGAGTGGATGAAGTGGGGGGTCCGCCCTCAAACCTCCTGCGGCTTTCTAATCTTACGTAACGTAATTATCAAGGGCAATTCCGGCAGTTTTTTCTATTTCAGATCGGCAAAGGCGACTTCCAGCCGGTCCAGGGCCTCCTCAACGCGGCTTCGGGGCGTTGCGAAGTTGAAGCGCACCCAGTTTTCGCCGCCCGGACCGAATTGCGGACCCGGACTGACACCCAGGCGGGCATCAAGGGTGATTCGTTTCATGAAATCCTCGCGAGCAAGCCCCGTGCCGGAAAAGTCGACCCATCCCAGATAGGTTGCCTCAAGGTGCATCGCCCTCGCGCCGGGAACGGCGCGCGGCATGCGCTCGGCAAGGAGGTCGCGGTTTTTTTCCAGGTAAGGAACCAGTTCGGCAAGCCAGTCATCGCCGTGACGCTGCGCCGCCTCGGTGGCGATCATGCCAAATAGCGGCAGGGAAAGCAGGCCGGAGCGGTTGCAGACATCACGGAATTTCCTGCGCATGTCCGCATTGGAAATGATGCAGCCGCCAATATGGGCACCGGCAAGGTTGAAGGTTTTAGTTGCCGCGGCGCAGGTAATCAGCCGGTCCTCGATATCAGGCGCAACCTTTCCGGTGGCATGATGGGTATTGCCTGGGTAAACCAGGTCATTGTGGATTTCATCGGAAACCAGGATGAGATCATGTTCGACGCAGAAATCCGCCAGTTCGCGGATCTCGGCTTCCTCCCAGACCCGGCCGCCGGGATTGTGCGGAGAACAGAAAAAGACAATTTTCGCATTGTCGGGAAGGGACTGGTTCAGCCCTTCAAAATCCATCCGGTAGCGGCCCTGCTCGTTGATCATGGGCTGGTTGTGGATGTTGCGACCATTGGCGGCAATGATCTTGCCGAAAGCGTGATAGGCAGGGGAAAAGACCACAACACTGTCATTTTCCTCGGTAAATGCCTGGAGTATCAGGCCAAGGGCTGAGACTATTCCTGAAGTTGGCGTGATCCATTCGGGATCGGGTCTGTAGCCGTGATGACGGTTAAGCCAGTCGCTCATGGCTTCGCGCCAGGTGATATCATTGGTATAATAGCCGTGGGTGGAGCGCTCGACTTCCTCGATCAATGCCTCGCGGACAGCAGGCGGCGCCTCGAAATCCATGTCGGCGACCCACATTGCGATGGCGTCATCGGCAGTCGCCCCGGTGGCAGCAGCCATGCCGTCCCACTTGGCGGAATGGGTGTTTCTGCGCTCGATGATCTTGTCGAAATCGTATTTCATTGAAAACCCCTGTTTGACCGGAAATTGAGTAGATCAGGTCCCCGCCGGGCGCAAGCTTCCTTGCCTGGTGGAAGGCTAGCTTGTCGGGCTTTTTGTCATGCGGCTTTCCTGCCGGCTGCGCCACGCAAAAACCGCGATGAACCAGATGGCCATGGCAAGGACGATGGTCGGGGCTGGGGCACTGTCAAGAAAGAAGCTGAAGTAAACCCCGATGAAGGAGGATGTCAGCGCTACGAAGCAGGCGATAAGCAGCATCGAGCCGAAGCGCCGTGCCAACAGGAAGGCAATGGCTCCGGGCGAAATGAGCAATGCGATCGCCAGGATGATGCCGACCGCCTTGAGCGCAGCAACGATGGTCAGTGCAAGGACGGTGAGGAGGCCGTAATGCAGGAAACTGACAGGCAGGCCGATGGCGCGCGCCTGCTGTTCGTCAAAGGCATGCAGAAGGAGGTCGCGGCGAAGAACGAGAATGAAGGCGGTTGCCGCCAATGCGATCAGCGAGGTCTCGATGACGTCCACCCATGACAGGCCAAGAATATTGCCAAAAAGGATGTGGTCGAGATGCACATCGGTCTGGATAGAGGTGTAGAGTACGAGGCCAAGGCCGAACATTCCAGAAAAGACGACACCCATGACGGTGTCCTCGCGCAAGCGGCTGTTGTCTTTCAGGTAGCCGGTGACCATAGCGCAGGCCATCCCCGCACCAAAGGCGCCAATTGCAAGGGGAATATTGACGATATAGGCAAGGACGATACCCGGCAGGACAGCGTGGGAGATTGCATCACCCATCAGCGCCCAGCCTTTCAGTACGAGGTAGCAGGAGAGCAGGGCTGCGGGCAGGGCAATGACCAGGGCCATCAGGAAGGCCTGCTGCATGAAGGCAAACTGGAAAGGCTGAAGCAGGGTTTCGATCATGCCTCGCCTCCCGTCAGCCTTGCCCTGCGCCTTGCCGCCAGCATGCCGTGCTTGGGCGCAAGCAAAAAGGCAATGAGAAACACGCCGGTCTGGAAAAGCACGATCAGGCCGCCGGTCGCGGCATTGAGGTGATAGCTCATATAGGCGCCGAGGAAGCTGGTGATGGTGCCGAGCAGGACCGCAATGCGGATCATGGAGGGGAAACGGTCTGTGAGGAGATAGGCGGTGGCACCAGGCGTGACGACCAGTGCGATCACCAGAAATGCCCCAACCGTCTGCAAGGCAGCCACGGTCGAGGCGGCCAGCAGGGTGAAGAAAACAAGGCGCAGAATTTCGAAGTTGAGGCCGATGGTGCGTCCATGGTTTTCATCAAAGAATGCGACCATGAAATCCTGCCATTTGAGCGTCATCACCAAAAGCGTGACGCCTGAAATGATCAGCAGCTGCAGCGTGTCGCCGGGAGAAATTGCAAGGACATTGCCCAGGATGATGGTCTGGATATTGACCGAAGCGGGGGAGAGCGAAACCATGAAAAGGCCGAGCCCGAAAAACGAGGTAAAGATCAGGCCGATGATTGCATCTTCACGCAACTTTGTGCGAGCATTGAGGAACATCATCGCTCCAGCCGCAAGCCCGCCTGAAAAAAACGCTCCAAAGGCAAAGGGCAGGCCCAGCATGTACGCGCCGGCGACACCCGGTACGATGGCATGGGAAAGCGCGTCGCCGATCAGAGACCAGCCCTTCAATATCAGATAGCAGGAAAGGAAGGCGCAAACCCCTCCGACGAGCGCGCTGACAAACATCGCGTTGATCATGTAGCTGTATTGGAAGGGCTCAAGAAGCGTTGCGATCATTCGCCTGCTTTTTCCTTCCTGACGGATTTTCCGGCGGGCGCCCCACTTGTCTTCCCGCTGGTCGTCCCATGGGCCTTTTCATCAGGTGCGTGTTCTGCCGGCAGGTTCTGGTGATAGAGGACCAGTGGGCGCTCATCATCGGAGATCACGGTGACCTGGCGTGGATCCTCGTCGTCGTGAAGGTCCGTGCCACCAAGGATGAAATGACGAAGTACGCCGCCAAATGCCTTCTCCAGATTGTCGGGCGTGAAGATTTCCGATGTCAGGCCATGGGCGAGAATGGTCCGGTTGATGAGGATGGTGCGATCACAGAATTCGGGCACACTGCCTAGATTGTGCGTGGAAACCAGCATCACTTTGCCCTCGTCTCGCAGAGTGCTCAGCAATTTGATGATAGCCATTTCCGTTTTCACATCAACGCCGGTAAAGGGTTCGTCGAGCAGGATGACCTCGCTTTCCTGGGCAAGCGCGCGGGCAAGGAATACGCGCTTTTTCTGGCCGCCGGACAATTCGCCGATCTGCCGGTGTCGGTAGTCGGCCATGCCCACCCGCTCCAGCGCCTGTGTCACCTTTTCGCGGTCTGCCCTTTTTGGAATGCGCAGTAAATTCATGTGGCCGTAGCGGCCCATCATGACCACGTCCTCGACAAGAACAGGGAAATTCCAGTCGACCTCCTCGGACTGGGGAACATAAGCGACCTTGACGTCCGAAAGGCTCTTGCGCGCCGGTTCGCCGAGGATTTCGACCTTGCCCGATGCTAGCGGGACAAATCCCATGATGGCCTTGAAGAGGGTGGATTTGCCACTTCCGTTTACCCCGACCAGTGCGGTGATCGTGCCGCGGGGAATTTCAAAACTTGCATCTACTAGCGCTGTCAGGCCGTTGCGGTAGGTTACCGTCACGCCATCTGCCCTGATGCCCGGAGCCTTGATATTTGCTGTTCGCGCTGCGTTGCCACCGATGGCGGGGTTTGGCGATTGCATGTTCACTGGACCTGTGTTCCTGCCAATAGCGCATCGGCGATGGTGCGTGTCGTTACCGTGAGCAGGTCCAGATAGGTGGGGACAGGGCCGTCCGGCCCGGTCAGCGAATCCACGTACAGGACACCGCCATAGGCGGCATTTGTTTCGCGGGTGATTTGCCGGGCTGATTCATCGGGCACGGTGCTTTCGGAAAAGACCGCCACAATATCATTCTTGCGGACGAGGTCGATGACCTCGCGTACCTGCTGAGGGGTCCCCTGCTGGTCGGAATTGATCGGCCAGATATAGGCCTCCTTGAGGCCAAGATCGCGGGCTAGATAGGAAAACGCGCCTTCGCTGGTTACCAGCCACCGCTTTTCCTCAGGCACACTGGAAAGAAGTTCACGCATGGGATCGAGGGCATTGCGGATCTGTTGCTTGTAGGCTTCTGCATTGGCGCGATAGGTCCCGGCATTGCCGGGATCATGCTCGGCGAAAGCCGCCGCTATATTGTCGACATAGATCAGCGCGCTCGTTGGCGACATCCAGGCATGGGGGTTTGGCTTGCCGTCATAGGGTCCCGAACCGATGCCGATCGGCTCGATGCCTTGGGAGACGACAACGCCCGGCACATCTGAAAGATTGGTAAAGAACCGTTCGAACCACAGTTCGAGGTTGAGCCCGTTCCACAGGATTAGGTCTGCATCCTGGGCCTTGATGATGTCGCGGGGCGTTGGCTGGTAATTGTGGATTTCCGCGCCCGGCTTGGTGATGGAAACCACTTCAGCCGCATCGCCCGCGACGTTGCGGGCCATGTCTGCAATGACGGTAAAGGTTGTCGCCACCTTGAAGTCGGCCGAGAGCGCGCGTGAGGGTGAGAGTGCTGCGACAAGCAGGACAAGCATTCCCAGCAAGGCGAGAGATCGCGCTGTTAGCGGCTGAATGGCTGGCAATCTGGTTGTTCTTAACCGGGCTGCCTCCTTCGGGTCTGGGCGCATCTGGAATGACAAGCGTTTCATGGTTTCCTTCATGGTTCTGAACCTGTTTCCGTCAAATGTGCAATGCGGCGCCTTGGTAAAGGGGTGCACTGTTCACCGGATATCGATAGTGAACGGCTTATTGCGAACGGATCGCATCAACATTGGGCAGGCAGGGAATAAAGTCAAGCCTTCTGCAAATGAGAATTGTTTGCAACTAAAGGGATAGATACCGGTTTTCCCGATGCTTGCAGAAAGGCAGTTTCGGGCAGGGGGTCAGGAAAGTATTCGCAGGCACGGGGAAGCATGGGGGGCGGGAGCGCAGGAGGAGGCGTTCTGCGAAAGGCAGTTGCAAATGAGACGCAACTGGACAGGGTGCCCTCTGGTTGTTAGGGGAGGTACGGATCTGGCGCTGGCACGGTGCTTCGCGCCGGATCTGTCGAACCGGGCATTGCAGGGCGAGTGATGAAAACAAAACCGCAAACCGCTGACAAGAATGTGCAGGCAAAGGTCCAGGCAAGGTTGCGGTCGCAGGATGTTCGCAGGGACTATGTCCGCGATCTGCGTGAAGCCGGCATTCGCCTTACCCAGCCGCGCAAGGTGATCCTTGGCATCCTCACCGACAGCGAGGACCATCCCGATGCGATGGAAATCTTCCGGCGCGCCGTGAAGGTCGATCAGAGCATATCATTGGCGACGGTTTACCGGACCATGAAACTTCTCCAGGAACTGGGCGCTGTGCACCGCCACACTTTCGAGGGAGGACCGGCACGGTTCGAGCACGCCGATGGCGAGCATCATGACCATCTGATCGATCTCGATACAGGGCAGGTGGTGGAATTTCATTCCGAGACCATCGAACGGCTGCAGAAGCAGATTGCCGACGAACTGGGCTATGACATCGAGCATCACCGGCTGGAATTGTACGGGCGCAAGCGGAAGTCCAGATAGCTGGCGAAAAAGGATATCCAGACAGGAATTCGAAACAGGGCTATTGCGCCGCCTCTATCGGTTTTGCCATCGCAGCAAGGGCTGGCGCAAATTCCGAAAGCGCAGCCTCGCCTCTTTCGGTGATGGCATAGACACCCTTTCCCTGCGGCTCGAACCAGCCATAGTGGTCGCTCGCCATGATTTCGCGTGCCTTTTCGACACCGGTGGCATCGCGCAGGTGCGAAGCCTTTGTAGGTCCGTTGGCTGAAAGGTGTGCCAGGCAGCGCAGGGCGTCCTGGCGGTAGGCGGTGAGCATAGTGTGGCGGGCGCTGCCGCCCTTTGTCGTGTCGCCCTGACGGCGGGCAAACTCGCGCAGCAGGCGTGCCTTCTTCACTTTTGACTGGCGGGGGTTGTAGGGGCCCGGATCGCAATGGATTTCAACGAAGCCGTCCATGAGGCGAACGGTCAACAGTCCGATCCCGAGCCGCCTGCAGAGCGCGAGGTTACGTTTGACCAGCTTGTGAAATCCCTTGGTCGAATTGCGCGGAACAGCGACATAGACGAGGTCACACAGTGCCAGCCGCTCGACCGCCTGGTGAAAAAGCGAGAGCGAAAACCCGGTCTTCAACTCCACCACTACCGGCTCCTCCCCGCCACGCATGGCAACGATATCAGCCGCGCCTATTTCGCCCTTGACCATATAGCCCTGGCTTTCCAGCAGCTTTTTCACGGGTTCGTAAAGGTCGGTTTCGCGGATGGAATCAGCCATGGCCAAGGATTTATCGATTTGCGGAATGACTGCAAGTGGCCGGCAAGTCAGCGGCGTGAAATTGGCCATTTGAGACAGTTTAGGATATCCTGATTGCGCCAAGGGTGTCTTTATCTGGCATTGTTGAAATCAGGCCTGATGCGCGACAATAGGGGCGAAAACATGCCCCGTAACCGACAGGCCGGATGCGTTGTTGAACCCTTTGAAAACCCCTGCCTGTCCGACCTGCAAGGCTGCGGAAAATCGTCGGCCGGAAATTTGTCGGGCGAGATCATACGCCCCCGGGAGACTGTGAAATGAACGTGCATCCCAAGAAGCTGGAAACCGCCGAGATGGACTATCTCGCCGATGTGCTCAAGGACGTGAACGAGGCGAAAGGCCTGCCCAACAGGCACTATGTCGACCCGGCGACCTTCGAGGCCGAGCGCAAACACGTTCTATATGCGAACTGGTCCTCCATCGGTTTCGGCAAGGATATTCCCGAACATGGCGATGCCAACCCGATCGACTTTGTCGGCATGCCGCTGGTTGCCGTCCGCGACAAGGAAGGCGAGGTAAAGGTGTTCCAGAACACCTGCCGCCATCGTGGCATGATACTGGTTCAGGAAAAGGGCAAATTGCGCGGCACGTTCCGCTGCCCATACCACTCATGGTGCTATGGCCTCGACGGCCGTCTGGTGACGACGCCGCATGTGGGCGGTGCCGGGCACAATACCCATGAGGACATCAAGCGCGACGAACTGGGCCTCATTGAAATCCGCTCGCATGTGTGGCGCGACGTCATCTTCGTCAACATCTCCGGCGATGCGCCCGAATTCGAGGTGTATGCCAGGGACGCCATTGAGCGCTGGAAGGAGTTCGAGCAGCCGATTGCCCATGGAGGCGACATTTCCTCCTTCAAGCTGGACGTCAGAACCAACTGGAAACTGGCAGTCGAGAACTATTGTGAAAGCTACCATCTTCCCTGGGTGCATCCCGGTCTCAATTCCTATTCGCGGCTGGAAGATCACTACCACATCGAGGAACCGGGCCGGTTTTCCGGTCAGGGCACGCTGGTTTACCAGCAGATGAAAGGCTCCGACGGAACCGTGTTTCCCGATTTCCCGAACCTTTCGGAAAAATGGGATACTGGCGGCGAATACATTGCGCTCTTTCCCAACACATTGCTTGGCGTGCAGCGCGACCATGCCTTTGCCATCGTGCTGGAGCCAAAGGGCATCGACCAAACGGTCGAGCATATCGAACTCTATTATACGCCGGATGGTGCCACCTCTCCAAATTATGACGCCATGCGGAGGAACAATTCCACGCTGTGGAAGGTCGTTTTCGAGGAAGATGTCTTCGTCGTGGAAGGCATGCAGAAGGGCCGCCATGGCCAGTATTTTGATGGCGGCAAGTTCTCTCCTGCCATGGACGGACCGACACACCTGTTCCACCACTGGGTCGCGACCCAGATCAGTGACGGGCTTGCCAGGCGAGCCGGTGCAGGCTGAGGATGACCGCGGAAGCAGTGGCAAAGGGCATGGCTGAGACTGAGGATCTCACCGTGCTGGAAGCAGAGATGCTGGCGGCCCATGCCCGCGACGACCATGACAGACTTGTGGAACTGTACCGGCGCGCTGCGCAAATCCGCGAGCGCCAGGGCGATATTGAGGCCGCCTGTTTCTACTTCACCCATGCCTATGTTTTTGCACTTGAGATCGGCAGTGAATTGGCCCCGCAGCTTCATGAAAAACTGGCATTTTATGGTCGCGAACCGCTGCAGGCCTTTCACGCCTTCTAGGCTTTGCCCTACCGGATACACGTTCCGACCTTGATGCAGGTCAATGCCGACTCTGTCAAATTGTGCACATTTTCCTGTGGTGGATGGGCGAAGAGGGACAAAGCAAAGCGCAAAGGATATGTATCATGGCAAAAAGGACAGAAAAAAGCAGCCCCACAACATTGATGCCCCATGACATGCCGCTTACCCATTTCTGGACGGCCTTCGGCTCAAGTGTGAGTGCGAGAAATGCCGAAATTGCCGCCTATCTTGCAAAGCGCGCCGATGACAATCTGCAATGTGCGCTTGAGGTTGCAAAAAGCAATAATCCGGCTTCGTCTATTGCGATGATTTCATCCAACCGGCAGCGGGCCTTTGCCGATACTGCAATCCTGATGGGAAGCATGATGGGTCTGCCGCAGGAAGTTGGCAATGAAGTGGCAGAATTGCTGGAAGGTGAAGCCCGGGTCATGGGAGAAAAGAACGAGAAGCTGTTCGATGAGGTTCCCGTTTAGGGAACACGCATCCCGCGTGCTTCTCATTCCTCGAACAATTCACCCTTGATGGTGCGGCTCATGCCCCGGAACTGGGCAATGACCGACCCTTCCTGATTGGTGACCTCGATATCATAAATCCCGCTGCGTCCCTGCAGGTGGCGTTCCTGCGCAGTAGCTGTCAGCCGGTCGGCGAGCCTTGCCGGGGCCAGGAAATTGATCGTGCAATGCTGTGCAACGGTGACCTTGTTGTATGTATTGCAGGCAAAGGCGAAGGCACTGTCGGCCAGGGTGAAGATGAACCCGCCATGGCAGATGGCATGGCCATTCGTGTGGTGTTTTTCCACCGTCATTGAAAGGGTTGCGGCGCCCGGTTCGATCCGGTCGATCTGCATGCCCATGCCCTTGGAGGCATTGTCGTTTTCCCACATTGCGGCGGCGCTGCGTTCAGCGCGCTCCTGATCTGTCATGGCAACCAGCATGATCGGCTCCTATTCGCCCTTGAAGTTGGCGGGACGTTTCTGAAGGAATGCCTGAACGCCTTCCCTGAAATCATGGCTCGCGCCCAACTGCCCCTGGACCGCAGCCTCCAGCTCCAGTTGCTGATCCATCGAATTGGTGCTGGCGGCCTGGATGACCGTTTTGGTCTTGCCGATGCCCAGCGTTGCGCCGCTTGCCAGCGTCCGTGCCATTTCGCGTGCAGTTTCCATCAACCTGTCGGCTTCAACACATTGCCAGATGAGCCCCCATTCCTCTGCCTTCCTTGCAGGCAGCGGCATGGCCGTCATGGCAAGGGCCTTGGCCCGCGCCTCGCCCAGATGGCGGGTCAGCGTCCAGGTGCCGC
Source organism: uncultured Salaquimonas sp. (assembly GCA_964541115.1). Lineage (GTDB taxonomy): Bacteria > Pseudomonadota > Alphaproteobacteria > Rhizobiales > Rhizobiaceae > Salaquimonas. The sequence goes on from CAZIPH010000007.1 coordinate 69,731, forward strand.
CTGCATCGGGTATCAGGCCGATCTTCGAAAAAGCCTGGATGAATTTGGCCGTGTCAGCAGCAATGACGATGTCACAGGCAAGTGCGAGATTTGCGCCTGCTCCGGCGGCCACTCCGTTGACGGCGCAGATGATCGGCTTTTCCAGCGCCCGCATGCTGCGGAGCAGGGGGTTGTAATTGGTCGCGAGCGTAACGGACAAATCTACAATCCTGCCATTACCGGGGTCACGCTCCGACAGGTCCTGGCCTGCGCAGAAGCCGCGTCCGGCACCCGTCAGGATGATGGCGCGAACCGACCTGTCGCTGCGCGCCTTTCCAAATGCCTCGCGCAGACCCTGATGCATGTCCACGGTGAAGGCATTGAGGCTGTCAGGCCTGTTCAGCGTAATTTCCAGCACGCCTTCTTCAAGGCTTGTGAGAACGGGGTGATCCATGATCTTGCAGGTTCCGTTTGGTTGCAGCCTTTGGTGGCCGGGGATGATGTGATATCGATGCTTTACAAAATTTGGAGGCCTGTCAATATTTGTAACAAATACGAAACGCTGATTGTCAGCCCCACACTTGCCGGAGAATAACATCGCCATGGGCCTGCTGGAATTAAGAAGTTTTGCATCAGGAAAATGGGTGGAACCGGGCAGTGAGGCGGTAATGCTGCCCTCTGCAGTCACTGGTGAGCCGGTGGCCCGCATTGGAAGGGCTGCGCTGGATTTCGTCGCGATGCGCGATTTTGCAAAGTCGAAGGGTGGGCTGGCGCTCCGTGAAATGACCTTCCACGAACGCGCCAAAATGCTCAAGTCGCTGGCGCTCTACCTGCAGGAAAGGCGCGATCACCTCTACAAACTGTCCTTCATGACGGGCGCAACGCTTGCCGATTCGAAAGTCGATATCGATGGCGGTATTGGCACGATGATGGTGTTTGCTTCCAAGGGCCGGCGGGAAATGCCGGACGGGCATGTCTATCTCGACGGTGAAACGGAGACACTGTCGCGCAGCGGGACATTTCTGGGTCAGCATGTTTGCCTGCCGCTGCAGGGCGTGGCGGTTCACATAAATGCCTTCAATTTCCCGGTCTGGGGCATGCTGGAAAAGCTCGCTCCGAGCCTGCTTGCGGGCATGCCGGCGATCGTAAAGCCGGCAACGGCAACAGCCTGGCTGACCCATGCCTGCTTTGAAATGATGATTGAAAGCGGGTTCCTTCCGGAAGGGGCGGTGCAACTGGTTTGCGGCGGCACGGGCAATCTGCTCGACCTGCTGGACTGCCAGGATGTTGTCAGCTTTACCGGATCGGCAGCTACGGCGAACCTCTTGCGTAGCAGGCAGAACCTGATCGGGAATTCGGTTCGCTTCGTAGCCGAACAGGACAGCCTCAACGCCTCTCTCCTTGCTCCCGATGCAGGCAGGGACACGCAGGAATTTGACCTTTTCGTCAGGGAAGTGGTGCGCGAAATAACGGCCAAGGCCGGGCAGAAATGCACTGCCATCCGCCGGATCATGGTGCCCGAGGTAATGGTTGGCGAAGTGATCGATGCGGTTGCGGCGAAGCTTGAAAAGACCGTGATCGGTGATCCTTCGCTTGAAAATGTCCACATGGGCGCGCTGGTCAGCCAGGCGCAACGGGCGGATGTGCGCGAGAAGGCAGCTATCATCGGCAGCGAGGCAACACTCGTCATCGGCAATCCCGACACGGTGTCCGTGATTGGGGCGGATGCGCAAAAGGGCGCCTTCCTCTCGCCCATGCTGTTTCACTGCAAGTATGCAGACGCAGCAAACAGGTTGCACGATACCGAGGCATTCGGTCCGGTTTCCACCATCATGGGCTATCGTGATCTTGACCATGGTTGCGAGCTTCTCAATCGTGGCGGCGGAAGCCTTGTTGCCTCCCTCTTCACCCATGACGGCGACGTTGCGCGGCAGGTGGCTCTCAATACTGCGGCATGGCACGGGCGTCTCTACATCAACAATCGCGACAGCGCGAAGGAGGCGACCGGCCATGGTTCGCCGCTGCCGCACATGGTGCATGGCGGGCCGGGCCGGGCAGGCGGGGGCGAGGAGCTGGGCGGCGTTCGTGGCGTGTTGCACTACATGCAGAGGACCGCGATCCAGGGTTCGCCCGATATTCTCAGCGCCATCAGCGGGGAGTGGATCAAGGGAGCCGGCGAGAAGCCGGCCCCGGCCCATCCCTTCACCCGTAGCTTTGACGAAGTTGCAATCGGTGAAACCATCCACACGCCGCTGCGCGAGGTGAGCCTTGTGGATATCGAACACTTTGCCAAATTCACCGGCGATACGTTCTACGCCCACATGAATGAGGAAGCCGCCAGGGCCAATCCGTTCTTCCCGGGCCGCGTGGCGCATGGCTATCTGCTCCTCTCTTTTGCGGCGGGCCTGTTCGTTCAGCCTGATCCGGGGCCGGTGCTTGCCAATACCGGCCTTACCGACCTCAAATTCATGAAGCCGGTTTCGCCCGGTGACAGCATTCGCGTGCGCCTGACGGTCAAGCGAAAGACCCGCCGCACCGATGAATATGGCGAAGTGCGCTGGAACGTGACGCTATTCAACCAGCATGATGAAGAAGTGGCGGAATATGAACTGCACACCATGAACAAGTATTGAGCGGGAATGCCGATTGTCCGAACAGGCAAATCAGATAACAGCCCAGTTGAGCGAGCCGGTGCGGCTCAAAACGTGGTCGCTGCTTGTGACCATTTTCGGTGATGCCATCCTTCCCCATGGCGGCAATGTGTCGGCCCAAACCCTCAACGAAATCACCGGTGCAATGGGGGTCAATGCCGGTGCCGTCCGCACTGCGTTGTCCCGCCTTGCCGGTGAGGGGATCATCGAGCGCAGGCGGGAGGGAAGGGGCAGCCTTTATCGCCTCTCGCCAGACCGGGAGCAGGAATTCATTGCCGCCGCCGACAGGATCTATAACCGCCGGGATGATGATGGCGGGGCGGGCAATCATATGCTGGTTGCAGCGCCTGGTGGCCAGTCGCCGGTTGCCGGCGCATTGCGCTTGTCCCGGGAATGGTGGCTGGTCCATGACAGGGCAGTGCCGGACCTTCCAGGGGATGCTGCCGTTTTCGAGGGGCGGTTCTCCCGCTTGCCGGAATGGATGATCGGACGGGTTGCTTCGCCTGAGCTTGAAGCGGCCATGCACCTGCTGAAACATGTCTTCGCGCCGGCCCGCGAAAACCTGGAAAGGGAGGGCGCTGTCGAGGGCCTGGAAGCGGTTGCGATCCGCTGCCTGCTCATTCACGCCTGGCGGCGCATTGCCCTTCGGTTGCAACCCCTGCCGCAGGAGTTCACACCCCGAGACTGGCCGGAAGCTGAATGCCGCGACCTGGTCGGGCAGCTTTACCGTCTCCTGCAGCCGCCATCGGATGCCTGGCTGGCTGAGCGGCTTGGCTCGGACATCAGCGATGTATCAGCAAGACGGTTTGCCTGATTCATTGCAACCGTAGCGCGGCAAACAGATCAATCCAGGAAGGCGAAGGTGCAGGTGGCGTGCGCGCCGGGCTTTTGTGATCCCTCGGCATAGAAAAAGACCTCGGTCACCGCGAGGCGCTTGCCGTTGGAAAGCGCCTTCACCTCGATGGTCACGTCGCCCATCTGGATTGGCCGCAAAAATCGGATCGAAAAATCGGTCGTCGTGTTCGGGCGCAGGCGGTTCTTCATCAGAGCAAGAGCAAAAACGGAAACCGTGTCGGCGGCCCCTGCCAGCGCCTGTCCACAGACGACGCCGCCGCCCGGTCCACCCTCGCGAACAAGATCAGGATTTTTCGGCATGCTGAAAATACATCGGTTTTCCTCATGCTCAACGAGCTCAAGACCCAATTGTTGAACCCAGGGCGCAAAAATCCCTTCCATGACTTGTTGAAACTGCGCTTTGCCAAAGGGTTCGATCACGGATGTATCCTCCACGGAAAAAATCTGTTGTTACAAAATAGGATTTGCCCGGAATTTTGTAACATGTTAGTTTGCGAGAGCACAGCATAGCCGGGAGAGGATGAATGTACAGCCAGGGATTGATTGGTTCCGACACGTCAACGGATGAAACGCCGGAATTTCTGGCTGCTTTCCAGGCGCGCATCGACCGCGAGGAAAAGATCGAGCCCAATGACCCGATGCCGGCGGGATACCGCAAGACGCTGGTTCGCCAGATCGGCCAGCATGCGCATTCGGAAATCGTCGGCATGCTGCCGGAAGGCAACTGGATCACCCGCGCACCGACCCTGCGCCGCAAGGCAGCGCTTCTTGCCAAGGTGCAGGATGAGGGCGGACACGGGCTCTATCTGTATTCGGCTGCCGAGACGCTGGGCGTTTCGCGCAAGCAGATGACCGAGGAACTGCTCTCCGGCAAGGCGAAGTATTCCTCGATCTTCAATTACCCGACGCCGACCTGGGCCGATATCGGCGCGATTGGCTGGCTGGTCGATGGCGCGGCGATCATGAACCAGATCCCGCTCTGTCGCTGCTCCTATGGGCCCTATGCGCGGGCGATGATCCGCGTGTGCAAGGAGGAAAGTTTCCACCAGCGCCAGGGCTATGAAATCATGATGACTCTGGCCCGCGGAACTCCCGAGCAAAAGGAAATGGCACAGGATGCGCTGAACCGCTGGTGGTGGCCGTCGATCATGATGTTCGGACCGCATGACATGGAAAGCCAGCATGGCGACCAGAACATGGCCTGGAAGATCAAGCGTTTTTCCAATGATGAACTGCGCCAGAAATTTATCGATGCCACCGTGCCACAGGCCGAGTTCATCGGCCTCACCATGCCGGACCCGGACCTTAAATGGAATACCGAGAAGAATGACGGCAAGGGTGGTTATGACTTCGGTCCCATCGACTGGGATGAATTCTGGAACGTCGTCAAGGGCCGCGGACCGATGAATCGCGACCGGTTGCGGGCCCGCAGGAAGGCCTGGGACGAGGGCGAATGGGTGCGCGAGGCAGCGCTGGCCCATGCAGCAAAACGGGCCGACCGCAAGGCGGCCCTGAAACAGGCGGCGGAGTAATCGACATGTCAGAAAAGACTTCAGGCAAGGCAGCAACTAAGGTCGGAACCAAGGCCGTAAATGGTGAAATCCCGCTATGGGAAGTGTTCATTCGCCCGCGCAACGGCCTTTCGCACAAGCATTGCGGATCGGTTCATGCTGCAGACGAGGAAATGGCAGTCCATGCTGCCCGTGATGTCTACACGCGGCGCGGCGAGGGCCAGTCGATCTGGGTTGTCCGCTCAAGCGATATCGTTGCCTCTGATCCGCAGGACAAGGATGAACTGTTCGACCCGACGGCAGACAAGATCTACCGCCATCCCACCTTCTACGACATTCCCGATGAAGTGGGACACATGTAGCCGTTTACGGCTTTTTGTGGATGAACAGACAGGTGGAATGAACAGCTATGGAAAAGTCACTCTTTGAATATCTCCTGCGCCTTGGCGATGACCATCTGGTCCTTGCCCACAGGCTTTCGCAATGGTGCGGTCATGCGCCCATGCTGGAAGAGGATCTGGCACTGCCAAATGTTGCGCTCGACCTTCTGGGTCAGGCGCGGCTTCTTTATTCCTATGCGGGAGAAGTCGAAGGCGAGGGCAGGGACGAGGACCAGCTGGCCTATCTGAGGCTGGAAAAGGATTACAGAAACCTGCTCCTGCTCGAACGCGAAAATGGCGACTTTGCCCGCACCATGCTGAGGCTCTATCTTTTCGCCGCCTATATGGAATTGTACTGGGAAGGAATGCTTGCCTCCAGCGATGAGCGGCTTGCCGCAATTGCCGCAAAGGCCATCAAGGAAACGCGCTACCACGTTCGCCACTCCGCCGAATGGGTGATCCGTCTCGGCGATGGCACGGCGGAAAGCGCAAGGCGTCTTGCGACCGCGCTTGAGGAACTCTCACCCTATTGCGCTGAAATGTTCGAGACCGACGAGGTGACCGATACGCTGTCAAAGGCGGGTGTCGCAGTTGATCCGGCGCAGTTGAAAACCCCCTGGCAGGGCGATGTTGCAATCGTCTTTCGCGAGGCCATGCTGGCAGGCGATCCGCCGGTTGATGGCCACCAGAGCGGCGGACGCAAGGGCCGTCATACCGAGGCGATGGGGTTCCTGCTCGCCGATCTGCAATACATGCAGCGCACCTATCCTGGAATGAAGTGGTAACGAGCCATGATGGCTGCTGCCAATTCCGGTATTGATATCGAAACTATGCGGCTTCAGCGGCTTGCATTTGACGCGGCTTCAAAGGTCGAGGATCCTGAAATCCCGGTGGTCACCGTGCAGGATCTCGGCATATTGCGCTCGGTCGAAATCAACTTAGAAGGCAAGGCGGTTGCCCGGCTGACACCGACCTATTCGGGATGTCCGGCGGTTCTGGCCATTGAACTGGCCGTCGAGGCGGCGCTGCGGGATGCAGGGTTTGAACCGGTAATCGAGCGTGTCATCACGCCGGCATGGACAACCGACTGGATCACCGAGGAAGGCCGCGAGAAGCTGCGCGCCTATGGCATTGCCCCTCCGGTCGATGGCAGCAATTCAAAAATGGCGCTGTTTGGCGAGACCATTGTGGCCTGCCCCAAATGCGGGTCCGAGGATACCGAACGGGTTTCGGAATTCGGCTCAACCGCCTGCAAGGCGCTCTACCGGTGTACGGCATGTGCCGAACCGTTTGATTATTTCAAGTGTATCTAGGGGTGGCGGCATGGCTGTACAATTTCACGATCTGACGATTTGCGCTGTCCGCCCGCAGGGCCGCGACGCGATGGCCATCGCTTTTGAACTGAACGAAGAACAGCGCAAGGACTTTGCCTTCCTGCCGGGGCAGTATCTCACGCTGCGCGCGCAAATCGGCGGCAAGGACGAGCGGCGGTCCTATTCGATCTGTTCGCCACTAAAGGGCAAACGCCTTGAAGTGGGCATCAGGCGGCTGGAGGGCGGCGTCTTTTCAAACCATGCCCACGGGCTGAAACCCGGCGACACCCTGCAAGTGATGGTGCCGCAGGGACGCTTCACGATCAGCATCGACCCTACAGCCCAGCGCGATATCCTGCTGATTGCATCAGGGTCCGGCATCACGCCGGTGCTTTCGATCGCGCAGTCTGTGCTGGAGGGCGAGCCCGATAGCCAGGTTACGCTGCTTTACGGAAACCGGACCAGCGAGACGATCATGTTCCGCGAGGAACTCGAGGAATTGAAAGACCGTTTCATGCAGCGCTTCTCGCTGTTGCATTTCCTCTCAGGCGAAGACCAGGAAATCGACCTCCTCAATGGCCGCATCGATGAGGCGCGGCTGGCGCGTCTGGCCGATAAAGGGATCATCAATCCCGGCGCGCATGACGGCATTTACATTTGCGGCCCGCAGGAGATGATCGAAACAGTCTCAGCCAAGCTGATCGAGCTGGGCGCCGACCAGAAAAAGATCCATTTCGAACTCTTTACGCCAGCCGATGGCAGCAAGATCGCGCCAAGGCAGGCGCGGGACAATGCACAATCTGCGGCAGGCAGCGTGGTGGTTGAAACCATTCTCGATGGTTCGCGCAAGCGCTTCAGCATGGATGGCAAGAAAAGCACGGTGTTGGCGGCTGCCCATGAAGCTGGCATCGAGTTGCCGTTCTCCTGTGCGGGTGGCATGTGCTGCACCTGCCGCTGCCAGGTGGCAGAGGGCGAGGCGGCGATGGATGTGAACTATTCGCTGGAGCCATGGGAAGTCGAGGCTGGCTATATCCTTGCCTGTCAGGCGCGTCCCAAGTCTGACCGGCTGGTGCTCGATTTTGACGCGAGTTGAGGCTCAGGCCGAGAAACTGAAAACCGATTTTTCGTGGTAGGTCTCGCCGGGGTTCAATGTAATGTCCGGAAAGTTCGGCTGGTTCGGCGCATCGGGCCAGTGCTGCGGCTCGATGGCAATCCCGCAAAATGAACCATAGGCTTCCCCGCGATGGCCGGGCCATGTTGTTGATATGCCATTGGCTGTGAAAACCTGAAGGCCCGGCTGGGTGGTTTCAATCTCAAGTGAAATGCCTGATGCCGGGCTGTGCAGCCGGCAGGCATAACTTGCGCCATTGTTCAGGCAAAAATTGTGATCGAGCGCCTCCGCAGTTGGACGGCCGATCCTGCGCAATTCGCGAAAGTCGAAAGGCGATCCTTTCACCGGTTCCAGCACGCCGGTAGGGATCTGGTTTTCATCGGTTGGCAGGTAACGATCCGCCGCAACCTGGAATTCATGATCGAGTATTTCCTTGTCGCCGGAAAGGTTGAAATAGGAATGATGGGCAATGTTGCAGACGGTCCGGCTGTCGGCAGTGGCACTTGTCTCGATTACAAGGCTCTGGCCCTCGATACGGTAGGTACATTCGATCGTGCAATTGCCTGGAAAGCCGTTGTCCTCCGACTTGTCAGTTATTGTCAGGGTAACGCTGTTTCGGGTCGTTGCGACGATTTCCCAGTTGCGCAGGGCAATACTGCGCGAACCGCCATGCAGGGTCTGCTTTCCCCGTTCGTTGCGGTCGATCTCATATGTCTTCCCGTCCAGCTCAAACCTGCCATTCGCGATCCGGTTTGCTACCCGGCCCACCATTGCCCCGAACCACGGGTTCTCAAGGTAACCGGCAAGATCGGGAAAGCCGAGTACCAGCGAGAAAGGGTATGGCTTCATGTGAAGTGTCTGGAGGCTGGCGCCATGGGTGAGTATGATTGCGTAGAGCGGTCCGTTTTCGATGGTGACCGCCTTTACCGTTTTTCCGTCCGGCAGAATTCCGAATTCACTGATCATCTGCGTGGTACCTTTTAGCGGGCCAGCGCCTGTTTGAGTTCATGCCAGGTCTGTTTTGGTGTGCGTTCCATGTTGTCGAAATCCACATGCACCAGACCGAAGCGCTTTTCGTAGCCAAGTGCCCATTCGAAATTGTCGAGCAGTGACCAGATCATGTAGCCTTTGACCGTCGCACCGTCCCTGATGGCGCGAAGCACCTGTTCGAGATGGGCATCTATATAGGCCTGGCGGTCGGCATCCTCGATGCGGCCATCCTTGAGCAGATCGGCGGCGGCCATGCCGTTTTCGGTAATCATGATGGGCAGGTCACCAGTGTAGTTTTCAGCCGCCCAGGTAATGAAATGATAGAGGCCTTCAGGATGGATTTCCCAGCCCATTTGCGTCTTGTGCAGTGGGCCCTCGACCTCCCTCAGGGCGGGGAACTGGTCCGTTCCATCGTGAGCGATGAGCTTGCGGGTGTAGTAATTTACGCCGAGCCAGTCGACAGGTTCAGCGATCGTATCAAAATCATCCTGGTAGTTTTCCGGCATGTAAGGGGCCAGCCCCTGCAACACGTCTTCGGGATAGGCCTTGTTGAACACACCGCCAAGGAACCAGCGATTGTAAATACCGTCATTGAGGTGAGCAGCCTTGCGGGCCGCTTCGCTGTCATCTGCCGGCTGGGAGTATTCGAAATTGGTAACGAGACCGAGGTTCCTTACCTTCATTTCGCGCATGCGCCCGGTAGCCGTGCCATGCGCCAGCAAGACGTGATGCATGGCGCGGGCTGCGGCCCTGATGTCGCGCAGTCCCGGTGCGTGATGGCCGAGGAAATGGCTGAGCCAGGCGACGCACCAGGGTTCGTTGATGGTGGCGGCGCTCTCGACGCGGTCGCCAATGCGCGACATCACGACTTGCGCATAGTCGGCAAACCAGTCGGCGATATCGCGGTTGGCCCAGCCGCCCTTGTCGGCAAGGGCTGACGGAAGGTCCCAGTGATAGAGCGTTGCATGGGGCTCGATCCCGCGCGCCAGCATGCCGTCGACCAGCTTGTCGTAGAAGTCGATGCCCTCGGCATTCACCCTGCCTGTGCCGTCCGGCATTACCCGCGCCCAGGAAACGGAAAAGCGGTACATGTCGAGACCGGCATCACTGATGAGATCGAGGTCGCTTTCCCACCTGTGATAATGATCGCAGGCAATTGCCCCGTCCTCGCCATTCTTCGTGTTGCCCGGCGTTGCGGCAAAGGTGTCCCAGTGGGACAGGCCGCAGCCGCCAAAGGAACTGCCCTCGATCTGGTAGCTGGAAGTTGCGGTTCCGAACCTGAAACCGTCAGGAAAGTCCGAGCGCCTGAATTTCATTCTGGGATCCTGAGTTTGACGAAGGGAAGGTGCAGTATCCGCACATGGAGTTGGCGGGTGGTTAGTGGCTGGAGGTGGGCGAGGTATGCCGGTTGCTGGCGGGGCGGCGGGTGCGCGGATTTGCCGGGCCGGTCGTGCTGCCAAGAACCAGCTGGGCCTCCCACAATTCCTGGGCGAAGGGCTCATCGCGATTGTTGATCTGGTCTATGAGCATTTGCGCGACACGCTTGCCTGCATCCCGGATGGACGATTGCATGGAGGTGAAGTAGGGCGGCTGTGCGGACGGGCCTTCCGGCTGCAGGAAAGACAGGCAATCGTCAAAGGCGATGACGGAAACATCCTGCCCGATCCTCAGCCCGGCCTTGTTGATCGCCCGCGCAATGCCGAGCGCGACGAGAATGCTCGAAGCGATGAAGGCGGTAGGCGGATCTTCTGATTTGAGCAGCCGGTCAGCCGTATCATGGCCGTAGGGTTCGACCATGTCAGCTGATGCGATCAGTCGCTTGTCGATCTGCAATCCGGCATCGCGCATGGCCGCCTCATAGCCCTCGCGCCTGCGCTTGGCAAAGTTCATCGCTTCCAGTCCGTTGAGCAGGGCGATGCGCTCATGGCCAAGGTCGATTAGCAGCCTTGTGGCGCGGCGAAAGGCACTCCTGTTGTTGACATCCAGCCATGCATAGTCGTGCTTTTCGCCGTCGCTGCGGCCATGGACAACGAAGGGGATGCCGAGGCGCTGCAGGAGTTCGATGCGAGGGTCTTCGCTCAGGGGACCATGTACGACCACCCCGTCAACGCGCTTGCGAGCAGCCAGTTCGCTGTAGGCTCGCGCCTCGTCCGCAGCCGGAATCACCTTGATGAGCATTTCATAGTCATGGCTTGCATAGGTTTCCCCGGCGCCGCTGATGAAATCGGTGAAATGCGGGTTCATCATGCGGTGCTCGGCCAGGGGTACGATATGGCCAATCGTCCAGCTCTTTCCTGTTGCAAGGGAAGCAGCCGAAAGACTTGGCCGGTAATTCATGGCAGCGGCAGCCTCGATTACGCGCTGGCGCGTGGTTTCTGCGACCTCGGGAAAGCCGTTGAGCGCACGGGAAACCGTCGTCTGGGATAATCCCAGCCGTTCAGCGAGCATCTTCAGATTGACCGATTGATCCGCCATTTTATCGCAAGCACCTCCAAAGCGCTTTGAATATTGCTGGTTATTTCACTGATGATCAAGGTCCTTGTTTCAATAGGGTGAGCCTGATGGTGCAAATCACAGGAAATTTCAGCTATTTATCAATTCGACTCTACCCATCGCCTTGACAGATGAGTTGAATCGATTAAGGGTGGCGTTTCCAAAGCGCTTTGGAAACGCGTTGTGAATGATTGAATGCATGGTATTTGCAAATTGTTCAGCGGTTCGTCGCCCGGGAGGATTGCCGGACCGCCGCCAGTGGAGGAAACAATGAAGAAATCACTTATTGTGAGTGCGCTCGCGCTTACCCTGTCCGCATCGACTGCCCTTGCCGGCAGCCATGCCAATCTCAAATTTGCGCCCGGTGAAGATGATCGCTTCAGCTGGGACAGCTACGAAGCATACAAGAGCGAATACAACCTCGAGGGCCAGGTGCTTTCGATCTTCGGGCCATGGCGCGGCGACGACCAGGCGCTGGTTGAAACCATGCTCGCCTATTTCGAGGCAGCGACCGGGGCAACCGTCAACTACGCCTCTTCCGAGAACTACGAGCAGCAGATCGTTATCGATGCCGAGGCGGGCAGTCCGCCAAATATCGCAGTCCTGCCCCAGCCCGGCCTGATCGCCGATCTTGCCTCGAAGGGTTTCCTTACCCCGCTCGGCGAGGAGACCGAGAACTGGATCGAGGAAAATTATGCTGCCGGTGAGAGCTGGACCGGCCTTGGAACCTACAAGGGCCCCGATGGCCAGGAAGCGCTGTATGCGTTTCCCTACAAGATCGATGTGAAATCGCTGGTCTGGTATGTGCCGGAAAACTTCGAGGATGCAGGCTACGAAGTCCCTGAAACCATGGAAGAGTTGCGCTCGCTGATGGACCAGATCGTCGCTGACGGCGGAACACCATGGTGCATCGGTCTTGGTTCTGGCGGCGCTACCGGCTGGCCGGCAACCGACTGGGTCGAGGACATGATGCTGCGCACGCAGTCACCGGAAGTCTACGACCAGTGGATCAACAACGAGATCCCGTTCACCGATGAGCGCGTTGTCAATGCAATCGAGGAATTCGGTTCGTTTGCGCGCAATGATGATTATGTCGCCGGAGGAGCGGGCACGGTAGCCACAACCGACTTCCGCGAGTCGCCCAAGGGGCTCTTCTCCTCGCCGCCCCAGTGTTACATGCACAAGCAGGCGTCGTTCATCCCGTCCTTCTTCCCGGAAGGAACCGAACTTGGCGTAGACGCTGATTTCTTCTACTTCCCCGCTTATGCAGACAAGGACCTGGGCAAGCCGGTACTGGGCGCTGGTACGCTGGCAATGATCACCAAGGACAGTGAGGCAGCGCGCGCCTTCATCGAATGGCTGAAAACCCCGATCGCCCATGAGATCTGGATGGCACAATCAGGCCTGCTGACTCCTCACAAAGAAGCCAATGTGGAAGCCTATGCCAATGACGCGCTGAAGAAGCAGGGCGAGATCCTGCTCAATTCGACAACCTTCCGCTTCGATGGTTCGGACCTGATGCCGGGCGGAGTGGGCGCAGGCTCGTTCTGGACTGGCATGGTCGACTATGCCGGTGGTAAATCGGCGGAAGATGTCGCCGCAGAAATCCAGAAGAGCTGGGACGGACTGAAGTAACCATGCATACCGGTTCCGGGTCTTCAGGCCCGGGACCTCAACACCACGCCGGCTGGCTTGCCTGTCGCCACCTGGCAGGTCCTGTTTGTATCGGTAGTAATGACAGGTTACGGGTCGCGGAGAGCGGGTTGTTGGGTACGCGTCCTTGAAAGTTTGCGGGGCAGAGAGCAGCCGGACAAGGTAGCCGGAGGGGCAACCCGAGGGACAAATGCCGGGAGGAAACAATGAATCCAGCATTGCAAGGCATCCTTACCATCGTACTCGGCGTGGGTGGATGCATCGCTTATTTCTACTTTTCGAACCAGATTCTCGACCGGTACATTTTCCCGCCAAAGGGTGACAATGCCGGGCGCAATATCAACCGGGCCAATACGGTCCGGCCATGGCTGTTCCTGGGGCCGGCAATCGTTGCGCTGGGGCTTTACCTTGCCTATCCCGTTGTTGCGACGCTGTGGCTTTCACTGACCGACCGCAGCCAGGGCAATGCCTTTGTCGGGTTTGCCAATTACCGTCAGATGTTTGGCGAGGACAAGTTCTGGGAAGCGATCTCGAACAACATGCTCTGGCTGATCGTGGTGCCTGCCGCCTCGACCGCATTCGGCCTGTTGGCGGCGCAATTGACCGACCGCATCTCCTGGGGAAACATCGCAAAGTCGCTGATCTTCATGCCGATGGCAATTTCCTTTGTCGGCGCCGCCGTGATCTGGAAACTGATCTACGACACCAGACCAGCCGGTCAGGAACAGATTGGCGTTCTCAATGCAATCTGGATGATATTTGATGGTGGGCCGATGTCTTTTGTCTTCCTCAAATTGCTGCCCATCGTGCTGCTTCTGGCTTTTGCCGCTTTCGTTCTTTACGGCGTCTATCTTGCGACCAGGCCGCTCCTTTGGGGCGATGACGGCTTCGGCGGAGAAACAGCCTGGGTCATTCCACTGCGCCTCACAGTGGCTGCAGGCGGGTTGTGGCTTGTGTGGAAATCGCTTGCCTCGATCTATTCCATCGCGCTTGCACAGCCGGACTATGGTGTGCCGCAAACCTGGTTGACCATGGTGCCATGGAACTCGTTTTTCCTGATGGCTGTTCTCATCTGGATCCAGACGGGTTTTGCGATGGTCATCCTGTCGGCGGCCATTCGCGGCATTCCTGAGGAAACGGTTGAGGCTGCGGTCATTGATGGCGCCAATCCACTGCAGATATTTTTCAAGATCAAGATCCCGCAGATCATGGGGACGATTGTGGTTGTGTGGACAACCATCACCATTGTTGTCCTGAAGGTTTTCGACATCGTGCTCGCCATGACCAATGGCCAATGGGAGACGCAAGTCCTTGCCAACTACATGTATGACAAGCTTTTCCGGGCGTTTGACTGGGGTGTTGGTTCAGCCAGTGCAATGATCATCATGCTGCTCGTTTCGCCGATCCTGATCTGGAACGTCTACAATGCCCGCAAGGAAATGCGATAGGAGGAGTTGAGAGATGAGTGGCACCTCTTCTTCGGGAACCATTGGCGGCAAGCCGCTGCTGACCTGGGCAGTACACCTGTCAGTGCTCCTTCTGGTGGCGGCATGGGTGTTTCCCACTTTCGGCCTGCTGGTTTCGTCTTTTCGTACGAGTGACCAGATTTCCACAAGCGGGTGGTGGTCGGCAATGTCGACGCAGGAACGACAGGTGCCCGCAATCCGCATAGAGGGCGAGGAAATCGAGCGTGATGGCAAATTCGTTATTGAGGGTGAATTGTTTCCCCAGCTCGATGCCACGCTCAGCGCTTGGGGAACCAGTTCGCGCGCGCCCAATGCCTATGCACCGGGCGAAGTGGCAGAGCTTGATGGCGGGCGAAATGTAACGGTGGATGACCGCGGCAATTTCGTTTTTACCGCTGAGGAAAGTCAGGCTGGCGAGCGGCTTCCAAGGATTTTCGCGACTGCTGAAACCCCGCCGGAATTCACGTTCGACAATTACCGCAATGTCCTGTTTTCCTCCACCGCTGCGGCCGGTGTCGGCCAGTCCTTCATCAACACGGCAACGGTTGCCATTCCCGCAACCATCATCCCGATACTGATTGCCGCCTTTGCCGCCTATGCGCTGGCATGGATGGAATTTCCCGGAAGGGCGTTGCTGGTTGCAACCGTGGTCGGACTGCTGGTTGTGCCCCTGCAACTGGCGCTTATTCCCCTGCTGCAATTTCACAATGTGATCGGCATTGGAAAGGGTTATCTCGGGGTCTGGCTTGCGCATACCGGGTTTGGGCTGCCGCTCGCCATCTATCTCCTGCGCAATTACATGGTGGGCCTGCCGCGCGACATCATCGAGAATGCCAAGGTGGATGGGGCAACGGATTTCCAGATTTTTACCCGGATCGTGTTGCCACTTTCCTTTCCCGCGCTTGCCTCCTTCGCGATCTTCCAGTTCCTGTGGACATGGAACGATCTGCTCGTTGCGCTGGTTTTCCTTGGTACGGATGATGATACGCTTGTACTCACCGGCCGCCTTGTCAACCTGATGGGGTCAAGGGGCGGTGACTGGGAAATCCTTGCGACCTCGGCATTTGTGTCCATTGCGGTGCCGCTGGCCGTTTTCTTCCTCATGCAACGCTATCTCGTTCGCGGCCTGCTGGCTGGCTCCGTCAAGTAAGTGAAGGTTCAAGACCCCAAATGAATGTTGTTTCAGAATTTCCCCAGGATGAAACTCCAGCCCGCATGGCCAGCCACGGGACCGATCCCGACTGGTGGCGCGGTGCGGTGATCTACCAGATCTATCCGCGCTCCTTTCAGGATACCACTGACGACGGGATTGGCGACCTTTGCGGTATCACCAAACGTCTGCCCTATGTGGCAGACCTTGGCGTTGACGCGATCTGGGTGTCGCCCTTTTTCAAGTCCCCGATGGAAGACTTCGGCTATGACGTCTCGGACTACAAGGCTGTCGATCCGATGTTCGGCACCATGGCCGATTTCGATGCCATGATCGCCGAGGCGCACCGGCTTGGCCTCAAGGTCATGATCGACCAGGTGATATCGCACACTTCCATCGAACACGACTGGTTCCGCCAATCGCGCATGGACCGGACCAACCGCTATGCGGACTGGTATGTATGGGCCGATCCAAAGGACGATGGCAGCCCGCCCAATAACTGGCTTTCGATCTTCGGCGGTTCCTCCTGGGAATGGGACACCAGCCGCTGCCAGTACTACATGCACAATTTCCTGAAATCGCAACCGGACCTCAACTTCAACAATCCCGAAGTGCAGGATGCGGTTCTTGATACCGTCCGGTTCTGGCTCGACAGAGGGGTCGACGGCTTCCGGCTCGACACGATCAACTTCTATTTCCATGACGAATTGTTGCGCGACAATCCCGCGCTGGCGGTCGAGCGGCGCAATGCCACGATCGCGCCTGCCGTCAATCCGTATAATTTCCAGGACCACCTGCACGACAAGAACCAGCCTGAGAACATTGCGTTTCTCAAACGCTTCCGTGCCCTGCTGGACGAGTATTCGGCCACCGCAGCGGTGGGTGAAGTGGGCGACGCGCAATACGGGCTGCAACTTGTCTCGGACTACACGTCCGGCGATGACAAAATTCATATGTGCTACTCCTTCGACTTCCTCTCGCCTGAACCGATCTCGGCGCGTCGCGTGCGAAATGTCGTCGAGGCGTTCGAAAACGAGGCGCCGGAAGGCTGGGCCTGCTGGGCCTTCTCCAATCATGACGTGGTTCGCCATGCCAGCCGCTGGGCTGATTTCCACGTGGACCGGCGCGGTTTTCTCAAGATGGTTTCAACGCTGATCCTGACGCTGCGCGGCTCTGTCTGCATCTATCAGGGGGAGGAATTGGGGCTGACCGAGGCGGTGCTCGATTTCGAACACCTGCAGGATCCCTATGGCATCCAGTTCTGGCCCACCTTCAAGGGCAGGGACGGGTGCCGCACGCCAATGGTCTGGAGCAGCGACAACACACATGGCGGATTTTCCACCGCCAAGCCCTGGCTGCCGGTTCCCCCAGAACATATGACGCTGGCGGTGGATGTCCAGGACGAGCAGGAAGGTTCGCTGCTCAATCATTACCGGTCGATGCTCAGGTTCAGGTCCGAATACCAGTTGCTGATCAAGGGAACCATCACCTTCAAGGAAATTCTCGAGGACGTGCTGGTGTTCGAGCGCAGGCTGGGGTCCGAGGCCATGCTGATCGCCATCAATACCACCGAGGCCGAGAAGCAGACATCGCTTGGCGAAAGCGGGTTCAATGTGGACAGGCTTGAACCTGTTGGCGGTGACCTCAACACCGGGACGATCGAAGGCGGCATGCTCACGCTGCCACCTTTCGGTGCCTGGTTCGGAAAGATTGGCGAATGACCATGGGCAATTGCCCGTGACCAGATGTCATTGCATGGGAGGAGAAATGACATGACCGCATTGTCGCTGCAGAAAATCATGAAGGCCTATGGCCGGACAGAAGTCATTCACGGCGTTGATCTGGAGATCAATGAGGGGGAGTTCGTGGTTTTTGTCGGACCATCCGGCTGCGGCAAGTCCACGCTGCTGCGCATGATTGCCGGGCTTGAGGCGATCAGTGGCGGCGACATGTATATCGATGGCCAGCGGGTCAATGATATCCCGCCCTCCCAGCGCGGCATCGCCATGGTGTTCCAGACCTATGCGCTTTATCCGCACATGACAGTCTATGACAACATGGCCTTCGGCATGCGTATTGCCAATGCTTCCAAGTCCGAGATCGAGGAACGCATCCAGAAGGCTGCCTCGATCCTTCAGCTCGAACCCTATCTCGACAGGCTGCCAAAGGCATTGTCAGGCGGTCAGCGCCAACGCGTTGCCATTGGCCGGGCGATCTGCCGCAACCCGAAGGTCTTCCTGTTTGACGAGCCGCTTTCCAACCTTGATGCGGCGCTGCGCGTTGCCACGCGTATCGAGATTGCGAAACTCAAGGAATCCATGCCCGAATCCACCATGATCTATGTAACGCATGACCAGGTGGAGGCGATGACGCTGGCCGACCGTATCGTCGTCCTGTCGGCAGGCCATATCGAGCAGGTGGGACCGCCCATCGAACTCTATGAGCGCCCGGCCAACCTGTTCGTCGCACAGTTCATCGGTTCGCCCGCCATGAACATCCTGCCCGGCAATGTGGAGGCTACCGGCAAGTCCACCGCGGTCAATGTTGGCGGAAAAAAAGTGAAAGTGCCGATTGCCTCCGGCAGTGATCTTGACGGGACGCCGGTCAGTTTCGGTGTCAGGCCGGAGGATCTTGTGGTCGCGAAAGGCCGCACTTCAGTGATCGAGGGAACGGTCAACTATGTTGAATCGCTTGGCGAGGTGACCAATGTCTATATCGATATCGCGGGGGCCGACAACCCTGCCGTGGTCAAGGTACCCGGGGTCCAGGCTTTCGAAAAAGGTGCAAAACTGAAGCTCGATGCCGACCCGGCGAAACTCCACCTCTTCAATGAGCAGGGGCGCTCGTTGCTTTACCTTTGAGCAGGATTTGAGCCGGATTTGGCCGGGAAACCGATTTAGCGGTTTTCGCGCCATTGAGAATCCAGTAGGGCAGGGTACAATCCTGCCCCTCGTCTTTTTTGGAAAACGGTTTCATGTCCTGGGTACTCGTTGCAGATATCGGTGGCACCAACATGCGCCTTGCCGCGGGCGCTGATGGCCGGATCGTGCGCCAGCAGGTCTTTGCCACGGTGGGCGAGATTTCACTTGGTGAGGCAATCCGCCAGTTTGTCCGCGAGACCGGCAGCAAGCCGCAAAAGGCTGCCTTTGCTGCAGCAGGCATTGTCGAAAATGGTGCCGTGACGCTTACCAATGCCGGGACGATCGTCAGTGAAGAAATCATCAACGAAGCTGCCGGCATCACAAATGCGCGCGTCCTCAACGATTTTGAAGCCGCCGCATGGTCGCTGGCTGATGTCAATGCCGACGAAGTCATCACGCTTCAGGGCAGCGAGAAGCTGACACGCAATGCGCGGGTGATCATCGGGCCGGGAACGGGCCTTGGTGTCGGGGCGCTGGTCTGGCAGGACGGGATGCCGGTCGTGGTGCAGGGCGAGGGTGGCCATGTGCGCCTCTCGCCTGATACGCCCGAGGAGTTGGCGATCTTCAAGGCGCTGTGCGCCCAGTGGCCGCAAACGCGCATGGGTGACGGCTATGCGGTGGAGGCCGAGGCGGTGTTGAGCGGCACGGGCCTTCCCTATTTCTACCGGGCGATTGCCGAAGTCGACGGGCATGCCGTGCCCCGCCGCAGCGCGGCGCAGATCTTTGATGCTGCCCGTTCGGGCGATGACCCGTCGGCGGAAAAGGCCGTTCGAATGTTCGCCAAATATCTGGGTGAACTGGCCGGTGACATGGCCGTTACCTTCGCGGCAAGGGGCGGGATTTTCCTTGCGGGCGGGGTGATCTCCGCCAATCCGTGGATATTCGAGGACCCCGCCTTCCTGCCAGCCTTTAACTCCGGCGGACGGCATACATGGTTCCGCGAGACGATCCCGATCTATCTCTACAAGGATGCAGATTTCGGCCTCAACGGCGCGCTGAACTATCTGAAGTTTGGCGGGAGAGGGGGGCATCACCCCGCCTTTGAGGGGAAGAATGAAATTTCCTGGGGTTGATCAAGCGCAGTACCCGCGCGCAGCGCGTCATCTAGAACCGGCATGTGATTGCTCTGCTCTCACCGAGAGGCCGGTTGCCATGCAAACCGGGGTCCATTGAACCCAGCGGCTGGCTCGGGCTTTTGATTAGGCACGGATAATCCCTCTCCCAAAAGACAGGGGGTGGGGAGAAAAAACGCAAGCCTCTCTAGAAGACTTATACCCGCTCGGAAATTCGCTCCTATACTTGCCGCACTGTCCCGCATGTAAACATTGGACTGATATCGCCGATCGGAACAAGCAGGGGCAGCGGCGGAGCGCCGGGGCCATCTAACGCTTTTTGGGGGTTCGCCTCCCTTGTGGCCTCGCCTCGAAGATTGTGCTGGACGGTGTACTGAAGAGCCTCGCAACACTGCAAATCTCCGCACTGGACCCGGTGGGTCGTACACATATGGCCCCTGGACCGGCGTCCGGGTCCCGTGTTTGCAAAGCATTTTTCAATTGGCGGAAAATGCGGATGCCGGATTGGCGCGCAAAATGGTGCCATTACCGGCAGTAATTTTATTTTAAACATAAAATATATTTACTGCTGGAAAAATGTTGGTAATGATACGATCAAGGTATCCTGTTTGAGAGAGAATTCGAGGAGACGAAAATGAGCGAACCGGCCATCAGCAACAAGAGCGCGCCTTCACAGGCAGAATTCAAATGGGATGATGCGTTCCTGCTCGAGGACCAGTTGTCGGAAGACGAGCGGATGATCCGCGATTCTGCCAGGGCTTTTGCCAATGCCGAACTCAAGCCGCGCATCAATGATGCCTATATGAACGAGGAAACCGATCCCGGCCTGTTCAGGGCGATGGGGCAGGCTGGACTTCTCGGCGTGACGGTGCCAGAGGAATATGGCTGCGCGGGCGCGAACTATGTTTCCTACGGGCTGGTGGCGCGCGAAGTTGAGCGGATCGATTCCGGTTATCGCTCGATGATGAGCGTACAATCCTCTCTCGTCATGTACCCGATCCATGCCTATGGCGATGAAAATCAGCGCCAGAAATACCTACCGGGTCTCGGATCGGGCGAATTGATCGGCTGTTTCGGCCTCACCGAACCCGATGCCGGATCTGATCCGGGCGGCATGAAGACACGGGCTGAAAAGATCTCCGGCGGCTACCGGTTGCGCGGCGCGAAAATGTGGATTTCCAATGCGCCGATTGCCGATGTCTTTGTTGTCTGGGCAAAGTCGGAGGCCCATGACGGGGCCATTCGAGGCTTCGTGCTGGAAAAGGGCATGAAGGGCCTGAGCGCCCCCAAGATTGGCGGCAAACTCTCCCTTCGCGCCTCCATCACCGGCGAGATCGTCATGGACGGTGTTGAAGTAGGCGAGGATGCGCTGCTGCCAAATGTGTCGGGCCTGAAAGGTCCGTTCGGATGCCTCAACCGGGCGCGCTACGGTATTTCATGGGGCGTGATGGGAGCGGCGGAAGCCTGCTGGCATCAGGCGCTGCAATACGGCCTTGACCGCAAGCAGTTCAACAAGCCGCTCGCCGGCACGCAGCTTTACCAGAAGAAACTTGCCGACATGCAGACGGAAATCACACTTGGCCTGCAGGGTTCGCTGCGCGTTGGCCGGCTGATGGACGAAGGCAGGATGGCGCCGGAAATGATCTCGATCATGAAGCGCAACAATTGCGGCAAGGCGCTTGATATTGCGCGCCAGGCCCGCGATATGCATGGCGGCAACGGTATCCAGATCGAATACCAGGTGATGCGCCATGCGGCCAATCTGGAGACGGTCAATACTTATGAGGGCACGCATGATGTGCATGCGCTCATTCTCGGCCGGGCGCAGACGGGCATTCAGGCATTCTTCTGATATTGCCTGATCGCGGGCAATACAGTCGAAAGCGCCGGGTTGTATCGGGCGTATTTGTTGCGCGGCGACGTTTGCTGACGGTTTGGAAACAGGCGCGGCGGGCAGGAACCTCGTAAGGCAAGCAATCGCAAAAGAGGTTCCGCCATGTTCTCGATCTTTCCCTCCGCCCGTCTCCGCCCTTCTCCCTTCTACGAGGCTGCCGTTGCCGAAGGCATGGTTGCGGCATCGATCTACAACCGGATGATCATGCCGACCTCTTACGGCGATCCGGAAGCTGAATACTGGCGGATCATGAACGGCGTTTCGCAATGGGATGTGGGCGTCGAGCGGCAGGTGCAATTGAAGGGGCCGGATGCGGGCAGGCTCGCGCAGATCCTTTCGCCGCGCGATCTGTCGAAATGCAAGGTGGGGCAGGGAAAATATGTCCCCCTTTGCAATCATGCTGGTACACTCATCAATGATCCGATCCTGCTGAAACTGGCGGACGACCTGTTCTGGTTCTCCATTGCCGACAGCGATATCTGGTTCTGGGCGCGGGCGATTGCTCATGAACGGGGTCTCGATGTTGAAGTCAGCGAACCGGACGTATCTCCGATGGCCATTCAGGGTCCGAAGGCCGAAGACGTTGTGGCATCGGTAGTTGGCGACTGGGTACGCGAGACGAAATATTTCTGGTTCCGCGAATATGAGATTGAGGGAATTCCGGTGGCTGTACAGCGGTCGGGCTGGTCAAAGCAGGGCGGCTTCGAGATTTATCTCCGCGATGGCTCGAAGGGCACACGGCTCTGGAACATCTTCAAGGAAGCAGGCAAGCCGTTCGATATCGGCCCCGGCGCGCCGGCAACGCCCGAGCGGATCGAGAGCGGCCTTGTCTCTGTTGGCGGCGATACGAATGACACGACCAATCCTTTCGAAGTGCGCCTCGGGCAGTATGTCGACCTCGATGTTCCTGATGATGTTGTAGGCATTCAGGCACTGCGCCGGATCAAGGCAGAAGGCGTAAGGCGCCACCAGCTTGGTATTGTGCTCGAAGGTGATGGCCCCGTCAGTTTCGGTTTTTCCTGGAAGGATGTCTACAAGGGGGATCAGCGGATCGGCGACATGACCTGCTGCAACTGGTCATACCGCTTCAGGAGGAATATCGGCTACGCGCTGGTGGGCATGGAACATCAGGCCGGCGACAAGGTCTCCGTGAATTTTGCCGGTGAGCGCATACCGGGCAAGCTGGTCGACCTGCCCTTTGATCAGCAGGACGTCTGATGGCGGAGTAGCAGCGGGTGCTCGGCTTGCAGCCGACCTTGCCTGCTCCGCCGATGATCAGTACCTCCTCCTCCTGCGTCAGCCTAGCTGACCCTCAATGCTTGATTTCCGCCGCCAATATGCGACAAGCCCGAAACACAATCCGGAAATGGCTTCATGAAAATTCTTGTTACCGGTACGGCCGGTTTTATCGGGTTTCACACGGCAAAACGGCTATTGGAACGCGGCGACCATGTGATCGGCTTTGATGTCGTCAACGACTATTATGACCCGGCCATCAAGGAGGCGCGCTTGCGCATGCTGGACGCCGCCGCGCGCAGCACGAATTCGGGCTATGCCAGTATCAGGGAAAACCTTGCAGACCGCGAGGTGCTGAATGCAGTTTTCAACGAGCATCGTCCCGACCGTGTCATCAATCTCGCTGCCCAGCCAGGCGTTCGCTACAGCCTTGAAAATCCGCATGCCTATGTGGAGAGCAATATCATCGGCTTCACCAATCTTCTTGAAGCCTGCCGCCATTTCGAGGTCGGGCACCTGACTTACGCCTCGACGTCGAGCGTCTATGGCGCGAACAAGCAGATGCCTTATTCGGAGCATCATGGCGCCAACCACCCGCTGCAATTTTATGCTGCAACGAAGCGGGCAAACGAGTTGATGGCCCATTCCTACAGCCACCTGTTCGCCCTGCCGACCACCGGCCTGCGCTTCTTCACTGTTTACGGACCCTGGGGCCGCCCTGACATGGCACCCTTCCTGTTCACGAAGAACATCATCGAGGGAAAGCCGATCAAGGTCTACAATTACGGGAATCATTCGCGGGATTTCACCTATGTGGATGACATCGTGGAAGGAGTCATCCGGGCCAATGACCAGCCTGCCGCGCCAAATCCCGACTGGGACGCGCATGCGCCTGATCCGCAGTCTTCTGACGCACCATGGCGGATCTACAATATCGGCAATCAGACACCTGTGAAGTTGCTGGACTTCATCGCCGCCATTGAAAAGGCGGTGGGGAAGAAGGCCGAAATGGAACTGCTGCCCATGCAGCCGGGCGATGTCCCCGATACCTATGCCGATGTGTCGGAACTGGTCAGGGCCGTAAACTACAAACCCTCAACGCCGCTTGATGTGGCGGTCGGCGAATTCGTTGACTGGTACCGCGATTATTACAGGGTTTGATATCAATGTTTGGATATCCGCATATCCAGAACGCGCCACCCTGCACTGGGTGGCGCGTTGTGGGGTTCTCAGGCGGCCTTGCGGTTAATGCGTGATTCGGCAAGTCGCGTGAGCTTCTTATCCGTCGCCTTTTCTTCAGCGAGCGTTTCCTCGAGAACCGAGGCGCAATCATCGCGGCCAAGTTCACGGGCCCAGGTCATGAGTGTGCCGTAACGGGAAATCTCGTAGTGCTCGACCGCTTGCGCGGCAGCTGCGAGCGCGGCATCCAGAACCTCCTTGTCACCGACTTCGCTGGCGGTGTCTTCGGCTTCCTTGATGATCCCGTCGATGGCCGGGCACTTGACTCCTTTTGCTTCGGTGCCATGCATCTCGAAGACTTTCTCGAGACGGCCGATCTGTCCTCTGGTTTCTTCAAGATGGGTCTCGAAACCCTTGCGCAGTTCCGCGTCGGTAGCCTTCTCGATCATCTTGGGCAAGGCGTTCACGATCTGCTTTTCGGCATAATAGATGTCGCGCAGCGTGTGTACGAACAATCCGTCCATGTCTTTGATATCGCTGGAAAACAGTGCCATTTCACTTCTCCTGTTCATTGTTTGGGTGAGGTCATCCATCGGGTAGCCGGCCCAGTTGCTGACTGAGGGCTAGAACGCCGCTTCATGCCCAAGGTTCCGATAAATCGGGAAAATCCGATTGAGGATCGTCGATCGGAAGTTTGGCTGTGCAAATTACTTCCGAACCATGCGGATGAAGGGTGGTGTGGAGCCGCAGCCAGCTCGGTCTTGTTGTGCATCTGCCGGGCCTTTTGACCGGAACAACCTGGCAGGCTTGGCGTTTGACCTTTCAACGAAACGGCGCATAGGGAAATGAAAACATGACTTCCAATTTTCCAAGCCCTCCCCGGAACGCCCCGGTTCCCTGCTTCCGCCCGCCTTCGATCGGTCTGTGCGATACCGCGCGAGCCCTGCGAACAGGCGGCAGGCTATGATGACGGACAGTTCTGCCGGACGCCGGCGTCCGCTCTCAACCTACATGCTGCTCACCATCATGGTCATCCTGACAGGCTGGGCCCTGCAGGCAACCGGGACATTCATGATCCCGGTCGTCTTTTCTGTCCTGCTGGCCCTGCTTGTCGCGCCGGTTGACTACTGGGTAAGTAAGAAAGTTCCCGAAAAGGTCAGCTGGCTGGGCCATGTCGCTGCAATGAGCACGATTGCAATCATTTTGATCGCCTTTTCGGGTCTGTTGTGGATTGCCGCTGAACAGACGATTTCCAGGTTTCCGGATTCTTCATCGGACACTTCCATCCTGCCGGAATTCGGTGAAGCGCTCATTTCCGGCAATGACAGTCCTCCTCAGGGCGACTCTCCGCAGTCCGGTGATCAGCCGACGCAAGGTGCCGGCGGGCCGGTAGCCGGCGAACAGGTCTCGCAGGCCGAAGGAATATTCAACCAGTTCCGCCAGTTCCTGGGAGGGGCGGGGAAATCGCTGGTTTCAAGGATGGGTGACTGGGCTTCGGGCCTTGCCGCGCAGATTCTGGGCATGGCGGGGTCGACGCTCGCTGCAATTGTCATGATCTTTTTTCTCACGCTGATCATGCTGATTGAGACTCCGACCTGGCAGAAAAAGCTGGAAAAGGTGCTCAACGTTTCCGCCGGAGAAAGGGCGAGTGAATCGACCACGATCATCGCCGCCCGAATGCGGCGTTATCTGCTGGCACGCACCATAATAGGTGTGATCACGGCAGCGATGTATTCAGCATGGCTTTGGCTTTTCGGTATCGACCTGCTGCTGGTGTGGGCGCTGCTCGCCTTTCTGCTTAATTTCATCCCGACCTTCGGTTCTCTCATCGCCGGCATATTGCCAGTGATCTACGCCTTCGTCCAGAAGGACCTGGGCACTGCAATGGGAGCAGCTGCAGGCCTTCTCGTCATTGAACAGGTAATGGGCAATTTCGTGGATCCGCGCGTGCAGGGCCGGCAGGTCTCCCTGTCGTCGCTGGTTGTGCTGATTGCGCTGCTTGTCTGGAGCTGGATCTGGGGGGTGGCCGGTTCAATCCTCGCAGTGCCGATCACCATCGCCATGATGATCATAGGTGCCCATGTGCCATCGCTCAGACCCTTCGCCCTGTTGCTCAGCAATGCCAAGGACTATGAAGAACTTGATCGGCAGGCCCGTGCCTGAATTTTCGCAGCGACTGCAACAATATAATGTCTCAGGAGGACATAGAGATGAGATTAATAGTGTTTGGCAGCGCAATCAGCCTCATTGT
>CAZIPH010000008.1:0-72967 GCA_964541115.1 uncultured Salaquimonas sp.
GCTGGCCTTCTTCGTCACGCGCTGGTTCAGCGCTGGCTGAGAAAGAGGAGGTTTTTCGCTCGCAGCAGGTTCGCTGCGCTCTCCGTCTCTGCGTCGGTGGCGCAATGCGGCCGACGCCTCGTTGGCCTCCGGTATAGTCACACTAGTATGAGCCAGTCAGACCTGTCACCCTGGCGGACAACCTGCATTTCCTGTTTCGGGGCTTGAGCGGTATCAAACAGGGCGCGCGACGATATAGGGTCGCGGATCCGTGCGCTTGGTGCCGTGGCGCTCGTTTACCAGTATCTCGAAACCGGCATCGCGGTGCAGCCTGATCACGCCGGCCTCATTCATGCTTCTGACGCTCGCCGGAGCCATGCCCAGGGGACGCATCACCTTGATCAGGAGCGGAATGAAGCGGTTCATCTCGCCAATGCAAACAGTCTTGGTAATCAGCAGGCCGCCCGGCTTCAGAAGGCCGCGAATTGTCGCCAGTGTCGCTGCCGGATCGGCCACCAGGTGGAGATAGTTGAAACCGAGCACAACGTCGAAACCGCCCCCGGTTTGTGCAATGGTCTCTGCGGTGCCCGTCCTGAAGGTCAGGCTGCCGTTCTTGTTGGCCTTGCCGTGTTCGCCCAGCTTTGTGTTGGCAATCGCGATCATGCCCGATGAGATATCCGTTGCCAGATAGGTTCCGGCTGAGGGTGCCAGTTTCAGCGCCGTTGTGCCCGTGCCGCAACCCAGTTCCAATACAAGGTTCTCCGGCTTGAGAAATTCGCGGGTGCGCTCGAGCGTGCGGTTGTAGCCCGCCTCATCGCCGATCCTGCTTTTGGCATATTTGGGCGCGGCCTTGTCCCAGAATTTTGCGTCTGTTGCTGCTGTCATTTGCCTGATCCTGCCTTTTGCTCCGGCGACCAGTCGCGCTGTGCCGGTACACTGGCCAGTTTCACCGCCGCTTGGGGGCGTATGAGCGTCGCCGGTGCCTGATGTTTGAATTGGCAGATGGTTAGCATATGCGTAAATCAATGGAATTGCCGAAATACTGATTTGTGATATGCATATTTGCATGTTCGCTCCCGACTGGAATCAGATACGCGCCTTTCAGGCCACCGCCGAAACCGGATCGCTCTCGGCGGCTGCGCGCAAGCTCGGCCTGACTCAGCCCACCCTCTCGCGGCAGGTTGCTGCACTGGAGCAGGCACTCAATGTCACCCTGTTCGAACGGGCCGGCAAGCGTCTGCTGCTCACCGATGCCGGAGCGGCACTCAGGCAGCATGCCGACCGGATGGGCAATGGCGCACAGGATTTCGTGCTGGCGGCCAGCGGCCAGTCGGAAGCGGTAGAGGGGCTGGTTTCCATTTCGGCCAGTGACGGCGTCTCGATGGCGATTCTGCCGCCGATCCTGGAACGCATCCGCAAGGCCTATCCCGGCATCAGGCTAAACCTCATTGTTTCCAATTCAATCAGCGATTTGCGCCAGCGCGAGGCTGATATTGCCATCCGCCACGTGCGGCCGGACAATCCGGAATTGGTGGCCCGCCTGATCCGCGAATCGCAGGCCGGATTCTACGCCTCGAATGACTGGATTGCTGCCAATGGCCATCCGCGGACCGCAGGCGATGCAAAAGGGGCAACCTTTATCGGCATCAACAGTGACGGACGCTTCAGTGAATATCTTCGAACGCTCGGCCTCGAGATAGACGAAAGCAGCTTCGGTGCCAGTTGCGATAATTCGATGCTGTCGGCGGAGCTTGCAAGGCGCGGGCTGGGTATCACCGTTCTGATGAAGGACGTCGCCGACAACACTCCGGGGCTTGTCGAAATACTGGAAGATTTGCCGCCAATACGCTTTCCGGTCTGGCTTGTTGCGCATCGCGAAGTAACAACGGCGCGGCGCATCCGTCTTGTCTTCGACATGCTCGCACAGATGCTGCGCCGGGTTCCGGTGCTGCGATAGGCCGGCTGTTCAAAACAAGAGACCCGACCGGTTTTCACCAGCCGGGTCCGCCATCCGGTAACGGGCAATGAGAGGCCTGCCCTTCAGCCGGAACCCGTGCACTTTCCGGTGCACGGGCAAGATGGCTTGCGAATTATGAAGTTGCTGCTGCAAATTCTTCTTCATTCAGTCCGCCATCACCATCGGTGTCAGCAGCCTTGAACTGGTCTTCCGTCCAGGTCCAGCCGGCTGTGGTTGCCTCTTCCATGGATACAACGCCATTGCCATCGGCATCGACGGTAGCAAAGTCGGCTTCCTGAGCGAGAGCAGGGAGTGCGCCAAAGCCGATGAGTGACAGTGCGAGTACGAACTTCTTCATGTTATTCTCCTCTTGGTCCGCTGTGATTTCGGGTCGCCCCGCGGACACTTTCGTTTAGTTTACCCAGCGCATCATTGCGCCGCGGTGGCCGGAAAATGGTCATCAATAAAGGCGGGATTCCGGCAAAATCAGCGCGAATTTCAGGCGGCCGATAAAAGAGTTTTTCCAATAAAACAACTTTTGAAATCAATTATTTACCGGAAGTGAAACATCACGAATCCTGTCGCGTCGAAACGTATCGCGAGCCGCACATGAAAGGTGATGTGCAAGGTCTTGAGGCAATGGGATTTTCGGTATTAAGCGGGCCTGGCGAGGCCGGTTTTTCCTACCCGGCGCGCGATCAAGTGAAACAGTACAGTGAAATTTCCCGATAAATCTTCACGAAAATCGCACCACGGGATTTGCCGATCAAAATCCCGAATTCCCGTGTCCGAAACACAAAGTGAATACTCCGGCGGATCCTCTTACGAACGCCTAGCGGCCCTCGAAAAAGCTCTCGACATTTTCCTTGCCGAGATAACGCGCGATGAAGTCGCGGCGGGCCTGCGAAAGGTCGAGCACGGCGAGCGAAGCCATTGCATGGTCGAGTTCTGGCCATTCGCCGGTCGCCACATATTTCAGGCCGATATTGGAGTATTGCCGGTACAGGACCGGCAGCTTGCGCTCGCCATGTTCCAGCGCCTCGATGACACAGGAAATGTCGGCAATGGTCTCGCAATTGCCGACCAGGTCCTGGACATCCACCTGTGGCGGGATGCGGGTATTGAATTCCCTGTGCGGAACCGCAGCATGAGCAAGGTCCGGATTGGACATCTTCTGCTCGATGAAGCGCTTGAGCACATGACGCGAAAGCGGCGAAAAGGACTGGGAAATGGTAACCGGCCCGATCAGGAACTTGATCGACTTGTCGCGCCGCAGGATATCCATCACACCGCGCCACATGAGCATAAGCGGAGCATAGGAGCGCTGGTAGTCATGGCCGATCGCAGCGCGACCGAGTTCGAGCGCATGGGGCAGCATTTCGACAAAGGGCCGGCGGAAATTGAAGATGGATGCGGAGACGAGGTCGGACAATTCCACTCCCCCCTCGATGCGCGAGGGAATTAGGTAGCGGTAACTGCCGGCAATCCGCTTCCTTCCGCTGTCCCAAAGTACGAGGTGGGAATAGACACGGTCATACTCATCGAGCAGGTCTTCGGCCCTGGCGACAGCGGCACCGTCGGCATAGGCATCGAAGCGCACATCTGCCACTGCCTTGCGCAGGTCTTCCGGCAGGCCGTGTGTAACATCGATGACACTCAGGTCACCATGCTCGACCAGCGTATCATATTTTGCCAGCTGGCTGGCAATCCTGTCCGGTTCGACGAGCGGCAGGTCCGTTGCCGCCCTGGCGCGCGGACTCACACGAACCGGCTGGGTGGCAGCGGATTTGCGTGTGGCTGCATATGCCGGATCGGCCGAGTAGGTCAGCGCACGGGCCAACTGGCCGGGAGGTGCAACGCGGCCCGCCTTGATGAGTGCTTCAGCGGGAACCGGTTCGCCGAGGGTAAAGGAGAAGTCATGTCCGCCGCGCTTGAACTCACGCAGGATGAGCAGTGTCCGCAATTTGGGATGGATCAGGCCCGCTGCCTGGAAAAGCCAGGAATTGCGGCCCGACACATGCACAGGCACCAGATGGGCATTGCCGGCTTCCACGAATATGCGGACCTGATCGGTCCATTCGCCATCCTGGACCATGCGCTGACCCCATTTGAGGTGTGAGCACAAACGGCCAGGAAACAGTGCAAGGTCGCCGCCTTCCTTCAGATGCTTCAGCGCGCCCATCATCGAGCGGCGGTTCATGGCCCTGTTCTTCTCGTTCATGAAAGGGTCCACGAACAGCAGCTTGTGCGTGATGGAGTCTGCGCTGGTCAGGAATGAGTTTGCAAAAAGCCGAAAGTTCGGCCGGTACTGCTCCAGCATCTGGTTCATGGCGAAGGCATCGGGCATGCCATAAGGATGGTTGGAAACGAAGACCGCGGTCTTGCCCTCAAGCTTCTCGAACATTTCGGGATTGGTCACCTTCCACTTGATGTTCATTGCATCAAACAGATGGTTGATCATTACCTGGCTGGAAGGCCAGGGCGTGCCCGCTTCAAGGCAGACCCGGTTGACGGCGCCAATTCCAAGGATTTTTTCAGCAAGCGCAACCATCACCCGGTCGCCAAAACTGCCGGAAGTGCGGCCAAGCAGTTCCTCTGTGCGCAGGTATTTTGGTCCTGGCCCACCCGATCCGTCAGGATTGTAGAGGGGCTTGTAAGGTTGGGTGGACAGCCCGGCCGCAGCCGGGACACGGCCCGCAAATTCTGCGCCAGGTTCGGTTGCTGGAGCCATGGAGTTCCCGCCTCGATGCCACATTGTTGCAGCCTCGACCGGCCGCACGGAGTTGTCACCTTTATGGAAGGAAGTATCTGTTTTTGCAATGGTTCATTGGCAGGGACCGTATGCGATCAAGAGCCATTTTCCTGTAATCGCCCAAGGTGGGCCATATCAGGTTGCTGTTTGCCTTGTTATTTCCACAAGTTGGGGTGAGACTGCGTCCGCGATCACTTTTTGGGGCAGAAAGGCACAATTTGTTGGAAAACGTGAACTTATCCCGACAACTGAACGTCCGGCAACGAGGACTTGCTCCATACTGCCATGCGAAACCAAAGCTCTTGGCCAGCATGATCACGGCGTCCATACTACTGGCAGCCAGCACGCTTGACGGAAATGCTGCCAGAATTGACGGCCGTTCGCTGACATGCAACCAGGCATACAATCTGGTACGCCAGCATGGAGCGATTGTGATGACCCTTTCCAACACAACCTATGACCGGATTGTCGCCCATGAAAACCTGTGTTCAAGCCACATGGCAGGCAGGCGTGTTGTCACCCAGACGCTTGACAATCCACAATGCTTCATTGGCCTTCGCTGTGTAAGTGATGACCGGTTCTTCAAAAGGTGGGATTGATATGCGTATTTTCCTTGTGCTGAGCCTTGCCGCCCTTGTCGGCCTCAATCAACCTGCATTCGGGCAAGACGCGGCTGATGCGATAGCGCCGGAATTCGGCGATACCCGGCAATCACCCTCCCTGGTCCGAGCTGAAAGCCACATGATCGCGGCCGCCCATCCCGACGCTGCGCAGGCTGGCCTTGCCATGCTGGAAGCAGGCGGCAGCGCGATCGACGCGATGATTGCAACCCAGCTGGTGCTCGGGCTGGTAGAGCCGCAATCCTCTGGCCTGGGAGGCGGAGCGTTTCTTGTTTATCACGACGCCGAGACCGGCAAGCCGACGACACTTGACGGGCGTGAAACCGCCCCTGCTGCTGCTACCGCCGACTTGTTCATTGGTGAGGATGGCGAGGCACTTAAATTCTTTGATGCGGTGATTGGCGGGCGCTCTGTCGGAACACCTGGCACGGTAGCCCTGCTCGAGAAGGCCCACCAGCGCTACGGCAAACTGCCATGGGCAGACCTGTTCCAGCCGGCGATCAAGCTGGCACAGGATGGGTTTGTTGTCACCGACCGGCTGAATGCGTCGATATCGGAAGCAGCCGAAAGCCTGTTTCGTTATGAGGGCACGCGCGAATATTTCTTTTCTGAAGAAGGGGTGCCGATCTTTCCGGGGACCCGGCTGAAGAATGCAGCCTATGGCGAGACACTCAAGGCAATTGCTGAAAATGGTGCAAAAGCGTTTTATTCCGGTGAGATAGCACTTGACGTTGTGAAAGTGATTCAGGAGGCTGAGGGCAACCCCGGTCTTTTGGCGCTGGAAGACCTTGCCAGTTACAAGGTTTTGGAACGCCCTGCCGTGTGCTTCGACTATCGCGATACGGAGATTTGCGGCATGGGGCCGCCCTCCTCCGGCGCGCTCACAATCGGGCAAATACTTGGCATGCTGGAAGCCCATGATCTGAAGGCTCTCGGTCCACGCAACCCCGAAAGCTGGCGGCTGATCGGCGAAGCCTCGCGGCTCGCCTTTGCCGACCGTGGTCGCTACATGGCCGACAGCGACTTCGTGAAAATGCCCAAGGGCCTGCTCAATGCCGACTATCTGGCCGAGCGCAGCAAGCTGCTGGAACCATCAGGCGGAAACAAGGTGCTTCCACCCGAGGCGGTCCAACCAGGCAATCCGCCAACCGACCACGCGCTCCTCCTTGCCGATGACCGGTCACTCGAACTGCCCTCGACCAGCCATTTCTCGATTCGCGACAAAAACGGCAATGTCGTCTCCATGACGACGACCATCGAGAATGGTTTCGGCTCGCGGCTGATGGTGCGCGGTTTTCTGCTCAACAATGAACTGACGGATTTTTCCTTCACACCCGATTTGGGCGGCGTTCCCATCGCCAACAGGGTGGAGCCGGGCAAGCGTCCGCGTTCGTCCATGGCTCCGACCATCGTCTACCGCAATGGCAAGCCCTGGCTGGCGATCGGATCACCGGGCGGCAGCCGTATAATAGGCTATGTCGCCAAGACGCTGGTTGCCATGATCGACTGGGAAATGGATGCCCAGAGTGCGATTGACCTGCCGCACCTCGTCAACCGGTTCGGCACTTTCGATGTCGAGGAAGGCACAAGTGCCGAGAGCCTGGCCCCTGCCCTGGCCGAAATGGGTTACAAGGTGGAGGCGCGCGACCTCAACTCGGGGCTGCACACAATTGCCATCACCGTCAATGGCCTTGAGGGCGGAGCTGATCCGCGGCGCGAGGGCGTTGTGTTGGGCGATTAGGCTGAAACGCGAGCGAACCCGGCCGCGCTTTCGCCCAGCCGGGGCATTTTCAGTGGCATCCCCTGGTTCAGGTGGGATTGGATTGATCGGCTCAGTTGCCGATCGTGATTGCTTTCATGTTGGCGATCAGACGATCCTGTTCGGCACAAAGCATCTCGACGCGGGCGATATCCTCGACCTGCTCGGCGCCGATGCGTTGGGCAATCACGCTCATCAATGCGTCATTGGAAGACTTCAGCGATTCCATTCGTGCGATCATGCTGGCCTTGGCAAGGGCGGCCTGTGACGGTGGAAACTCGATTTCGCTTTTTGGTCTGATCATGGCATTACTCGCTTTACTCAACTGATCACATTGGTGGTCACATTGGCAGACCTGCATGATCTGCAACTCCCGGCCCGGTCAAAGGCTAAAGAAAGAATGCATGAACAGACTTAACAAAGTCATAATGAAATCAGTGCTGTTGCGGCAATCCTGCCCTCTGCGGAGGGTGATTAGCCGGTTTGGCCTTTGCGGGAATACAGGCAGGGTGCTAACTGGTAGGCAGACCAACGCCATGGCATTCACGTCGATCGGGGACTGATCTTGAAACTCGCTTTTTTGGCAAGCCGCTCGGAAGAAGCCATTGCCGGCCTTCACCGGCTTGAAAGGAAATACGGCAATGTGCCACCGAAGGAAGCTGACATAATCGTTGCGCTTGGCGGCGACGGCTTCATGCTGTCGACCCAGCACCGTTTCATGAATTCGGGCATTCCCGTTTACGGCATGAACAAGGGTACCGTCGGTTTCCTGATGAACCAGTACAAGGAAACGGGCCTGAAGAAGCGCATTGCCGCAGCGGTTGAAAACCGAATCCAGCCGCTGGTGATGATCGCCGAGGATGAGAAGGGTAAATTGCACCGCCACAAGGCGATCAACGAGGTCTCGATGCTTCGCCAGTCCTACCAGGCAGCGAGCCTGAAGATCTCGATTGACGGCAAGTCCCGCCTTGATCCACTCGTGGGTGACGGCGTGCTGGTTTCAACTCCGGCGGGCTCGACCGCCTACAATCTGTCGGCGCACGGCCCCATCCTGCCGCTTGATGCCCCGCTGCTGGCGCTGACGCCGATCAGCCCGTTCAGGCCACGACGCTGGCGCGGGGCGCTGATACCTTCGGTGAGCGAAGTCGAGATTGTCGTCAACAACCCTGATAAACGGCCGGTCAACGCGGTCGCGGATCATTTCGAGGTCAAGTCGGTGCAAAGGGTCATAGTGCGTGAGGATCGGGAGTCGACGGGTATCATCCTGTTTGATCCCGAACACTCATGGGATGAGCGCATTCTTGCCGAGCAGTTCCAGTACTAGGACCGGTTGTACCTGGCTAGGCGGCCCGAATTTCAGGTGTCCTGGTCAGACCATTCAGCAGGTTTGCCATTTCACCGGAAAAACGGTTCTGCTGGTTGGCCGGCTCGAGTTCGACAGTGGCATCGTCGAGCAGTTCCTCGTCGCGCATGGCCTGTTCGGCAAGTTCATCGGCAAACTGGTAGGCAAACAGCGCAAGTTCCTCGGGGCTGAGCTCCTCGACTTCGGGCGCAGGCAGCGCCAGCGGTTTTGCCGCTGCCTGGAGCGCCAGTTGCTCGACCCGCGTACGGGCACTGTCGCGGGCGGCATCTGTGCAGATCCGGCGCAGCAGCATCATCAGTTCATCGACCAGCCGGTCGCGGTTGCCCTCATAGGTGGCGATCACCTGCCGGGTAACCCAGTATGGCAGGCGGTCGTGATCGCTGCCGTCGCTTGCCGCAAGATATTCACGCCAGGTGCGGATCGTTACGCGAAAGACTTCGAGTGCAGACGCGGGCAGCCCTGCCCTGGTATAAATTGCGGTAAAGGCCGCGTTGCGGTCCTTTTGCAGAACCTGCTCGACCCGGGCAAGGCTCTGGCCGGACAATACGCACAGTGCGTGGGCAAAGAGCGAGAGGTTGCCCATGCAGATTGCCCGAAGCAGGAATGACGTTGTCAGTTTCTGGCGGTCAATCAGCGAAAGGACGACTTCGCGGATTTCCGCGTCCGAAATCTGCGCGGCGAAGGTAATGGTTGCCTTGTCACAAACCTCGATCAGCCTTGCGCGCTGCTTTTCGCTGGCAGGTTCGTCGCCTGCCGCACCATCTTCATCAAGCAGGGATAGCGCATAGTGCTCGATCAGGAGGACACGGGCGCGAACACCTATATCGTCTCTCGCCAGCATGCATTTGCGCAGATCCTCGTCTGCTCCATGGCGGCGGGCGATCTGGTGAAAATCCTCCTTGCCCGGACGCGAGGCGGGATTGGTGATCATGATTAGGCAGGCATTCTCGCCGCCTTCGCGGGCTATGGCCGATGTGACCGCCGGTGTGATTGCAGGGCGGCATGCGATTGCCATTTGCTGCTCGTCGGTGCCGTTCCTCAGGATGTGCACCAGTTCGGCATCCATCAGTTCACGTGCGCTGACGAGTACGGGTACCGAAACCATTGGCGTGTCATTGGCAAGGGCGATCACGAGATGACGCGGCGGACGGGGCAATTCACTCAAGGCGCGCGAAAAGGCGATCCGCACGCTTTCTTCGGGATCATCAAGAACGCAGGTCATCGCTGCCTCGGCAGATTCACGCTCCTCATCTGCCAGTGGCGAAAGGTGCCATGCGCGCACCAGCGCATCCACTGCCCTTGCCCGGTCCAGGCTGGTGGCGGTATCCATCCAGCTGATCAGTCGTTCGATGACCATCAATGCAAACTCCCTACGCGATACAGATACCCGGCTCGTGAAAACCGGATTTCCCGCGGCGAAACGCGGGTTACGGGCAAACTCGAAAGGCCCGGCTCGCGAGAGTATGGGACAAAAGGATTAACGATCGGTTCACCATGAACGGCAAGGAACCGTTAGGATTTCCCGGACGCTTGTGCAGTTCAGCCCTTGGGCCAGGAAGGACGGTCGAGTTCGAACAATTCGCCAAAAGAGGCATAGTCCTTGTATCCCAAACGCGTAATGGGGCGCGCCTTTGCAACGTCGAAGCGGCCATTCGTAATGTAGTCGTCATCAATATAGATGCCCACCACCTGGCCGATCACCATGTAGTGTTCGCCCCTGTTTCCGTGGATATCCTTCAACTCGATGATATCCGTGCTTCGGCATTCGAGGGCTGCCGGGATGGACCTGATGCGGGGCGGCTTCACCATCGAGCTTGCCTCCGGTTCAAGGCCTGCAAGGTCGAACTCGCTTGTGCCATGGGGCGCAGCGGCAGAGCTTGCATTCATTGCATTTGTAAAGTCTTCGCCAACATAATTGCAGACGAACTCGCCCGTCTTGTCGATGTTCTCGACGCTGTCCTTCCACCCATGGGAAGAAAACACCACCATATCGGGATCGGAGGAAACAGCGTTGAAGTAGCTGTAGGGCGCAAGGTTCGTCCGCCCGTCAACAGACAGGGTCGATATCCAGCCAATGGGGCGCGGCGCCACAAGTGCCTTGAAGGGTGTAAAGGGAAGCCCATGGTTCTTCCGGGCAGTTTCGTAAAACAATCGGGTCACTCCATCACAGTGTAGATGTCGGACAATTCCGGTCGCGCGCGGTCGGTCTTGGGCATGGTGCGCTCGCCGATATGGATGAAGCCGGCAATGCGTTCGCCTTCGCCGATGCCGAAATCGCCGGCAAGTTCAGCGTCAAAGGAATACCATTCGCTGAGCCACTGGGCGTCATAGCCATGGGCATTTGCAGCAATGAGCCAGTTCATGCCGACGGCGCCTGCTGAAAGTACCTGTTCCCATTCTGGTACCTTGGGATGTGGCTTTGGACACGACACCAGCATGATGACCGTTGCCGCGCGAAGAAAGCGGTTTTGCTCCACTTCAATCATTTCCCGGTTCAGTTCAGGATCAATTTCGAGCGCCCGGGCAAGTATTCTCTCGCCCAGCCTTTCCTTCGCAGACCTGGAAAATTCCACGAAGCGCCAGGGGGCGATCTTGCCATGATCGGGAACGCGTGCAGCAATAGCTGCCATTGCCTGCAATTCCCCGGGCGACGGGCCACCGACGGGTCCGGCCATGGTTTTGGCCGGAACCGAGCGGCGGTTCTGCATGAAGTTTATGACGGCCTGGTTCGGAGTATCTGTGGGCATGCGCCCTCCTGACAAAATAATGCCCCAAACGGGGCAAACATAGTTCCCTTCTATTTCAGTGCGCCCTTCAATTAGTCAACCTTGAAGACTCACACGGTCTGTTCACATTGACGTTGTGAAGGCAGGAAGGATATGAACGCTGGAAAGTCACGGGGTCTTGAACAAGATGGCAACAGGCGGGCGATACCTTTTCAGTTCAACGGGTGGCTGCATGATGAGCCGTTTGCTGCTTATCCTCAGCATGCTTCTCGTCCTGTGCGGCACTGCCCTCGCCCAGACCCATCGTGTCGTGTTTTCTGCCCAGCTGATACCCGATGGCACGACCGTGGAAAAGGGACTTGAATGGCGCGTCTTCGGTCCAACCATCGGCGCTGACGGAAAACTGCCATTGCTCGCCAGTGCAACCGGCGGAACGAAAACCTTCAACATGTCGCCTGGCCAATATCTGGTTCATGCCGCATACGGGCATGCAAGTGCAATCCGCAAGGTGGAAATCGGACCGGACAGCAAAACCGAGTTCTTCATACTCAATGCCGGCGGGCTGGAACTGAGTGCCGTGGCAGGTGAAGATACGCCAATTTCACGCAATTTGTTGCGCTTTGACGTGTTTGAACAGGATCCCGGCCCGCGCGGTATCAGAAAACTCGTCGCCCAGCGCGTGTTACCCGGACAGATCATTCCCTTTCAGGCGGGGACCTATCACGTGGTTTCGCAGTTTGGTGACCTGAATGCCGAGATTCGCGCCGATGTGCGCGTCACTGCCGGCAAGGTGACGCGGGCGGAACTCAAACACCGCGCTGCGCGCATCACCCTGCGGCTGGTCCGCCAGATCGGCGGCGATGCGCTGGCGGATACCAAGTGGTCAGTGCTCAACGAAAGTGGCGACCTGATAACGGAATCCACCAGTGCGTTTCCAAGGATGGTGCTTTCCGAAGGCACCTACACCGCCATAGCCAAGAATGGCGACCGGATTTATTCCCAGGATTTTACCGTTGTGTCGGGCGTCAACCGGGACGTCGAGGTCCTGCTGCAAGGATAGGACAACTGTTCGCCTGACGCCGCTGGCCGGCTGGCGATAGCAGAAGACTATCAGGCAACCATTTTTCCGGAATCTTCCGTGCCAATATCCCGGGTCCTGTGCCGATGCTTGCCAAAGCCGCGCCTGTCCACTTCCGGCGAGAGCGTCTTGACTTCCTGCTGAAGACGGTTGGTCAGCGCATCGCGGCATCGAATGCTGGCGAGTTCCTCACCATCCAGTACCGGGCCGATATGGGCGGTGATCCGCTTGCCAGCAAGTCTGCGAAGTTCCCGGATCAGCAATGCGGTACGCAGCGTCATGCTCAGGCGGCTGGCCAGGTGGAACGAACGACTGCACTGGCCTTCGAAAAATACCGGAAGTACGGAAGCGCGTGAGGATTGCACCAGCTTGGCGGCAAAACGTTTCCAGGGAAGTTCCTCTGCCCTTCCGAAACCGTTGGCTGCGGTGGCAACACCGCCGGACGGGAAAATGATGATGGTGACACCCTCGCCCAAGAGACGCTGGGCCTCCTGACGGGTTTCAAGATTGAGCTTCATCGCCTCCTTCGTTTCCTCGAAGGAAATGGGAAGTGCATAAGGCCGAATCTCGGGAACCTTGAGCAGTTCCTTGTTGATGAGGATACGGCAGGGCCGACCCATTTTCTCAGCCAGGGAAAGGATGGCGGCGCCATCGGCAATGCCGTAGGGATGATTGGCAATCATGACGAGTTTTGTATCGGCAAGTTCTTCCGACAGCGGCAGCCTGCCTTCGACTCGGAAATCGATCTCCAGCAATTCAAGCATGTGTGTCAGGGCGAATTGCGGTGACGCACTCACCCGCTCGCGCCAGATCTGATAGCGCTTTTCGAGAAACCGGCGGCCCGAAGCGTGCTCAAGACCACGGATCAGCGTCTGTTTCCAGCGAGGATCCTGGGCACTTGCATAGCTGATATCAGCAAAATCTTCCTGGTTACGAGAAAACCGTTTTTTGAAAGCCAGGATTTTGCCCATGGGAATCATCCGTTCGTTTGACCTTCGGGGTGTTTGAACGCGGTCCATGTCACTACCATGACAATTTCCACTGGCGAGCCAATCCTGCGATGGTCTTTGGCGGGGACTGTGCAATAGTGTTTCCGTGCTGACATATCCACATGTAATGTGTGTCCCACCGCATCGATCCTGATGCCATGGCAAAGCAGGAGGAAATCGTGAAAAGATTACTGAAACCACGACTACAAGTTGTGGCATTGATCGTAATGTCCATCATGGGGCCCGTGACAGCAATGGCCGAAAACAGAATTGACGCCATCCGCCCCGACGCTCCCGAGCTTGCGGCCTATGGCGAGATGGCAATTGGCGTTCGCACGCTTCAACTTACAAATCCCGGGCAAGTGAATATTGTTGCCATTGATCCGGCGGCGGCAAAACCCGATCCGCTTCCCAGCTATGACCGGCCGCTGACCGTTGAGGTCTGGTACCCGGCCGAAGCGGGTGCCAGCGGCGAGACCACGCTGAGCGCATTGCTGCGCGACGGAACGACAATTGTCCCGCTGGAAGGCAAGGCAATACGCGATGCTGCTGCCTCCAGCGATGGCAGATCGTATCCGCTGATCATTATTTCACACGGATATCCCGGAAATCGTTTCCTGCTTTCGCCGCTCGCTGAAAACCTGGCCTCGAAGGGATATGTGGTTGCATCCATTGACCACAAGGATTCCACTTATGATGACCAGGGCGCCTTCGGTTCGACACTGGTCAACCGGCCGCTCGACCAGAAATTCGTACTTGACGAAATGTCCCGGCTTGGCAGCGAGGAAGGCAGTTTCCTCAACGGGCTGGTCAATACTTCCAGCACCGGGCTGATCGGCTATTCCATGGGCGGCTATGGTGCATTGATCACCGCTGGCGGCGGCGTAACCCAGACCTCGATCGACTATGCGTGGGGCGCGCCGCACGGCCTGCTTGCTGTTCACAAGAGCGGTAGCGAAAGCCATGCCGCCATGCCGGATCCGCGCTTCAAGACTGCTATCGCCTTTGCGCCATGGGGTATGAACACTGCCTTCTGGGACGGGGAAACACTCAAGGGTGTGAAACTACCCATGCTGTTTGTCGCCGGTTCGGTTGATGACGTGTCAGGCTATGAAAACGGTATCAGGGCGATCTGGAAGGGTACGGTAAACACGGACCGCGCACTCCTTACCTTTGAAAACGCCAATCACAATGCCGGTGCGCCCATGCCGCCCCCTGAAGGCAGCGAAGCGTTCAGCGAAAAGCTTGGCTTCGCACCCTATGACCATTACGCCGATCCGGTCTGGGAGAATGTGCGCATGAACAATATCTCCCAGCATTTTGCCACGGCATGGATGGACAAGTATTTGAAAGGCGAAGCAGAAATGGATGCCTATCTCGATCTCGTCCCGGTCTCCAATGAGGGAGTGTGGGCGATGAATGAGGACGGGACACCCAAACCGGAACATACCCACTGGAAGGGTTTTCCTAACCGCACCGCAAAGGGACTTCGCTATGAAGTGCTGAAATCGGGCGAATAGTTCACTCGAGGCAAAAAGAAAGGCCGGGTTGATTCAGCCCGGCCTTTTTTATTGTCCAACTGCCTGTCGTCAGATCAATTCGGTTTTTCGGCTGGCAGCTGGCCGCAGCTTTCTGCCTGCCTGTCCTTCAATATCTTCACCGGACACGCCCGGCCATAACGTGGCGGAATGAATGCTGTGGCGGGCTATGCCGAGTTTTTCCAGCCGTTCGACAAGGCGTGGCAATTCATCTGTGCGGCTTTCATGAAGCCAGAGATTGAGCGTCAGGTATTCGCGCCCCGGCACAAAAATGCAATTGGACAGGAGGCCCGTGCGCGAACCGCCAAAAATCGGTCCCTCACCCAGATCGCTGAATTCGGGACCGGGGCGAACAGGCGGCAACAGCGAGAGAACCATTGCGTAGCTGGCAGAACCGAAAAAATGGCGCGGATAGAGAACGCTGGCAAGGCGGTGCAGGCCGCGTTGAAAGACCAGAACCTTGTTGAAGAAATGCTGGGTGAAAACGCCGGAACGCGTCTGGCGGTCGATTTCCACATCCAGGGATTTGGCAAAGCGGATGAAATCCGTGTCCCCCCTGACCAGCAACGCCTGCATCTGAACCTTGAGATAGTGATCGATCTCGACTGCGATACGCTGCCTGGGGAGCGTGGAGTAGGCGATATATTCGCGTTTGCCGACAGCGATTTTCGGCAGGAGAGAGTGGAGCACCAATGCAAACAAAAGGGTCTTGCGGCCAATGCCCAATTCGCGCGCTGCACTCTTCACATCCTCGGTATCAAGCACCATTGAGACATGGCGGAACTCCTCCGCCCGCTTCTTGTCAAGCCAGGCAAACATGATGTGGAGCGCCGCTGCAAAGGGTACGGCGAGGCGCATGGCAATGCGCCGCAGAAGACCGGGTAGCGGTGCATCGCTGCTGATGTCGGGGCGGCGAATCTCCGAACTTCTGAGGATGAGGCCAAGGTCGCTGCCTTCGGCCAGTGCGTGCGTCGTCATGAAAACCAGCAGCCCGCAATTGCCCGAAGCATCGGGTCGCGCAGAAGCAAGGTACCATGCCCGGCAGGCGGGAAGACCGGTATCGGCCAACCTGGGTGTCTGGTGTGTCAGCCATTCGTCGAGATCGAAATCGAGATCGGCGACATCCTGGTAATCGAGGCATTGATCGAGGGCATCGGGGTGCGTGGCATGATGATAGCCACCGGCAACGCTCTCGCCTCGCACCAGGTCAGGCGCACGCGCAAGGCCCTTTTGCAACATTTCGAGTACTTCCGGGCGGCCGAGCGCCCGTCTCGTGAACTTTGCGAAATGAACGGTACTGCCGGCATTCGCCAGGTACCATTGCATGTTGGAGAATGCCTGTTGGTTGTCTCCCAACATGACTTTCACAGCAGTTGTATCTGCCAAGCTGCCCCCCGGACATCCTGCCCTGTTAAAGCCCCCGTCCCTTGATCACCCCTGAAGGAGGGTGTGTCAAGGCCGGGGTTGAAAACAGCAGTTCGCCGGAATCTCGAATATCCGGCAGGACAAGGTGAAGCTATCCGCCGAACGACACCTCGGCCAGCTTGCCCGCAATGACTTCCGCCTCGGCCTCAAGAAGTTGGTCCCCCTTTTCAAGGGTGAGGAAATATTTTCCAGCAGGAACGATCCTCGGCTTGCCCGGGCGGAATGTGTCGAGGCGGTCACGCGTGCCGTCAAGGTTCTTCTCGAAGGCGTAAACCGTAACGAAGTCGTTCTTGTCGCCATTTACCGACAAGGCGCCCGCATCAAGATTGATGACCGGCTCGTGGCGTTTGCCAGCCTCAAGTTCCACTTCAATCGTGCCTCTTGCCAGATCGATCTCCGCTTCCACCAGGTATTTTCCGGCTGGCAGCTTGAACTGGTTGTTCTGATTGCCACCTTCGATACGTGTGCGGCTGCCATCAAGGGATTGCTCTGCCTCGTATATCGTGATGTAGGCATCCTCGAGCGGCTTGGCGCCGTCGGCGGGAATTGCCGTCACTTTCATTACGCCCGAACCAAGCACCAGCAGAACGTCAGTATGCTGGCCAGCCTTGACTTCGATCTCCTCGCCAACCGTGGACCTGCCGAGGTTACCTGTCACATAATATTTACCTGCCGGAAGCGCGAAGACGTTACGTGTATTGCCGGCAGTAACCCTCCTGCGTTTGCCATCCGTGCCGGCTTCTGCCTCATAGATATTGATGTAAACATCCCGGTTAATTTCTCCACCAGCCACCTCGGTTCCCTGAACCTGCAGATAGCCGGAGCCCAGAACCAGATCGAGATCCACGCGCTCCCCTGCCCTTATCTCGACCTCGCCGCCAACGGTGGCCTGGCCGATCGTTGCGGTAGCATAATAGCTGCCTGCGGGTAGTGTGAAGATGTTGCGCTGGTTGCCAGCGGTGATCCTGTTGCGCTTGCCGCCTGCATCAGCTTGAGGCTCGTACACGTGTATATATGCGCCCTCATTAGCCTCTCCACCTTCTGCTTCGGAGGCTGATACTTTCAACAATCCGGCGTTGAGAATGAGATCGACCTCTGTCGTCTGCGGCGTGATGTCGACAACAAGTTTTCCTTCAGCAGCGCCCACCTCGGAGTAGAATTCCACCTTGCCGGGCTCGATTTCGTAAGGCGAGCGGGAAGAGCCGCGATCAAGCTCCTCCCCACGCGATTCATCCGCGTTTACCTGGTAAACATGGGCATATGCGCCATCGACAGGTTCAGAACCTTCAGCAAGGCGCACATTCAACTTTACACTTGCGGGGCCCGAAGCAGGCTCCGGTTCGGGTGCGGGAGCAGGCTCGGGTTCAGGTGCTGGTTCTGGCGCGACCGCAACAACCGTACCGATTGCATCGCCCAGTTCGTCGGCATTGTCAGCGGACAGGTACCTGCCTCCGGTCTCGCTTGCCAGGCATTGCAGGCTGGCCGTGTCCTCGTCCTTCAGGTCAAAACCCACAACATGGGCGGTGAAGTCAATGCCTGCCTGTTCGAGTTCCCTTGCCAGCGCGCAGGGATCGGCATCACAGGTTTCGAGGCCGTCGGAGACGAGTATCACCGTCGCCTTGTTTTCTGTAAAGCGCAGTTCCTCCGCAGCAGCGCGGACAGACGAGGTGATCGGCGTCTTGCCCTTCGGGTTCAGCGCGTTGATCTTTTCCATATAGGCCGCGCGGTTGACCTGTCCGACCGGGATCAGGCTTTCAATATCGCCGCAATCACCCTTGCGCCGGTGGCCATAGGTCATGACCCCGATCTGCGCCTTGCCGTCGAGGTCTGCCAACACACCGTCCATAACTTCGCGGGCGATCTGGATTTTCGCCACGCCGTCTATCTGGCCCCACATGGAGCCGGATGCATCCAGTACAATGATGACGTTTTCATCGGCTGCCCTGGCCGTGTCCGGCAGGAACGCCAGGGAGGGAAGCGTGGACAGGGTGAGGATGATTGCAAAAAGGATGCGGGAAAG
Source organism: uncultured Salaquimonas sp. (assembly GCA_964541115.1). Taxonomy (GTDB): domain Bacteria; phylum Pseudomonadota; class Alphaproteobacteria; order Rhizobiales; family Rhizobiaceae; genus Salaquimonas. Next base: position 18,207 of record CAZIPH010000008.1, read on the forward strand.
CATCGCCGACATGAGGCGCTCCAATAGCCTGGCCTGCGCGTACGCAAGCGTGTTTGATGCCCCAACAAGCAGCAAGTTTTTCAATCATGTGACGTCAAGTCAAGTGTAATTGCTCACACCGCGCGCTGATACGCTTAAACAACACAGGGCCAGGGGCCAAGGTGCGCGCTATGCCCGTTGGTTGCCAAATTCGGCGGCGGGAATTTCCGTTCCGCCGATCAGGGTATTGAAATGCTTTCCGTCAATTGCAACAGCATGGACCTTTCCTCGCTCATCAATCCAAGCCTGACCTTTGCGGATTTTGCCATCATTGTACGTCCCTGAAACCCCTGCGGGATCAACGCCGAGCGCCTGGCATTTTCCATTGAAGCGAACATGCACCGTCTCGGTGCCGCGTTCGGTGTCATCATCGATGAGAACACAGATTTCAGCGTCCAGAGCGTTTCCAAAACGGACAAGATTGCTGCGGTTCCAGACAAAGCGAAGTGAGGCCAGCCCACCATAAACAAGTGCTGCACCTGCAAGAAACATGATGACAAGAATCGCAAGGGGCGGAATATCGTCCTCAAAAGCTTCAGAATTTACGGCAAACCAAATGAACACCAGTCCAATGACCAGCGCCATCAGTCCGCGATAACTGATCTTCCCCTGACCATTGCGCCTGAACATATTGGAAACCTAAAGGACCCAAAGAATCAAAACTGCGATGCACACCAATTGCAGCACGATAATCGATTTGAGAAGCAGGGCAAACGGCTCCTTACGGGTCTTGTGGCGAAAAAACCTTTGCGCGAGCAGCATGGCCGGTGAGCCGCCCAACAGGGCGATAAACAGCAATCTGCGTTCGGGAATGCGCGTGCCGCCGATCTGTGCAGCGGACTTGTCGATTGCCATTGACGCAAATGCCAGAACATTGGCCACGACGAGGGCCATTGCGAGCATCAGGGCGTTGTCCGCCAACCAGGACAGGAGGGAAAGCTGATCCAACTGCCGGTCCGGACCCGGCCTAGCGAAGGTCCGGCGGCGTTGCCTCTTCCTTCAACATGGCAATCGCCTCTTCGAGCGACATCGATGTCTGGTTCTGGGAACCGAGCCGTCGGATATTGACCGAGTTTTCCTCGGCCTCGCGCATGCCGCATACCAGAATGACCGGAACCTTGGCAAGCGAGTGCTCGCGCACCTTGTAGTTGATCTTCTCGTTGCGCGTGTCGGCACTGGCGATCAGGCCTGCCTTGCACAATCTGGCGACCACATCATTGGCATATGGGTCGGCGCCCTCTGTGATGGTGGCAACGACAACCTGTTGCGGAGCCAGCCAGAGCGGGAAATGACCGGCATAGTTCTCGATGAGAATGCCGAGGAAGCGTTCCATCGAGCCGCAAATGGCGCGGTGGATCATGACCGGCTGTCTCTTCTCGGACTTGTCGTCGATGTAGAAGGCGTTGAAGCGTTCGGGCAGGTTGAAGTCCACCTGGGTGGTGCCCATCTGCCATTCGCGGCCGATCGCATCCTTTAAGGTGTACTCGTATTTCGGGCCGTAGAACGTGCCCTCGCCCTCATTGATGCCGGTCTTGATACGTCCGCCGGAATCGGCTGCCATCTTTTCAAGAACGCGTCGCAAGATTGCTTCGGCGTGGTCCCAGCTTTCATCCGAACCGACGCGTTTTTCCGGACGTGTCGCCAGTTTCACCTCAACCTCGCCAAAACCGAAATCGGCGTACACCTTCATCATCAAATCATTGATCCGCAGGATTTCGGCCTCGAGCTGCTCTTCGGTGCAGAAGACATGGGCATCGTCCTGGGTAAAGCCGCGTACACGCATCAGACCGTGCAGCGCGCCGGACGGCTCATAGCGGTGTACCGCCCCGAACTCGGCAAGGCGCACCGGCAGATCGCGATAGGATTTCAGGCCGTGCTTGAAGATCTGCACATGGCCGGGGCAGTTCATCGGCTTTAGCGCGAAGACGCGGTGATCGGCATCCTCGTCCTTGTCATTGATGAAAGCATGGGCGGATTTCACCGCGAACATGTTTTCATTGTACCAGCCCCAATGGCCGGAGGTTTCCCAAAGGCTCTTGTCAAGGATCTGCGGCGCGTTGACCTCTTCATACGTTCCAGAGAGCTGGCGGCGCATATAGCTCACCAGCGTCTGGAACATGCGCCATCCCTTGGCATGCCAGAAGACAACGCCCGGACCTTCTTCCTGGAAATGGAACAGGTCCATCTCGCGGCCCAGCTTGCGATGATCGCGCTTGCCCGCTTCCTCAAGCATGTGCAGGTATTGCTTGAGCTGCTCGTCATCGGCCCAGGCGGTTCCGTAAATGCGGGTCAGCATGGCGTTGTTGGAATCACCGCGCCAATAGGCACCAGCAACGCTCATCAACTTGAACGCATTTCCGATATCGCCAGTCGAGCGCATGTGCGGGCCGCGGCAAAGGTCGAGCCAGTCGCCCTGTTTGTAGATTTTCAGCTGCTGGTCCGCGGAGATCGCATCGACCAGTTCGACCTTGTAGTTTTCGCCGCGGTCGGCAAAGAACTTTTTCGTCTCCTCACGGTCCCAAACTTCCCTCGTGAAGGGTGCATTGCGGGCGATGATTTCCTTCATCTTCTTCTCGATGACCGGCAGGTCTTCGGGCGTGAAGGGTTCGCTGCGGGCAAAATCGTAATAAAAGCCGTTATCGATTACCGGGCCGATGGTGACCTGGGTCCCCGGCCACAATTCCTGCACGGCCTCGGCCATGACATGGGCGGCATCGTGGCGAATGAGTTCGAGCGCGCGTTCGTCCGTGCGGGTAACGAGCTCGATCTTTCCGTCACTCTCGATCGGGTCGGAAAGATCGCGCAATTCGCCGTTCAACGCATAGGCGACGGATTTCTTGGCAAGGGATTTGGCGATGGATTCAGCCACTTCGCCACCGGTAATTCCGGCGTCGTATGACTTCTGGTTGCCATCGGGAAAGGTGAGTGTGACTTGTGAGGCCATTTTGGACAGCTCCTATCCAGTCCCGCCTACGAGCGCGGGTGGTTGATCGGAATTGCGGCAGCTAGACGAGGCCGCGATGTTGATGAGGCGGACATAGGTGATTTGCCCGGGCGGAGCAAGGGGTGCTTCCTCAGGAAACGGCTATTTCCACCCGGTCACGACCTGCCTCTTGGCTATGTAGGGAGCCTTGTCGGCACGCTGAAACATGGCTTCGCAGTCCTCGCCCCGCATGCACACCGCCAAGCCGAGCTCACCGGAGATTTAAGCAGCCGGCACTGCAAGGAAGGCAGGATCGCGCTATCGGTCGACAAGTTGGGCCATGGAACAGATGTACAATGCCATCCCGTGTCTTCTGTCAGGAGGCGAGGCGCACCTCGCCAACGGCAAATCCGTTCCAGTTGCGCAAAACCGGATTTCCGAGTCTTTTCAAGGCGCTTGCCTCATCAGGTGAAAGTCCTGATTCAGATTCTTCAAGCAGGGATTCAACCAGGAATGCGCAGGCTGCCTCGGCGGCTCTCGTGGTGCCGTCGCGGCATTTGAGCGCCGCGCCAAGTCCAAGTTCCGGAATGGCGATCGTAAAGACACCTTCCGCTCCGGTCTTGGTAAAAACCCGTTTGCCAAGTGCCTGCATCAACAATGTATCGAACTTGCCGGTTCCGGCGATCATATGAGGATGGGCGAGGCAGGCATCGCGAATGCGCAGCATGGCTTTTGAGCGTTCCCCACCCATGTCCTCACCAATACCGAAGCGGGCAAAGGCCAGGGCCAGGTTTTTCAGCGGGACTTCGTAAGTGGGTATCGAACAGCCATCAATGCCGTAATTGTCTGCGCCATGCCTCGCGCCGGTTACCTCTTCGAGTGTTGCCGCGATTTGTACCTGAACCGGACTGGCGAAATGGATGTAGCCCTTTGTAGGCATGTCCTGATGGACGGCAAAGGCCAGGAATCCAGAGTGCTTGCCCGAACAGTTGTTGTGGAGGGCGGTGACGGACTTGCCCTCGCGCACCAGGGCGGCATGATCACTGGCATGATAGGGAGGCTGCGCGCCGCATTCGAGGCAGACCGGGCTCAGCCCGGCCTTGCGTAGCATGGCCTCTGCAGCATCCGTCTGGAAGGCTTCCCCGTTGTGAGAGGAACAGGCGAGCGCAATGTGCTCCTGTTCGAAGCCGAACGCATCTGCCGCGCCACTTTCAATGAGCGGCAGGGCCTGCAATGCCTTGATTGCAGAACGGGGGAACACCGGGAGGTCCGCCTCACCATAAATGCTTACGATGTTGCCATGCGCGTCGGCGACTACGGCATCGACGAGATGGCGGCTCTCCACATGCTGGACGGCTTGAGCGCCCTCCCCGTGACCACGGGTGACTTCAATGGCAATTGCCCGATATTCTTTCACTTGCGAAACCACCGCATTTTTTCCGGCACACGATCAATACCCGACGTGCCCAGGGGATTGCATTTGAGGACCCGCCAGAAGGTCAGCCAGGTTCCGGGCAGCAATCCGTGGCGGGCGATCGCCTCATAGCCATATTCGGAGCAGGTTGGCAAATGGCGGCAGGAGTGGCCGATCAGCGGCGAAAGGGTCAGTTGGTACAGGCGGATCAGGCCCACACCCAGCAGACGCCCCGGGGTTTTTGGCCATTCACCCTGCCAGTTTCGGCCGAACGTCTTTTTGCTGCCGGATCCATTTCCGCCGCGCTGGTGGTCAGTCGATCCATGACCGGCGGGTTTGTGGCCAGCAGATTCGTGTTTGTGGCTGCTGCCGGTCTCAGCGCACACGGAACTTTATGCCGGCTGCGCCGAGCGCATTGACCGCGTGTCTGGTCGCCTCGGCTCGTTTGGCCTTTCTGGCAGTCTTGCGGGCCGCCTCGATTTCCTCGACACAATCTACCACCGCGTCAAAAGTCAGGAGCGTTGAGGCATGGCGCGCCTTGTATTCGCGCACCGGCTCGATGAATTTGAACTCGGCAAAGCGGCCTTCAGGCGGCGGACCACCATCCTTGAGCATGGCATAGGCCTGCTTCTTGAGGTCCTTCAACTCTTTTGCGGTTGCGCCGATGATGTTGCGGGCCATGATCGAAGAGGAGGCCTGGCCAAGCGCGCAGGCCTTCACGTCGTGGGCAAAATCCGTGACAACCAGCCCGTCCGGGCCCTCTTCCATCTTTAGATCGACAATGACGGTCGAACCGCAGAGCCTGGAATGGGCCTTGGCGGTTGCGTCACGATCCTCCAGACGGCCGGTGCGGGGTATATTGCCCGCATATTCGATGATCTTCGCGTTGTAGACGTCGTCCAGCATGGCGCACCTGTTTGAGTTCCATGACGACATATAGGCCTGACAAGGGCAAAAATCGAGAGCGAAATACCCTGATTGTTACCTCGCCCGGCTTGCTGCATCCTGGCACCAGCCTGTGCAAAACCCGCCTCTTCTTGCTTTTGTCAAGACCATCGATACTGTTGAGAAGTCATTGCCTGGGAGGGAATCATGGGGTTGTTGCTGGATGTCTTTTTGCCACTGTCGCTGGCAGTCATCATGTTGTCACTCGGACTTGGGCTAAGCCTTGCCGATTTCAAGCGTGTTCTGGTTCAGCCCAAGGCATTTTCGATCGGCGTTATTGGTCAGGTCTTCCTGCTTCCGGCAATTGCATTCGGACTGATCATGGTGTTCGGCCTTTCCGGCGAACTGGCAGTTGGCATGTTCATCCTGTCGCTGTGTCCGGGCGGAGTCACCTCGAATATCCTTTCCAAGCTGGCGCATGGCGACGTGGCACTTTCGGTGTCACTGACCGGTGTGATCAGCCTTCTTTCGATAATCACCGTTCCAATACTGGTTGCCTTTGGGGTCAAGTATTTCATGGGAACCGCCGCGCCGCAGGTCAATGTCACCAGTCTTGCCTTTGCAATGTTCCTCATCACCGCCGTGCCAGTTGCCATCGGCGTTGCGATCCGACATTTCGCAACCGGTTTTGCAAACAGGGTTGAGCCGCTGTTTGCGCGCCTTGCGACGGTCCTGTTCGTTGTGATCGTTATCGGCGCGCTTGCCGCCAACTGGACAATTTTCATCGAGAACCTGGCCTCCCTCGGCCCTGCCCTGATCGTGCTAAACATCATCCTGCTGATCCTTGGCGGGGGAATTGCACGTCTTGCCGGACTTGGAAGCAAGGAGGTGAAAACAGTGGCCATCGAAACAGGAATTCAGAACGCGACCCTTGGCATTCTGGTTGGTTCGCTGATCGTTGGATCGGAGGCCGGGCTGACTGCGTATTCGCTGCCCTCAGGTGTCTACGGTATCACCATGTATCTTGTGACCATCCCTTTTGTCCTCTGGGTTGCAAGGCGCGGCTGATTTGAATTGGCTTAACCCCCAGTAAAACAACGTGAAATCGGGCTGTGTAAAATTTGATTCAATAACCCGATATTAAGCCTGTTTTCCTGTTTTGGTTGAACAATACGTTCTCATTCCGCATCTTCTGCCGTGAGGTGAGGTATGCTGAAAACGGTCTCGGGTTCGTTGGGGATTTCGAAACCCCTGCCAGCCCATCTATCCATAGATGTCATTCGCAATCTTGACGGTCTTTACAAGGTCCGCAAGGAGTGGATCGCGCTGGAAAACCGGACGCGCGATCCCCTGACCTATTTCCAATCCTTCGACTGGTCCGAAAAATGGTGCCGGATTTTCGCCCCTGAGGCACTGATGCGGGGTGGTTCCATTCATATCGTCCTGATCAGGAATCGTGGCACACTGGCGGCGGTGATGCCGCTTGCCATCGAAAACCGCAAGGGTATTGCGCTCGTCCTGCGTTTCCTCGGCGAACCGATGATACAGTATGCCAAGGTGCTGATGGACAATACGCTGCTGACGAAGGTGGAATTGCGCCTCTGCCTTGAACGGGTTACCCGCAATGCCAAGTGTGACGCGGTCTATCTCGACCACCTTGTGCATGGTTCACCGCTGCATGAATGCCTTGCGCCGGGCGAATGTTATCAAAGCTCCCAGCACTACGCCTCAGCCATTTCGATCGGCAAGTACAAGAGTGGCGAAGAATACCGTGCCAGCCTGTCACGCCAAAGCCGCAAGAGCCGCAACCGCAAGCGGCGCAAGCTGGAAGAAATGGGTCAACTCGCCTTTCATGCGGTGGACGGCCATGATCCTTCTTTTTCGAAATTGTGTGAAATCGCGCTGCGCCAGAAACGGTTATGGCTCGAACAGGCCGGACTGCCGGTCAGCCGGCTGGAAGATGACCGCATGTTGGGCATGCTTGGCGAACTGGGTGTCGACACCGGCAAGCATTCGGGCGCAGTTGCCTTTTCCCTTTCACTGGACAACGAGCCGATAGCGCTGGAAATCGGCTTTTGGCGACATGACCACTATTACAGCTATCTTGGCAGTTATGACTTGGAGATGGCCGAATATTCACCCGGCAAGCTCCTGATGGAAGATGCCATTGGATGGTCCATCGAGAACGGCTTTAACTGCTATGATCTGATGGGGAATCCGACACCCTACAAGGAAGCGCTTGCCGACATGCGCATACCGCTCGTCGCCTTTGCTCATGGCAATACACTTCTGGGTGACATTTATGCACGGCTTTGGCGTCCGAGGGTCAAGCCCTCCATCAAGCAGACGCTGGCCAGCCTCCCGGTCAGCCTTCGCCAAACCGTATTCAGCTCAGCTGCCCGATTCATCAAGCATTGAAAACAGGAAACAACACGCATGACGATGCATAGCAGTTCCGAAGACTTTTCAACCACACGCCCGCTCACGCTTATCCCCGGATGGAAAGAAGAGCACGCCAGACTGTTTGGGCATGCGACGTTGGCGCTGAAGCATGAACTGCACAATACCGGGCTTTTCACCCTTGATGTGCTTGCCGAACTGATCGACCGCTATCCCGAGGAAAAGTACAATCTGTGCACCATGGGCCATGATCCGAAGAACCCGCAATGGCGTGACGGGCGGCTGGATGGCGTTCGCGGAAGGGACGTCATCAGCGCCATCGAGAGCGGTCGCATCTGGCTGAACCTGCGCCGTGTGCACGAGGTTGACGAAAATTATGCCCGCCTGCTGCGCGAAATCTATGGCGAATTCGAGAGCAAGGTCGAGGGCCTCAAGACCTTCCGGCACAATTTCGGTATCCTGATTTCATCGCCCAATGCGCGTGTACCCTATCACGCAGACGTGCCGGGCCAGTCGCTTTGGCAGATTGCCGGGCGCAAGCGTGTCTACATCTATCCAAACACGCGCCCCTTCCTCGAGCCTGCGACGCTGGAAAAGATCGTTCTTGGAACCCAGCACGAGGACATGAACTACGAAACCTGGTTCGATGATTTTGCCGAGGTGCATGACCTGGAAGCCGGCGACATGTTGCACTGGCCGCTCAACGGGCCGCACCGGGTTGACAATGATGATTGCATGAACATCTCCGTCACCACCGAGCACTATACCGACGATATCCGCAAATCCTACGCGATCAATTATGCAAACGGAATCATCCGGCGCCATACAGGCATGAAAGCACTGTCGCGCGATGCCAATGGATTGGGAGCATATCCCAAGGCGGCGCTTGCCCTTGCATGGCGCAAGCTCAACCTGGAAAAGGCCCGCAAGTTCCGCATCATGACGGACTTCAAACCGGATCCCTTGGCGAAGTCAGGCTTCAGCGACATTCCTGCAATGCCCAAGATGCTGTAGGAAATCGGATTACCGTTAAATTTCGGGCAAGGTCCGGGCGAAAGCGGGTGATCAACCTTTAGGCATGCTCGGCATGATCGCGTTCGGCGACTGCGATCGCATGGGTAAGTTCCCAGGCCCTCTTGACGACCTTCAGATAGTCGTCGCGGCAATTGCCGCACGGCTTTTCCACAGCCCGGATTTCGTCCCATGGCAGACGATGCGCGCCCTTGTAACGGTTGAGAAAGTGAATGCCGTACCTTTCGATCCGGCAAAAGCCGGGCGACGCGAATGTCTCGCTGTTCGTGTGTTTCGACACGCCCGGCTCATCGCTACTATCCGATGCTTCTTGCCCCTGGAAAGTGTGCGCCAGAGAAGTCAACAAAGGGAAATCGGGTCTTTTTCATTAGGTATATAAATACCACATTTTCAAATCATTGTTTTTATTGACTTTTCTGGACTAGCATCAAATTTATGTGCTTGACGGGCACCCTCACCTCGCCTATACACCGCTTCGAAACAGGCTCATGGCTGTTTGGCATTGCCGGATTGTTCCGGGCCGGACTGCTGCGGGCCTGAAGATTTTCCGGCAGGTGAACCGTTCACAACTGTCCGGCAATAGATCCAACAAGGTACATTCCAATGAAAACATTCAGCCAGAAGCCGGCCGATGTGGAAAAGAAATGGGTGCTGATCGACGCTGAGGACCTGGTCCTTGGTCGCCTGGCCGCACTCGTTGCCACCCGTCTACGCGGCAAGCACAAAGCTTCCTACACCCCCCATGTTGACGATGGCGACAATGTCATCATCATCAATGCCGACAAGGTCAAGCTGACCGGCAAGAAATACACCGACAAGACCTATTACTGGCATACCGGCCATCCAGGCGGCATCAAGGAGCGCACTGCGCGCCAGATCATGGAAGGCCGTTTCCCGGAGCGCGTTGTTCAAAAAGCCGTTCAGCGCATGCTGCCGGAAGGCCCGCTTGCCCGCGCCCAGATGAAGAATTTGCGTGTTTATGCAGGCAGCGAACATCCACATGAAGCCCAGAGCCCTGAAATGCTCGACGTTGCTTCAATGAACTCCAAGAACAAGAGGGTCGCATAATGGCCGAGCTCAACTCACTTGAAGAACTGGGCAGTGCGGTTGCCGAAAGCGCGCAGGCTGCCGCCCCTGTCTATGTCCAGAAACTTGACGCCAAGGGCCGCGCCTATGCCACCGGCAAACGCAAGGATGCGGTTGCCCGCGTCTGGATCAAGCCGGGCTCCGGCAAGATCACCATCAACAAGAAAGAGTACAAGGGCTATTTCGGTCGCCCCGTGCTCCAGATGCTGATCCACCAGCCGCTGAAAGCTGCCAACCGTGATGGCCAGTACGACATCATCGCAACTGTTGTCGGCGGCGGTCTTTCCGGCCAGGCCGGCGCGGTTCGCCACGGCATTTCCAAGGCGCTGACCAATTTCGAACCCGAACTTCGCGGCGTTCTGAAAAAAGGCGGCTTCCTGACCCGCGACAGCCGCGTTGTGGAACGCAAGAAGTACGGCAAGGCAAAAGCCCGCCGCTCCTTCCAGTTCTCGAAGCGCTGATCAAAGCGCTCACACTATCAAGCAAGATCAAGGGCTTATGTTTTTCATAAGCCCTTTTTTTGTATTTGCGCTATTCATGTGCATCAAAGTCGCGGGCATGCTGGTACGTACCAGCTTTCAATCGGAGGCTATCCTCCAGAATGGATGCCAGCGCTGCCACGCTTACAAGCAAGCCCGAAATCGGAACAATGCTGATGGCATATTTCTTGGGCATGTAATTCGGCTTGAAAACAAGGCCACCATCCTCCCAGGCGAAGTACCACATTTCCCAATATTTGCCGCCCATCGTGGCAACTGCTTCGAGCCCGTAGACAATCATCACGATACCAATCCCGAAGATCACAACGGACCAGAACTGCTGGATGGCAAACGCAAGCTTGAGCGGGAGCCAGGAATAAACCAGGTCGAGCGCGATGTGGTCCCTGTCGCGGACTGTCAGCGCAAGGGCGAAGAAGACCAGCCAGATGTTGCTGAGAACCGTCAGGAGGTCGCCCCAGACGGGAGGGTTTTCGAACACATAGCGCATGATCACGGAGTAAACCGTGAAAACCACCATGAGCAACAGCAGAACTGCGCAAAATGCGGTGACGGTCTTCCTGACTGCCGTGTCGACAAACTTGAAGGCGCTCAGCATCGGCAAGTCCTCCTGCAAAGGGATGGTATGGAGAGCCGGCAGCCGTTTACTGCGCCAGTAGTGGTGAAAGGATCCATCATCTCACGAACCCCAGTACCTGCGGCAGGAACATCGTGATATCGGGCACAACAATCAGCACGAACAACAGCGCGAAGAGTGCCACCAGGTATGGCAGCATGGCAATCGCGACCTTCTCAAGCCGGACATTCGCAATTGCCCCTGCGGTAAAGAACGCAACGCCCACAGGCGGCGTTACCGAACCGATCAGAAAACCGACGACAACGACGAGCGCGGCCTGCACATCGGGATAGCCTGCCTTCACCATTACATCGACCAGCACCGGCCCCACGACAATGATATTTGCTGCTGAATCCATGACCATGCCCAACAGACAGATGAACAGCACCAGGACCAGGGCAAACAATAACGGATTGTGTGTATAGCTCAGCAACCACTGTTCCAGATCGTTGATCGCTCCCATCGATGTCAGCAACCAGCTGAACGGTCCGGAGGCAGCAATGATAATGAACACCATTGCCGAGTTGCGGAAGGCCCGCACAAAGGCGCTCTTGCAATTGGTCCAGGTGATGGTTCGGTAGACGAACAAGCCGACAGCCAGCGCAATGGTTGCTGTCAGGGCGCCGGCCTCGACCACCCCGGCAATGCCAAAGACAACCGATCCGACCAGAACAATGGGGATAAGCAGGGCGAAGGAAGACTTGTAGCCCACGACCATGACAGCCTTGAGGCTGAACGGCTCTTCGCTGCGTTCGAAATTGTTGCGGCGGGCGATAACGTAGTTGATCGCCATCAGCATGATGCCTATCAGCAGACCAGGAATGATGCCGGCAGCAAACAGTGCACCTACCGAGATGCCGCCTGCATTTGCAAGAACAATCATCATGATCGAGGGCGGGATGATCCCGCCTATTGTGGAACTGACCGCCGTAATTGCTGCTGCAAAGGCAGGCGGGTAACCGGACTTTTTCATCGCGGGGACCAACAGGGAGCCAACGGTCGCTGTGTCTGCCACGACTGAACCGTTCATGCCGGCAAAGAACATGCTGACCAGAACATTCACCTGCGCCAGGCTTCCGCGCGCACGCCCGATCAGTCGGCGGCTCAGTTCGACCAGCCTGTCGGTGATGGTTGCGCTGGTCATCAATTCGCCCGTCAGCATGAAGAAGGGTATGGCTGTCAGGGGTACCGAGTCGATTGCGCTGAACATCTGGCTGGGGATCAGGATCATCGGGGCCGCGTCGGTCAGCAGGATATAGACCACCGGGATCATGATCAGCGTGAAGCCGACGGGCGCGCCGAGCAGTATCATCACCACCAAAATGATCATGAGCAATATGCTGTCCATCCTGGCCTTGATCCTGATCGGTTGAGGGGGGCTGTGGTTCAACGCAAGTTGCGACGCGAAACCGGAGCTCCGCGCCGCAGTCTCTTCCTTAGTTCCTGATCAGAGCGCGCCGGCTTCCTTCAGTTCAGCGATGAAGTCGTCCATACCCTGCTCTTTCAGAACGCGGGTCGCCGTTTCCGGATCAAAGGTCCCTTTGGCATTGACCCATGCATCAATTGCCCCGGCCCGCCACAGTGTCATCTCTTCGTCAGTTGGAACATACCATTCAGTGATCGCCGCCTTGATTATCGCCTCGCCGTCAGCGACCCATTTGCGATCGAGTTCCTGCACTTTCCGGCCAAAGGCTTCAGCAGCGGCATGCAGCCATTCGCGCTCCTGATCGCTCAGGGCATCATACTGGCGCTTGTCCATCGACAACTGGTTACCCGACCAGGAGCCATTTATCTCGGTGAAGTATTTTGCAACCTCGTGCAGCTTGGCAATTTCCTGCCAGGGGGTGGCAACATATTGTCCGGAAACAACCCCTGTCTGCAGGCCCTGGTAAAGCTGCGTCCAGTCATAGGGGACAGGAACGGCACCCCAATTGCTGATGAGTGTGTATTCTACCGGGCTCTTGGTCACGCGCCATTTGATGCCCTCCATGTCCGAGGGGACGCGCACCGAGCGCAACGCATTGCCAAGCTGACGGAAGCCGCCACTGGAATAGACCGTTAGGCAGACATGGCCGGATTCTTCGGCGGCGATCTCGCATTGTTTCTTGGCCAGCCATTCAGAGGAGATGCGATCGGCGTCTTCCGCTGTTTTGAAGATGTAAGGCAGATCAAAGATCGACAATGAAACACCAAAGCTCTGGAAATTTGCGGTCGAACTTGTCCAAAGCTGCAACAGTCCCTGGTTTGCCTGCTCGCCGCAGGTCTGTTCACCGCAAAGCGAACCACGATAATGCGGCTCAATCCGCATCTTGCCGCCTGACACTTCCTCAAGCGTCGGGATCAGCGCCTGTTCGATGGCGTCGCCAATCGGCATTCCCAACTGCCCGACAGTGCCTAGCTTCAAGACGGTTTCAGCAGCGGCAGTCTGTGCAGACATGACCACTGCCGTTGCAAGCGACAGCAACGTTGTTGCGGTTCTCGTTTTCATGATTTCCACTCCCTTGGGCTCAATTTCGTCTGTCCAGTGTTTACCTGTGCCCTTCCCAATGAAAGTGACAGATGCAATGATTGAAGCGGACAGGTGCGAGGCAAACCTGGGTAAACGGCCACAAGACCATTACTGTGCAGGGACAGCCATCCGCCCATGGGAGACGTCCATTGAGTTCCACTACACCAAAGTTCCTGAGGCTCCCGGAAAGCTCGACGCTGAGCCTGCGGGACCAGATATGTGAGGTTGTAAGCGCCGCGATCACGTCAGAGGCCCTGCCTTATGGCCGGCCACTTCCCTCCTGCCGTGAGCTTGCCGAGCAATTCGGCGTGTCCCGCAACACGGTCTTTGCGGCCTATAACAGGCTGGTCGATCTGGAGTTTCTGATCTCGCGAGACCGCTCGGGTTATTATGTGAACCCGAAAATGATCACGCTGAAAAAGGCGGTAGAGGTCAGGGCGAAAGACAAGGCCAATGACAATGCTACCACACTGTGCCCGGTGAGTTTTCAACCGCGTGACCTGATGCCGGTAGTCAATCCACTCGACTGGGACAGCTATCCCTACCCATTCATCTATAATCAGATCGACCCGGATCTGTTTCCTGTCGATAGCTGGCGCGAATGCACAAGACAGGCCCTTGGCCGCAAGCAAATGCCGGTCTGGGCCAATGATTCAGTTGAAAGCGACAGTCCCCAACTGATCCAGCAACTCCGCCAGCGGCTGCTGAACACGCGCGGGATTTATGCTGATGATGACGAGATCCTGATCACGCTTGGCTCACAAAATGCGCTGTTCATACTCGGCACAATATTCGCGCAAAACCGCAAACCAATAGCGCTTGAGGACCCCGGGTTTTTTGGTGCCCGCAATGCGTTCCGCCTTTCAGGAAATGAGTTGATCGGCGTGCCCATCGACAATGATGGCTTGATCCCGTCTGCCATTCCCAAGGGCTGCCAACTTGTGTTCGTCACACCGAGCCACCAGTTCCCGACCATGGTCACCATGAGCCAGGATCGGCGAGAAGAGTTGATCGAAGCGGCATGCGAGAAGAACTTCATCATCATCGAAGACGATTATGAAGCCGAGATGAACTATATCACCAAGTCCTCGCCTTCGCTGCGTTCAATGGATCAATCGGGCCGGGTCATCTATGTCGGCAGTCTTTCAAAGACTGTTTCTCCGGGTATCAGGCTTGGCTTCATCGTCGCCCACAGGGACATCATCCGGGAAGCACGCGTTGCGCGCGGCGTGATGATGCGGCACCCGCCAACCATCGTTCAGGAAATCCTCGCCCTGTTTTTCCGGCTTGGCCACTTTGATGCTCATCTGCGCAATATCGAGCGGCGCTATGAAAAGCGCTGGCATGCAATGAATACGGCACTGAGCGATCATCTCGGCATGTTGCAGCGTACGGCTTCCGAGGGTGGCACATCGTTCTGGCTGACGGGCCCCGAGGAGTTTGACGCCGCAGAACTTGCCCTGCGGTTGCGCACACGCGGAGTTCTGGTGGACCGGGGACGGGACTACTTTCTCAACTTCGACAACAATCGAAGCTTCCGACTCGGGTTTGCATATGTTCCGGTTTCAAAACTGGAAGCAGGCGTCAAGATCATTGCCGAAGAGGTTCGCGCAGCGCTTTAGAACCCGGCTTCGCATCGATCCATCTGTCCCCTCGAAAGGCTCCGCCTGTCTCTCGCAGGAAAGCGGCCTTTCCAGTTATCTGGGTTTCAATATGCCGGGTCCACGGGCCTTTGCGTGTAAATGCCTGGATCGAAGAGTCAGTCTTTTGTTGGATCGCATAAAAACCAATCCCGAGTTGACCCCGTTCAGCTTCCATGTGCCCGAAGAAGTGCTTGAGGGCATTATCGCCCGAGTCGCCGATTACCCCTGGCATGAGATGCCAGACGATGGAGGCTGGGACTACGGTACCAATCTGGACTATCTGCAGGAGCTGTGTGCCTATTGGACGAATGACTTCGACTGGCGCGAGCAGGAAGCCAGGATCAACAGCTTCTCACATTTCAAGGCACCGGTCGACGGGATCGACATGCATTTCATCTGTGAGCCTGGCAGCGGCCCGAACCCCATGCCCCTTATGATCAGCCACGGCTGGCCAGGGTCTGTTGCCGAATTCTTCGACCTGATTGAACCGCTGGCGCACCCTGAGCGTTTTGGCGGCGATGTCAATGATGCCTTTACCGTAATTGCACCGTCGCTGCCAGGGTTCGGCTTTTCCGGACGCCCGCCGCGTCCCTATGGCCCGCGCAAAATGGCGGACATCATCAATTTACTGATGACCGATACCCTGGGGTTCGACCGGTATCTCGCGCAGGGCGGCGACTGGGGCGCAGCTATCTGTTCCTGGCTCGGTTTTGACCATGCACCTGCCTGTTCGGCCATCCACATCAACGTTCTTACGATGCGCCATCCTGACGGGCCACAAACGCCAGACGAAGTGGCCTGGGCCGAACAGTTCAATTGCGATCAGATCATGCAGAACGGTTACCGCACGCAGCAGGCCACGCGGCCACAGACGCTCAGCTATGCCATGATGGACAGTCCAGTCGGCATCGCGGCCTGGCTGGTTGAGAAATTCCATGACTGGTCGGACGTACCTCCAGGTGGCATCGAACATGCCCATTCGAAGGACGATCTCCTGACCAACATCATGATTTACATCACGACGAGAACCTTCAATTCCGCGTCGTGGATCTATTACGGGCGGCGAGAGGAAGGCGGGCGAATCTTATCACCAGAAGGAGCCCGCGTGGAAGTGCCGACAGGCTGCGCCGTCTTCCCGAGGGAAATGCTGCGCTGGCCGCCGCGCAGCTATGCCGAGCGCATTTACAACATCCAGCAGTGGACTGAAATGCCACGAGGCGGTCACTTCGCCGCGATGGAAGAACCCGAACTGCTCCTCAACGATATTCGCAAATTCGCGCGCAGCCTGCATAAATAGAATACGGAACCAAGCCATGACCCTGAGACATGCCGACTATAAAGCCATTGCAGCTAGGCTGACGCCAAACGGACAGGCCTATATAGATGGCAAATTCTGCGATGCGGCAGATGGCGAGAAATTCGAGACCATCAATCCTGCTACCGGACAGGTTCTGGCAAAGGTCGCGCACTGCAAATCAGCTGATGTCGATCGCGCCGTCGCCGCTGCCCGCCGCGTATTCAACGAGGGAACCTGGTCGCGCGCCGAACCCGAACATCGCAAGGAGGTGTTGTTGAAAGTCGCAGCCCTGGTGCGTCAAAACACCAATGAGCTTGCAGTTCTCGAAAGCCTTGATACGGGAAAGACCATCACCGATTGCCTGCATGAGATTGGCACCGAAGTGCCGCGCTTCTTTCAATGGTACGCCGAATTGGCCGACAAGATCTTTGGCAAGATCGCGCCTACAGGGCCCGGCGCGATGGCGCTCATCACCCATGAACCCGCCGGGGTGGCGGGCGCGGTTCTGCCCTGGAATTTCCCGCTTGTAATGGCCGCCTGGAAAATTGCCCCTGCCCTTGCGGTCGGATGTTCTGCGATCATAAAGCCCGCCGAGCAAACACCGCTCACCACCATTCGCCTGGCCCAATTGATGGAGGAGGCCGGCGTTCCGGCAGGCGTCATCAACATCATTCCGGGTTATGGCCACACGGCTGGTCAGGCCATCGGCATGCACAATGACATCGACACCCTGTCCTTCACCGGCTCGACTGAAGTTGGCCGCATGTTCATGCGCTATTCGGGCGACAGCAACCTCAAGGGAGTTGGCCTTGAAATGGGCGGCAAGAGCCCCTTCATCGTTCTGGATGACGCACCGATCAACGACGCCTTGATCGAACACGCTGCAATGTCGGCCTTCTGGAACGGTGGACAGAACTGCTCCGCCAATATGCGCCAGCTTGTCGCGGCACCGCTGGTGGAAGAATTTACCGCCCGCATTTGTGAACGGGTCGCGGCCTTCCGGCTTGGCGATCCCCTGAACCCTTCAACCGACATTGGCTCCATGATCACCAGGGATCACAAGGAAATGGTGATGTCCTATATCCAGAGCGGCATGGACCAGGGCGCACGCAAGATCATGGGGGGCAATAGCGAATTGCCTGGTTTCTTCATTGAGCCAACTGTGTTTCCGGATGTCACCCCCGACATGAAGATCGCTCGCGAGGAAATATTTGGCCCGGTCCTTGGCATCATGCCGGTCGGATCAGACGCCGAGGCGCTCGCCATTGCCAGCGACACGCAATATGGTCTGCATGCCACCGTCTTCACCCGCGATATAGACCGTGCGCTCCACATGGCGCGCTCGCTTCCTTGTGGCACCGTGTCGGTCAACGGCTTTTCAGAGGGCGATATCAAGACCCCGTTCGGCGGATACAAGATGTCGGGCTCGATGGCGCGCGACAATGGTACCGAGGCACTGGCGCAATATCTGCAAACCAAGACGATCTGGATCACGACCTGAAGACCGCCAGGCCAGTTCCGGATGATTAGCCTGGCCAATCCCTCGCAAATGGAAAACCGTTAGTGTTGCCGGGCCTTTTTTCACATGGCGCTGCAGGCTTGTCGGTCGCCAATGCCGGATGGTTCCAATCAGGTTCAACCCGTTGCACCGCCAGGTTATTCGATGGCATATTGCCGGAAAAACTGCCAATTTGGGCAGCCGGTCACACTATTGTCATGCAAGGCGGCAATTCAAAATGCAGCAACTGACTCTGCCACTTGCCCGCCATCGTTCAGATGGAATACTCTGCAAAAACTGATTTGGTTTCGAGTCAGCCCGAATTACCGCTTCGGGTGCCAATGTCATACCCATCGGCAGCTGACGGCAGGGCTGCACTTCCGGGCCAGCGGGTGGCCTATCCATCAACCGGAGCTTAGCATGATTTTCAAATTCTCTTCCCTCGCAGCCCTTGGCCTGGCAGCCAGCCTGTTGCTGTCACCGCACTCGATTACCAGCGCCGACGCAGCCTTCTGCCATTCAGATGCCAGCCGCTTCAATGAGTGGAAGGACGCTATCAAGGCGCAGTACAAGGGGAAGTTCAAGCCTTCCACCCTCGCCAAGCTGGATAATGTCAAGTATTCGACCGAGGTGATCAAGCTCGATCGCAACCAGAAAAGCTTCAAGCTTTCCTTTGAGGAATTTTACAAGTTGAGGTCCCCTGGCGTAGCTTCCGGCGCGAAGAAGCGTATCCGCCAGTATGCGAAGTATTTCGAAAGGGCGGAGAAGGAGTTCGGCGTCCAGCCGGAAATCATAGCCGCCATTTGGGGCCTTGAGTCCGCCTTCGGAACCTACAAGGGCAAGCCGCTGCCCATTCTGCAGTCGATTGCCACGCTCTCCTATGACTGCCGGCGAACGGAACTCTTCAGCGCGCAGTTGGAATCGGCCTTCGAGGTTATCGACCGCGGCATTTATGACCTCTCGGTCGCCAGGGGCGCCTGGGCCGGTGAGATCGGCCAGACCCAATTCCTGCCCGCTTCCTTCCTGATTGGTGCCACGGATTATGATGGTGGTGGGGTAGACGTTTTCAATTCCGTGCCTGACGTAATTGGCTCAACCGCAAAATGGTTTGCCCGCCATGGCTGGAAACGTGGTGGCAGCTATCAGCCCGGCAGCGCCAATTACGAGGTTATCCGCAAATGGAACAAGGCTGGCGTCTATCAGCAGACCATTGCCAAGGTGGCGTCCGAAATAGTGAACTAGATGGTTTATACTTGGTGAAAATACCCGTGAGGCTTTAAGTCAAAGGTTCGCCCCAGAAGTTGCTGAGCCTTTAATCTTTTTTGATAGCATGGCGCTTCCAACTAGAGGGTAAGCCCATGCCTTTGAAAAACCGAATAGCCCAATTTGCACACGATACGCGTGGCAATTTCGCACTGACATTCGGCGTTGCATTCATGCCCGTAATGCTCGCCGCCGGCCTGACCGTGGATTACACCAATGCGGTGAGCACCCGCGCACAGTTGCAGAATGCGCTTGATGCTGCGGCAATCGCCGCCGGTGTGGACGATGATCTGACGGAAGAGGAACGCCTGCAGATCGGCATCGACCACTTCAGTGCGCTGGTAGCCCATATGAATATCGATCCCCAGCCGGTATTTGCCATTTCCGATACAGTCATTTCTGCCAGCATCACGGTGGATGAGCCGACACTTTTCGCTGGTCTGGTGGGTCAGAGTTCGATCGGCATCACGGTTGGCACCGAGATCCAGTATTCCGTCGAGAGCGGAGCGGAAGTCGCGCTGGTCCTCGATTACTCCGGCTCCATGGGGTGGAACAACAAATGGTCGACCATGCGCGATGCTGCCAAGGACCTGATCGACATCCTTGGTGAAGACGGCGCGCGCGATGATATCAGCTTCGCCCTTGCGCCGTTTTCAAGCCTTGTGCATCTTTCCCTGCCATCGCAGTTCGTCGTGGGCCAGCCCGCCAACCAGACGTGGACCGGTTGCACACAGGACCGCAAGTTTCCGCACAATGTCACCGACAACACGCCGGCTTTCAACAACAATGCAACCAAGTGGGGCCTTACCCCCAGCTCGAGCAATGCCCAATGCGCAAGCCATATTGGTCGAGGGCTTACAGTTCGCCCGCTGACCAATGACCATGACCAGGTGAAAACCTGGCTGGATGGCATGACGCCTGCCGGCAATACCCATATTTCGCTTGGCATGTCCATTGGCTGGCACCTGATCTCTCCCAACGCCCCCTTCAGCGAAGGTGTCGCCTATAATGATGAGGCGGTGAAGAAATTCATCGTTCTCTTGACCGATGGTGCTCAGACCAGCCCGGCCTGGCGTAATGGCAACTCGCATAACGTGTCAAATGGCGAATGGAACCTTGAAGATCTCTGCGGGAATGTGAAGGACGAGAATGTTCACGTAGTCACGATTGCCTTTGATCTTGCAAACGGGCCGACCAAGACGAGACTTCGCAATTGCGCAACCAATGCGGGTTATTTTTTCGAGGCCAACTCGAATGCTGAACTCGCCGATGCTTTTCAAACAGTTGCCGCGCTGATCCAGGGCAGTCTGCATATAAGCCAGTAAAGCAAAGATCTCTCGGGGCGAAACGAGAGCAGCGAGCCCGGTGATCTGATTTGGATCAGGTCACCGGGCTTTTCTCATTTTCCGCCTGCTTCGGTTCGGCGGGTAGCATATTGCAAGGCTTTTCGAGTAATCTCTCAAGCCCTTCCCAAGCCGAATTCAGACCCAATTCAGGCCCCGGCCCATTCCCAATACAGTTTTCTTGCCAGCCTTGTCTTGTCACCATGGGGATAGGCGCGATCCTCGAATTTTACTGCCGGCGTAACCTTGTTGTAATTGCCTGACAGGAAGATTTCGTCGGCAGCGCGGAAATCATCCAGTGTGAGCGTCGTTTCCCAGACCTTCTCCCCCTCCTCGCGCAACAGCCAGATCAGGCGCTGGCGGGTGATGCCGTTGAGAAAGGTGCCGTTCGGGATTGGCGTGAAATACTCGCCATTCTTGACCATGAAGATGTTGCTGGTTGCGGTTTCCGCAACATTGCCCAGCGCGTCACAGGTGATGGTGTTGCCGAAGCCTTTTGACTGGGCCTCCTTGAGCATGCGGGCATTGTTAGGGTACAGACAGGCAGCCTTGGCGTTGACCGTGGCGCTTGAAAGGGTTGGCCGGGTAAAGCGTGTCGTCGTTAGCGTAGTGGCCCCCTCCGGCGGCGCCATCGAGGCTTCCTCAAGGCAAAGGGCAAACCGTGTTGAATATGGATCTGCATCGACTGTCATGTCCCCTCCCTCTGTCGACCATGCCATGGGACGGATATAGAGCGGTACCTTGCCGGTAAACTTTTCGCAGCCTTCCTGCGCCAATTTCAGAATATCGGCAGTGGCCATAGGCGGCTCCAGGCCGAGCGCCTCGGCAGAATGGTTGAGCCGGGCGCAATGGCGGTCAAGATCAGGCGCCACTCCGTCAAACCAGCGCGCCCCGTCAAACACCATTGTTCCCAGCCAGGTTCCATGGTCAGCCGACCCCATGATCGGCACGTTACCTTCCTGCCATTCGCCATCGAACCAGGTCCAGATCTGACGGTTTTTCAGCATTGCCATGACGGGCATCCCTCCATTTTCGCCTTGCGGCACATCGGCCGGACAAAACCACGCGGTTCAGCCTCATGCAAGATCGAAGTCGAGCGGTTTTCAGTGTGTCATTGACGCAAGGGTCAATGAAATGGTTTATTGTGTTTTTTCAGGGGTCCAAGCGTCCATTCCCTAATCAGCGGCACAAACAGCGGAATGAGCACCACACATCATGCCGAAAACAAGGAAGTCCCGGGCAACGGCAGGGTGGCTTCGCGAATAAATGATCCATCAGGAGACCACAATCTGGGATCCGGAGGATGACGAAACAGTGGTCGACAGACCATGTGAACGCGCAGGAAACTCAGCGCAAAGGGGTATTAGATGGCAATAGCAATGGTGGCAAAAGAGGCCGGCGGCTCCCGGGTATTCAAGAAGGAAGACATTGAGGTTCCGAAGCCTAAAAAGGGTGAAGTGCTGATCCGCCAGACAGCAATCGGCCTCAACTTCATCGATGTTTACCAACGTTCCGGTTTGTACCCTCCGCCAGGGGGCGAATTCCCGGTTATCCTGGGAAGTGAAGGTGCCGGCGTTGTCCAGGGTATCGGAGCCGGTGTCACCGGTTTGCGACCCGGCGACAAGGTTGCCTACACAACCCCCGGCGGTGCCTATGCCTCACACCGGGTTATTGATGCCACAAAACTGGTAAAGATACCTTCCGGCATGGATGACAAGGTGATTGCGGCGGCCATGTTGAAGGGGCTGACAGCGCAATACCTCATTCACGACAGCTACAAGGTGAAGGCAGGTGACACGGTTCTCGTTCACGCAGCCGCTGGCGGGGTTGGCCTTATCGTGGGGCAATGGTTGAAAGCCAAGGGTGTTACCGCCATCGGTACAGCAGGTAGCAAGGAAAAATGCGCGCTTGCCCGGCGCAACGGCTACACCAAGGTAATCGACTACACCAAGCAGGATTTTGTCGATGAGGTCCGCAAGATCACCAAGGGCGCTGGCGTCCAGGCGGTATATGATTCTGTGGGCAAAACGACCTATCCCGGATCGCTGAAATGCCTGGCGCCGCATGGCACCTTTGTTTCCTTCGGCCAGTCATCTGGCATGATAGAAGATTTCAAATTGTCCGACCTGTCGCAATATGGTTCGCTCTATGCGACCCGCCCCACCCTCTTTTCGTTCATTGCCGAACGCAAGGAGCTGGAACGGCGCAGCAAGATGCTGTTCAAGGCGATCAAGGACAAGGACGTGAAAATTGCAGTCAACCAGACCTTCGACCTTGAAAAGGTAAAGGATGCCCATGACGCGCTGGAGAAGCGGCAGACTACAGGCCAGACGGTGTTGCTGGTGAACTAGCGGCCATTCTTCTCCCGCTCACTGCAAGTCTGGTTTCTTTAAAGGGTGCAGCACTGCGTTGCACCCTTTGTCATATGCGGCCTTTATGAAACCTTAACCGACCATGCCCAGATAGGCTTGAAGCCCGGAACGCAGGCTCGCCCGCCCGCCCATCTCCAGGTGCTCAAGCCCGATGACCAGCGCATAGATATTGCCTGCATGGATTCGGGCAGCCTGTGCGTCCTTGCCCATGGCTTCGAACCTTGCTGTCAGCCAGGCAAGGCGGAGCGTGTCAACTTCCACCAGCGCCGCTGCGGCTTCGGGCAGAAACACTGCCCATTGGCGTATCGCGGGTTCGGCGCGAAGGCCTCCATATATTTCGTCGCGATCATCAGAGACGAGTTGCATCAACTGGTTCAACTGACCGGCGGGATCGCCATCGGGTACTGTTACCTGCTGGAGAAAATCGATGGTTGCCTTGCGGCGCCAGAAAGCCAGCATTTCATTCGTGTATTCCGGTACGTCCCTGAAATGCCAGTAGAAAGAACCCTTGGTGGTTTTCAATTCGCGGGCAATGGCTTCCGCGCGGATTGCACCCGGCCCGCCGGCACACAGCGCGCGGAACCCGGCATACAGCCAGTCCTCCCTCGACAGGCGTTTTGCAGAAGATTTTTTGTCGGACTTTTCCATCAACAAACCATACGCAAGCGTATTGACTTTCGCAAGCGATGAAGTATCCATACGCCATCGTATGTTATGGAGTGTCCCATGGAACCATCCCTTTTGAAGCTGCGATCAACCAATCTGGCGCTGGCAGCGGCAGGCATACTCACAATCGGGTATTGCAGCGTGCATGTTTTTGCCGGAGGGCCGGAAATACATGTTCCCGCCTTGCAAAGTGAGCTGGATCCACTGGTCAAGGGCGTGATCTCGGTCATCTGGCATGCAATTACTGCTGTTTTACTCCTGAACGGTCTCGCCCTGCTCTGGCTTTCGAGAAATGGGCGGCAGCACGCGCTCGGATGGATGGTCGTTGTCCAGTTCATTTCATTTGCAGGCCTGTTCATTGCCTACGGCCTGATGCGCTTCGGCGATCTGATGCTCATGCCGCAATGGATCGGATTTCTGGTGATTGCCGGGATTGCCGCGTTGGGTCTGCGCGGAGGGTCTGGAGAAGCTTCAAACAGAGGTGCAATGAATTGACCCTGCGACGCTTCCATCGTTTGAACGCCCTGGCGCTTGCCCTCTTTATCGTGCTGCATCTCCTGAACCATGCCATGGCATTGGCCGGGCCCGCCAACCATATCGCGATGATGGAGCAATTGCGCGGCGTTTATCGTGCAATACCCGTCGAGACACTGATCATCCTGCTGTTCGGGGTCCAGATTCTGATCGGCGTGCTGCTTGTTTCAAGGCGCGGCAAACCGAGGGGCAAGTGGGCATGGGCGCAGGTCATCAGCGGCGGCCTGCTCGCCTTCTTCCTGCTGCAGCATGTCGGGGCCGTCCTGTTCATGCGGGCGACCAGCGACCTCGACACGAATCTCCACTGGGCCGCATCCGTGGTCTCCACCGATCCGATACGCTGGTACTTCATCCCCTATTACTGGCTGGGCATGACTGCCATCTTTGTCCACATTGCCGCCGCGCTGCATTTTCGCCGGATCGGCAATCTGGTGCTTCAAACCGGGATGGCTGCATTTGGAGCTGTTTTTGCCGGGTTTGTCGTGGCGGCGCTTTCCGGCGCATTATACGACCTCACCCTGCCAGCGGAATATCTGGATTATTTGAAACGCATGTATGGGGTGGTACGGTGACAGTTACCGCACCACCATTTGTCGCCAATTATTCTTGAAAGATCATCGTATTTTAGTCCGGGACCGGGCCTTAATCGCGACCTGCAAGCATAATTGCATCGGCCAGCGCTGCGGGATTGGTGAAGCACAGTTCATGGCTGCCCGGTATGGCAACCAGGCGAAACAGGCCGAGTTTCTCCGAAAGGCGCGGATGCCAGGTCAGGCTGTGCGGCAATGCCGTGTCCTCTGTACAATTGATGTAGGATTTCCCGATCATCATCGCGGCAGGATTTGTTTTCAGGCTGATCCTGTCGGTGAAAGTCGCATAGGGGTGCGGGTTGAGCCTGTCATAGGATGACTGCGCTTCCTCGGCCGATCCGTCGTTGATGAATGCCTCGCGCCAGACCGGAAAGGGCAGGACCACGCTGTTGTCGCCGGACTGCCTGCTGACATCGTCGAACAATTGCACATAATGAGGCGGGACCATGTCATTCAGTGCCTCTCCGTCATTGGGCACGAATGCGTTCCAGTAAATGAGCCTGCGGATGCGCTCGGGCACGCGATCTGCCGTGCCGGTGATGACCATGCCGCCATAGCTGTGTCCCAGCAGAATTATGTCGCTCAGATCATGTTCGGCAAGGTAGTCCACGAGCGATGAAATGGCGTCATCAAGCCCGACCATCTTTGAGTCACCCGGGCGGTTTCCGGCCAGTGTCGGACAATACACCTTGTGGCCCGCTGCGCGGATTGGCCCGGCCACATCTTCGAACAATTCGCCGGTGTGCCAGGCGCCGTGTACCAATACATAAGTTCCCATTTTCTTTCCTCCTCTAAACTTGTCGGCATGCTCCTGCCGTTGTCAGGATCCAACTGCCACTTGCGCAAACATGATAGGTATGGAAATCATGCCCCACCATGACTGTAGACGAACTGCCATCGACTCTGGACGCTCGCCTGCCTGCTCCGCATGTTTGGGATACCGTTGATGTGCAGCAGCGGGAGGCGTTCGACTATTATCGCGACGCAATTTGCAGGTCCTTCATGCCCCTGCGCCCGGAAATGGCAGCGCAAGAGCGCTGCAGTTTCAATTCGAGGGTGACTTCCTATGCCCTCAACGAAACGACACTCAACCAGGTTTTGGCCAAAAGCCACGAGGTGCATCGCGGGCGCAGTGAGATCTCCGCATCGCCAGAAGCATGCCTTTATCTCAACTACCAGATGCGGGGCTGCTGCACGATTGACCAGGGCGGCAAGTCGATCGAGCTCAATCCGGGTGAAGTAGGAATTTTCTCGAGCGACCGGAATTTCGAATTGAACCATAGCAAGCGGCCAAATCTGGTCGTGGCTTCGCTGATGATCCCGAAAACGGTTTTTGGCCATCTGGATCAAAGCAAGCTGGTTGTGCCGCACAAATTGTCGGCGCATCGCCTGTTTGGAAAACCGCTTGCAGAGGCATTTCATTCGGCCAATGCCAATATTGATACGATGGGAGAAAACGAGGCCCATGCCATCAAGGACGTGATCGTGCACCTTGCCGGGCTCGTGCTTCAAGAAGACAGCGATGCTGCCCGGCATGACCCGATTGGCCTGCTGCACCAGATTCACTCGATTATCCGCAGCAATTGCCGCCGGGTCGAATTCACCCTTGAAGACTGCGCCAGGCAGGCCGGGGTTTCCGCGCGCCATGTCCAGAAGATGTTCGCACAGGAAAACGACAGCTACAGTGCCTATCTGTGGCGCACGCGCGTTGCACTCGCGCGCCAGGAACTTGCCAATCCACTGCTAGCGCGGCTGACAGCCCAGGAGATCGGCTATCAGTGCGGGTTCAGTGACCCGTCGCATTTTTCAAGATCAATCAAGGCGCGTTATGGCCTTTCGCCACGCCAGTTGCGCAGCACGATTGAAAAAACCTGATCCTGCAATCGTGCGCGGGGCACACGAGCGGTCGGCTTGCCCGATATGGCTACCTACCCTCCCCCAACTATCCCTGGCCCAATTACACTCCTGCGATTTCCACCGTCCCCATTGCTCCTGTTACCTGCCCGGTCTATTGCTGGTCTCAATAAAGTATTTGAGGACACTACCATGGCCGATAAAAAATCAGCCGATCATGCGATTACCGCGACCAGCCTCCTGGGCTCGGGAAGCGACAATACCTTTGCCGGTGTCACCTCCTTCATGCGGCGCAAATACACCAAGGAAGTATCTGGCGCGGATGCGGTCGTATGGGGCATCCCGCTTGATACGGGGGTAACGAACCGTCCGGGCGCACGTTTCGGTCCGCAGGCGATCCGCCGCGCCTCGGCAATCTTCGACAGTGACCCGCAGTATCCCTTCAATCTCGATATCTTCGAAAAAATGGCCGTTGCCGATTATGGCGACTGCCGGGTTTCGACCAACCGCGTATGGGAAAACCCTGAGCATATCGAGAGCGAGGCTGGCCGCATTCTCGACCAGGGCTGCTATCTCCTGTCGCTTGGCGGCGATCACTATGTCACCTGGCCGCTGCTAAAAGCACATGCCGAACGCCACGGCCCTCTGGCGCTGATCCAGTTCGATGCCCACCAGGACACTTGGGATGATGACGGCGAACAGATCTGCCACGGCACCTTCGTGACCCGTGCCGTGCGCGAGGGGATTATCGATCCCGAACGCTCGATCCAGATCGGCATACGCACACATGCGCCGGAAGATTTCGGTATCGAGATTCTCTATGGTGATGATGTCGAGGAAATGAGTGCGGAGGAAATTGCCGCCTCGATCAAGGCACGCGTTGGCAACATGCCCTGTTACATTACCTTCGACATTGATTGCCTCGATGTCGCCTTCGTGCCTGGAACGGGTACGCCCGTGGCCGGCGGCCCGTCGTCTGCCAAGATGCTTTCGGTGCTGCGCAAGCTGGGTTCGCTCGATATCAAGGGCAGCGATGTGGTGGAAGTTGCGCCGGCCTATGATCATGCGGAGATGACGGCAATTGCGGGCGCCACCATAGCAATGTATATGCTCGGCCTGCGCGCGGAGAAGCTGCTGGAAGGCTGATGGCTCCTCACTTCAAGTGATGAATCAGAATCTCGATTCACGCTTAGACATCTGATTTTACTCAGGATTATCCATAATGAGCAGGGCAAGAATCTTTATCGATGGCGAGCACGGCACAACGGGTTTGCAGATCCGTGAGCGCCTTGCCAGACGTGACGACCTTGAGGTCCTATCGATCCCGCATGAGGAGCGGCGTAACACCGCTTATCGTGCGCGCCTGCTCAACGAGGCCGATATCGTCATACTTTGCCTGCCCGATGATGCGAGCCGCGAAGCCGTGCAGATGCTTGCCGATGCCGGAAACACGACCACACGTGTCATTGATGCATCTACCGCGTTCCGTTCCGCGCCTGACTGGGTTTACGGCTTTGGCGAACTTGAACCCGGGAACCGTGAAAAAATCGCAGGTGCCCGCTTCGTATCCAATCCGGGTTGCTATTCGACCGGAGCAATCGCCTTGCTGCGCCCCCTGATCATGGCCGGGCTGATGCCGAAGGACTATCCCGTCACCATCAATGCAGTGTCGGGTTATAGCGGCGGCGGCAAGCAGATGATCGAGCAGATGGAAAACCCAGACGCTGAAGGCGCCATCCACGCCAATCATTTCGAATATGCGTTGACGCTCAAGCACAAGCATGTGCCGGAGATCGTCAACCGGGCGGGACTGTCCCGTGATCCGGTCTTTACGCCCAATGTCGGGCGCTTTGCCCAGGGCATGCTGGTCAATGTGCCAGTGCATCTTGACCTTATGAATGATGCGACCATCGCCTCCATTCATCACTGCCATGACGAACACTATGCGGGACAGGATGTAGTGGAAGTGGTCTCACTGTGGCAAGTGGCAGACATGGCGCGGCTTGATCCTGAAGAGATGCGCGGCAGTGATCGCATGAAAATTTATGTGTGCGGCACGGCCGGCAGCGGGCATGCCAACCTTGTTGCCTCGCTCGACAATCTGGGCAAGGGCGCATCAGGTGCTGCGGTCCAGAACATGGATATCATGCTGAACGGCTCGAAGTGAGCCTTGTCGGTCAACCAGCATGCCCGGCATATCTGCCGGCCCGGTCAGCCCAGCATCCAGAAACCTCGCGCCATCAATGCAGCAAATATCAAGACCAGCGCAAGGCCCGACATTTCAAAGGGCTTCAGGCGCAGTATACGCGACACCTCATTGGCTGGTGCTATGAAATCAGCACCCTGTTTTCGCCAGGCATTGAAGCGGCCTGTTGCATAAAACGAGATGATCGCCACGACGATGAAGCTGGCGATCTTCAGCCAGAATGGCAGGCTGAGAGAATAGTAGGCCCAGCCTTTTTCGAAATAGATCACTCTTACAGTTCCGATGATCAGTACCAGCGTTGCCGACCCGGCATACATTGCGTCGAGACCGGCCAGTCGCTTGATGGCCGCCTGGTCAATCCTGCTGCGCAGCAAGGCGAATTGAGCAAACAGTGCGCCTATCATGGCGAAGAAAGCCAAGTGATGGAGTGCGGCAAACAAGGCTGGCATGGCAGGTCCCTCCCTGTTTGAAGCATAGCATTCGCGCGAGGATTTTTCGAGGGTTATTCCCCTCCTGGAGGCAGCTCAGCCGCGTATTTCGACTTCGGTTACTGCCGGATATGGCCCGATCAGCCCGCGCCAATGGGCGATGACCGACGCCAGCAGGATTATGGCAATCCCCTGATGCGCCAGCGCCCAGAAGAGCGGCACTTCCAGCACGATGGTAGTGATGCCCACGATGACCTGCACCAGCGTGATCAGGAGAATGAGCGACGTGCGCGTCTTGTGCGGCTGTTCAGCCCTGGAAGCACGCGCCACGAGCCATTGCAGCACGATAATAAGGGTGAGCAGATAAGCGCTTATGCGGTGATTGAACTGCACCGATATAGGATTCTCAAACCAGTTGATCCAGAGCGGTGACATCGCATGGATGTCATCGGGCACCCATTGTCCCAGCATTTTCGGCCATTCATTGGAGGCCCAGCCAGCATCAAGGCCGGCAACGAGGCCACCCATGAATATCTGCACGAGCACAAACAGGGTGACCAGCGGAGCAAAGACGGCAAGGCTGGAAGGAGGGGCAAGCCTGGTCGAATGGGAGGCAAGACCCCTCGCTATCCACAAGGCATAGGCAAAAATGATTGCTGCCAGCGTCAGATGGATCGCCAGGCGGTACTGGCTTACATCCACCCGGTCGACAAGGCCCGAGGAAACCATCCACCAGCCGATAAAGCCCTGCATTCCGCCCAGGATGAGCAGGAACAGGAGGCGCGGTTTTAGCCTGCTTTCGAGGCGGCCCGTCAGCCAGAAAAAGGCCAACGGGATGGCGAAGGCAAAGCCGATGATGCGACCAAGGAAGCGATGGCCCCATTCCCACCAGTAGATGAATTTGAACTCGGCCATGCTCATGCCCTTGTTCTGCAACTGGTATTCGGGGATTTGGCGGTATTTCTCCAATTCCTCCTGCCACTGGGCATCACCGAGAGGGGGAATGATACCGTGAATGGGTTTCCACTCGGTTATGGAAAGGCCGGAATCGGTCAACCGGGTGGCCCCGCCGACTATCACCATGACAAAGACCAGGAAACAGATCACATAGAGCCACCAACGCACCAGTGCGCGATTGGTGCGCTCGCGGCTGACCATGGCCTGAACATAGTGGACGGATCGGGAAGACTGCATGTTTGAACACCGGGTTGAAAACGCCGCAGTTGAAATAGCGCATGCCTGCGCCTAATCCTGTAGGACATCGCGTCGCGCAGACGTCTTATTCTCCTGCAGGCACAACGAGAAGGCACTTCATCCATGAGTTCAAGCGCCAAGAAATTGCTGGGCACGGTTGCCCTGGTCGCTCTGGTAGTGATCTATGCCCTTGTCGCAACAGCGATCGCTTCGGCACACCTGGCCGAATCCGCATGGTGGATACACATGCTGTATTTCTTTTTCAGCGGAATATTGTGGGTGGTGCCGGCCATGTTCATCATCAAGTGGATGTTGACACTGCCATCTGACCGCTAGCCGATATTGAGCTGCGCGCCGCGATTGGAAAGGCGTGTTGTGGCTCCCGACAACAGGGTCTTGACGTATTTCTGCTTCTGGAAATTGCCGTTCAAGGAAACGCGCGGCAGGGCCGTCAGGTGTTCGCCATGGGCGGGGTAACACACACCATGGCGGGTCGTGACGGCCGTGGTAAAGCCGAGGCGTTTGCAGATTTCAAAATCGCGCGGGCTGGCCGCGGCCGGATAGCCATAAGGATAGGCGAAGTGGGCCGGCACCCTGCCCGTTTCCAACTCGATCAGGCGCCGGCTTTCGGCAATTTCGAATTGTGCCTGATCTTCTGAAAGTCGGGCAACAGCATAATGGTGGATAGTGTGGGCACCCAGTGTGCACAGGGGATCCTTTGCCAGTTCGCGCAACTCCGGCCAGTTCATTATGGACGCCGCGCGGTGTGCCTCACAATCAATTCCGTGCAACTCGCAGAGGCTGGACAGAACATGTCTTTGTTCACTTTCGCTAACCTCGCTGGTGAAGTAGTTGAGCAGGTAGTCGAAGGCCTGACGTTTGAGCAAGTCGGTTTGAAGGGGAATTTCGGCCCTTCCGCCGGGAAGGTCGATGTGGATGCTTTCCCTGGATTCAAGGAGGTGTTCGAGGTCTTCCCACCACAAGGTGGCATGGCCATCAACCAGGCCCGGCGCAACGAAAATCGTGTAAGGGACCTTGTATTTCCTGAACAGGGGAACAGCATTCTCCAGATTGTCGCGATAGGCATCATCCAGTGTCACGGACACGAAAGGCCGCTTTGGCATGTTGCCTGCACGTGACTCGGCCATGCGTCTTGCCGCCTCGTCCAGGGAGACGAAGTCGAAAATGCTGCCTGACAGACTGTCGAGCGTTTCGGCAAGAAATTTGGGGGTGACATTAAGATGATTGTTGGGTGCAAAGCCACCGTTTGCCGCCTTGCCCGTGCGATGCAGCATCAGGATCGAGCCGACGCCGCGAAGGCTCTTGTTGGCTAGCGATGCGCCGCCGGAATAGTAGATCGCGTTCAGCATGATCCGGGTGAGGCGCTGATCTGGCATAGGGCTTTAGCTTTCTGTTAACTTAACGGCAAATCGAAAGGCGCTTGTCTGCAACCTAAAGAAGCTTTGTTTAGAATCAGTTGATAGAGTTCGCCTTCAGGTTATTGCCCAGCAGGCTAACGATGATGCATCATGAAAGCGCAAAAATGGTTGTTCCGGCCATCATACGGGACGAGCCGGCTCGGGGTTCGCGTGCTCTGCTTTTTGCAGATGTCATTGATCTTGCCGTTTATGACCGGATCGAGGGAGTGCGCGACGAGTGGCTTGCAGCTGAGTCCAATGCACAAATCTCGGTTTACCAACGCTATGACTGGGTCCGGACCTATCTGGAGAGCCTGAAAGCTACCAGACCGCTCAAGCCGTTCATAATTGTGGGCCGTTTCGAGGGCGAGACCGTTTTCATCCTTCCCTGCCACATTGCCGGAAAACATGTGCGGCGGCTGAAATTCATTGGCGGCAAACACGTGAATTTCAATCTTGGCATTGTTCCCAAGCGCAACGGCCCTGCCCTTGGTTCGCAGGATTTCGAGCGCATTCTCGAGCGCATTGGCCACTTCATGCCCGGTATCGGATATGTAGCCCTGTGCTGCCAACCGGGCAGCTGGCTTGGCAAGACCAATCACCTGATCACCCGCATGCATCAACGCTCTGCAAATCCGGCTTTTCTGCTGGATCTTTCAGATGGCTTTGAGGCTACGCTTGAACGAGGTAACGCCAAGCGCAAACGCAAGAAGTTCCGCCAACAGGTTCGCATGGCGGAGGAAATGGGTGGATATGCCTTGCACTCGCCCCAAAGTACCAAGGAAGTCGCAGCAGCCATCGAGACCTTCGTCGCGCAAAAATCCCGGCGTCTGCAGGAACTGGGCATCAAGGATGTGTTTGCCGAGGAAGGCACCCGTGAGTTCCTTTTTGACATGGCTGTCAAATCTCTCAACATGAAAGAGCCGCTGTTGAAACTCTATACGCTGCGGATCGGCAATGACACTGCGGCAGTGTTCGGCGGAGGCGTGCATTCAAATCGCATGTCCGGTTTCTTTTCCTCCATCGACTCCGACAAATATGGCCCGCTCTCACCAGGCGAGATGCTCCTCTATCTGTTGGTCGAGGACCTGTGCGGCAAGGGGTACAGCCAGCTTGACCTTGGTGCCGGGGACGAGCGTTACAAGCGATCCTGGAGCAGCGAAGTGGTTGAAATGTACGATCTGTTCGTGCCGTTCAATCTTTCAGGCGCACCCATAGTCGCGGCGCGACGGATCTACAGCAGGGTCCGCTGCCTTGTTCGCGAGAATGAGAGGCTTTGGGAAAGCTACAAGCGCCTGCGCAAACTCAAGTCCCGGTTGTTCTGACCAATCCGCAAATTGGAACCGTGGAGTTTCTTCAGGCGGCGTGTACCGCGCTTTTGCGGGAATTTTCCGAACGTACCAGAATGGTATCGGAATAGCCTGAAGCCTTGAGCTGGCGCTCCAGAAGCTTGCATTCGTTGAAGGTATCATCGCTGGTGGGGATGATGACAACGGTTCGCGCATCAGCAATCCTCGAAAGCCCGTTGAGCCCGGCATTGCCGCAAGAAAAGACCGGGAAGTCATAACTCTTTTCAAGTGACGAGGTGAGCTTTTCCAGATTGTCCATTTCAATGCCAGGCACCGGCGTGCCTGAAGCAAGCACATGGACCTGTGATTGCGTATCCACGAAAAGTGCGTCCTTGAGGCTGCGGTTTCCGGCAAGAACATCGAACAGACCCGGCATGCCTGCACGGCCAAGCATGTCAGTGGCGGTGCGACCATCGCCTGTGAAATCAGTGAGGACGACGCTACTGCCCCTGGAAGCCAGGTAACGGGCCAGGCTGATCGCAGTATGGCTTTCACCATCGACATCGGGCGAGATCACAGCGACACGGGTTGCTCCGATCCCCTCGACAGCCTGCATCGCAAAAGAGAGACCGAATATGTCCCGGTCATTGGCGACATCTGATGGCGTGTACATGACCGGTTGCGGATCGCGCAACAAATCGTCCATGCGCGGAGCAAGCGGCGGGGGAGAGGCAGGCGGGGCCCGCCCGCGGGGAACCGAGGCAGTGACAGCCGGAGAAACATCGCGTGCTTTCAGTGACTCAGGCACCAGTTCGGGGTCAAGTTCGTCCATTGGCTTGAAGGCGCGGCCGCTCATCAGTTCAACTGAAAGCACCCCGACCATGGAAAGGATCAGCATCCCCAATGCGCCTACAATGGTGAAGGGTATGACCTTCGGAAAATAGCTCTCGGCGGGCAGGACCGCACGCTCAATGATGCGGGCTTCGCTCGGTACATAACCCGACGCCTGGCGGCTCTGGGCTTCGTTGAAGCGGCCGAGATAGTCTTCCAGACGTTCGCGCTGTGCTGCAGCTTCACGCTCCAGCGCACGCAATTCGACTTCAGCCTCGTTCACGCGGGAGGATTCGGCCTTCAGACGATTTACGTCCTGCAGAAGAGCTGCCTCCTGCTTGCGGGCAAGGCCGACATTGTTTTCGAGGCTGCGAAGAATGTTGTTTGCGGCCTGACGGATCTGGCTTTCGACCTCCGGCAATTGCGAACGCAATGCCTTGATGCGCGGATGGTTCGGCAGCAGTGTGGATGAGAGCTCCGAAATTTCGGCCTTGGTGTTAACCTCACGCTCGCGCAAACGCTGAATCAGCGGCGAGGATATGACTTCGGGGATGACATCGAGCGAGCCGCCATCGTTGAGCGCTGCGCGGATTGATTCAATCTTTGCTTCGGCAGACAGGCGCTCCGCCTTTACGCGGGACAGTTCGGATGAAACCTCGGACAACTGCTGGGTTGCCAGCAATGCATTGTTGTTGCCAAGCAGGATGTCGGACTGCGAACGGAATGCGGCAACCTTTTCCTCGGCTTCCATCACGCTCTTGCGCAGTTCCTGGATTTCAGGTTCGAGGAAGCCGGTCGCGCTGCGATCGGATTCAAGGCGTTCACTTCTGGTGAATTCGATATATTCTTCAGCCAGGGCATTTGGTACCAGTTTTGCCAGCTTGCGGTCGGTAGACCAGAATTCGATCACGGCAACACGCGTCTTGTCGGCAGAGTAGACCGTAAGCTGCTCCTTGAACTGCTTCAATACGCCAGGATCGACGACCATGGCCATGCCCTCGCCGCCTCCGGCCACGCTGGACTCATTGCCTTTTGCAATCAGGCTTTTTGCCAGATCCAGAATGCCTGGTTCTGCGGCTTTCTTTGCAAATTCTGGATGGGACTCCAATTCGAGAGCCTTGATTACCCGGATGGCGAGATCATCAGAATTGAGGACCAGCACCTGGCTGCCCACGGCTTGCTCGTCGAACTCGCCGCCATTGTTCTGGAATTCATTGCCGGGAATCCGGGTGAAAATGGATTCGCGCTTCTTGATCAGGATTTGCGCATCGGCCTTGTAGCGCTCGGCTATGGCAGATGCTGCAACAAACACGATTACGGCTGTAATCAGCGTGAGAAGCAGGATCAACCACTTCTTGCGCCAGATTGCCCCCATCAGTCCCTTGAGGTCCAAATCGACATCTGCTGTCAGATTACGCGGGCCGGACATGCATACTACTCCTGATACAATTGGTAATCGGAACATGAACGATCATGGTAACCAATGCGTTAAGGAAAGACGGGAAGCCTGCAATTAAATGCAGGCGCAGCCCAAAAAATGTGAGCGTTGCGAGCTGGTTGTCACACAATCTGTGTTGCGTCTCTGCCAAGTTTCCTGCGCCAAAACCGGAACTCGAAACCAGATAACAAACAGATAACATGTATATATGGCCGGCTTTTGCCTGATTTGATCGACCTATCGAAAGACAACTTTCGCAGATCTTCCAACCGTCACCTGCGGAGAACAGGGCCAGGTTCATTTCACAGTGTGAGGGAAAAAACCTGCCCTAATCTGGCGGGGCTTTACCCCGCATTAACCATAACAGTGTCTTAATGCGGCCAAAGGCGCTTCAGCCATCCCATCCGTTTTGTGCCGGATCATTCAATGTTTCACGTCTTCAGTAAATTGCGTGCCCCGCTTGTAGTCCTGCTCTTGTCAGGGACGATTGTCTCGGGATGCGCCACCTACAAACCGGTGGACGAGGCATTCCACGCAGTGCTGAACGAGCCATACCTGCTGGATGCGGGTGACAGCGTGCGCATAACCGTTTTCGAACAAGCAGACCTGACAAATTCCTATTCAGTGGACAAGGCAGGTTACCTCGCCTTCCCGCTGGTTGGCAGTGTTGCCGCGCGCGGCATGACCACCAAACAGATCGAGGCGGATATCGCCATGCGATTGCGCAACGGGTTCCTGCGCGATCCTGATGTTTCCGTGGAGATCGAGCGTTACCGGCCCGTGTTCATAATGGGTGAAGTAGGATCAGCAGGACAATATGTTTATGTACCCGGAATGACCGTCCAAAATGCGGTGGCCATTGCCGGTGGATTCTCGCCGCGTGCCTATCAGGGCGATGCCGATGTCACCCGCCAGATAAACGGCAAGGTAATCAACGGGCGGGTTCCGCTTAGCGATCCACTGATGCCCGGCGATACCGTCTATGTGCGAGAGCGGCTCTTTTGAACCATTTGGCGGATCCACTTGTGATGACCAGGGCTGAAACCGAAAAGCCGCTCAAGATCATCCATTGCTTCCGCTCGCCTGTGGGCGGGATATTCCGCCATGTACGCGACCTGGTAAACGCCCATCATGACGAGGGCCATCAGCTTGGCATTTTCTGTGACTCCCTGACGGGTGGCGCACATGAAGACCGCCTGTTCGAGGAAATCAGGCCGAAGCTGGCGCTTGGCCTGACCCGCATACCCATGCGGCGCGCGATCACGCCGGCTGATGCAGCCGCACTTTGGCGCAGCTACCGGCATTTTGCGAAATTGCAACCGGACATCCTTCACTCGCACGGCGCCAAGGGGGGCGCCTATGCAAGGATAATCGGTTCACTGTTACGGGTATCAGGTACACGCGTTGCCCGTTTATATTGCCCCCATGGCGGTTCCATCCATTACGATGCGGGCTCGATGAAGGGAAAACTGTTCTTTTCGCTCGAGCGCTTCATGGAGCGCATGAGCGACCGGCTGATCTTTGTCAGCAAGTATGAACAGGACGGGTACGAAGAGAAGGTCGGCAAGCCGCGCTGTCCTGCAAGCCTTGTCTATAACGGCCTGAGCGAAGCAGAATTTGTCAGCGTTCCCGCCGATGGCAATGCGCGGGACTTCCTTTATATTGGCATGATGCGCGACCTGAAGGGACCCGATGTCTTCATTGATGCGATGGCACAGCTGGTCAATGAAGGGTTTGATATAAAGGCTCATTTTGTTGGCGATGGACCAGACAAGCCTGCCTATGTCGAAGCGATTGCCACAAAGGGTCTTGGGAGACGCATTGCCATCCACGATGCCATGCCCGCTCGCAAGGCCTTTGCCATGGCCAACTGCGTGATCGTGCCCAGCCGTGCTGAATCAATGCCCTATATCGTGCTTGAGGCAATCGCGGCGGGTAAGCCGGTCATCTGTACCCGGGTTGGCGGCATTCCCGAAATCTTTGCCGGAGACAGCGGTCACCTCGTGGAACCGGGCAGTGTCCCTGCCCTTGCCTCGGCCATGCGGGTGATGAAAACCGATCCAGATGCATCTGCCGTGGCTGTTGAGCGCCAGGAGCGGCTGAAGCAACGTTTCTCAGTAGATGTCATGGCCCGTGACGTCATGAAGGCATATCGCGAATGCCTGGTCTGAGGCACCTTCCTGTAGCGACTGAAACGCTTGCAAAACTTCGCTAAAATTGTCAGCCAAATGTTAGGTTTCTATTTGCCATAAAGCCATCGAAGCCCGGCCTGAGTCCCGATTCAGGACGCTTCGGCAAGGTTTGTTAGTCAAATGGCGCTACATCCTTACCTGTATCAGCCTGCCAAGATGCAGAGCCCAAACCAATGATGGCTGGAACAGGTCAAGATGTCGGTAACAAACGAGAAAAACGTCCTTGAGGCACAAAAGGCAGTAGTTGATCCAAATGTATTTGCACCGGAAAAAGTTCGCATAGCCGATGTCGGAGAACGCCGTAAGAAGAGCCGGCGTGTCGAACTCAATGAACTGGCCAAACAGGTCGCCCAACAATTCACCCACAACGTGGTCTCGCCAGGCCTGATCAACGGATTTGCGCGGCTGAGCGAGTTTGTCGGCCTGACTGCTGTCTCCATGCTGATCTACTACCTTTACGTGATGCCGAACCATTCAGTTGCCCCGCAATATCTTGCGGCATCGCTTATTGGCGCGTTCCTTTCGGTTGCCGCCATTCAGGCGATCGACGGCTACCAGGTCAATACGTATCGCAGCTTCATCTCGCAGATCTCGAAGTCCGTCACCGCCTTTGCATTTGCGATGTTGATCCTTGTCGTGCTCGGATTCTTTGCCAAGATGAGTGTCGAGTATTCGCGCCTGTGGTTCGCAACTTGGCTCGGCGCAGGTGCAGTGGCGCTGGTAATCTTTCGTTCGCTCCTGACCATCCATGTGCGCAAACTGATGCGCGACGGCAGGCTGGAACGTCGTGCGGTAATTGTTGGCGGCGGCGAGCCGGCAGCCGAACTTATCCGCTCCATGGAAGCACAGACAAACAACGACGTCAGAATCTGCGGCATCTTCGATGATCGCACCGATGACCGTTCCCCTTCCGTGGTTGTTGGTTACCCCAAGCTCGGCACCATCACGCAATTGGTGGAATTTGCCCGCATGGCGAAAGTCGACATGCTGATCGTCACCCTGCCGCTTTCTGCCGAAAGCCGGGTCCTGCAATTGCTGAAGCGCCTCTGGGTCCTGCCGGTGGATATCCGCCTGTCAGCCCACACCAACAAGCTGCGCTTCCGCCCGCGCTCCTACACCTATGAAGGATCTGTTCCCTTCCTCGACATTTTCGAAAAGCCGATTGCTGACTGGGATGCCGTTACCAAGCGGGCCTTTGACGTCTTTTTCTCAGTGCTCGCCCTGGTGCTGCTTTCCCCGATCATGCTGGCAACCATGATCGCCATTCGCATGGAGAGCCGCGGACCGGTAATTTTCCGCCAGAAGCGCTACGGGTTTAACAATGAGGTTATCGAGGTCCTGAAGTTCCGCTCCATGTATCACGAGATGGCCGATCCGGAAGCCAAATCCGTGGTTACCAAGGGCGATCCGCGTGTAACGAGGGTCGGCCGCTTCATCCGCAAGACCTCCATCGATGAACTGCCGCAGCTTTTCAACGTACTACGCGGCGAGTTGTCACTGGTCGGGCCGCGCCCGCATGCAGTCAATGCCCATACGCAGAACCAGCTTTGGGACGAGGTTGTCGATGGCTATTTTGCCCGCCACAAGGTCAAGCCGGGCGTTACAGGCTGGGCGCAAATCAATGGCTGGCGCGGCGAAGTCGATGACGAGGAGAAGATCCGGGAACGGGTAAACTGCGATCTGTATTACATCGAGAACTGGTCGTTGCTGCTTGATCTGCAAATACTGTTCCTGACACCGTTCCGTCTGCTCAATACGGAAAACGCATATTGAACACGCTGACCGCCATGATTGATCCGGCGCTCGCCAAATCCAATGTCAAGCAGGCAGTGGATGCGCGGGTCATTCAAATGGTCTCCAATGGCCTGATCGCGCTTGCAGTGTTCATGGGCGGATTCGTAATTTTCGAACCTGCGCCCTATGAGCTTTTCCTTGCGGCCTTGCTGGCCATCTGGTTCCTGTGCGGCTTGCGCATTCCAAAATCCGTCATGCCGATGGCATTTCTTTTCACACTTTACAATTTCGGCGGCCTGATCTCGTCCTTCATGATGGAAGACCACATGCGCGGGATCATTTATGTGGCGGTTTCCTACTTCCTGGCCCTGACCTCGATCTTCTTTGCCGTGGTCGTGCGCGATGACATGAGCCGGTTGAGGATCATTTTCCGAGCCTATGTGGCTGCTGCGGTAGTTACCTCAATCCTCGGAATTCTCGGCTATTTCGGTATAGGCGGCTTTGACATGTTCACCCGGTACTCACGAGCAATGGGTGCCTTCCAGGATCCGAACGTGTTTGCGCCCTTCCTGATCACACCGATCCTTTATCTGATCTATGGCATCGCCAACCGCTCCCCGACCCTTCTGCCCCTGAGGGCAGGTGCACTGGTGATCCTGCTGCTTGGCCTGTTCCTGGCGTTTTCACGCGCAGCCTGGGGGCTGTCAGTAATCTCGGCAGGCCTTTTCTACATGCTGCTGATCATTAACGAGCAAAAGGCCCGTGTACGCCTCAAATACATTGTGCTTGCCGTGGCGGGGCTGATTTCAATCTTCCTTCTGCTGCTGACGGCACTGCAATTTGACGCGGTATCAAGCCTCTTCTCCGAACGCGCAAGGGCTGTCCAGGACTATGATGGCGGACGCATCGGCCGATTTGCGCGACACCTGATCGGTTATGAACTGGCGCTTACCAAACCTTGGGGAATCGGGCCGCTTGAATTCGGCTTCATCTTTGGCGAGGATACCCATAACAACTACATCAAGGCATTGATGGATTATGGCTGGATAGGATTCGTGGCCTGGATGGGGATGACGATCTGGACGATCATCGGCGGTTTCAAACTGCTGTTTCGCCAGCGCCCCTGGCAGCCCTATCTGCAGATCGCCTATGTCGTCTTTGTCGGACATACCGTCATTGGCAATGTTATCGACACGGACCACTGGCGGCACTTCTACCTGCTGATCGGGCTGATCTGGGGATGCATGGCGCTTGAGATCAAATGGCAGCGCGACCGGGCTGGCTATGCCACCGGCAAGGCGCTGGCGACAGGCCATGGTACCGCCCAAACAGCCAAAGGGGCGAGTATCGTGCATGCCATGCCCGCAGCAGACCGCAAAACGGCGACTGAAAGCACACCGAAATCCATCCTAGAATGGTAATTGCCGACCATTGAACCTTCAGCCGGAACGGGTTTGTATGGCATGAAACAATTTGCCGCGAAGCTGCGCCCGGGGCGCCTTTCCGCTTGAATTGAGGGGACGGGTTGGCTATTGCTTGCCGGGACCCGGATCCGGTCAATGATCAGATACCGAAGTCATCGGAGCGTAGCGCAGCCCGGTTAGCGCGTCCGTCTGGGGGACGGGAGGTCGGAGGTTCGAATCCTCTCGCTCCGACCATTTTTCTGAAATCCGGTATATGCCAGCTTTCCTTCATTCGGGTGCGCCCTGTCAGCTGCCCGTCTGAAACCATTACCGGACCTAATCCGAGCGGACCTGGTCCAGCAGGCGCTTGCACTCCAGCAATTCGTACAGTGTTGCCTGAAGGTGCCTGCGGTCATCATCAGAAACGCGAACTGGCTGTACCTGTTCAGCGACCTCTTCGCGGCCGCGGAACCGCCCCAGAATGCCTTTTGCTGACTTGGCCGATTTGCCCTCGCCCCTGGAGGCGGTGAACTCTTCGACCGACATGGCCCCTGCTCCCCGGGCCCCGGCTCCAGCACCCAGGGCTCCAGTACCCTGAAATCTGGCACCTTCCCCGCGCGGGGCGGGTTCAGTCTCCTTGTCGACAACAGGCGGCGTGACGAGCGCTCCAGGGTCGGAAATGTCGATTTCGCCAGTGCCGATCTGGATGACGAACTTGTTGCCCTGCTCGCGCAGAATCCGTTGGACGCCCTTGATGGTATAGCCCTCCTCATAAAGCAGGTGGCGTATACCGCGCAGCAGGTCGACATCGTCGGGCCGGTAATAGCGGCGTCCGCCGCCACGCTTCATGGGTTTTATCTGGGTGAAACGCGTTTCCCAAAACCGCAACACGTGTTGCGGCAGATCCAGATCATCTGCAGCTTCACTTATGGTGCGAAACGCATCAGGGCTTTTTTCCAAAACGCTCTCCTGTCGTCGGGACTAACTTGCATGCAAAACCGGGCTTGCATATGGCGACATTACTGACCGCCCGACAGAATCATTCAAAGGTTAGAGCTTTTCACAGAGAAAACAAAAGAGAAATCCGCTGGTTCGCTAGGACTTCTTCTTGTTCCCGTTGAGAACGGCATCCTTGAGGATATTGGAAGGTTTGAAAACCATCACGCGGCGCGGCTTTATCGGCACTTCCTCGCCGGTCTTGGGGTTGCGTCCCACCCGCTCGCGTTTGTCGCGCACGATAAACGACCCGAATGACGAAAGTTTCACGGATTCCCCGGCAGCCACCGCGTCGCAAATTGCGTCGATTACCGTTTCAACCAGTTCAGCAGACTCTGTTCTCGACAGACCGACCTGGCGATAAACTGCCTCAGCCAGATCAACCCGGGTGAGCGTACGTCCCCCCATCGCATTTTTCCCAACTTCTTCAATCGCCGCCCGCAACGGCGCAAACACAACACATTGTCGCAATCAGATTGCAACCGCCCAATCGCATCTTTATAACCACTGGATCAATCCACGGTCGACGGTGCCCCACACCAAGAAATGCG
Organism: uncultured Salaquimonas sp.; assembly: GCA_964541115.1. Taxonomy (GTDB): domain Bacteria; phylum Pseudomonadota; class Alphaproteobacteria; order Rhizobiales; family Rhizobiaceae; genus Salaquimonas. The sequence goes on from CAZIPH010000008.1 coordinate 60,348, forward strand.
CAAAGTTGTTCTAGTTGAAGAGAACATATTCAGTTTTTTCGAAATGAACAAGCGCAATGACAAAAAAACCAGAAAAACAGGCTAAAATGATCAGAATACAGGGCCTTCTATCCCGATTTTCACCACCGCAGAAGCACTGATCCCCAGGTAAATCCACCGCCCATCGCTTCAAGCAGGACAATATTGCCCGGCTGGATTCTGCCGTCCGCCACTGCTTCACAAAGAGCAAGCGGAATCGATGCGGCAGAAGTATTACCGTGATGGTCCACGGTGATTACGACTTTTTCTGGATCGATAGCCAGCTTCTTTGCGGAGGCATCGATGATGCGCTTGTTGGCCTGATGCGGCACGAACCAGTCAAGATCGTTTGAGGTCATCCCTGTTGCCCTGTAAGCGTCCTCTATCACGTCAGTAATCATGCCCACTGCATGGCGAAAGACCTCGCGGCCTTCCATTCGCAGGTGCCCGACTGTCTGTGTGGTGGAAGGCCCGCCATCGACATACAGTTTATCCTTGTGTGAACCATCGGAGCGCAGATGTGCGGTCAGGATACCGCGGTCAGCAGGTGTTCCCTCACCTTCAACGGCTTCGACCACCACGGCGCCTGCCCCGTCGCCAAAAAGGACGCATGTGGTGCGATCCTTCCAGTCGAGAATGCGCGAAAACGTCTCCGCGCCAATGACCAGGATACGTTTTGCAAAGCCGGTGCGTATGTACTGATCGGCCGTGGTGAGTGCAAAGACAAATCCGGAGCAGACAGCCTGGCAGTCAAAGGCAGCACCGTGGTTCATGCCGAGGCGGTGCTGGATTTCAACTGCGGTTGCCGGGAAGGTATTGTTGGGCGTTGAAGTCGCAAGGATGATCAGATCGATCGTATCAATCGCGACCCCGGCATGTGCAAGGGCTGCGCGCGCCGCCTTTTCACCCAGGTCAGCGGTCGTTTCCCCATCTGCTGCAATATGGCGCTGGCGGATTCCGGTACGCTGGATAATCCATTCATCGGTGGTTTCGACCACCCCCTCCAGATCGGTGTTTTTCACTACTCTCTCGGGAGTATAGGAGCCGCATCCAATGATGGCTGACCTGATCATGTGTTGTTCCGTTTCCTTGGCCGTTCCTTGGCCGTTTCCTGTGAATCAAGGGCTGCCATCTTCACTGTACTGGCAGGATTGGCAACGCCGAGCTCTCGTCCTTCAACCGTTTTCTTGTTCGTTTTCAACAAGTTCCCGGGTGGCGGCAAGGTTTCTCAAATCATTCGAAATTTTGTCCATTATCCCGTTGGCCACCATGTCATGGCCCATCTCGATGGCAGCCGCATAGCCTTCTGCATCCGTGCCGCCATGGCTTTTGATGACAACCCCGTTGAGTCCGAGAAATACTGCCCCGTTGACCTTGCGCGGATCCATCTTCTCGCGCAATTGGCTGAACGCCCCTTTTGCGAGGATATAGCCGAGCTTGGCCAGGAGGGTACGACTCATCGCCGAGCGAAGATAGGATGCGATCTGCTTGGCAGTTCCTTCCGCAGTCTTCAGGGCAATGTTTCCCGCAAATCCTTCCGTTACCACAACATCGACGGTTCCCTTGCCAAGGTCATCGCCCTCGACGAAGCCGTGATAGGCAAGGTTCCTCATATTCGTTTCGCGCAGAATCTGGCCTGCTTCGCGAACATCCTCCTGACCTTTCACTTCCTCAACGCCGATATTCAGCAGGCCAACCGTGGGCCGGTCGAGGTCGTACAAGGCCCGTGCCATGGCAGCGCCCATCAGGGCAAAATCCACCAGCTGGTGCGCATCTGCGCCGACATTGGCTCCAACATCGAGGACGACGCTCTCGCCTTTCATGGTGGGCCACAGGGCGGCCATGGCCGGGCGTTCTATACCGACCATGGTCCGCAGGCAAAAACGTGACATCGCCATCAGGGCACCAGTATTGCCTGCGGAAATGCAGACAGCGGCCTGGCCGTTCTTTACAGACTCGATGGAGCGCCACATGCCGGACTTCCACCGACCCGCCCGCAGCGCCTTTGACGGCTTGTCATCCATGGCGACATGTACATCGCAATGCTCAATCGTCGAGCGGGCAGCAAGGCGCGGGTATTGTGCGATTTCCGTTTCTATAGCGCCGCGATCACCATACAGGAGAAAGGTGAGTTGCGGCCGCCTTTCGAGCGCTATAGCAGCGCCGCCTATGACCACGGACGGACCGGCATCGCCGCCCATCGCGTCCAGCGAAATGACGTCGGGGCCGCTCAGTGTGGCAGGCACCATGGTCGGTGCAGCCTGCGTTCCCTCAGGAACGCTGCCATTGTTCGTCTCGCCGGATAGAGCCATCAATACCAACCTGCCGCGGATCAACCCGGTTTAAAGGTTTGTCCAGTGAATCTGCGAAAATCCCATTGGGATTAGCCTTTTGGACGTTGACGATCAAGCGATTGGTTCCAGCAGCCGCATCCATACGCCCTTTTGCCCGAAACGGGTAGCGGACGGGAATTTGGAAACCTGCCTATTCGTCATCCTTGCTGATCAGGCCTTTCAGCGCAGCAAAGGGGTTCTCACGGGCTCTGTCACCATTGGCTGCTCCCTTCGCACCGGGACCGTTGGTTTCAAATTCCGCGCCTTCCTTGCGAACAAATGGATCAACGCCGAGCAGAAAATGTTCAAGGGCGATTTCCCAGGCATCTATCGTGTCTCCGATGAAAGTATCGGGAATATCCGGGCCTTCATGGTTAATCACCCATTCACCGTCCTGGTCGAGCCTGGGACGGGCCAGTTTCGAGCCTTTCGGCGCAAACAGGCGCTCGACGGTTTCCGCAACAAGTGTCTCTACCGGATCAAGCGTAACAGCGCATGCCTGTACAAGGCCTGCCCTCACCTCACCGGTTACAGAAACGCCGTTCTTGTGCCAGCGCTTGAAAAGGAGCTCTGCCTTGAACCAGGTCACTGAAACGACGTCGGCTTCACGCGCGAGGATCTGGCGTTCTGCCAAATCAGGTTCAAGCAGCACACGCAGGCCCCTTGCCGGCAACACCGCAACATTGACCCCGAATTCGGGCAGCGGATGTGTACCGGTCTGCTGATTCATGCTGGCGGACCTGTCTTGCGGCACGTGGTCTTCTTTCAGGGTTCGGGTTTCGCCAGCAGGGAGGCTCAGCCAGCCAGTTCCGGCGGGGTAAACGACAATCTTCCGGTCAGGATATCATCAAATGCCATCGCATCGAGTTTTTCTGCCGTCTTGAAGATATAGGTACTTAATGCAGCAGCGTCGACGCCTGGAAAGCGAATGGCCACTTTTTCGAGAAGCCCCGCCCGGTCATTGTTGTCGAGTTTCGCTGAAAATTCCTCCACAAGGGCGTAGAAGGTTCTGATCAGCTTTTTCTTGCGCTTTGGCACGCTGGTATCACCGATACCCAGTTCGCGCAGCGCTCGGTCCACATCGTCAGTGAAATGGTCGAAAACCTCCTGATTGAGGCTTTCGGCGACCTTGGAATCCTGCCTGACAAGGCGCCTTGAGAAAAGATAAACATGCAATGCCAAAACGTCGAAACGCCCGGTCACGGTATCTTCAAATCCCATTGAGGTGAAAAACACCGGCTGGCGCGCCTGCGCCACAACGTTGCCATAAAGCTGCTGCGGTACTTCATGTGATCGGCGATTGGCGAACAAACGTGAAAACAAGGGTTTGCGATCCTTCTTTTGAAGTGGCCCGGCCTGGAGGGTTTCAGGCAACTAGCCGGTCAGTGCAGCAACGGACAAGAGGGCGCAGTTGAAAATCCTCCAGTCCTGGTTTACCTGACTGCGGTAACGACAAGCAATGCCGATGCATGTATAGCATTTGGCGGACAAGGCAATCAGCCGAACAAATTGCCGGCAAATTGGCAGATGATCGAAACGATGGTGAAGATGCGTCAGACAGGAAAAACGAGGACGAGGTTCGGCAAAGTAACACTCGCTGCAGCCATGCTGGCGGGAGCCATGACACTATCTGCCTGCAATACACAGCAGGTGTTCGTCAACGGCCCCCAGATTGATGACAGCCAGCTTGCGCTGATTCCGGTCGGCTCCAGCCGCGACCAGGTCCTGCTTGCACTGGGAACCCCTTCGACCACCGGCACGTTCGACAATGAAGTGTTTTACTATATCAGCCAGAAGCGCCAGCGCAATCTTGCATACCAGAAGCTGAAGCTGACCGACCAGCGCGTGGTGGCAATCTATTTTGACGATGTTGCAACTGTTGCACGTGTCGCCGATTACGGCCTGCAGGACGGCAAGGTGTTCGACTTCATTTCCAGGACCACGCCTACCGGGGGAAGGGAAGTAACCTTCCTGCAACGTCTGCTTACTCCCAACAGAAGCAGTTCGCCCACGGGCAACGTGCCGCCGATTATTGGCGGCGGGGGAACCTTCTGAGGAACTGCCTATCCTGGAAATCAGCCAGGCCGCCTGTATGAACACTGACTGAAATCCTGCCCGAATTGTTCATGGCGGGGTTTTTCTTTTTCGGGCCGAAATGGCAGTCACAATCAGTGAAAAATGATGCACCAAAGAAAAAGGGCGGCCCGAAGCCGCCCTTTCAACTTGTTGATCAGTCAAGGTTAGTGAGCCAACACTGCCAGTAGCAGCAGGGCCACGATGTTGGTGATCTTGATCATCGGGTTTACCGCAGGACCGGAGGTATCCTTGTAAGGATCGCCAACCGTGTCGCCGGTGACAGATGCCTTGTGCGCATCCGAACCTTTTTCATGCTTCACGCCGTCCTTGTCGATGAAACCGTCTTCGAAGGACTTCTTTGCATTGTCCCAGGCACCACCACCGGCAGTCATGGAAACAGCAACGAAGAAGCCCGTGACGATAACGCCGAGCAGCATTGCGCCGAGCGAAGCGAAGGCGTCCGCCTTTGATCCGGTAATCCACAGGATTGCATAGAAGCAAACGATCGGAGACAGGACGGGAAGTAGCGATGGCACGATCATTTCGCGGATCGCAGCCTTGGTCAGCATGTCGACGGCACGGCCATAGTCAGGCTTTTCCGTACCCTTCATGATGCCCGGCTTTTCCTTGAACTGGCGACGAACCTCTTCCACCACGGCACCGCCCGCGCGGCCAACAGCGGTCATGGACATGCCGCCGAAGATGTATGGCAGCAGGCCGCCGAAGAGCAGACCGACAACCACGTAGGGGTTGGAAAGCGAGAAGTCGACGACAACACCGTCAAAGAAGGACCCTGGTGTTGCGTTTGCGGCGAAGAACTTGAGGTCTTCGGTATATGCCGCAAAAAGAACCAGGGCACCGAGGCCGGCAGAACCGATTGCATAGCCTTTGGTGACTGCCTTGGTGGTGTTTCCGACTGCGTCGAGCGCATCAGTGGTGACGCGCACTTCAGCAGGAAGTTCGGACATTTCGGCAATGCCGCCGGCATTGTCGGTAACCGGGCCGAAGGCGTCAAGCGCAACAACGAAACCAGCCAGTGCCAGCATTGTCGAGACTGCGATTGCGATACCGAACAGACCTGCCAGTGAGTAGGTGGCAATGATGCCCGCAATGATCACCAGCGCAGGAAGCGCAGTTGATTCAAGCGACACAGCCAAACCCTGGATCACGTTGGTGCCGTGACCGGTCACCGAGGCCTGGGAGATCGAACGGACAGGACGATAGCCGACGCCGGTATAATACTCGGTGATCCAGATGATCAGGCCCGTGATGATGAGACCGATAAAGCCGCAATACATCAGGTCACGCCCAATGAAGGACATGCCGGTTGATTCAACGGTGAACTGGGTGTCCATACCGAGCCAGAACCAGACAATCCCGACAAGTGCGACGGCTGAGAGAACAGCGGTTGCGATAAAGCCCTTGTAGAGCGCGCCCATGATGGAGTTGTTTGAACCCAGGCGCACGAAGAAAGTTCCGATGATTGAAGTGACGACGCAAACTGCACCGATCATCAGCGGGAATACCATCAGAGTGGTGGCTGCATCGCCAACAAAGAAGATGGACGCCAGCACCATGGTGGCAACAATGGTCACCGCATAAGTCTCGAACAGGTCGGCAGCCATGCCGGCACAGTCACCAACGTTGTCTCCAACGTTGTCTGCGATCGTGGCAGGGTTGCGTGGATCATCTTCGGGAATGCCTGCCTCGACCTTGCCAACCAGATCGCCGCCGACATCTGCACCCTTGGTAAAGATACCGCCGCCAAGACGGGCAAAGATGGAGATCAGTGAAGCGCCGAAGCCCAGGGCCACCATTGCATCAATGACAGCGCGATCAGCAGGTGCATAGCCGGCAGGGCCGGTCAGGTACCAGAAATACGCTGCAACACCGAGCAGGGCGAGACCGGCAACGAGCATGCCGGTGATTGCACCGGATTTGAACGCAACATCAAGGCCGGCACCCAGGCTCTGGCTGGCGGCCTGCGCTGTGCGCACGTTGGCGCGGACGGAGATGAGCATGCCGATGAAACCGGCAACACCGGAAAGTACCGCTCCAACGAGGAAGCCGATGGCGGTCAGTGCGCCGAGCAGCCACCAGACGATGACGAAAACAACAGCGCCAACAATGGCGATGGTCATGTATTGGCGTGACAGGTAGGCTTGGGCGCCTTCCTGAATATAGCCTGCGATTTCCTGCATCCGGCTGTTACCAGCGTCAGCATTCATGACTGACATGGTTGCCCAGATGCCGTAGATGATCGACAACAGCCCTGCGGCGATTGCCAGATAAACAGCTTCCATTTGTGAATTTCCTTTTGTTCAGTCCCCGAAAGAAACTTCTTTTTAAGGGCTGGAAACCAGGCCGGATGCCCGGAGATGGCCGGTTGAGCGCCATGTCCGGATCGATACCTGCTTCTCCCCACAGGTCAGCAGCCGGATTCGCACCCGACCACGTGATGGGCGCGTTTTAACGATTTATTCACCGGATGCAAGACTTCGAAAGGATAAGTGAGAAAACGCCAGCAGCCCCGCTGCACAAATGCCGCGAGACCTTTGTAACCGGTGGATTTTCAGTGCCTCTCAGCGGACAACAAAAACCGATATCCTGGCATGGCTGGCAAGATAACCGGCCTTTGATCCGTGCAACAGATCGGCAAAGCCGGGTACATGGGATGCCATGACAACAAGGTCCGCATTCAACTCTTTGGCAGCCTCTTCCAGCTTGTCGTCCAGCTCCACCGCAACGTCCACTGAGACCTTGGCATGCGATCCGAACTGCGCGCCGTGGGATGCCGATTGGGCATCGGCGTATGCAGCAAGCTTGTCCTTGTAGTCCTCGGGGGAAGATGCTGCGGCACTGGGTGAGGTTCCTGTAACTCCAACCAGCGTAACCTTGGCGCCAAACTGTTTTGCAAGGCCCGCTGCCACCTCGATTGCCTTGGTGATGATGTCCTGGTGTGCCAGATCCACAGGTACCATGATGTGATTGAACATGGTTCTTTCCTCCTTCTGTCCTGCCGTTTACGAACCCGAAGGCACGTCGCTCTTGGGACAACCGACAACCTGGTACGAACCGGCATCGGGAGGATTGGTACAGCATTTCGGGTCAATTGAGAGCGCCAATCCTGCAAAATACATTCCTAAATGCATAATCCAGTGGCAAAAGCCGTTCATTGATGCAAGTCAAGGATGTCGCAGATGCGCAAGCAAATCTGTCCCGGGTGCAGTGATTGCACCCTGGACAGCACCAAGACGACGGCCTAGCGGGTGATCAGATCAGTGACGCGGCGCAGGGTTACGCGCCGGTTGCGCCATTCAGGCGCCCCTGTCGGAATCAGCAGATAATCCTCACCATAGCCGACTGCTTCGAGGGCATAGGTGTCGATCCCGTAGCGGCGAATCAGCAGGCGCTGAAGGGAAGCGGCGCGGTCTTCTGACAGAAGCTGGTTAGAGTAGCGCGATCCGACAGCATCGGTATGGCCCTCGATCAGGAAGACTTCCTCGGGATTTCGGCGCAGAATCCGGCGGATTGCAGTGGCGATCTCATCGACCTTGTAGAACTCGGAACGGGGAATTCGGGCAGAGCCGAACTCGAAGTTGATGGCCTGGATATCTACGGAAGGAGCAATTTCGCGCAGATCGCGGCGACGGTGCAATTCGCGACGCTCCACCCGGTCTTCCCGCCGGATACGTTTCCTGGGTTCGACGCTGAGGCTGCGCTCGATCTGGGCGGCCGATGGAACAGGCTGCGCAAGGACGGCAGCAGGCATTGCGAGCGCGGCGACACCACCTGCCAGTGATACCAGAAACCTGCGGCGGTTTGAGTTGGTCTGCATGGATGAACCCTCCTTCATTGGGTGGCATGATTGCTGACCCGAAAGTGGCAAATCCCGGCTGAATTGGTGATGAACGGACCATTCAGCCAAAATGTGGGAAACTGGCAGTGATGAAACCGCCAGATTGCAGATCAATGAGTGGCGCGCTGCTTGACCATTGACAGCCACCACAGGCTGGCAAGGCAGATGGCGACGACCGGGAAGACGATCCAGTTGAGGAATTCCCATCCCATGTGGTTGAGCGAATAGCCTGACATGAGACTAGCCAGCGCGACGGTTCCAAACAGGATGAAATCGTTGGCGCCCTGAGCCTTGTTCTTTTCGTGCGGCTCGTATGTGTCGGTGACCATGGCCGTGGCGCCGATAAAGCCAAAATTCCAACCGACGCCCAGCAGGATCAGGCCGACATAGAAATGGGCGATGGTAATGCCGTTGAGGCCGACCAGCGCACAGGCAACGAGGATCACGAGACCGGTTGCCACGATTTTTTCCTTGCCGAAGCGGGCGATCAGGTGGCCGGTAAAGAAGCTCGGCGCAAACATGGCCAGCACGTGCCACTGGATACCCCAGGTCGCATCGTCAATGTCGAAACCGCAGGCCAGCATGGCGAGCGGGGCCGCCGTCATGACATAGGACATCAGCGCATAGGCGGATGTGCCGCAAAGAACGGCCACTATGAAGCGCGGCTGGCTCATGATCTCGATCAGCGGGCGCTGCGGCTTGTTGGCCAATTCCTCGGCAGATTTCGGCGGATGGCCCGGTTCGAGAAACTGGATGGCGATCAGCGAGATCGAGAACAGGCCGATACCCCACAGGAATGCCCCCGCAAAGGGAACCGGCGCCAGCCAGTCGCGGAAGTTGAGGATCATCTGAGGCCCAACAATTGCTGCGGCAATACCGCCAATCAGCACGATGGAAATGGCCTTCGACTTGAATTCCTTCGTGCCGCGGTCAGCGGCTGCAAAGCGGTATTGCTGGACAAAGCTGTTGGAAGCGCCGGCCAGTGCCAATGCTGCCACAAACAGCCAGAAAGACTGCATGCGGATCGCCTGAACTGCAATCAGCATGGCGATCATTCCGATAACTGCGCCGGACATGAATCCGTTCTTGCGGCCGATCCTGCGCATCAGCATGGCAGCGGGCAGCGACATGAGCGCAACGCCTACATTGAAGCCGGTCACCGGCGCAGTTGCCAGCGATTTGTCCGCGCCCAGCAGGTAGGAGCCAACCACCCCGCCAAGGGCAATCGACAACGGGGCCGCTGATCCGTTCACCGCCTGGCAGACAGCGAGCAGCATCGCATTCTTTTTGGCGACGGCGTTTTCCTGCTCGTCCGTGAGTGGAAGCACCTGGGTATGGGACATGTTATATCAAACTTTGTTTATTGACCAAAGTGGTCATAGCCTTTTCGCGCACCGATGGACAAGGGGGAACCGTCGGCACCACGAAATGTCACACCCTTTTCCTTTTCCACCAAGGTTCCTATTCGATGGCATTTGGCCTGGGTTGCAGCCTCAATACTCGCGCAGTGGGATTGCGGCGCGGTGAACAGGGCGGTGTAGTCATCCCCGCCGGTAATCGCATCTATCAGCGAAAAGTTCCGGCCATCGATCAGCTTGCGCACAACCGGGTTGAGGGGAATGGCCGGAATATCGACTTCCGCCCCTGCCCCGCTTGCCGCGCAAAGCCGCTCAAGATCGATGGCCAGTCCGTCGGAAATGTCGATCGATGCGGTTGCATGGTCGCGGATTGTGCGGGCAACGAGACCGGCAAAGGCCACCCGCGGCGCACTGTATTGGGTCACCAATTCGCGGCGCTCCCCTTCGTCCAGCCCCGCTACCCTGGCCCAATCCGGGTCGAGCACGCATTTGAGGCCGGCGGCCTTGGAGCCGATTTCCCCGCAGACATAGATGGCATCGCCAATGCTGGCGCCCTTGCGCGCCACGGACCCGCCCCCGGGTGCCTCGCCAATGGCCGTAATGGAAATGGTGAGCGGGCCGCCGCGTGAGACGGTCGTGTCGCCGCCCAGCAATTTGCCACTGATCTGTTCGCCAAGGCCCCGCGCGAATTCGCTCATCCACGCATCTTCAGGCCAGTGCGGCAGGGAAAGCGCAACGAGGTAGCCGACGTCATCGGCACCCTTGGCTACCAGGTCTGATAGGTTGACCGTGACAGCCTTGATGGCGATATCAAACGGCGTGTCTGTTGAGAGGAAATGCACGCCCTCGACGATGGTATCGACGGTCAGGACCAGTTCGTATCCGGGTTTTGTCTGGTAACGGGCCGCATCGTCGCTCAGGCCCAATCCGCCTTTTGCGGCCAGCGGCGCGAGCCAGCCCTGTATCAGGTCGGTTTCGCTGCGCGCCCTGCCTGCTGGCCCGGCGTTTTTATCAGGCGGGTTTGTCATCTCCGGCAGCCTTTTCGATTGCCTCAATTGCCGGGCTATCATCCAGTGTCAGCTCATCACGGTGCTTGCGCGCGACGCGGTCGAGGGCGCCGTTGACCAGCTTGTACTCGTCTTCCTCGAAAAACGCCTTGGTGACATCAAGGTATTCATTGATGACGACCTTGGCCGGCACGTCCTTGCGGGCAAGCAATTCCCAGACCCCGGCCCGCAATATGGCGCGAAGCAGCGTTTCAATGCGCGACAAAGGCCAGCCCTGCGGCAGTACCTTGGCGATCACCGGATCAATGCGCTTCTGCTCGGAGACCACACCGGCGCATATGGCGCGGAACCACTGCACATCAGCCTCGCGATAGACTTCGGGCCCGCTGTCACTGTCGATTTCCTTGCCGAGGCGGAAATTCTCGAATTCGGCAATCACCGACATCAGCCTCTGGGAGGTCAAATCCATCTGGTAGAGCGCCTGAACGGCGGCAAGCCGGGCTGCTCCGCGCTTGTTGGCCGGCTTGACCGAGCCTGTTGTATCATCCGCCATGTCCATCAGGCACCCAGCCTGTTGCGCAGGGCGATCATCTTCAGGGCTGCCTGGGCTGCAAAACCGCCCTTGTCGAGGCGGGCCGGATCACAGCGCGCCCATGCCTGATCGCCATTTTCCGTGGTCATGATACCGTTGCCGATGGCAAGGGGCGAACCGTCAGTGCCGCGCACCGAAAGGTCCATCAGCGCGCGAGCAGACTCGTTTGCCACGATGTCGAAGTGATAGGTCTCGCCGCGAACCACGACGCCGAGCGCGACATAACCATCATATTTGCTGCTGCCTTTTTCGGCCATGGCAATTGCTGCGGGAATTTCCAGCGCGCCCATCACGGTTACCACATCGCTGGTCGCGCCTGCCGATTCCAGCACTGATTGCGCACCTTTCAGAAGGGCATCGGCAAGATCATCGTAGAAACGAGCCTCGACGATTAACAGGTGCGGTGCATCGGCCATGAAAAATTCCGGAAATCAAAGGCGGTTCAATCTGCACGCTCAAACCATGGGCTTGGCGAATGTGCAAGGGTTAAAGTGCGAGGTTTAATGTGAATGGGTCAAATGGCCAGGCGGTGATTTGCAGCCGGGCGCTGCCAAACTTGCAACCTTAGATGCAAGCAGAAAGAAAGGATGGAAGAGGAAGCCTAGCGGGATTGTGCTATCACGCGGGCATGGAGGTCATCATGATCGCCGAGCGGAATGTGCGATGACTTGTAGACCTTGCGGGTCAATTGGGTCGTCCTGTTTCCGCTGGCAAGACGCGCCCGCGCCTTGGTGCAATCGAGGTACGAACAAGTCAGATTATCTGCGGTGCGCACATTCGCCGTGATCGGGCGTAGGTTGGTGCCATCCACAATCCCCAGATAATGCACGGGAACATTCTTTTCATTCAGCTTTTCAGCTATGAGAGTAATCAGGTCCGCCCCGAGCGAAATGCCGATCAGGTTGATCTTCGTGTTCGGATCACGGCGATAGGCAGCTTCGGCATCCTTGACGATGGCGGGGGCAATCACCGCCGGGCCTTCCACAATACCCATATAGGAATAGAGTTTGGCGTCAGGCATCTTCTTGTTGAGATTGCGGAAACCGTAGCCGATGAAGGGTACTGCGCTCAACAGGCCATTGATCAGGTATGTCTTGCGTGGCGCATCGGCGAGCGGGGGAATGTTGATCTGGTCGGAAAGGTTCCCGCCCTGCTGCAGCAATTGCCCGGTGGATGACTGCGGCGAAACCGGCTCCACAGGCTGGGAAAGGGCGGCGAGCCTCGCCGGTTCGGGTTCGATAGCAGGCTGCGGTGCTGGCGAAGCTGTCGGTAATGCTGCGTATTGCGAAGAATCATATTGCGCCTGGAGATCAATGGCCTGATCGGGCGTACCCGATGGGCGGGAAAGTTCCTCGCTGACATCAGCGAGCAGCTGCG
>CAZIPH010000008.1:73067-93427 GCA_964541115.1 uncultured Salaquimonas sp.
CAGGCGCACTACTGGAAGAAGCACTTTCCAACACGTCACCTGAGACGCAGGAAGCGAGCGTGAAAGCTGCGGCAGCAAGGAGCGGAAGTTTTCGGGCGATCAGCATGGCTGGCCTTCTCAATTATCAAAGCAGGCATAAAATCGGGTTTCGCGCTGCCATAAACGCCGAGCATGTTCGAAAAGAGGCAGCAACACTGATTCGTCTGTCGTTTTCCCTTTCACAATGCATTGGCGATCTTTGCAAAGTGTAAACAGGACGACAAGTTGACCCGTCAGCTGCTAGCGGTTCTCCAGCAGGCGGGCCGCATAGCGGGCCATCTGGTCGATCTCGATATTGATTTCATCGCCCTGTTTGACCTGCCCCCAGGTGGTCACATCAAGGGTGTGGGCAATCAGCAGGACATCGAAACGGTTTTCGTCGACCCCATTGACGGTGAGCGATGTTCCATCGAGCGCGACCGATCCCTTGGGCGCAATGAATTTGGCAAGATGGGCCGGGGCTTCAAGCGTGTAGCGCGTGGCATCGCCCTCCTTCTTCACGGCGATGACGCGAGCCTTGCCATCCGCATGGCCCGAAACCAGGTGACCACCCAATTCGTCACCCATGCGCAGAGAACGTTCAAGGTTGATCTTCTGGCCAACGGTCCATCCGCCAAGGGTTGTCAGGCGTAGCGCCTCCTCCCAGGCCTCCACCTCGAACCAGTTCGGCCTGCCCCCCGCGCCATCGTCACCTTTGGCAGTCACTGTCAGACAGACTCCAGAATGGGCAATCGAGGCGCCGATATCTATATTTGATGTGTCCCAAGCGGTGGATACGCGGAACCGCTTGCCCTGATTGAGTAGTTCAACTGCTTCAAGCGTGCCGACATCGGTGATGATTCCCGTAAACATGGCTGTTTCCCTTTAGCGTCAGCGCTGCCTGTAGCGGTTCATGACATCATCGCCAAGCAAAAGCTGTTCGACATGGGCAAAGCGCGTCTCTGCTGCGGCTTCATCGATCGGCGAGGCGATCGCCCTGCCCTGTTCGATAGCGCCGATCGCATTTGCCCCGCGATAAAGGACCAGTTCATCGACAAGGTCCATTTCAAGGAAGGAACGTGCCGTCGCCGCGCCGCCTTCGACCATCAGCGACTGGATACCGCGCGACCCCAGATCCTCGAGCAGTTCGGGCAATGCGATCCTGCCGTCCACCGCCTCGCAGGGCATGACTTCGGCGTTTCGAAGGTCCGCATAGGTCGCTGGCGGCCTTGGCGATGCGATAATGACGCCTGACGGCGCATCGGGATCGAATGCCTTTGCGCTCATATCCACGCCGCCACTGGCATCGAGGATTACCCGCGTGGGCGAGCGGCCCAGAAGACCGGGAAGCCGGCAGGTCAGTGCGGGATCATCAGCGCGCAGCGTGCCGCTGCCAACCAGAATGGCATGGTGGCGGGCACGCATCAGATGGCTCTGCGCATTTGCAACCGGGCCGGTGACGGGCACCTGCCCCCTGCCTTCGATGCCCAGATAGCCGTCAGCGGAAAGTGCAAGTTTCAGGGTCACTTGCGGGCGTTTTTGCGTCTTGTGAATCAGGTAGGCGGACAGCCCGTCCATGGCTTCAGCTTCGCCCACACCTTCGATGACCTTAATGCCGGCTTCGCGCAGCATGGCATGGCCTTTCGAATTGACGCGGTTGTCCGGATCGACCAGCGCCGTGAACACACGGGCGACACCTGCTTCGATAAGCGTCCGTGCGCAGGGCGGCGTGCTGCCGTGATGGGCACAGGGCTCCAGCGTCACATAGGCGGTTGCGCCGCGGGCAAGGAATGCGGCCTCTGCAAGCGCAATCGGTTCGGCGTGTGGCCGCCCGCCGGGTGCTGTCACACCCGAGCCGACGATATGCGGCCCAGTCCCGTCATCGCGAACCAGCAGGCAGGCAACGGAGGGATTGGTGGCCGTCAGCCCCTGGTGGCGGCGGGCAAGCCGGATGGCAGCTGCCATGTAGCGGTGATCGGTCGGCGTAACACTCATACTGCATGAAATAGCGGGCCAGCGGGAAAATGGAAAGCGGGGAAAGACCGCTGCCCGTGGTTCGCAAAGCTCAAAACCGGGCCTTCTACCTCGCTGTTTCTAACGGCCGGCCCCAGCAGGTTCCGCCTCTTCCGCGTTCTCGCTCGCCCATTCGCCTGCGGCCTCGACCGCCACTGCCGAAGTGGTGGGCAGGACGTTGATGTAACTCTCGGTTTCTTCCATCGGAATCGCCGCGCGTTGGGTCATGCGGTAGAGCGCGTAGATCGCAATGAAGGCAAAGATCGCACCCAGTACCTGCCAGAATGCGTATGGGTCGATCCACTGCATTGCCCAGCCGGTTATCAGCGGCCCACCAATTGCGCCAACGCCAAAGACAAATACGAGGCCACCGGAAGCAGCCGGCATGTCTTCCTTGGAGAGGTAGTCATTGGTGTAGGCGAGAAAGAGCGAATAGAGCGGTGTGGTCACTCCCCCTGCCAGAAATGCACTGGCGAGCAGGAGCCACAAATCGCCGCCTGAAGCCCACCCCAGCGCGCAGGACGCGGCCCCGGCGCAAGCCCCTCCGAAAATCAGCTTGCGGCGGTCCATCCGGTCCGAAAGCCAGCCGATGGGATATTGCAAAATCAGTGCACCGATAAACAGGGTGGCAATGAACAAGGCTATTTGGGTCGCAGTCAGGCCGATGATTGTGCCAAACACCGCGCCCATGCCGGTCTGGATGGCGTAGACGCTGCCCAGGAGAAAAATCCCGACCGTGCCTAGCGGTGAACCTGACAGCAATTCGCGCAGTGACATCCGACGCGTTACTTGTACCACCGGCGCCGGGGCAACGGACAGGAGAATGGGCGCGAAGGATATCGAGACAAAGATTGAGGCAACGATGAACAGGGTGGATGAGGCTGCATCGCCAAGCGTCAGCAAACCTTGAGCGCCGATGATGCCGAGGGTTTGGGCAATCATGTAGGCAGACAGCACCTTGCCCCGCGTTTCATTATTTGCCGCATTGTTGAGCCAGCTTTCCGAGACAACATAGATGCCGGACATGCAAAAGCCTATGACAAGGCGCAGCACCGTCCAGGCCCACGGGTCTGCCAGCAGCGGCAGCGCGATCAAGCCAGCCGACATGAAGCTGCCCAATGCCGCGAAGACACGGACATGGCCGACGCGATGGATCAGGATCGGCGTGTACCGGGCGCCCGACAGGAAGCCCACAAAATAACCAGATGTGACGATAGCGAGTTCAGAGGCAGAGAATCCCTCAACCCCTCCACGCAGGCCAATCAGCGTGAAGTGCATGCCATTGCCCAGCATGATAAGCACGATGCCAAGCAGCAGGGCCCAAACCCCGGAAAATACTGCGCCCATGATCTCACCCAATCCAGTCCGGTTGCTTGTCCTGGATAAGATGGATGCCGCTTGCGACATGCCCGCAACGGTGCCTGAACGCCCGATGTCCGCACAATTGCGACCAATTGCGAGTCAGTGGCGCCGAAGCCCTACCCCTCGTCCATCTCTCGCAGGAAGCCCTCGAAATCCTCGGCCTTGCGGAAGTCCTGGTAGACAGAGGCGAAGCGCACATAGGCAACCTCGTCGATCTGCTTGAGGCCTTCCATGACAAGTTTGCCGATCTCCTCGGACGGAATGTCATCCTCGCCCTTGCTCTCCAGCTGGCGAACGATCCCGTTGATCATGCGCTCGACGCGCTCCTCGTCCACATCGCGCTTGCGCAGCGCGGTCTGCACGGATTTTTCCAGCTTGTCGCGATCGAAGGGAACACGCTTGCCCGATTTCTTGGAGATGATCAGTTCGCGAAGCTGCACACGCTCGAAGGTCGTGAAACGCCCGCCGCAATCATTGCAGACCCGGCGGCGGCGTATCGCGGTATTGTCCTCGGTGGGGCGGGAATCCTTCACCTGGGAATCGGTGGATGAGCAATATGGGCAACGCATGGGTCAAATCCTGCAACAAAAACGCGCCGGACTTGTGGTCCCGGCGCGCAACTTATAGGCCCTGACCGGGCGGATTTGAAGGCGCGATCAATTGCAGCGCCTGTCATCCACCGCTAATCAGCCAAGGTGGCTATAGATCGGAAAGCGGTTGGTCAGTTCGATGACCTTTGCCTTTACCGCTGCTTCCACCGCACCATTATTGTCTTCGCCATTGGCGGCCAGCCCATCGAGTACCTCAATGATCAATTCGCCAACTTGCACGAACTCGGCCTTGCCGAAGCCGCGCGTAGTGGCAGCCGGCGTACCAAGACGGATGCCGGAAGTGATCGTGGGTTTTTCAGGATCGAAGGGAACACCGTTCTTGTTGCATGTGATGTTGGCGCGGCCAAGGGCTGCCTCCACCGCCTTGCCGGTCAGGCCCTTCGGGCGCAGGTCCACCAGCATGAGGTGATTGTCGGTGCCGCCGGAAACGATATCGCAGCCGCCCTTCTTGAGCGTCTCGGCAAGGACATCGGCATTTTCGACAACCGATTTCATATAGGCCTTGAATTCGGGGCGCAGCGCTTCGCCAAAGGCAACCGCCTTGCCGGCGATCACATGCATCAGCGGACCGCCCTGTATACCAGGGAAAATCGCCGAGTTGACCTTCTTGGCGATTTCCTCGTCATTGGTCAGAATGATACCGCCACGCGGACCACGAAGGGTCTTGTGGGTGGTCGAGGTTGCGACATGGGCATGGGGGAACGGGCTCGGATGCTCTCCTGCTGCAACCAAACCCGCAAAGTGGGCCATGTCCACGAAGAACCATGCGCCTACCTCATCGGCGATCCGGCGGAAAGCTTCAAAGTCCCAGACCCGGCTATAGGCGGAGCCACCGGCGATGATCAGCTTCGGCTTGTGCTCACGCGCGAGCGCGCGCACCTGGTCCATGTCGACGAGATGATCTGATTCACGCACGCCGTACTGGATGGCATTGAACCATTTGCCCGACTGGTTGGGCTTGGCTCCATGGGTCAGGTGACCTCCTGCATCAAGACTCATTCCCAAAATGGTGTCGCCGGGCTTGATCAGCGCCTGGAACACGCCCTGATTGGCCTGCGAACCGGAATTGGGCTGGACGTTGGCATATGCGCAGTTGAACAGTTTGGTGATCCGCTCGATGGCAAGGTTCTCGGCGATATCGACATATTCGCAACCGCCATAGTAGCGTTTGCCTGGATAGCCTTCGGCGTATTTGTTGGTCATGACGGAACCCTGGGCTTCCATCACGGCGCGCGAAACGATGTTTTCAGATGCGATCAGCTCGATCTCGTGGCGCTGGCGGCCAAGTTCCTTGCCGATTGCGCCAAAAATCGCAGCATCCACATCCTGAAGGGGCTGATTGAAGAAATTGTCCAGGGTGTTGTTTGCTGCGTCCACTGACTGATCCATGACGTCCGGCTCCTGTCTGCCACATATATGTTCGGATAAGCGATGCTCTTAGCGATTTCAGGCGGATTCGCCAACCGCCGCTTTGTCACAGACCCTGCTGTGGTCGCCTGAGGGCGCATAAACGCCTATTTTGACTTGTGGACCCGCGCCTTTGCGCAGTTTTTGCGATGAAATGCGACGCGGCAAAGCACGGGACCCGGCGCGATGCCGGGTCCCGTTCTCAATTGGGGCTCCAATAAGGCAAGCTGATGGGTTGTCAGATGCAGAATTCGCGCTGGGTGGTGACCCAGCCCTGACCGATCACAAAAAATGTAACGGTCCTGATACTGCAATCCTTCTTGCCCGGGAACTGGATGTGTTCACTTTTTCCGGTATGGCTGTGGCCACCATGACCGCCATGGCCGCCTTTGCCACCGCCGCCACCTTTGCCGGCGAGAGCGCCAGTTGCGCTTGCGGTGGCGAAAAATACGAATGCGAGTGCAGCAACTGCGGCTTTGCTGGATGTTTTCATGAGAGTGTCCTCTTTTATATGTCTTTGTTGGGCTGTCGAGGTTGAATGCGCCTTGAGAAAAGGAATACCGGACCCGTATCAGTCCTGATGTGCAGTTTGTCACAAGCCGCTGAGGACTACAGGAACCTGCTACAATCGAAGGGCTGACAGGCGCTCGCCCAGATAATCGTTGACGAGCCGGATCTTGCGACTGGTGCGCAATTCCCTGTGCGCGGTGAGCCACATGGGTAGGCCGGGAATCAGGAAATCGTGCAATATTTCGACAAGTTCTGAATGTCTTTGCGCAAGGGCATGCGGGCCGAAGCCGATACCCACACCTGCTACCATTGCCTCGAAGGCGGTAATCTGGTTTTCGCAGCGAAAGCGGAAAAAGGACCGGTCCACCTTGAAGCCGAATTGCTCGAAACCCCGGATAACAAGATCGGAGCGGTCATAGCCAATCACTACATGGCGGGCCATTTCCTCCATGGTGGTGGGTGTTCCCGCCGATGCGAGATACACCCGGTGGGCGTAAATGCCCATCGAGAAGGTGTTCACCTGTCGCGCGATCAAGTCATTCTGGGTTGGCCGGACCATGCGGATGGCAATATCGGCGTCGCGCTGCAGCAGGTTCTCGATCGTGTTTGAGGGTGCAAGTTCCACATCTATTTCCGGCATTTCCTGCAACAGGTCGGCCAGGATCGGCGGCAGGAGATAGGTTGCAACGATATCGCTGGCAGTGATGCGCACCGTGCCGGATACCTGTTCTGCATTGCCAGTCGCCGCCATTGACAGGGCCGCACTGGCCGACTGCATTTGCCTCGCCGCATCGGCGATCTCAAGCGCCGCGCCAGTGGCCTTAAGCCCGCTCCTGCCCCGCTCGAACAGGAGAACGCCAAGCGAACGTTCCAACTCGTCAATATGACGACCCAAAGTTGGCTGGCTGATACCTGTCTTGCGGGCGGCGGCAGCGAGTGAGCCACTGTCAAGGGCAGCCAGGAAGCTGCGCACCAGGTTCCAGTCAAAGTCTGTCATTGTGTGATCCGTATTCGATTTTTCAATTCATTTTTGAATTTTTAACATGCAATATCCGTAATTTTCAATTCGTTATCGTGTCTTTATTCTCTACTCATCAGAAAATGATTGGAGAACAAAATGTACCAGATCACCGAAACAAGCCCAAAGACCATTGCCATTCTCGGCGCCAATGGCCGCTTGTCACGCGAAGTGGCCCGCGCCTTTCATGCAAACGGATGGCGGGTTCGCGCCGTTACCCGCAACGGCAGGAGCCCGGCACTGACTTCCTGCCAAGGCATGGAGTTCGCGGCCGCCAATGCCATGAACCGGGAGGAGGTCATTGCGGCGGTTGAGGGAGTCGACGTCATTTTCAACGGGTTGAACCCGCCCTATACCGACTGGCGGGAGAAGGCGATGCCAATGGCAGTGAACGTCATGGCCGCTGCAAGGCAAACCGGTGCCCTTCACCTCTTCCCGGGCAATGTCTACAATTTCGGCTCAACACTGCCAGCAGAATTGACCCCTGATACGCTTTTCATGCCGGATCATTCAAAGGCCGACATCCGCTGCGGTATGGAGGAACTGTTTGCACAAAACGCCAAGGAGCATGGTGTTCAGAGCGTCATTGTGCGGGCGGGAGATTTTTTCGGCGGAGATGGCACCGGCTCGTGGTTCGATGAAGCGCTGATCACGCAACTCAAAAAGGGCAAGATCATGCATCCCGGCAATCGCAAGATCACCCATGCCTGGGCCTATCTGCCCGATCTGGCGCAAACTTTCGTGAAACTTGCCGCTGCCGCAGACACACTCGGTGCTTTTGAAGTGTTTCATTTCGAAGGGCACAATGTAAGCGGCGATGACATGCATGCGGCAGTCGAGAAGGCGATGGGCAGGAAGCTGATGAAGTCAGCGTTGCCTCGGATTTTCGTCACGGTGGCTGGCTGGTTTTCGCCCAAGATGCGCGAAATCGGTGATGTCTTTTACCTGTGGCAAAAACCGCATGCCCTGAAAGACCCGCGTATTGAATCCGTATCAGGGCCGGTCCCGCATACTGCTCTGGATGACGCTGTCAGGACTGCCCTTGCCGGACAAGGCTGGCCGGGGAATGCAAAATCCGCAACTTATCAGGAATCCAGGCGGAGCGCGGAGCAAATACATCGCAAGCATTCAACCGGCGCGGCCAGGATATGACAACTGCGAGGCAGGGCAACAAGTGACGAGGCACCATACGGGACCAGCCATTTGTTGTCCTCAGTCGTTCCTTTCGATTCGGTGACCAGATTTCTGTTCCCTGGGCTTGTCACCCGGATTGCCCTTGGCATTGCGAACCTTCAACTTCTTTCTGGCAGCATTGCCGACATGGTCCTTGCCCTTGATGATCTTGTCCTTGTTGGTCTGCATTTGTGACGGCATGTCGTTGTCCTTCCATTGCCATGTGACGGACAAACGCATGGGCAATCAGTCCGGTTCCTGTATCTGCGAAGGGTTCCGCACAAAAAAAGGATACTTCAATTTGATGAGGCAGACAGTCTGGTCAGCGCATCCGTGATCACTTCCACCGGCTCGGGGTCGGCGCTGCAGCCTGATGCCCCGGACGAATAGGTCTCTACCGGGCCCGATGCCAGAAGTTCCCTGAGAGGCTCAATGGCTGGTGTGTATCTGCTCTCCCCCAAAAACTCGACGGCCAGGCTGCGTATGGGATAACCACCATCGCAGGTCTCGATATTGGTTTTGCTCCTCAGAACCCCGATCAGCGCATCATAGGATGCCGGTGTCTTGATCTCGCCAAGGCAAAGGACCGCTGCCTCGTCGCAATGATGGGGTTCGCGCAAAAGCCATTGCCAGAAACCTTCGCTTCTTGCCTTGCAACCGGCGCCGCTTGCATAATCGAAGCGGCAATGTTCACCAGCCAGCTGCGCTTTCAGGGTATCCACATCCGGCTGCGCGACCTCACTGCACGCTGTAACGGCAAGCAGGCAGCACAAAGCAAAAAGCCGCCCCGGAAGGAGCGGCCCTGATGTTCTCGGGGAAACCATCGTCAAAGCGCGTGTCAGAGGGTGGTAGTGGTGCCGAGCGCCAATTCCTCGACACCGTCGCGACGGTAAATATCATCGCGGAACTGGACCACACCATCCACAGTTGCCCAGGCAGTGATATAAGTGAAATACACTGGAACAGGCGTTGTCAGGGCAACATCAATCCGCTCGCCGCTTTCGATCACGCGCTCGACAGAGCGGCGGTCCCAGCCAGGCGTATCCCGGGCAAGCCATGCGACCAGGTCACGTACGTTCTCAACGCGCACGCAGCCCGATGATTCAAAACGCAGCAACTTGCCGAAAAGGCTCTGCTGGGGCGTATCGTGCATGTAGACTGCATGGGGGTTTGGGAAGTTGATCTTGACCGAACCCATGGCGTTGATCTTGCCAGGGTCCTGACGGAACATGTAATTCACGGCCTCATCAGAGTTCCAGTCAACCGATTGGGGAGGCAGTTCGGTTCCATCTTTGGAGAAGATGCGAATGGAGTTGCGTGTCAGATATTCCGGGTCCTTCTGCATGACCGGAATGATGTCCTTCTTCACGATGGACACTGGCGCAGTCCAGTAAGGATTGAGATTGATCTCGTGTATCTTGGAATTCAGGATGGGTGACTGGCGGTCAACCTTGCCGACGATTGCGGTGTGGCGGGATGCGACCACACCATTTTCCACGGCCTCGATATGGGCGGCGGGAATATTGACCATGACATAGCGGTCGCCGAGGTAACCGGACATGGCCCGCAAACGTACCAGGTTGGTCTCCAACTGGCCAAGACGGGTGGATGCGGGGATGTTCATGGCCGCGTAGGTGTACGGTCCGAGCACGCCATCTGATGGAAGTCCGTGACGTGCCTGGAAGCGGCGGATCCCCGCGTTTACCCAGGTATCATAAACGTCGGAATTACCGGCTTTGGGCGACAGGTCACCGGATATCTTGAGCCGCTGGCGAAGGATCGGCACGTTTCGGGAAATTGCCCCAAGGCGAAGCTTCTCATTGGCAGGTACCACTGGCCAACCGCCGGCAGAAACGATCTGCCGGTATTGTCCGATGGCCTGTTCGATCATGCCCGGGGTCTGTTCGGAGAAAATAGGCGCACTGGAGGAATTAAGTTCCGCACCGCCCTTTTGGGCGTCAAACTGATCTGTCCAGGCGCCACGATTGGGATTTTGCAACAGGCGGTCAATGGCCGATTCTGCAAGTGCAGGACTGGCGGTGCCGCCGATTGCCGCTGCGCCGAGGAGGCTTGCCGACCCGCTCAAAAAATCTCTTCTTTTCATGGTGTTCTGTCCAAATCGTCTGCTTTGCGGAAGATGCCGGTTCGTGGTTAACAGTTTGTTAAAATTCCCGCAAATCACCCTGCAAACTGATGGTACGGGCGGACGGCAATCTCCAGTTGGTTTTTTCGTTTGGCAGCACTTTATGGCCAATCCGTGACTATTCACAGTGCTAATCGTTCAACCTTGTGTGAGCACCTCGCAAACAAAATGGCCCCGCCGCAGACCGGCAGGGCCATTACATACCAAACTTACTGTCCCGGACTTACAGGCGATAGAGAATCTGATCGGTCCAGAAGCGTTCGAGACGCTGCAGGGATTTGTTCATCCGGGCGAATTCGTCCGGTCCAAGTCCACCGACCTTCTCAATGGAGCCGATATGGCGCTGGTAAAGACCCTCGACGATATCGGCCACTTTCTTGCCTTTTTCAGTAAGGCTGACGCGCACGGAACGGCGGTCTACCCGAGATTTCTGATGGGAGATCAGGCCCTGATCCACCAGTTTCTTCAGATTGTAGGAAACATTTGAGCCAAGGTAATAGCCGCGTGTGCGCAGCTCGCCCGCAGTCAACTCCGAATTTCCGATATTGTGAAGCAATAGCGCCTGAACGGCATTGATGTCGCTGCGGCCCTGGCGGTCAAATTCGTCCTTGATGACGTCCAACAGACGGCGATGCAGGCGCTCGACAAGGGTCAGTGCCTCAAGGTAGCTCTGTTTGATGTCTCCGGTTGACTTTTGCTCGATAGCCTTTCCAACCAGTTCAAGTGAAGGGTTCATGTGTGCCTCTCTGTTGTTCGCGGCGGACTTGTCTCTTCCGCTCGTTGGAGGCAATTTACACACTTCACTTCAAGTTTTACTTAAATCGCAGGCTTAACGGTCCGTTACCGGCCGTCTCATCGAAATTTCGGTTAAGAAAGCCTGAACCGCCCACGGGGCCCGGATTTGGCGTCAAGCTGCCCTGGAAGCCTTGCGCGGCAGCCTTACACGTCGCCGTTGCATCAACATGAGCCCCTTCACAGCTACATAGAAAGCGAGGCTGAGCAGATGGAACAGCACGATTTGCGGCGCTGTACCAAAGGTTTCGGGCATGCCCAGATACAGCGAAAGCTCGACCGCAACAGCTATCAGCCAAATGGAAGTGCCCCAGGAGAACAGTCCCCAAAGCCCTATGGCTGCGATCGGGAGCAGCACGGCAAGAAAGCAGGATGCAGCCTGCCAGGGTTCGCTCATTGTATCAAAGCGCAGCCCCTCAACGCCGGACATGCCAATAATGCGCATCCAATAATTGAGGCCAAAGGCGATGAGTATGAGCGCAACCAGCCGGCGGAAAATTGCCAGCAAAAGTCCCAAAGGGGAGTTGAACCTGCGTTTGTTGGAGAGCCTGATTTCCATGAAAACACCATAAATGGCCAGGTGGGCCGGGTAAAGCCTTTGGAAGAAGCCTCACGGAACCGGCTCTGTAACCAGCCCAGAAACTGATCCGATTGCTGACAACGGCAATTGACAATTGCATTGACGGTCACTTCATGGCTTTTTCAAGCTGGGACTGACAAACAGGCAAGATCATGAAGCGAAGTGTCGATGAAATCACCGCAGGCCGCAGGCTCAGGCGCAACAGGCAGCATGACTGGTCACGCAGGCTGGTCCGGGAAAACCATGTGAGCGTCGATGATCTGATCTGGCCGATCTTTCTAATCGAGGGTACGAATGAGACACGGCCCGTCAGCGCCATGCCCGGAGTTGAACGCCTGACTGTGGACAAGGCTGTCGAGGCTGCAAGGATGGCCGCGGATCTTGGCGTTCCCGCCATTGCGACCTTTCCCGATATCCCGCTTGAAAAGCGCGATGAAACCGGTTCGGCCGTGCTGGACCCTGACGGCGTTATCAACGCGGCAACGCGCGCCATCAAGAAGGCGGTGCCGGAAATCGGCATCATCACGGATGTCGCGCTCGATCCATTTACCAGCCA
Source organism: uncultured Salaquimonas sp. (assembly GCA_964541115.1). Classification (GTDB taxonomy): domain Bacteria; phylum Pseudomonadota; class Alphaproteobacteria; order Rhizobiales; family Rhizobiaceae; genus Salaquimonas. Next base: position 85,251 of record CAZIPH010000008.1, read on the forward strand.
CGGCCATGACGGAATCCTGCGCGGCTCTGTAATCGTCAATGATGAAACAGTCGAACAGGTGGCCAGGGCCGCCGTCATTCATGCTGATGCAGGAGCAGACATCATCGCACCATCAGAAATGATGGACGGAAGAATCGGTGCCATTCGCGATGCACTGAATGATGCAGGGCACAAGGATGTGGCAATCATGTCATATGCAACGAAGTTTGCTTCGGCCTTTTACGGACCGTACCGGGAGGCAGTTTCCACAGGCGGGCTGCTGAAGGGCGACAAGAAGACCTACTATCTCGACCCTTCCAATAGCGCGGATGCGATGCGCGAATGCGAACAGGATGTGGCCGAGGGCGCGGACATGCTGATGATCAAGCCGGGCATGCCCTATCTCGACATCATTCGACAGGTTAAGGACAATTTCGACCTGCCGACATTTGCCTACCAGGTTTCGGGCGAATATTCGATGATCAAGGCCGGTGCCGAGAAGGGCTTTCTCGATCATGACCGGGCGATGATGGAAACGATGATGGCCTTCAAGCGCGCAGGCTGTGACGGGGTTCTGACCTATTTCGCGCCGGAGATCGCCAGGTTGCTGGCGAGTGGATGGAAATATTGAAACAGTTCTTCAAGCTCTCTGGCGACGGAAAATTCGAGACCGACAGCCCGGCTACCGAGAAGGTGATTTCCGGCAGTCCCGTCTTCAGGACCTGGAACCTCGAAGAGCGCGAAGGGCTTTACGCAGGCATCTGGGAATCGACGCCAGGCAAGTGGCGGATCGAATATGACGAGTGGGAATATTGCCGGATTCTTTCAGGCGTTTCGGTGCTGACCGATGCCGATGGCGAGGCAGTCACCGTGCGCGCGGGAGACAGTTTCGTCCTGCAACCGGGCTTCAAGGGCAGCTGGGAAGTCATCGAAACGACTACAAAAGAGTATGTAATAAAAATTTTCTAACGACCGGCCCTGCACCCATTCGGGATTGCGACGCTGATTCCGCCCTTTTGAATATATCATTGAATTTTCAACATTTTTCAACTTGCTAAGGCAGAAGCTGAACAAGTCAAGCCGGTGACGCCTCGCGCCTGTCGCCGGAACTTTTTCTCGCAAACTTCCTGAAACCAATTCGCCGCATGTTCCGTCAACAGTGCGAGATCGCGATGAACGGTCTGCGTCACGACACTTGCAGGAACAAACCAGAATTTTTCCAGGGAGAGCCCAATGTTGAAACTTATCCGTCACACCATGCTAGCGACCGCGATTGCGGCAGCGCCTATGTCAATCGCAATACAAGCCCATGCCGCAAGCCATTCAACTGCCAACCCGATGGTAGGCGGCGCAGAAATGCTTGCCGACAAAAACATCGTCGAGAACGCCGTGAACTCGGCAGATCACACCACGCTGGTAGCAGCGGTCCAGGCAGCAGGGCTTGTCGAGACCCTTTCAAGCGAAGGCCCGTTTACCGTTTTTGCCCCGACCAATGCAGCTTTTGAAAAACTGCCCGCAGGCACTGTCGAGACGCTGCTTCAGCCCGAGAACAAGGACACGCTTACCAAGGTGCTGACAGCGCATGTGGTGGCCGGCAAGATCACTGCGGGTGACCTCGTCGAGAAGATCAATGCCCATGGCGGACGTTTCAACTTCAGCACCGTATCAGGTGATGCGCTCACTGCGACACTGACACCGCACGGCAATGTTTGGATCTATGACGAGAGTGGCGGTGCCGCGAAAGTCGAGATCGCCGACGTGATGCAATCGAATGGCGTGATCCATTCTGTCGGAAGCGTGTTGCTGCCCAAGTAATTTGTTTCGTCAAAAGTCTGGCGGGTAACGACGAAAAAGTTGCCCGCCGAGATCGGCAACGGCCGAAAACCGGCAAACTTACCAACCCATCGCCAATCAAGGAGCAAACCATGAAGAGACTACGCAACCTTTCAACTGCCACCGCACTTGTGCTGACTGCAGCGTTGACGCTGGCTGTACCAGCGGCACAGGCTGCAACGAAATTTGTTGGCGGCGCACCAATGATGTCCAGTGACAACATTGTAACCAACGCCTCCAAGGCTCCCAACCTGTCCACACTGGTTGCAGCGGTCCAGGCAGCCGACCTTGTCGCCACCCTCGCCTCGCCCGGTCCTTTCACGGTTTTTGCGCCGACCAATATCGCCTTCAAGCGTCTGCCCGCCGGTACGGTGGAGACGCTCCTGAAGCCCGAAAACAAGGGCCAACTGACCAAGGTGCTGACCTATCATGTTGTGCCGGGAACCATCACCTCCTCTGATCTTTCAGCAGCGATCGCGCAACACGGTGGCAGCTTTACCTTCCCGACGGTTGCCGGAAACAAGCTTACTGCAACGAAGCTTGGTCTTGCCATTGTCATCACCGATGAAAATGGCGGAATGGCACTGGTCCAGAACCCCGATGTCATGCAGTCAAACGGTGTTGTACACGTCATCAACAAGGTGTTGTTGCCGAAGTAAGCCACATAAAGCCGTGGAACCTGTAACGAAGAAGTGCGGGATTGTTGATCGTTCCGCACTTTTTTCCACCGCATTGACTACATAGTTTGTGGAGTAACCGCGAAAAACCTACAAGGAGCGAACATGGCAAGCAGACGCACCATACTGACCGGAATTCTTGGAACCACCGCCCTTGGGTTTCTTGGCTCCATGGGGCTGAAGAAAGCCGATGCTTCAAGCGAGGGCAATTTCGAAATCACAAAAACGCCCGAAGAATGGCGCTCCATCCTCAGCGAAAAGCAGTTCGCCGTACTGCGCGAGGAAGCCACCGAAAGAGCCTTTACCAGCCCACTCAATGATGAAAAACGCGAAGGCACCTATCATTGCGCCGGTTGTGAGCTGCCGCTCTATGTTTCGCAAACCAAGTTCGACAGCGGAACAGGATGGCCAAGCTTTTTTGAAGCCTTGCCGGATGCGGTGGGCACCAAGCCGGACAACACGCTTTTCATGAGCCGAACTGAAGTCCATTGCCGCCGTTGCGGCGGACATTTGGGACATATCTTTGATGACGGCCCGCCGCCAACCGGCAAGCGCCACTGCATCAATGGTGTTTCGCTGACCTTCAAGCCTGCCTGACCTTAACTGCCCGACTCAACTGCCTGATTCCGGGCAGTCCAGGCGGCATTCGATCGGTTTTTTCGTTGTCTGGGGCCACCCGATGCCGCGATACTTCGTAAACGGGCTTGCCCTTCGCCTGATTTCAGGAAAAACTGAAACGCAAAGATGGAACTTGTTTGGCAATGATTTCGTTCCCATGTTGAGGAACAAGGAGACGAACATGCAAACGGGCAATACCACAACCATGAATATCAACCAGACCGACCGACTGGATGGCGTGCGCACCAGGCGCATATTGGCGTTTCTGGTCGATTACACCCTTGTAGCACTACTGACCGGTATGGCTGCGATTGTCGTCTTCTTTGTCGGCATCCTGACGCTCGGCCTTGCCTGGCTTCTCTATTTCGTCCTGGCTCCCCTGGTTGCCATGGCCTATGTCGGCCTGACCATGGGCGGACCAAGGCAGGCAACGCCCGGAATGCAATTCTTTTCCATCCGGATCGAGCGTGACGACGGACTGATGGTCGATCCGTGGCTTGCCATCCTGCATGGCGTCCTGTTCTGGGTGCTGCACGTGGTAACCAGCTTCATCTTTCTGGTCGTTTCCCTGTTCTCGGAAAGAAAACGCCTTATTCAGGATATCCTTCTTGGAACGCAGGTTGTGCGCTCGGCCATCTGATATCGGGAAATTGCGGCTTGTAATTTGAAGCGGTCGTGAAAAACTGCCCCCATGGCAACTGATTTGCGCATTTAACCGGTGCGCCATTTGCGAGGGCAATTTCATTATCGGTTCCCCTGACCAGTTCCTTATGTGGGCCAGCTTTGCAATCATCGCGTTTTCGGTGGTGAGTTTTGCAATCGAAAAGTGGTCCATCGAAACCGTATCGCTGGCGACACTTGTTGCCTTTGTACTGCTGTTTTCGCTCGTCCCGGCACAGGGCTTCTCGATCAGTCCGGCTGAACTGGTAATGGGATTTGCCAATCCGGCGCTGATAACCGTGCTGGCCCTCCTGATGGTCGGACAGGCGCTTTTCAATACTGATGCCCTTGAAGGGCCGACCCGCTTTCTGACCCGTATCAGCGGTACAGGGATAACCCGTACTCTGGTGGTATTGCTGGGCTCGGCCGCAACCATTTCAGCTTTCCTCAACAATACGCCGGTCGTGGTGATGTTCATCCCGGTCCTCACGGCAATCGCGGCCAAGCGAAATTTCGATGCCGCAAAAGGGCTGATGCCGCTTTCCTACATGTGCATTCTTGGCGGCATGACGACGCTGATAGGCTCCTCGACCAACCTTCTGGTGGCCGATGTTGCCGCCCGTGAGGGCTACACGATAAAATTCTTTGATTTCACGGTACCCGGTGTAATTCTGGCCGTAGCTGGAGCGCTTTACGTCATTTATGTAATGCCGAAAATTCTCGAGGCGCGACCGGGAATGGCGGACCAGTTGAAGCCAACTTCCGGGCGCCAATTCGTTTCCCAGATCGAGATTACATCCAATCACCCGCTGATGGGCATGAAGTCACGGCTTGGCCTGTTTCCCCAGCTCACCGAAATGACGGTTCGCATGGTGGTGCGCCGGGAAATTCCCATTCTCCCGCCATTTGAAGACCTGACGCTTTCGCAGGGCGACATCATCATCGTCGCGGCGACAAGGGAGGCGTTGACACGGGCACTTTCTGCAGGTTCGGCCAATGTGCCCTCGCATCCACGGGATTTGGAACCTGCTGCTGAAAAGGAAATCGAGGCCGATTTTCATCTGGCTGAGGCCATCGTCTCGCCCGGCTCGCGCTATGTGGGCCGCACCGTGCAGGGAGCCAATATCCGCTTTATCGAGGGCGTCGTTGTGATGGGCGTGCAGCGCAAGAGCCGGATGCAGCACAAGGAGTTTCGCGAAATAAGGCTGGAACCGGGGGACACTCTGCTGGTTGGCGGCAGAATGAATGATCTTGACCGGCTGCGCGCCAGCCGTGACCTGCTGCTGCTCGAATGGTCGGCGGCAGCTGTTCCAATGCGCCGTTATGCCTGGCGAGCCATCGCTATCTTCGGGGCAGTGGTGTTTACCGCTTCGACCGGCCTCCTGCCGATCATGGTCGCGTCACTGGTCGGTGTTCTGGCCATGATTGCCTCGAACTGCCTCAACCTGCGCCAGGCAGCGCGTACCTTTGACAGCCGCATATTCATGCTGGTTGCTGCTGCCCTCGCCGGGGCTACCGCACTTGAAAGGACCGGAGGTGCGGAATACCTCGCCAACGCCGTCATCAATGCATTTGACGGTTCATCGGCGCCGGTTGTCATGTCGGCCTTTTTCCTTGCCACCGCAATCCTGACAAATTTTCTTTCCAACAATGCGACTGCAGTGCTGTTCACGCCAATTGCCATCAAGGTTGCAGAGGGCATCAATGCGCCGCCGGAGGCATTCATTGCCTGCGTGATTTTCGCCGCCAATTGCTCCTTTGCGACCCCGGTAGGCTACCAGACCAACCTTCTGGTAATGGGGCCCGGTCACTATCGGTTCATTGATTTCATCAAGGCAGGCAGCCCGCTTGTCATTTTGATTTGGCTAACTTACTCTTTTGTCGGACCCTGGTATTACGGCCTATGACAAAACACTCGCTAGACACACCACAGTTTTATCTCACTGCGCCGCAACCATGCCCCTATCTGCCGGGCCGCCAGGAGCGCAAGGTGTTCACGCATCTGGTAGGTGAGAATGCGCCGCAGATCAATGACATGCTGACCCATGGCGGGTTCCGCCGGTCACAAAACATTGCCTACCGCCCGGCCTGCGAGGGCTGCCGTGCCTGTGTTTCTACACGGGTACTGGTCGACCACTTCAAGGCAAGCCGCAACATGAAGCGGATCGAGAAAAAGAACCGCGACCTTGCAAGCACTGAAATGCCGGCTGCACCGACTTCCGAACAGTTTTCCCTGTTCCGCTCCTATCTTGATGCGCGGCACTGGGATGGCGGCATGGTTGACATGACATCACTCGACTACGCGATGATGGTGGAGGACACCCACGTCAAAACGATGCTGATCGAGTACCGACTGCGCGGACCCGATAGCGGCATCACCGGCAGGGGCGAAGGGCCGCTGATCGCCGCGGCGCTTACGGATGTTCTCGGCAACGGGCTGTCCATGGTCTACAGTTACTTCGATCCCGTTGAGGCCGAGCGTGGCCTCGGCTCCTTCATGATTCTCGATCACATAGCTCGGGCGCGGAAAATGGGTCTGCCCTATGTGTATCTGGGATACTGGGTGAAGGGTTCGCCAAAGATGGACTACAAGACCCGCTTCCGGCCGCAGGAACATTTGACCCCGCGGGGCTGGCTACGGGTGGATGAGGATCCCACCACCCAGGGGTGAGGGCGTGACGCCGAAGGGCTGAGCCTTTCCCTGCAGGTTGTGAGCCTCGAGTTATCAACAGGCTGCCCAAAGCGCGCCGACTGGCGCTATCGCAATTGCTCCAACCCGTCTAAACGCGTTGTTCGTATCACGATCCTGACTGGTTGAGTTCCTTGCAAGCCCTTCCCACACGCCAATTGACCGGTATCTTGCTTGGCCTTTTTGGCGGCCTTGTAATTTCCTTTGATGTCCCCGTCATCATCATGGCGGGCAGCGATCCCTGGCTGATGATGATGGCGCGCGGCCTCATTCCCCTGCCGATCTATCTGTACATCCTGTTTTTTCTGGCGCGTTTTCATGCAACGCCAAAAAACCCGTTTGCAAATCTGGCCTGGGTGAAGGTCGGCATCGTTTACGGAATTTCGCAGATTTTCTTTGCCGTGAGTGTTTTCAACACGTCGACTGCCAACCTCGTCTTCATCCTGGCCTTCAACCCATTGCTTGCAGCCATTCTTTCATGGTGGCTGATCGGGGAAAGGCCGCGCACGGTAACCTGGATTGCCATCGCCATGACAATGGTTGGCGTAGGCATCATCGTGGGTGGCGGGCTGGAGGCCGGGACATGGTTTGGTGACCTGTGTGCCCTTGGAGCGGCCGCAACGCTGGCGCTGGCGCTCACACTAAGCCGAAAATCGCAGGCTGACATGTCGCTGGCACCCGGGTTTGGCGGGCTTGTTGCCGGCACCTTCGCCCTGCCGATCGTCCTCGTCAATTTCCATAAGCCCGAAAGCTGGCCTTGGTTGCTCGCCAATGCGGCGATCCTGGTGCCAATGGCCGCGATCTGTCTTGCCGCTGCACCGCGTTTCATCCCAGCACCACAAGCAGCCATTTTCTACCTGCTCGAAACCGTATTGGCGCCGATCTGGGTATGGATATTCTTCGGCGAGGAAGCGACCAACCAAACCCTGATAGGCGGCGCGATCGTGATGCTGGCCATTGGCGGCCACTCGCTCTGGCAGTTGCGCAGGCCCAAGCCATTAACCGACCTGATGCCGCTGCCGCAATAGCGCTTTGCGGCTTGTCAGAAAAGTGTCGCACGGGCTAGTTAAAGGCGGCGCCGGAGAAAAGAATGAATCACCCAAAGAAACTGGAAGAGATCGATCTTTCCCTTCCACTTGAAGGCAGGGAGGGGCTGGATGGGAATTACCTTACGCGCACCCGCTCGCAATATCTATATGCCCAGCACCAGGCACTTCTGACCCAAACCCAGTTCGCTGATGCCAAGGCGGCAGTACTGATAACGCTGGTTGGTCTGCTGGCCTTTCGCGGTCCTGTGCAGCCAAATGGTGTGGGACTGACAGTGTTCAGTGCGATATACCTTGGCGTGATGGCGCTTTGCGTGATCTGTGCCTTTATAGCGGTTTTTCCCCGTTATCCGGGAAAGTCCGTACGCCAGAAACTGTCCGACACCGATCGCTGGTCTTGGCCGGCCCTGTCAGGCGACGGCATTTCGGCCGAGGAATTTGCCCGTTTCATGCACACAAGCGAAGCCTCGCAGCTGGTCCATTCGGTCTCGCTGAGCAATGCCGCGATCTCGCGGATACTACTGGCAAAGTTCAGGATGCTGAGGATCGCCTTCCTGCTGGCAATCGTGATTCTCCTGATGACGGGCATCAAGATCAGTGGCGTGATCTGAGGCTGCCAATAGCCGCGCTCAGGCCTCGTCCGCCGGAACGATCCAGGTTTCCTTCAAGGCAGCG
>CAZIPH010000009.1:0-78437 GCA_964541115.1 uncultured Salaquimonas sp.
TTGAACCGGTGGCGATCGTTCCAACGTTTGCGCGGGCAACAGTGGGGAAAGGATAGGGCAGGGTTTGAGTGGCGGGGATAACTTCTTGCGCGGAGGGTGCTTCCAAGTCTTCGCCCCCTTGAGGGGTAGAGTTCGTAGCGTCTTGCAAAACGATGAAGTCGTTTTGAGCGGAGAACGGGTTGAGCGCTGCGAAACCCTTTCGTGGCTATAACAAAGCGCAGCGCATGCTAAACCTTGGAAATTGCAAGAGGGGGGATCATGCGAAGGCGGATACCGGAACAAAACCGCCATTTTACCAAATCCATGCGCAAGGATCCGACCGACGCCGAGTATGAGATGTGGCAGATCATTCGCAGTAAGCGTTTGCAAGGGTTACGTTTTCGCCGCCAGCATCCGATTGAGAATTACATTGTAGACTTCATCTGTCTGGATGAAAACTGAACATCGAAATCGATGGCAGTCAGCACGCTGAAAACAGGTATGACGAGAACAGAGATTTCGGATTGAAGGCGCTTGGCTTCACAGTATTGCGCTTTTTAAAATGAGGAAGTTCTGGGGATGGTGATCTGGTTGCAGAGAAGATTCTTTTCGTCACAGGCAAAAGAAATCCCCCCTCTTGAAGTTTCCAAGGTTTAGCCTGCGCTACGCTTGGCTAATTCCAGGAAAGGGTTTCGCAGCGCTCAACCCGTTCTCCGCTCAAAGCGACTTCATCGTTTTGCAAGACGCAACGAACTCTCCTGCTCAAAGGGGGGAGAAGGTAAGCGTGGCACCTTCCCGCCGATATACTCATCCAGCCCTATCATCTTGACGGTGAAGCAGAAGATGGGAGCAGGGGATTGGGGTGACTGGAAACGTAGGAATTTGCATGGGAGAAAAGTAAACTGTCACCGTAATTGCTGCTTCCAGCGGGCCTGGTTTTCGCAGTCATGACCTTTCTCATGTGCTATGGTCTGGACAGAATGGCGAGCCGATAATGCTTGCACAATCTCCCATCCTCCCCCATACTCGCCCTATGAACATTCGCATCGCCACTTCTGTCGTTTCTCTCCTGCTAGCCCTTCTTCTGCTTAGCGGCGACCGTCAGGCTCGGCTTTAGGAGGGCGTCTGGCGGTCGAATTTTTCCCGCTTCAGCCCCCTTTTCCTTCACACCATTAGACGTTACCAGATGCCTCAACTTGTAAATGGCATCGCCATGCGCTGATTAGCGCGAAGAAGGCTTTTCGAGATGACGACCGAAACTGTAAAATCCAACGCCTCCATGCCGATGGCGCGTGTTAAATACCAGCCTTACCAGCCGGTGGAACTGCCGGACCGGAAATGGCCCTCCAGACAGATCACCAAGGCGCCGATCTGGTGCTCCGTTGATCTGCGCGATGGCAACCAGGCGCTGATCGACCCGATGGGCCAGGACCGCAAGGAGCGCATGTTCAACCTGCTTCTCGATATGGGGTTCAAGGAAATCGAGATCGGCTTTCCCTCTGCTTCCCAGACGGATTTCGATTTTGCCCGCTGGTGCGTAGAGAAAGGAAATGTCCCCGAGGATATCTCGCTGCAGGTGCTGGTCCAATGCCGACCCGAGCTGATCACGAGGACGTTCGAATCGCTTGAAGGGGCCAACCGGCCGATTGTGCATTTTTACAATTCCACATCGGAACTGCAGCGGCGTGTCGTTTTCGGAATGGACCGGGCAGGGATCAAACAGATTGCCGTTGACGCGGCGAAGATGATCCGCGACATGGCGGAGAAAGCGGGCGGGGGTTATCGCTTTCAATATTCACCTGAGAGCTTCACCGGCACGGAGCTGGATTTCGCGCTGGAAATCTGCAATGCGGTGAGCGAGGTCATCCTGCCGACTGCCGACAACAGGCTGATCCTCAACCTGCCTGCGACGGTGGAGATGTCGACGCCGAACATCCATGCCGACCAGATCGAGTGGATGAGCCGCAATCTCGACAATCGCGAGAACATAATCCTGTCGCTGCACCCGCACAATGACCGGGGAACCGGAATTGCCGCCACCGAACTTGGGCTGATGGCGGGTGCGGACCGTGTCGAGGGCACTCTGTTCGGCAATGGCGAGCGCACGGGCAATGTGGATCTCGTCACGCTGGCGCTCAACATGTTTACCCAGGGAGTTGATCCGGAACTCGACTGCTCGGATATCGAGCGCATGAAAAGGGTTTACGAATATTCCAACCAGTTGCGCATTCCCGAGCGCCACCCCTATGTGGGCGAACTCGTCTATACCGCCTTTTCCGGTTCGCACCAGGATGCGATCAACAAGGGCATGAAGGCGATCCGCCAGGCCAACACGCCGCTGTGGGAAGTACCCTACCTGCCGATCGATCCTCAGGATGTCGGCCGCACTTATGAAGCGATCATCCGCATCAATTCGCAGTCCGGCAAGGGCGGCATTGCCTATATCCTGCAGGAGGATTTCGGTATCAACCTGCCGCGCAACCTGCAGGTGGAGTTTCGCGGCGTGATCCAGGAGATCACCGACACCGAGGGCAAAGAGCTGTCGCCCAAGCGGATCCACGATGAATTCCTGAAGACCTATGTCGAACAGCCCGGCGGCCGGTTCAAGTTCATCGACCATACGACACAACCCAAGGCCGATGTGCCGCGTGTCCGCCAGATCCAGGCCGAGATCGAGGATGGCGCCAAGACTGTCATGATCGAGGGGCAGGGGACGGGGCCGATCGATGCCTATTCCAATGCGCTTGGCAAGCTGATCGAAATGGAGGTCACCGTGCTCGACTATTCCGAACACTCGCTGAAGCAGGGCTCGGACGCAGCCGCCATCTGCTACATGGAAGTGGAAGCGGGCGGCCAGAAGGTATTTGGCGTTGGGATCAATACCAGCATCGTCGCAGCATCGCTCGAGGCGCTGACATCGGCGGTAAATCGCCGGCTGGCCTGATCACAAGGTTTTTAGCCGGTTGATAACAAAAGCCGGGGCAACAGAAGCGTTGTCCCGGCATTCTACGACCTGCGAAAACCCCTTTATTGTACCTTATGCCTGAATATTCTAGACTTTCAGCAAGTGGGGGGTTGCACTGCCGGTTTGGGATACCAGCCAATGAACGTAATCAGCGCGGAGGAGAAGCGCCGGGCCCTGGAGAGAGTGCTGGCAAGCCGGGTCTTTGAAAAGTCCGGTCGCGCGCGTGACCTGCTGGCCTATATCGTGGAACAGGACCTTGCCGGCAATGCTGATGCGATCAAGGGCTTTTCCGTTGCCGTGGACGTATTTGGCAAGGATGAGAGTTTTGATGCGGCCAGCGATCCGCTGGTGCGGGTGCAGGCGGGCAGGCTGCGCGACTATCTCAGGGAATACTACGCCGGTGAAGGCGAAAACGATCAGGTCGTCATTGCCGTCCCCCTTGGCGGCTACAAGCCTGCCTATGAACATGCCGCAAAAAGCGCCATTACGAGTGAGCCCGCCAATACTGCTGTCATGGATGCCGTACCGGACGCAGGCGAAACAGCAGAAAGGCTTGCAACCGTTGCGCCCGGATCCGGCCGGACAGTAACCGGGGACGACGTGGCCACGGTATTCGCGCCTGCAAAAATCCGGGCAGTCCCCGGCCAACCCCCGGGAAGGTCAACGCCTCGCCTGCGCCGACAGTTTCGCCTGGTCTGGGCCGCTCTTGCCGCGTTGTTCATTCTGATTGCATGCTTTGGCTGGTATCTCTATCAGAGCCTGCCCGCCGGACTTGCGCTACACGGGGATGATACTCGGGCGGTGTCCGAAGCCCCGGCAAATCCGCTACCGGCCCTGAGCGTGTTTCACGATGGCACCGTATCGCAGGTCATGATATCGGCAAAGCAGCTTTCCGAGATCATATCCAAATTCGACATGGTGGTCACCACGGCCATGGCGCCAGCCTCTGCGATTGACAGCGGTCCGTGGGGTCCGAGGGATTACGGTGTCCGCCTTTCGCTGACGCCGCAACTGGATGTGGACGGGCCAAAACAGGTCCGTTTCGAACTGCTGCATCTGATGTCGCGAACCGTGCTCAGGACCGAGACTTATCCGGCAGACATCTGGGCATCGCCTGACCTGGCGTTGATTGCGGCCAGCAAGCTCAACACCATAGCCAATCCGGGCGGGCTCCTGTTCGCCGATATGGCATCGAGGGGAACACAGTCACCTGTCGCCGAATGTTTACAACTGGTTCGGCAGTATTACGACCGGCGTGTGGCGGACACCCATCGTCCGGCGTATGAATGTACAGAACGGCTGAAGAATGCACCCTTTGCAGGTGGCATATTGCTGGCAAGCCATGGTGGCCTTGTAGCGGAAGCTGCGGGCAAGGGTTTTTCATATGCGGACCTGCCGGCGGAGCGCGGCGCGGCACTCAACCTTGCGCTGGAGCAGGCACTTGCCGGGGTGGACCTTGCCCCTTCGAGTGCAAGGGCGGCCCGTGAGGTGGGCTTTGTCCTGTCCTGGCGTGGAGAAATGTCCAGCATGCAGGAATGGTTCGAGCGGGCATATGAACTCAATCCGTTTGATACCAGCGTTGCTGCATCCAATGGCTATGGTCTTGTGCTGGCAGGCAAGTTCGAGCAGGCCATACCGGTTCTTCATGCTGCGATTGAAGCCTCCACCCGTCATCCGACATGGTGGGATTTCTACTATTCACTGGCCTTGCTGATGGAAGAGCGCATCGCAGATGCAAAACGCGCAGCCGAACCGCTGGCTGCCAGCGAAAAGAACCTATTTTACCTGGTTCTCAATGCAGTGATTGCCTTTGAAAGCGGAAACAAGCATCTGGCTGCAAAGACTGTTCGCGCAATACAGGAACGGTTCCCCGAATTCTCCACCAATCCGGAGAGCAGGATAGCAGAGCGGCATTTGCCGGAAGAACTGTCACAACGGCTGATTGCAGCATTGCGCTCCAGCGGATTATGAGGGGCCAAATTCAGGGTGGTTTTTGAACCAAAACACCCTCGAACACGCAGAAACGATGAATCCTGCTGTATTTGTTCTCCAAATGATCTATAGTTAACCAGGTGTTAATTGCCCGGACATGCCATGCCCGGCGGATTGATCAAGGAGGGCGCTGTGTCAGACGTTGAACTGGACGCCAAGAAAATCGAAGAAAAGGTCAGTGATCTGGCCCTGGCAATGGACCGGGTACGCAATGACCTGGCCGAGCGGGATGATGTGGTCGTGGAAATGAAGCAGGCGGGCCGGGCGCGGCTCGAATTGCTGGCGCAGCAATTGCAGCCTGTCTTCAAGGATATCCCTGATCATATCGAACAATTCGATTTTGCCCTGACCGATGGCGAAACCCCGCGGCTGTGGATCGACATGACATCGTTTGTGCGCCTCGGGCGTGACCGCCGTGTTTACGAGTTCGTAAAGGACACCCGCATGGGGCGTACCATGTTGGGCGAAACTGACGACCGCTCCAGAATGGCCAAGATTGTTTCAAACTATGTGGCCGAACGGATTATCGAACGCGAACGCATGATTGAGGGCGAGTGGGTCGCCATGCGGGATTACCAGTTCGGCCTTGATGAGGAGGCAGGGGTAGCCGGTGAGGCTGCGGTAGAGGCGAAACGTCCCGGATTTGATCCGATGTGGTTCCTGATCGGTCTTCTTGGCGGTGCAGCAGCGATATTCGCCTGGGCATGGTTTGGCGACATTGCAGGCTTTATTGCCAACCTTCGCCTGGGATAACTGCCACAGGCGTTCAGGATACCGGGCCGATCTGCTGGCTGGTGTTCAGGCCGAAAGCAGGTTCAGCACCTTCCTGCAGGCCGTGACGTTCCAGCTTCACCTGCCATTTTTCGTTGCTTTTCGTGATCTCGAACAGGTTAATGCCTGCCGCCGGCTTTTTGTGGCCGAGCCATTGATAGGCTGCCGGCACGCAGATAACCGGAACCCTTCCGAATTTTCCCGGAATGCTTTCCAGTGTTGCATAGTGGGTATGCCCGTGCAGGATCAGTTCCGCGCCATGTTCCCTTATGACGGACATGAAGTTTTTCATGCCGCGCAGTCGCTTGTAACGGTCGGTGGCACCGGGAAAGGGTGCATGGTGGATCAGGATGATGCGAAACCTGCCCGCTTCACCTTCCTCCTGCAGTATGGAAGCAAGTTTCTTGCCCTGATCTTTTTTGAAGTAGCCCGTTGCAAGAAAAGGGGCCGAGGCACGGGCAGAATTGCAGCCGATGATCGAAATGCCGTCGCGCTGACGCAGGACCGGGTAATGTTTTTCCGAAGCGATGATGCTTTCATCATCGCCGTTTATCCAGGGCTGCCAGGCTTCCATGGCCATTTGCCTTGCACCCGGCACATAGGCGTCATGATTGCCGAGGACAACGGTATTGTCCTTCGGATCGCCCAGCCTGGAAAGCCAGTGGGCAGCGTTTTCGAATTCCGACCTCAGGCCGAGATTGATCAGGTCGCCAGTTATGACCGTGTGATCGGGTTCCAGGTTCCGAAGATAGGCGAGCAGATTGGCGGTGATCTCCGGCTGGTCCACATTGGTGCGGTTGCGCCGGAAATTGACATAACCGGTAATGCGTTTGGAAAAGAGTTCGCGGCGGCGAACCTTTGGCAGCGGACCCAGATGAATATCGGAAATATGGGCGAGACGAAACATGACCTTCGCTGTAAGTTAAATTCGGATCAGCCTCAAGGTGCCGGTGGTGCTGAAATTCGTGCGGACACGGGCCGGCGGGAGAATTCGTGAGCAAACCTTCCTGGCGCGTGCGCCTCTTTCATATCCTCATCCTCTTCGTGCGACCAATGACACTTGGCGTGCGGATAGTCGTGAGTGACAGTTCGGAGCGGGTGCTTCTCGTGCGCCACACCTATGTGCCGGGCTGGCATTTGCCGGGCGGCGGAGTTGAACGCGGTGAAACGGCCATGGACGCCGTTTGCAAGGAGTTGGCAGAAGAAGCGGGTATCCGGCCGTTGTCACCGCCGCAATTGCTGACAGTCTATGCCAATCGCCGGGCGTCCAAACGCGATCATGTACTTCTCTATCGCTGCAACGACTGGGAAGAGATTCACCCATTCATCCCGACAAGGGAGATTGCCGAAGCGGTTTTTTTCCCGCTCGACGATCTGCCCCAGGGAACGACAGTTTCCACCAGGGAGCGGCTGGAGGAAGTCTTTGGCAGCAAGGCTTTCGGGCAATTGTGGTAAGTGTCAGGCAAACCGGTTCCGGTCATGGGGGGCATCGAAATCCACTTCCGGCCCAAGCGGCACGATACGGTGCGGATTGATGGTTTCGTGGCTGGCGTAATAGTGGTGCTTGATGTGGAAATGATCGATGTTCTTTTTCACTTCCGGCATCTGGTAGATGTCACGTGTGTAGTTTGACAGGTTCGGATAGTCGCTGATGCGCTGGCGGTTGCACTTGAAGTGGCCGACATAGACCGGATCGAAACGTATAAGCGTTACGAAGAAGCGGATATCGGCTTCGGTAAACGTATCACCGGCGAGCCAGCGCTGGTTGGAAAGACGTTCCTCCATTGCATCAAGCGTGTCGAAGAGTTCGCCAAAGGCTTCCTGGTAGGGTTCGGGCTTGGTAGCGAAGCCGCATTTGTAAACACCATTGTTGACAGTGTGGTAGATGCGCTCATTGATCTCGTCGATCTCGCTGCGCAGTTCCCGGGGGTAATAATCGCCCCTGATCGCGCCCACCCCGTCAAAAGCTGAATTGAACATGCGGATGATTTCTGAAGATTCGTTCGAGACGATGGTGCCGCGATGCTTGTCCCAAAGGATCGGCACAGTGACGCGTCCGGAATAGTCTGAAACAGCGCGCGTATAGAGCTGGTGGGCGAAGTCGGAACCGAAGAGCTTGTCGCCGGTTGCGCCATCGCGTTCCCTGAATTCCCAGCCATTATTGCCCATGAACCAGTCAACTACGGAAACGCCGATCATGTCCTCAAGCCCCTTGAGGCTGCGCATGATGAGTGTCCGGTTTGCCCAGGGACAGGCAAAGGAAACATACAGGTGATAGCGGTCGGCTTCCGCCTTGAAACCGGCATCGCCGCTTGGTCCGGCTGATCCGTCTGCGGTTACCCAGTTCCTGAAACCCGATTCGGAACGCTTGAAGGCGCCCCCCGTTGAGTCGGTGTCATACCATTTGTCCTGCCATTTTCCATTGACGAGCAATCCCATGAATTCTTTCCTTCTTTTCTGTGTCAGGTGCCCACATAGCGTTTCAGCGGCGAAATAGAACCGTATCAATTACGAACGCAGTGTTCATCGCAAATTTTGCCAACCCGAACCTGTCCCGACTGGCATGCAGGCGGGGCCGCCTTGAGGAAATTTGCCTCTGGACGCATTTGCCCTGCCATGATAGCTCAACGCGGCTGCCGGATACGAAGTTCCGGCAACACAAAAAGGATCAGGCACGCAATGTTTGCGACCATGCGACGACGAACCGGTACTAGCGCGATCGCCTTCCCCTTTTCCATGGGGATTGCTGCGAGAGCGACGTTTCAACGCCTGCAAACCGCCTGACCTTGGTCATGGCCGGAAAATGCAGGCCCGTCCTGCCTTTTATCCGGAAATGAAACCATGACTTCTCTTTCCCCGCTTGACATCATCATCCGTCAGGAAGCGCCTGAAGACAATGATGCCGTTGAAGCACTCGGTGCTGCCGCCTTCGGCCCCGGCCGTTTTTCGCGCGCAGCCTTTCGCCTGCGTGAGGGCGTCGAGAGCGATCCGCAACTGTGCTTTGTTGCCTTTCTGCGCGGCGAACTGGTCGGATCGGTCAAGCAAACGCTGATCGATCTCGGCGGCAAGCAGGCACTGGTTCTGGGGCCATTGATGGTCGATCCGTCGCAGCGCAAACTTGGTATCGGACGTGATTTGATGAACCGCGCACTGCATGCCGCGCACGAAAAGGGGCACCGGTTCGTCATTCTCGTAGGGGATTATGCCTATTACAAGGGGTTCGGCTTCTACCAGGTCGAGCCGGGGCGCATCACCTTTCCCGGGCCTGCCGATCCGGCACGAATCCTCGCATTCGAACTGGAAAAGGGCGCTGCCGCTGATTACCGGGGCCAAGCGAAGCGATGGTTCGCCAACTAGCGGCCTTCGCGTGTCCACATGGCTGCCATTGCAAGCAGCAGCAGCGACAGGCCGAGGAATCCCACAAACAGGCTGATGCGGTCTATCCCGCGAAGGATAGTCGCACCTGTATTATGCAGTCCGATCCAGCCATTGCCGCTGGCATTTGCACCCGGGCGGATGGCGAGGACGCGAGGCGTGTTGGTGCCCTCGCGGTTGACACGCTGCACGCTGCCGCCGGTTTCCAGTGCAACCGTTCCGACAAGGTCGCCGGTCGACAGGACATCAGCATATTCGCGCGGATTGGGCGGGCCCATGTGGACGAGCGAGGTCAGTTCGCCATTGGCAACCTGGTAAAGGCCAATGTCGGGATCATCGATCTGGCCGGTGAAATTGCCTTCGCCTGAAGGTGAAAGCTCGATCTGGAAGGTTGTTCCGTCGGGCCTGCGCACCTCGACCGGGCCGGGATCTTCGCCCAGGGTCTGGCGGGTCACGAGCAGGCTGTTGCCCTCGCGTTCAGCTGTCAGGCGCTCTTCTTCCAGTTCAGGTTCCTTCATCAGCCAGTGGGATATGCGGCGCAGCAACTGGACATGGGGTCCGCCGCCCTCGAAGCCACGCGCCCACAGCCAGGCATGGTCTGACAGGAGCAGCGCAACACGTCCCTCGTCATAGCGTTGCAGGACAAGCAGGGGTTCATCATTGCCGGTGCGCATGACGACGTCTCCGGTAATATCGCGCACGCCAATGGCGCGGAACCAACGGCTCCAATCGGGGTTTTCGCTCTTGCCCTCGTCAAGGCCGCGCGTGACCGGATGGCGGTTGCCGGTATCGGAAATCAGCGGCTTGAACGGGTTCTCGTTGATATCGCCGGTTGGCAGGGCAGGCAGGACATCATCAAGCGGCGTTTGGGCGATACTGCCGGGCAGGCCGAATTCGGGCCCGGCTGCCAAAAGAACAGCGCCACCGTCGCGCACATAGCGGGCGATGTTGTCGAAATACAGGATGGGCAGGACGCCGCGCCGCGAATAGCGGTCGAATATGATAAGGTCGAATTCATCGATCTTCTCGACGAAGAGTTCGCGTGTAGGAAAGGCAATCAGCGAAAGCTGACTGATCGGCGTGCCGTCCTGTTTTTCGGGCGGACGCAGGATGGTGAAATGAACGAGGTCGACGCTGGCATCGGATTTGAGCAGGTTGCGCCAGGTGCGCTCGCCAGAATGCGGTTCGCCAGATACCAGCAGCACGCGCAGGTTCTCGCGGATGCCATTTAGATTGGCGAAGACACGGTTGTTGGTGGCGGTGATTTCCTCTGTATGGGCCTCGACCCGCAATTCTATGATGTTACGCCCGCCATGGGCGACATGGTCAACGAAGCTGTAGGGTTCGCCCGGCACGACCTCCTCGACCGTCACCAGTTCCCCGTCGAGATAGATGGAAACAGCGACAGGCTGATTTTCGGCGAAGCCCTGCTGGCGGACCTCGTAGGTGATCTCGTAGCTCTCACCGACCACGCCATAGCGCGGCGCCTCGGTGATGACGATGCGCCTGTCACGTTCATTGGTGTCGCCAGTGATGAGGGCGTGCAGCGGGGCGTTGATGCCGAGCTGGCTTCCTGCGTCCGGCAGGTCATGCACCTGTCCATCGGTGATCAGGATAGCCCCGGCCAGCTGGTCGCCCGGCACATCGCGCAAGCCCGATTGAAGGGCGCCCATCAGCGCCGTGGAAACATCGGTCGTGCTTGAAATCTGGTCAGTGGTCTCGATCTCGCGAACCTCGAAGGCTTCCTGGCGTGAGAGCTCAGCCAGCAATGCCTCGCGTACAGCGTCAGACTGTTCCTGCCTTCCATCGAGCCGCTGGCTGCTGCTGCGGTCGGTCACAACCGCGACAACGCTATTGAGGTTCTCGCGGTCCTCGACAAGCAGGGAGGGATTGAACAGGGCAAGCGCCAAAAAGGCAAAGGCGAGAAGGCGCAGCCAGCTGCCGCGGACCTGTCTGGCGAGGCCAAAAAGTACCGGCACCGCCAGCACCAGACAAATGACTGCCAGCAGCCAGACGGGCAATTCGGGCGCGAAGGCGAGATTGTAATCCATTTACAGGCGCTCCCTCATTGGCCCAGCCTTTCGAGAAGTGCGGGAATGTGGACCTGGTCTGCCTTGTAATTGCCGGTCAGTGAATACATGACGATGTTGACGCCGGCGCGGAATGCGAATTCGCGCTGGGCCGGATTGGGCGGGATGGTCGGGAACAGCGAACGGTTCTCTTCATCAATCGCCCATGCCCCGGCAAAATCATTGCTGGTGATCAGGAGCGTCGAGACGCCATCGCCAGCCCTTGCCGGACGCTCTGATGCCTCCTCGCGGGCAGCAATCTGCTCGACCCACAATTCACCGCCCTGATAGCGACCAGGGAAGCTGTCGAGAAGATAGAATGACTTGGTCAGCACATGGTCCGGGGGGACCGGCTCGAGCGGGGGAATATCAAGCGTTGCCAGGATTTCCATCAGCTTGGGATTGCCGCCGCCCGAAAGGCTCGAATTGATCTGGTCGCGAGTATCGAAAAGTATGCTGCCGCCCTGCTTCATATAGGCATCGACCCGCGACATGGTTTCAGCGTCGGGAGTTTCAACGGAGTCTGCAATCGGCCAGTAGAGAAAGGGGAAGAAGGCCAGTTCGTCACTGGAAATATCGACCCCGATCGGATCGCCCGGCTCAAGCGCGGTACGGCTCGCGACATAGCGCGTCAGGCCCAGAAGTCCCGCCTCGCTGATGCGGTCGATTTCGGCATCCCCCGTGCGCACATAGGCAAAACGGGTCTTGAGGGCGGCGGAAAAATCAATAGCTTCGCCAGTGCTGTCTCCTGCCTGGCCGCCTCCGGCCTGTTGCGCGAGTGCGTTTGTGGCAGGCAGAGCGATGGCCATTGCAAAGCCAAGTACAAACACAGTTGCAAGGCTGGCCGGAATCGCGCGGGCGCGGCGGGATGTTTTCAGGACGCCGGCAAACCACAGGACGGCAAGGCAATCAAGAAGGAAGAGGAGTGCTGCGGCAACCAGCAGCCACGGCTTTATCAGTGCATCACCGCCCGAAACATAGGCGGTTGTTTCTGCCGTCGGCATGTTCGATGCCAGATTGATCGGCTCAAGGCGGTCATCCCCGTTCATCAGGTTCAGCGCCACATATCCGTCCTCTGTACCGTAAAGACCCGGCGGGTTGTCCAGCGAAACTGCCGGCGTATTGCCGGCTTCCATGACAAGCGGTTTGACCTCGCTTGGCGGGGAAACGAGATTGCCCTTGCCATCAAGCACGAGGAAGGCAGGCAGGCGTTGTCCTTCGCCGGCATCCTGGCCGGGTGCGGTGGAGCGCGAGAGGTTGACCGTGCGGCGCAACATTTCGACGAAAGTGCCCGAAAGCGGCAGGTTGGACCAGTTGTTGTCTGAGTTGACATGGAACAGAACGATCCAGCCCTCGCCCTGGCGACCTGCGGTCACGAGTGGCGTGCCATCTGCGAGCCGTGCCCAGGTACGTTCCTCGAGGCTGCGCGACTGAACCGCGAGCACCTGGCGAGAAATCGCAACATCCTGCGGCTTTTCCATCCCGAAAAACGGAGAGCCCGGTTCGAAAGCGGCAATCTCCTTGGGCGTTTCCCAGGACAATGCCCCTCCAATGAAGCGGTCACCCTGTACCAGTTCGACGGGCAGGAGCGGGGTATCCGGATTGGCCGCAAGACGCGGTCCTGCGAAACGGATCAGCAGTCCTCCGCCCTCGACAAATTCGCTGACCCTGTCCAGCGTTTGAGGTGGCAGGGTGCCGACATCGGCCATGACGATTGCCGATACATTCTGTGCAAGGAGTTCCTCCACGGCGAGTTCCAGATTGGCGGTGTTTGCATCGCGGATATCGCTGAAAGGGGAAAGCGCCCGGTTGATATAATAGAGTGGCGACAGGAGCGGCTGGGCAATATCGGCGCTCTGACCGGAGATCAGGCCGACAATGCGCCGCCGGTTGCTTTCATCAAGCAATTGCACGGCTCCTGCATGGCCCGCCTCATCTATCGAAACGCTCATGATCTGGTTGCGCAGTTCAACAGGCTGCTCGAAATTGAAACTGCCTTGCGTTTCCCCAGCCGCAATCAGCACCGGGGCCCTGGCAATTGCCAGGCCATCCTTGTCCCGGCCGGTTACTCTCAGTGGCAGGGCATTGCTGTTGTCGGCGCGCACCAGGGTTCCGGTCATCCGTCCGGGCTCGTTCTCGACCGCACCAATAATGGCAAGGCCGGCAATGTCAGGTTCAAATGCCCGAACGGGCAGGCCGGTACGGGTGATCGCATTGATCAGCGTATTTGTTGCGGCGCTGCGCGAAAGCCCGTCTGTCAGAAACAGGATTTCGCCAAAATTGCCGTTAGCCTGCATTTCTTCGAGCTTTGCCGCACTGGCTAGGTGGTCGGGTTTTTGCGGGCGGTTTGCTGCTGCCTCGATGGTTGGCCGGATGGCATCGGCGGCAATCGGTGTTGGCGTCGCCGAAGCCGGATCGCTGGTCTGGAGGAGGGAAACGAGACGGCTGCTTTCAGCTGCTTCGCCCAAGGCCTTCAGCGCCGAGGCCTTTGCCTCTTCCCAGTGGCCGCTGCTTGCCCAGCCATCATCCATCACGATGAGAAGGTTGTCTCCGGCGCGCAGCAGTGCATCACGAGGGTTCCAGACCGGACCGGCCATGGCGAGGATGACCAGTGCTGCCATAGTGAGGCGCAACAGGGTCAACCACCACGGGCTTTTTGACGGAGTTTCGTCGCGGTTCGCCAGCCGTTCGAGGATCACGAGCGGAGGAAAGATCTCGCTTTGCGGCTTGGGTGGCGTCAGGCGCAACAGATACCAGATGATAGGCAGGGCCAGGAGGCCGAGCAGCACCCAGGGATAGGCAAAGGCGAGTGGCAGACCAAGCATCAGATCAAACCCCCGCGGTCGACTGGGAGAGATTTGTGTGCAGCGATTGCAATGCAGTCGAGGCAAGCTTGTCTGTGTGGTGCAGCGTATGACTCCAGCCAAGACGCCGGGCAAAGCCTGACAGGTTCTCGCAATGGGCTGCGAACAGGGCGCTGTAATCCTCGCGGAGCGACTGGGCAGAGCCAAAATTCAGGCGGTTCCCGGTTTCGGGGTCGCGAAACTCCACACGGCCCGAATAGGGGAATACTTCCTCGGCAGGATCTACCATTTGCACGAGATGGCCGCGGATCTGCTTGTCGGAAAGGTTGCGGAAAGCTGTATGGTGTTCGTCTTCAGCAGCGCGTGTCTCCAGGAAATCGCTGAACAGCACGATCTCAGCGTGGTCTCGAACCATCTGGGTATCGGGGAATTCAGTCTGCGGTGGCGCACTGGAAATGGCTGCCGCCAGCCGCTCTGCCGCATGGCGGTGCAGGATGGGCTTGCTGACACCCAGCCAGCCGACGCGCTCGCCGCTGCGCGCCAGAAGCTCGGCGGTCGCAAGGGCAAGGACCAGCGCGCGCGACTGTTTGGAGACAATCGCATCGCGTGACTTGTATAGCATGGAGGCGCTTTCATCGACCCACAGCCAGATTGTGTGCGACGCCTGCCATTCGCGGTCCCGCACATAAACATGGTCGTCGCGTGCCGAGCGGCGCCAGTCGATTGCTGCGAAATTCTCGCCGGGCACATAGGGCCGGAATTGCCAGAAATTCTCGCCTACACCGCGCCTGCGCCTGCCATGCCAGCCGGCAAATACGTTGTTGGCAACGCGATGGGCTTCCACCAGCAGGTCGGGAATCAGTGCCGCGCGCGCCCGGGAGCGCCCGAGTACCTCACCGGCCTCAAGGGCTTCTACTGACTGTCCGATAGGCGGGCTCAATGGCGGATCCTTCTGGTACCGGCTGCCATGTTCTAGCCGATACGCGATTTTACGGATGCAATGACATCGCGCACGGTAATGCGTTCGGCACGGGCAGCAAATGAAAGCTGCATGCGGTGCTGGAGAACGGGTTCAGCAAGGGCGAGCACGTCATCGACGGAGGGCGAGAGGCGGCCATCGAGAAGGGCGCGCGCCCTGGAGGTCAGCATCAGCGCCTGGCTTGCACGCGGGCCGGGGCCCCAGGAAATATACTGGTTCATCTCGTCATTCGAGGCGCCTGGTCGGGCCGAGCGCACCAGTTCCAGTATGGCATTGACAACGCTTTCGCCAACAGGAATGCGGCGCACAAGGGCCTGCATCTCCATCAGGCGTTTGGCAGTCATGGTTCCCTTGGCGGTGTCCTCGATCACGCCCGTGGTCTCAAGAAGGATGCGGCGCTCGGCCTCCAGTTCAGGATAGTGAACGTCGATCTGCATAAGGAAGCGGTCAAGCTGGGCTTCGGGCAGCGGGTAGGTACCCTCCTGCTCGAGCGGATTCTGCGTCGCCAGAACATGGAAGGGGGCAGGCAGGTCGAGGCGCTTGCCGGCGATTGTCACATGGTATTCCTGCATGGATTGCAGCAGGGCGGCCTGCGTGCGCGGGCTGGCGCGGTTGATCTCGTCGGCCATCAGCAATTGGGTGAAGACGGGGCCCTTTGCGAACTGGAAGCTACGCTTGCCTTCGTCATCCTGCTGGAGGATTTCAGAACCCAGGATATCCGATGGCATGAGGTCGGGCGTGAACTGGATACGGGCGGCATCAAGGCCGAGCACCGTGCCGAGCGTGTCGACCAGTTTGGTCTTTGCAAGGCCCGGCAGGCCGACAAGAAGGCCGTGGCCGCCTGAAAGGATGGTGACCAGTGAGCGCTCGACAACCAGTTCCTGGCCAAAAATCACCTTGGCGGTTTCCTTACGCGCCCTGACAATGTCGCCCACGGCTTGCTCCGCGGCCTCGATGATGGCCTTTTCGTCGAGTTCGGGCATTTTCCGGTCCACGGCGCTCATGGCTTCTCCTTGAAATCAACTGCTCGCTCGTATGGTAGGCTTGTTTGCCCGCAATACAATATGCAGCCTTGCTAAAGATGGTGTGAGCGGTATTTTCTCACAAAAGTTTGATGTGCGATCCGGCAAGCCCGTTCGGGGCTGCCATTCCCAATCTGTGGACGGTAAGAATGGCGGAAAAAAGAAACCGGGAGACTTTGCCTTATGAAAACAGGCCGGGAAAGGCTGAGGCCAATGTCCAGACCCGGCAGGGACGCAAAGCCGAAGGCGTGGACGGTTTGCAGGCGCTGATCGAGCGGGCGGGCGACAAGAAGCGCGGCCCGGCTCCCGTCGAAAAATGGGATCCGGACCATGTGGGCGAAATCGACATTGTAATCCGTGCTGACGGTGCCTGGCACTATATGGGGTCGCCAATTTCCAGACGGCGGCTGGTTGAGCTTTTCGCGACAGTCCTGCGCAAGGATGAGGATGGGGAAACCTATCTTGTCACGCCGGTAGAGCGACTGAAGA
Source organism: uncultured Salaquimonas sp. (assembly GCA_964541115.1). GTDB lineage: Bacteria > Pseudomonadota > Alphaproteobacteria > Rhizobiales > Rhizobiaceae > Salaquimonas. The sequence goes on from CAZIPH010000009.1 coordinate 16,446, forward strand.
TCCGCGTCGAGGATGCGCATTTCATTGCAGTCGAAATGGATGCAAGCGGCGAGGGGGCCGAACAGGTGCTGACCTTTCGCACCAATGTGGGTGATGTGGTGGAGGCGGACGAGGATCATCCCCTGCGATTTGAAACGGATGGCGAAGCGGGCGGGCTGAAGCCCTATCTCCTGGTGCGCGGACAGCTGGAGGCCCTGTTATCCCGCCCGGTCCTGCATGAACTTGCCGGCCTTGGCGAAGAGGTTGAGATAAACGGGACGAGGATGTTTGCGGTTCGCAGCCGCGGTGCGGTGTTTCCCATCATGCCGGCAGATGAGTTGAACCGCCTGAGCGGGCCAGTATAGACAGTTGCCATATAGACCGAATCCTTTACCACAACTTTCATCCTTCTCTTTTCTTCCTGCCAGGCGCCCGAATGAAACCTGATACACTTGATGCCCTGCTTGAAGGGGAGAGTCCGTTTTCGCAAATGGATGCGGATGGTTTTCGCGCGCTTGCCGCCGAGCGCCTGTTTGGCAAGGCGCCATCACCTGCCGGTGATTTCCTGCTCAATCCCGAATTTGCCGACTGGGTATATGAAAAGGCGGTAAAGCCGGCGGCAGTGCTCATTCCCGTGGTCAAGCGCAGGGACGAGTTGACTGTCATCCTGACCAAGCGGACCGATAAGCTTGCTGCCCATTCGGGTCAGATCGCCTTTGCCGGCGGCAAGATCGATCCCGATGATGCCAGCGCGGAAGCGGCAGCCCTGCGCGAAGCGCAAGAGGAAATCGGGTTGCAGCCGCGCCATGTCGAGGTGATCGGCACGATGCCGGAATATTTCACCGGGTCCGGATACCGGATTTCGCCGGTTGTGGCGCTGGTTGACCCTGCCGCTGAACTAACGGCCAATCCTGACGAGGTCGAGTATATTTTCGAGGTGCCGCTTGCCTTCCTGATGGATGATGACAACCACCATTTGGGCAGCCGCGAATTTGGCGGCAAGAAGCGCCATTATCTCGAAATGCCTTTTGGCGAACACCACATCTGGGGCGTGACGGCGGGGATCATTCGCGTCTTCCACGACCGGCTGAAAGGCCAGCCGCTGGATGCATTTCCCTCCTCGCCTGGGACAGACGGATCGGAGGCCGGCAATGGCAAGTGAGCTTGCGATCGAAAAGGCGGAGTGGCTTCAGGCGGCCAGCCTCCAGGCGGTATTCGATGCCATCGAGACTGCAGGCGGTGAGGCGCGGGTTGCAGGCGGCGCGGTCCGCAACACGCTGATGGGCAGGCCGGTAAGCGATGTTGACCTGTGCACGACACTGCTGCCGGGCCAGACGGTCAAGGCGCTGGAGGCTGCTTCCATCAAGGCGGTGCCGACCGGTTTCGAGCATGGCACTGTAACGGCTGTCAGCTGCGGGCAGGCTTATGAGATCACCACGCTGCGCGAGGATATCGAGACGGATGGCCGCCATGCGGTGGTGCGATTCGGCACGGACTGGGTGCGCGATGCCGAGCGCCGAGATCTGACAATGAACGCGCTTTATTGCGAGCGCGGTGGCAGGCTGTTCGATCCCCTCGGCGGTATCGAGGATGCAAAGGCAGGCCTGGTGCGGTTCATCGGGGATGCCGAAAAGCGCATCGTGGAAGACTACCTGCGGATACTGCGGTTTTTCCGTTTCTTTGCCCAATATGGTTCGGGCCGTCCCGACGGGGAGGGGCTGAAAGCCTGTGCCCGGCTGAAGGCCGGCCTTCAGCATATTTCGGCAGAGCGAATCTGGGCCGAGTTGCGCAAGACTTTCGGGGCCGATGATCCCTCGCGCGCGCTGTTATGGATGCGCAGCACGGGCGTGCTGAGCGAAGTCCTGCCCGAAAGCGCCAAATGGGGGATCGATCTTCTCCCTGCGCTGATGGAGGCTGAAGAACGTTTCGGCTGGCAGGCCGATGCGTTGCTGCGGCTTGAAGCCATCATTCGGCCCGATGGTGACACGGTGATGGGGATCAGCCAGCGGTTGAGACTTTCCAATGCAGAACAGGGCCGCCTACTCGACTGGGCGATGGAGGATCCGGTTGATTCTGCCATGCAGCATGAGGTGCTGGCCAAACGGCTCTATCGCGGAAAACCGCGCGGTGTCAGCGACCGGGCAAAACTGCAGGCGGCCAGCGCGGTAGGTCAGAAAGACTACGACAACGCTGGCGCTCTCGCGGATATCGCGGAAATCGCCGATTCCTGGAAAAGGCCGGTATTTCCGGTCTCGGGAAAGGACCTGATCGCGGCAGGCAGCGAACCGGGCGCGGCAATGGGCAAGACCCTTGCCGCGATGGAAAAACGCTGGATCGAAAGCGGCTTCAGCCTTTCGAAGGAAGAACTGCTCAAGAGTTGAAGTTCCCCGGCCAACGCCCTGCCGATCGGGGTGTTTTCTTTCGGAACATCAAGCCTGTCTGTTTGTGACCGTTGCCTGCTCTTCTCGGGCCTTTTCAGGCAGCATCGGCTTTTTCGGGCCGGATGCGCTGCTTGACTGCCTCCACCATTGAGGGTCGGATAACTGTCTCGCCATGGGCTGTTTTCAGGTGCTCAACGGTACGGCGGACGATTTCCGCCTCGTCCTCGGCAGTGGTGTGCCAGTCGCAGCCGGGTACCAGGGTTCCGCATTCAAAGGTTCTGAGTTCGCTGCTCATGCAGTCCTCCGTTGTAGTTGCGTTCTCTTGAAGGCAACGGTGAACCGCCTTTGCCGGCAGTTCCCCCTGCCAGATGGATACGAACCATAGCACAAAAAGCGCCTGTTTTACAAAGAAACCTGAAAGGTGGCCTGACAGGCGACCAAAGGGCTCAGTCCAATAGGCCGGCAACTCCCAGCCCCGGGTCCTGCCTGACCAACTCGTCATAGAGCAGCTTCAATTCGGATATGTGTGCAGAACCCTTGAAGCCGAGCCTTGTTCCTGTCGTGGTCTTCTGTCCGCAGGAATGCACTCCAATTGCGTTTATCCTGCCGTTGCGGACAGCCATCAATGGACCACCACTGTTTCCGCCAGATGATGCGCATTGGTGGCTGATCATGCCTCCCTCACGCCCTTTGATCGGGCACCCATAGTCCAGTTGCTTGAAAAAGCCGGAGTTCAGGTCGCCCGAATATCCCATGATCATGCCGTTTCCCAGTGTTGCAGCAGACGAGGTATCAACCGGCAGATGCGCGCCGGATTTGTGCCTGACGACGAGAAGGGCGACATCGAACCTGTTGCACACACTGCCATCGTAGGAGGGATGAACAAACTGATAAACAACAGGATTCTTGCTTACACCCATACCTGTAATGAAGGCTTTGGGATCTGAAGGACTGTGATGAATGACTTCGGAAAGGGTTCCCGGATTGATGCAGTGGGCAGATGTGGCCACCAGTCTGGGCTGTATGTAAAAACCGGTGCAGTGGGAATTGCCGGTTTCGATGCGAACAACCGACGCAGGAACAGGATGTTCTGAAACGACAACGGTCCGCCAAAGATCTCCATCAACCCCGCCCCTGGCGTTGCTGTTGATTGCCGATTCCTTGATCTGTGTAATCCGGTTGTGAATGAGTGTGTTGATCCTGCCCAAACTGTCAAAGGCTTGTGAAAGCGAATCCGAAATCTGTTGGGCGGCGGCGGGATTGTTGTTGGAAGCTCTTACACCCAGAACAGCAAGGCCAACCCCTGCGATCATGGTCAGGGCGTTTGCGGTCTGTCTTTGATTCCTCGCTTTGGCTTCAAGGTGCAGGCTGTGGCCGGAAATGCCTTCGGAAAGGATTTCCATAGATTGGACGAAACCGCTTTTTGCGGCCTCGACGTTTCCAGCTGCCAAATCAGAAAACGCTGCATTCCCTATCAGTTTGGCGCGCGAAACATATTCATATTGCTCATAATATTTTGGCCCGGATGGCCTGACATTAGCTGCCAGTACCCGATACTGGTTTGCAGCTTCGCCAGCATCTCCAGAGTGCATTTCGCGATAGGCGCTGCTTTCGCTGACCAGCCTGACCTGGTCGGGACCTGGCGTCGTTCGGGTTTCACTTTGCTGCAATGCTGCTGTCTGCTGATTGTTCAGTTCGGTCGAACTTTCAGCACTGTCACTGGATTGACATCCGCTGAAAAGCAGAGCGCAGACAAGCGTGGTTGCCAGCGAAACAGACTTCCCCGATCCCCTCATTTCCCGCTCCGTCCCGAGAACACTTCCTCACGGGTGTTCAGGCTAGCGCCGCATGTGAAGGAAGCTTGGCACAACGGTCGGTTGAGGTCAATTATCCCTCCCGGTCGCGGTCAGTGTGCGGCCTAAGGCCACCTTACCGTTGGTGGCATGGAGGAGAGGATCGAATCCACATTGCCGCCTGTCTTCAGGCCGAAGATGGTGCCGCGGTCATAGAGCAGGTTGAATTCCACATAGCGGCCGCGGCGGACGAGCTGCTCCTCGCGCTGCTCTGGCGTCCATGGCAGGTTCATGTTGCGGCGCACAATGGCCGGATAGGCGACGTTGAAAGCCTTGCCGACATCCTGGGTGAAGGAAAAATCGGCATCCCAGCCGCCAGCCTCGTCCGTTGAATGAAGGTAATCATAGAAGATGCCGCCAATGCCGCGCATTTCGTTGCGGTGCCTGAGGAAGAAGTATTCGTCGCACCATTTCTTGTAGCGATCATAATCTGCCACTGCGTGGCGATCGCAGACGAATTTCATTGCCTTGTGGAAAAGCTGGCTGTCGGGGTCTTCCTGGGTGCGCCGGTCATCGAGAACCGGTGTCAGGTCCGCGCCACCGCCAAACCACTGGCCGGTCGTGACCACCATGCGGGTGTTCATATGGACGGCCGGCACGTTCGGATTCCAGGGGTGGGCGATCAGTGAAATGCCCGAAGCCCAGAAGCGCGGGTCTTCCTCGGCGCCTGGAATTTGGTTGCGGAAATCCTCGGCAAATTCGCCATGGACGGTGGAGGTATGCACGCCAACCTTTTCGAAAAGTCGCCCGTTCATCAATGACATGACGCCGCCGCCGCCTTCGCCCTCATTTCGCTGCCAGGGGGTACGAACGAACCTGCCCGGCTCATGTTCGGAGAAGGTGCCGGCAAGTTCGGTTTCGAGGAGTTCGAAGCGCTGGCAGATCTGGTCGCGCAACTCCTGGAACCAGGCTTCTGCCTGTTTCTTCTTTTCCTCGATGTCGGCTGGAAGTTCCTGTGGAACGCTGGGTTTGTTGCCCGCCATGATCGCAAACTCCGCACGCGATTTTCCGGTATCGTGCCGGTTTTCAGCACTATCCACGCGCTGTTTAGACGGGCCTGAGATGCGAGTCCATAGGCAAGTCCACAGGGCCCCAGCGCTATCAATGGCGGAATTGGTGATCGCGCCAGCTTGACAAGAAACGTTCGCAATGCGTTGCTAGAAAGGCTTGAATGCAGTGAGGATGCGATGGCCAACAATAGCGAGAAATCCTCTTTGGAATCCCGGCAACGGCAATTGGCCGACGAGACGGAAACGCTTGCCGACCTGACAGCAGAACTTTCAGAAGCCAGCCGCCATTACTGGACGTCCCAGGATGGTGCGCTTTCGCGCGCCCGCTCTGCCAACCGCAAGTGGAGCCAAAAGCGCCGCGAGGCAAAGGCCAGTGAACCAGTCTGGAAACGCGAGACCTATTCTTTGCCGCGGGCAGAGGCACAAGCCAAGGCCCGGGAATTCCTGAACAAATATCCCAAGGCGGCCTATTGGTCGGAAGTCGAAAGCTGGCGCGAACTGCCCGATGACGTGATCGAGTTTACCATGCGGCGCCTGCCCACGGCTGACTGATCAGCCCAGGAAACCCTCAGGGAATAACGGCGTGAAATCCGCCGGTCTGCCTGAGTGCCTCGCCAAGTACCATGGCTGCGCAAATCGCCTGGTTGAGCGAGCGCGCCTGCGGTTCCATCGGAATGAGAAGCCGTGCCTCGACCTCATCATGGACGCGGTCTGGCACGCCTGATGATTCCCTTCCCAGCATTATGATGTCGTCAGGACGAAAATCGAACCGGTCATAGGGAAGGGTAGCCCTGGTCGACAGGAGGATCACACGCGAATTTTCTTGCCGGGCAAAAGCAGCAAAAGCGTTGAAGTCCGCATGTCGGGTAATGCGCGCCAGATCACGGTAATCCATGCCTGCACGCCTCAAATTGCTGTCATCGGTGCGAAAGCCTGCCGGCTCGATGATGTGAAGATGTGTACCCAGGCAGGCGGAAAGGCGTATCAGCGTACCGGTATTGCCCGCAATGTCGGGTTGATAGAGGGCGAGGGCAGGTCTAAATTGCAACTTGTATTCCCCTTGCCTCTCGCCCATTTTTATCCGTGACCTATCTGGTCAAAACGGTTAGCCTTGCGGCTCGAAGCTGGCAAGTCACCCTGATTCCAAGTCACCCTGGATTAGCGGGCAGGAACCACTGCCTTCGCCCAGAAAAAACTTCTTTTGCATGGAATGCCCTGATGTTCCGGTTTTTTGAATCCCGGGTAAACCCCTATCCGGCGGAGGAGCCAACCCGGCCCCCCGAGACGCTTTTTGCGTTTTGCTGGCATTATTCGCGCCCCGTTGCAGGATGGATCATCTTGATGGCCATACTGGGTGCCATGCTGGCTGCCGGCGAGGTCATGCTGTTCGGTTTCCTGGGCTCGCTGGTAGACTGGTTGAGTGAAGCCAACCGCGAAGGTTTCCTCGAGCGCGAGGGGACGCAGCTGTGGGCGATGGGGCTTTTCCTGCTGGTCGGACTGCCATCAGTCTCGCTGCTGCATTCGCTGATCATACACCAGACGCTGCTCGGCAATTACCCGATGATCGCGCGCTGGCAGATGCACCGTTATCTCCTCAAGCAGAGCATGAATTTCTTCGCCAACGAATTTGCCGGACGGGTTGCCACCAAGGTGATGCAGACCTCGCTTGCAGTTCGCGAAACAGTGATGAAGATCGCCGATATTCTCGTCTATGTGTTGGTCTACTTCGTCTCGATGATCATCATGGTCGGGTCCGCAGACTGGCGCCTCGCCCTGCCGCTCCTGTTCTGGATCGCTTGCTACGTGGCCATTATCAGCTATTTCGTACCCCGCCTGAAAAGGGTCAGTCAGAACCAGGCCGATGCGCGTTCCCTGATGACAGGGCGAATTGTCGACAGCTATACCAATATCAACACGGTCAAGCTGTTTTCCCATGCCGGGCGCGAAGCAGGCTATGCACGCGAAAGCATGGACGGGTTCCTCGACACGGTGCACCAGCAGATGCGGCTGGTGACGCAGTTCCAGTTCCTCATTCATTACAACAATGCGATTGTTGTATTCCTGATCGCCTCGCTTTCGATCTGGCTGTGGCTGGGTGGTGTGGTATCGGTCGGCGCGATTGCCATAGCCGTAGGCCTGTCGCTGCGCCTCAACGGCATGTCCCAGTGGATCATGTGGGAAGTTTCCGCGCTCTTTGAAAACATTGGCGTCGTGCATGACGGCATGGCGATGATGGCCAGGGAGCGCGAGGTCACTGACAAGCTGCAGGCGGGCCAACTGGTCGTCGACAAGGGCGCCATCACATTCGATCATATCAGCTTCAACTATGGCAAGGATGCCGAGGGCCATGACCGGGTGGTGCATGATCTTTCGCTGGAAATCCGCGCGGGCGAAAAGCTCGGACTTGTCGGCCGCTCCGGGGCGGGCAAGACAACGCTCGTCAACCTGCTGCTGCGCTTCTACGACCTTGAAGGCGGTGCGATCCGCATTGACGGCACTGATATTTCCTCGGTGAAGCAGGACTCGCTTCGCAAGCATATCGGCGTCGTGACGCAGGATACCTCGCTGCTGCACCGTTCGATCCGTGACAACATCGCCTATTCGAGCCCTGACGCCAGCGATGAGGACATCATCAAGGCGGCAAAGCGGGCCAAGGCCTGGGATTTCATCGTGACGCTGGAGGATCAGAAGGGCCGCACCGGCCTTGATGCCCATGTCGGTGAGCGGGGGGTGAAACTCTCCGGCGGCCAGCGCCAGCGGATCGCCATTGCGCGGGTGTTCCTGAAAGATGCGCCGATTCTGGTTCTGGACGAGGCGACCTCCGCGCTCGATTCGGAGGTGGAAGCTGCCATCCAGGAAAGCCTGTTCGAGCTCATGCAGGGCAAGACGGTGATTGCGATTGCGCACCGTCTTTCAACCATAGCTTCGCTTGATCGTCTGATCGTGATGAACGAAGGCGCGATCATCGAAAAGGGAACGCACCATCAACTGGTGGAGCAGGGCGGCCTGTATTCGGAATTGTGGTCGCGCCAGTCCGGCGGGTTCCTCGGTATTGAAGACCAGGCGAGCGCAGCCGAATAATGAAGCTGCTCGATCCGATATTCAGGCGCGCCGAAAACGCCATTGACGCCTTTGCCCCTAGGGAAGATTACCAGCCGCCGGACACGCTGTTTGCCTATATCTGGTATTATGTGAAGCAGGCGAAATGGGCCTTTCTCATCATGCTGGTGCTGGGCTTCATCAATGCCGGCATAGAGGCGCTCGTTTTTACCTATGTCGGTGAGATCGTCGACATCCTGACAGCGTTTGTTCCAGAACGCAGTGGCGGCTGGGAAGCCCTGTTGAGGCAGGCCGGGCCCGCTTTTGCCTGGATGCTGGCAATTGCACTGTTGGGTCGTGTGCTGATTGTTGCGCTGGGCGCCGTGATCGAGGAACAGGTCGTCGTTCCCAATTTCTTTACGCTGATGCGCTGGCAAAGCCACAGCCATGTGGTTCGCCAGTCCCTGTCGTTTTTCCAGAACGACCTGGCAGGCCGGATTGCCCAGAAGGTGTTCCAGACCGGCCATGCCATGGGCGACATGATGATTGCGCTGATCCAGACGATCGGCTTCATTTCGGCCTATGCCATTACCACATTCGGCCTGCTGATCTCGCTGAACCTGACGCTGGGCGGGTTTGTGATCGTGTGGTTGATCGGCTTCCTGATCCTTGCGAGGGTCTTCATACCGCGCATACGCGAACACGGGCGCAAGACTGCGGAAGCCGGAGCGGTTGCAACCGGACGGATGGTGGACGGATATTCCAATATTGCAACGGTCAAACTGCATGGCGCCACGGCCCGTGACAATGACTGGATCCGCGAAGGCATCAAGGGCCAGTATGATGCGCTGCGCCTGTTCACCCGTGACCTGTCGAGTGTGCGAATTTTCCTTTCCCTGCTCTCCAATGTCATGGTCTGCCTTGTTGCTTGGAAGGCGATAGATTTGTGGCTTGGCGGCCTGATCAGCCTTGGTGAAGTGGCCTTTGCGCTGGCGCTGGTGTTGAGGCTTTCGCTGCTGCTCAACCAGCTGATGGGCATCCTCAACGGGTTTTTCCGAAATATTGGTGTTGTGCAGAACTCAATGGGGCTGGTGGCGCAGCCGCTTGCAATCACCGACAAGGAAGACGCGCCAGCGTTCGAACTCAGGGAAGGCCGTATCGAAGTCGACGGCATTCGCTTCAATTACGGGAAATCCGGCGAGCTGTTCGACGACTTGTCGCTCGTCATTCATCCAGGCGAAAAAGTCGGAATTGTGGGACCATCTGGCGCGGGCAAATCCACGCTGGTAAATCTAATGCTGCGCTTCTTTGACGTGGAGGCTGGTGCGATCCGCATTGACGGGCAGGACGTCAGGGACGTCCAGCAGGACAGCCTGCGCGCGGCGTTTTCCTTCGTCCAGCAGGATACGGCGATGTTTCATCGCTCGGTGCGCGACAACATCGCCCATGGCCGCCCTGATGCGACACAAGAGGAAATCGAACTGGCGGCAAGACGCGCACAGGCGCATGACTTCATTCGAGGTCTGGAAGATGCGAGAGGCCGGCGCGGATATGCAGCCCAGGTGGGCGAGCGCGGCGTCCAGCTATCAGGTGGCCAGCGCCAGCGCATTGCCATTGCCCGTGTCTTCCTGCGTGATGCGCCCATTCTCATTCTTGACGAGGCAACATCCCAACTCGATTCAGGCATTGAGGCGGCGATCAGCGACAATTTGGTTTCCCTGATGGAGGGCAAAACCGTGATCGCGATTGCCCACCGGCTTTCGACAATTGCGAGGATGGACAGGCTGATTGTTCTTGAGGAAGGCCGGATCGTGGAATCTGGCACTCATGACGAACTGGTCGCAGGCGGCGGCCTCTATGCCTCGCTCTGGAGCCGGCAATCGGGCGGGTTTCTGGCTGACCCCGGCAAATGAATGGGGTCGCAGGAACATAATCGCCCTGCCATGCGTTGGGGAGCAACTAGTCTTCAACCGAGAGGATATGACTGATCATGCGCACCTTTCCCGATGGCCTTAGAACTGCATTTGCTGCCACTGTTGTCGCGATCAGTTTTGCGATGAGTGCAAATGCCCAGCCGAGTGACGTGGAAACCCCGTCCTTTGAACTGCTGAAAAGCGATGGCGAGTTTCAGGTCCGACGCTATGAACCGCAGATCCATGCGCAGGTAACCGTTGTCGGCTCACGCATGGTGGCCGCCAATATCGCCTTCATGAAACTGGCATCCTATATCTTCGCCCAGAACCGGGAGGAGGGGAAAATCGCCATGACCGCGCCGGTGCGCCAGCAGGCAGCCGGTGAAAAGATCGCCATGACCGCGCCGGTGGTTCAGGAGCGCGCGGGAAAAACAAACCGCTGGACGGTGTCCTTCATCATGCCGTCAAAATGGACAATGGAGACCCTGCCCGAACCGGCAAGCGATGATATCAGACTTGTTCGCCAGCCTGCCCAGAAGACTGCCTCAGTGCGCTTTTCCGGCCGGGCAAACCCGCAACTGCTGGACAGCCAGGAGGAAAAACTGCGCGATTGGATTGAGGCGGAAGGCCTTGAGCCGAGCGGCGAACCCTTCTATGCCTTCTATGATGATCCGTCAGTTTCAGGCCCCAATCGGCGCAACGAGATTCACGTTCCCGTTCAGTAAATCGTAGTTAATTCAATAATTTCAAATACTTGCTTGATTATTCTTTTCTGATTGTTTCAGTCGTTACATATTTTGAGTTGAGATCGCACGGTTTTGGCGGTTCATGCCAGAGTGCAGCATAATGGAGTTGGGATTTTTCCCCTTGGTGCGGATGCTGCAGTGCCTTGCGGGCTCGCCCGACCGGCACACCATATTGTAGAAACAACAAAGGACACTAGGACGGTTTCCCAGTCGGGAGTGGCACTCCATTGCCAGCCGCCTGCAAGACACATGAAAAAAATTGGGGCTTTCAAGGTCGCGCGCTTCGCGCTGGCCACACTTATTGCTGTTTCCGGTTTTGGAGCAGTAGCTACCTATTCAGATAATGCCCATGCCAGCCCAGCACGACTGCACGCAATAAAGCGAGTTGAAGGCATGCATGAGCGCAAGCATCGCAAGGCCATTCAGGCGATGATCGGGATCAATCCCGTCACGACACCCTGGTGCGGCGCGGCCACTGCCTATGCAGTTCGCAAGGCCGGTGGCAAACCGGTTGACGGACACAACATGGCAGTGAACTGGAAGGGCTTCGGCAAGCCGGTCAAGCTTGCTTCAGCGCGCCCTGGCGATGTCGTGGTCATGCGTTTCAAGCGCGGTTACCATGTGGGCATTTATTCCAAGAAGGTATCGGGCGATCGCATCGAAGTATGCGGTGGCAACATGTCGAATGAATTCAAGTGTTCGGCATACCGCACAAAATGGGTCAGGGCGGTCCGCCGTTGATCCGTCTTCGTGATTGAAAACAAAAAAGGCGGCACCCGAACGGGTGCCGCCTTTTTGTTTTGTGTGCTCGTTGCTAGAATCAACTGCCCTCTGCCTCTTCACGCAGCAGTTCCAGCTCGAGCCATTCCTCCTCGCAGGCTGCAAGACGGCTTTCGCGCTCGCTCAGGGCATCGACGAATTTCTGGAACTTCCTGGGTTCGCGGTTGAACAGGTCTGGGTCTTCCAGTGCCTTTTTGAGCTTGCCGATCTCGGTTTCAAGTTTTTCCATTTCGCCGGGCAGGGACTCCAGGGCGTGTTTCTGCTTGAACGACAATTTGGTCTTTGTCGAAGCACCTGCCGTTTTGGATGGGGTGTCATTTGCCGAAGGCGATGGCGCTGGGGGTGAGGGGGTCGGCCTGGCGGGTTTCGACTTGGTTGGCATGGACCGGCGTTGGGCAAGCATGTCGGAATAGCCGCCAGCATATTCCAGCCATTTGCCGCCGCCATCACTGGCGATCACCGAGGTGCAGGTGCGGTCAATGAAATCGCGGTCATGGCTGACCAGCAGTACCGTGCCTGCATAATTGGCAATGAATTCCTGCAACAGGTCGAGGGTTTCAAGGTCGAGATCGTTGGTCGGCTCGTCGAGAATGAGAAAATTCGACGGGGTGCGCAGGCCGCGGGCAAGCATCAGCCTGCCGCGCTCGCCGCCTGAAAGAGCGTGAATGGGCGTCGTCGCCTGTTCTGGAAGGAACAGGAAGTCCTTCATGTAGGTCATGACATGCCTGCTCTGGTCACCGATGACGATGGTATCGCCCGCGCCATCGGTAAGCGCGTCCTTGAGTGACCAGGCGGGATCGAGTGCGGCCCGTTTCTGGTCGATGACAAGTGTTTCGAGGCTGAGGCCAAGTCGGATGGTGCCGCTGTCGGGTGCCAGCTTGCCGGTGATGAGGTTTACCAGTGTCGTCTTGCCAGCACCATTTGGCCCGACAATACCGACCCTGTCGCCGCGCATGATGATGGTGGAAAAATCCCTGACGATCTGCTGGTCGCCAAAGGATTTCGAGACGCTGTCCAGTTTCGCAACCAGCTTTCCGGAAGTCTCGCCCTCGGCCGAACTGATCCTTACATTCCCTGCAATTCTTTCGCGCCCGGCCTTCTGTTCGCGAAGGTCTGCAAGTTCGCGTACGCGGCGCATGTTTCGCTTGCGCCTGCCCGATACCCCATGGGTGATCCAGTGTTCCTCGCGCACGATCTTGCGGCCCAGCTTGTGGTCTGCCGCCTCTTCCTCTTCCAGTATCTTGTCGCGCCAGTCCTCGAAGGCGGCAAAACCTTGGTGCAATTCACGCGAACGCCCGCGATCCATCCAGACCGTCTTGCGCGAAAGGTTTGTGAGGAAGCGGCGGTCATGGCTGATCAGCACCATCGCCGAGCGCATGGATTTGAGTTCGCTTTCCAGCCATTCGATTGCAGGCAGGTCGAGGTGGTTGGTAGGCTCGTCCAGCAACAGTATGTCGGGTGAGGGGGCAAGGGTTCTCGCCAGCGCGGCACGGCGCGCCTCACCGCCGGAAACCGTTCTGGGGTTTTCATCCCCGCTCAGCCCCAGTTCTTCCAACAGGTATTGCGCGCGGTGCGGGTCATCGCCCGGCGCAAGGCCGGCTTCAACATAGTCAGCGAGCCTCACAAACCCGCTGAGGTCAGGTTCCTGTGGCAGGTAGCGCACGGTTGCCCCCGGCTGGACAAAGCGCTCCCCCTTGTCGGCCTCCATCAGGCCGGCTGCGATCTTGAGGAGAGTGGACTTGCCCGATCCGTTTCGCCCGACCAGCGATATGCGGTCCCGCGGCAGGATCTGCAGATCGGTGCCGCGCAAGAGCGGCGCGCCGCCAAAGGTAAGGTGGATTTCCTTGAGAAAAAGTACGGGTGGTTCCAATTGTCAGCGCCAATCAGCTTGCAGGTTGGCCTGTCTATTGCATCAGCTTGGCGGCTGCTTCAATGCGCAATTTTGCGAAGCGCATTGTCGCCGTCGGTTTTCAAGCATGATTTCAACAAATCTAGCCTGTGCGAAAAGCGCGACAAACTGCCATTGCGACCTTAGTAAAGCTGGACAAGGAAGGGGTAGGAGGCATAAACAACGCCGCAACGGGAGGAATCTGTCTGTACCGCCTATCGCGCGCGCCGGACAGGACTTGAACCTTGGTGACGAATTGGGAATTTCAAGGCAGGGCAAGACCCGGCCCGAGACGCGAAAGGACGGAACGCCGTGAGCGCAGAAATCAACGAACAAGATCCAAACAGGCGGGATTTTCTTTATCTTGCGACGGGAACTGCTGCTGCAGTGGGCGCTGCCGCAGCTGCCTGGCCCTTCATCTCGCAGATGAACCCCAACGCCGCCACACGGGCACTTGCTTCCATCGAGGTGGATGTTTCATCCCTCGAAGCCGGACAGGCGATCACTGTCAAGTGGCGCGGCAAGCCCGTATTCATCCGTAACCGCACGGAAAAGGAAATCGAGGAAGCCAAAGCAGTCGACCTGGCGGCGCTGCCTGACAAATTCGCCCGTGTTGCCGATGAACCCACCCTGCCAGCAACCGATGTCAACCGCTCGGCCGGTGAAGGCATGGAAAACTGGATCGTCATGATCGGCTCATGTACCCATCTGGGTTGCGTGCCGGTCGGCACTGCAGGTGAGTTCGGCGGCTGGTTCTGCCCGTGCCATGGTTCGCATTACGATACTGCCGGCCGCATCCGCAAAGGCCCGGCGCCCGAGAACCTTCACATTCCACCCTTCGAGTTCGTATCCGACACGACAATCAAAATTGGCTAACGACGCCAAGGAGCAGATTTCATGAGTGCTGGACATTCCACCTACACCCCAAAAAGCGGCTTCGGCAAATGGCTTGACGCCCGCCTGCCGCTGCCGCGCCTGATCTATGACAGCTTCGTGGCCTATCCTGTGCCGCGCAACCTCAATGGCTGGTACACTTTTGGCGGCATTCTTTCGCTGATGCTGATCATCCAGATCCTGACCGGTGTTGTGCTGGCAATGCACTATGCAGCTTCCACCGCGCTGGCATTCAACTCTGTTGAAGGCATCATGCGCGATGTGAACTATGGCTGGCTGATGCGCCGCATGCACGCCAATGGCGCGTCCTTCTTCTTCATCGCGGTCTATATCCACATGTTCCGCGGAATGTATTACGGCTCCTACAAGCAGCCGCGCGAAGTGCTGTGGATACTCGGCGTCATCATCTTCTTCCTGATGATGGCAACCGCCTTCATGGGCTACGTGCTGCCATGGGGCCAGATGAGCTTCTGGGGAGCCACGGTTATCACCGGCTTCTTCTCCGCCATTCCGCTGGTCGGAACTTCCATCCAGGAACTGCTGCTGGGCGGCTTTGCGGTCGACAATCCGACCCTAAACCGCTTCTTCTCGCTGCATTACCTGCTGCCCTTCATGATTGCCGGCGTTGTCGTGCTGCATGTGTGGGCGCTGCATGTGACCGGCCAGACGAACCCGACCGGCGTCGAGGTAAAGAACATCCGCAAGGAAACGGTTCCCTTCACGCCCTATGCAACGATCAAGGATGCCTTCTACATGGTGATCTTCCTGATCGTGTTTTCATGGTTCATCTTCTTCCTGCCGGATTACCTCGGTCATGCGGACAACTATATCCCCGCCGATCCGCTCAAGACGCCTGCGCATATCGTTCCTGAATGGTACTTCCTGCCATTTTACGCGATCCTGCGTGCGGTCACCTTCAATATCGGTATTCCATTCACCGATATCGTGCTGATCGACTCCAAGCTGGGCGGCGTTATTGCGATGTTCGCGTCCATTGCGATCCTGTTCGTGTTGCCATGGCTTGACCGCTCACCAGTGCGTTCGGCGAATTACCGCCCGCTCTACCGCCAGTTCTTCTGGATATTCGTCGTGGTCTGTATTGCGCTTGGCTATTTGGGCTCGCGTCCGGCCGAAGGCATCTACACGACGCTGTCGCAGATTTTCACGGCCTACTACTTCCTGCATTTCCTGCTGATCCTGCCCTGGCTGTCGCGGATTGAAAAACCCGCGCCGCTGCCTGCCAGCATTGCCGACGCCGTTCTCGGCGAAGGCAAATCCGGCAAGATGGGCATGCAACCGGCTGAGTAAGGCTTGAACATTCCTCAAAACCGGCCCACGGGCTGGAAAAAACGGAACAGAAAAATGACGTTTAACAAAATTGTTTCAGGGTTTGCCGGCGTGGCACTTGCATTGAGTGTGAGTGTGACCTCTGCCTTCGCCGCAAGCTATCCGATCAACCATCCGCGTCATGCGGACTGGAGCTTTGCAGGCGTTTTCGGGCACTGGGATCTCGGCCAGTTGCAGCGCGGCTTCAAGGTTTACCGCGAAAACTGTGCCAGCTGTCATTCGCTGGATCTGGTAGCCTTCCGCAATCTGGAAGACCTCGGTTTCTCCGAAGACGAGGTGAAGGCCATTGCCGCCGAGTATGAAATCACGGACGGCCCGAACAATGATGGTGAAATGTTCCAGCGTCCCGGCGTTCCCGCAGACCGTTTCCCCGGACCTTATGCCAATCCGCAGGAAGCGGCTTCAGTCAACAATGGAGCTGTACCGCCAGACTTTTCATTGCTGGCAAAGGCTCGCGCTCCAGAGCGTGGTTTCCCGACCTTCGTTTTTGATATCTTCACGGCCTATGCAGAGAACGGTCCTGATTATATCTATTCCCTGCTGACCGGTTACACCGATCCGCCCGCAGGTGTGGAAGTGCCGGAAGGTGTTTACTACAACCCCTATTTTGCAGGTGGCAGCGCGCTGGCAATGGCGTCACCATTGTTTGCCGATGCGGTCGAGTATACCGACGGTACGCCAATGACAGTTGACCAGTATGCCAAGGACGTTTCCGCGTTCATGATGTGGGCCGCCGAGCCCTCGCTTGTCGAACGCAAGTCGCTTGGCTTCAAGGTAATGATCTTCCTGTTGCTGTTTGCAGCGCTGCTTTACCTGACCAAGAAGAAAATCTGGTCGGCGTTGAGCAATGAGGGCTTTGGTGGCTCCTCCGGCGGTGTCTCCCCTATGGCTCTTGCCGGCGCTGCGCCGGGCGGCTCCACACTGGTCACACCCACGGCTTCTGCCAGGCGTGCAGGCGTCGACTATGTTGATGATATCGAGCTCATTGACGGAATTGGCGCAACGATCGCCAAGCGCCTGAAAGCCAATGGTGTGAACAGCCTTGTAAAGATCGCGACCATGACTTCTGCCGAACTCGACAAGCTTGGCGAGAAGATCAATGCAGCCAACCGTCCCGTCCGTGAAGAGTGGCAGGCACAGGCCCGTGAACTCATTGACGGCAAGCCGCCTCGCGCTGCAATCGATCGAGCAAAGGTGGAAAAGACGCTGGGCAAGAAATTCTGATTTGTCAGAAAGCCCCCGTATTGAAAGGCCCGCCCGCAAGGCGGGCCTTTTTGTTGATGCGGCGGGGTTGGGCGCTGGAATTACGGTCACGTTCTGCTAGAACAACAGACGAGGCCAGTTTTGGGGAAAAACATGCATGCTACCCTGCTCGAGACGCTAGAGCGCTCCATCCGAACCATTCCCGATTATCCAAAGCCCGGCATATTGTTCCGCGACATTACAACGCTTCTTGGCGATGCGCGGGCTTTTCGCAGGGCGGTGGATGAACTGGTTCACCCCTATAGCGGCACCGGTATCAGGAAGGTTGCCGGCGTCGAGGCGCGAGGTTTCATCCTTGGCGGGGCGATGGCGCACCAGCTTTCCTGCGGGTTTGTTCCCATTCGCAAAAAGGGAAAACTGCCGCATGAGACCGTCCAGATTGCCTATTCGCTCGAATATGGCGTGGACGAAATGGAAATGCACCGTGATGCGGTGGCCGAGGGCGAGAAGGTCCTGCTGGTGGATGACCTGATCGCAACCGGCGGCACGGCTGAAGGCGCGGTAAAGCTGCTTCAGCAAATGGGCGCGGAAGTGGTTGCTGCCTGTTTCGTGATCGACCTGCCGGACCTTGGCGGGCGCTCGAAGATCGAGGCACTCAACGTGCCGGTGCGTACGCTCATCGAGTATGAAGGGCACTGAGTATGGATGGCCGGAAGAAACCGGACTGGCTGGTTTCCTCGGTCTATGCCCCCCTGTTCGGCGATGTTGCGGAGATCCGGACGCTTCAGCCAAACGTGATTGAGAAAGGCACGATCCTGTTTCGGCCGGGCGACCCGCCATCGGGCTTTGTGCTGGTACTGTCAGGTCGCGTTGGCGTGTTTTTGATCGGCAAGGCGGGCAGGGAGATGCTGCTGTATTCGGTCGAACCAGGGGAGACCTGTGTTCAGACCACGATGGGCCTGCTGGCTGACCAGGCCTATAGCGGGGAAGCAGTGGCCGAAACCGATTGCGCCATCGTTGTCATTCCACAGGTGCTTTTTGCCCGGTTGATGGACGAGTCTGCCGTGTTCCGCAGCTTTGTCTTTACTGCCTTCGGATCACGCCTCGCCGATGTGACGCGTATGCTGGAACTGGTGGCGTTTACGACCATCGAAACACGGCTGGCGAGATTGCTCCTCGAACGCGGCAGGAATGATAAGCTGGTTGAGGTAACGCATCAGGAACTGGCTACGGCCATCGGCTCTTCAAGGGAAGTGGTCAGCCGGCGTCTCGAAGTCATGCAGCGCAACGGACTGGTCGAACTCGATCGCGGCACGATCCGCATAGTCAAACCTGCCGGGCTGGTCCGCCTTGCAGAGTAGGGACAAAAACCGGCAAGTTGCAGGGTGAATCCAGCATTGCGTGACCAAGTCACAGACACAGATGCCTCCTTCGTGTTGAGTTGAACTACAACATGAACACTTCACCATGAAAGAAGGAGATCGAAAATGTTCAAGAAAAACATGGGAACGGCTGACCGGGTCATTCGCCTCGTAATCGGTGTGGCGCTGCTTGCGGCGTTCTTCCTCTATCCCGATGCCAGCTGGCGCTATTTCGCCCTGATCGGCATTGTTCCGATTGCAACGGCGCTCATGTCTTCCTGCCCGCTGTACAGCATGTTCGGCCTTTCCACCTGCCCGGTGAAGAAAAGCGCCTGATCAGGTTTCAAACTGACCAGGCTTAACCGCAATAGCTGCCGCGTTCGCTTCAGTAGCGCGCGGCGGCACGATCAACGGCTGGCCTGGTAGACTGCGAGGGCTTCCCTTGCATTGTCCGGCCAGGCGTCAAGCTCCGGCCAGTTGCGGATATTTTCTCCGTCCTGCTGGGACAGGTAGACCGCTTCGTTGGCAAGATCGATCGCAATGAAGGAATCCCCACCACCACAATTGTGGGGAATACAGCCTGACGCCATAAGGATCCCCGAGGAGAGTTTGCGTGGTTCGGAAGCCACTCGCAGCCCGCTTGCATAATGTTTGAACTCCTCGCCTGTAAGTGCGGCCACTGCATCATGGACCGCTGCATTGCGGAAAAGATCGAGGGGATGGAATATCTCCTTCGTGTCGAGATCGGTCCAGCCGGTATCGGGCTGGGGAACATAGGTCATCCGGGCTTCCGTGCTCAGGCCCCTTGACGGCGACCAGGCCTTCAAGAAACCGGCCTCGCCCGGAGCAAGATAGGGTACGAAATAGATGCCATTGTCGCTGACGGAGGGTGCAGGCGTCGAGCATTCCTCATCATGATTGAGCGACTGTACCTCGCCATCCTCGTCGCGCCAGACAATCAGTGTGGCTGGACCGCAGGCATTGCCGCCATCGCCGAGATAAAACAAGGCTACCGGCAGGCCCTCCACCTCGGTTACCCTGTCAAAGCCTGCAAACCAGTTGCGGCCCAGTTCCTTCTCTTTCAGCATCAGGGCCTGCTGACCGTCCCCCATCTGCATGATCGAGATGGTTTCCCCGTCAAAGGGAACTTCCTCGATCACTTCCTGCGCAAATGCACCATCGGGTGCAACATGGCCAATCCCAACACTCAATATACAGGCCAAAATGGCGACAGGCATGGATTGCATCAACGGGTTCCTTTTATGAATTCGACGGATGCAGGGGTCATTGACGTAACGTGATCATGGCCGGATAACGTAAGAAAGTAAAATGCGGGGACTGCCACATAGGCAATTACCATCAGCGCCAATACGAGGCGGATACCCCGATTGGTGTAGCGGCGGAAAAGCGCAACTGCCAGGGCGATACCCAATGCAGCTTCAAACAGGCTGAAGCCGACACCATGGTATCGTGGATCCCAATAGGATACCGGACTCTGGAAGCGCCAATCCGACAGGGGCCACAAATGCATGTGCCCGTCATTGTGGTGGAGCAGGAAATCGGTCGCTGAGGCGATGAGTGCTGTCAGCGAGAAGGCGAAAAGCATGGCCCAGAAGTCGCCTTTTGCAAAAGAGCTGCCAAAGCCGGAACCGGCCTGGCGGCTTCTTGCGATCAGTACCAACACGCTTGCAAGGGTAAGCGTGCCCCACAGGAGAAAACTGTGCCCCAGCGCATTGGCGACCTGCCACCAGTCCTGCCAGTAATATCCACCAAATATCCGGTCAAGTGAGACGCCGGACATTCTGAGCGAACCGACA
Organism: uncultured Salaquimonas sp.; assembly: GCA_964541115.1. Classification (GTDB taxonomy): domain Bacteria; phylum Pseudomonadota; class Alphaproteobacteria; order Rhizobiales; family Rhizobiaceae; genus Salaquimonas. Next base: position 36,657 of record CAZIPH010000009.1, read on the forward strand.
ATGACATACATGGGCATGTCGGGGATGAAGCTGCCAGCAGCACCTGCCCAGGCAAGCCGCGGGGCTGGTTTTCCGGTCAGCCAGGCACCGAGAAGGATGTGGGTTTGCGTATTCATCTGTCCCAACTAACTGCAAATCGGAAAAGGAGTTCACATCATGTTGCGGATATTTTGTGAAGCCCTTTCTTTGGGGCGGTGGAAGGGACGGTGGAGCTTGACAGGAACAGGAGGTTCAAATGCCTGTTTGCGGGATCAATTGTCCCGCCAGGATCACCAGACAAAGCAGTCCGGCAGCGATGCCCCACCATCGCAGTGAATGCGCCCATCGATCGGTGGACTTGCGGCCAATTGCGTAGAGGGAAAAATTGACCATGGCGAAGACGACCAGGGTAACATAGCTGGTAAGCGCGGCCAGCCTCACCAGCGGCAGGGTCAGCGCGAGGAGTATGATCACCGCAGTAACCAGAACCGTCGCAATCACCGGGGTTCGTGTCGTTTCGTGTACCCTCGACAGGACAGCCGGCAATTGTTTTTCGGTAGCCATTCCGAATACCATTCGGGACACCATGACGATCTGTATCAGGATTCCGTTTATCATTGCTATTGATGCCATTACGGCAATCGCTTCACCGCGCATGCCCGTGGAGAGTTCGAAGAGGTCTTTCATGGGCGCCGAAGAACCTGCCACCAGTTCGCGTTGTGGCACGGATACTGCAACCATCGAAATTGCGAGATAGGCGAGGGTTGTGATGCCGAGTGTCCAGAAGATCGCACGCGGTGCGGCATAGGTCGGGTCTTTTGTTTCCTCGGCCATGTTCTCGATGTCTTCAAAGCCAATGAAAGCGAAAAAGGCCAGGATTGCGGCCGATAGCACGGGTGCCATGGCTGTTGCGCTGTCAGGCATCGCAAATGCCGCTGTCAGGCTCTGAAGGGTGACAAACCTGGGGAGTCCGAAAACGGCAACCACGAGCAGAGTCGAAAGTTCGAGGACAGTAATCACTGCCGCGAACACAACACTCTCCCTGACCCCCCAACAGGCAATGCCTGCAAGTACGACGAGTATGGAAACCACAGGGATCCATTGGGGTATGGCGACAAGGGTGGCAGCATATCCGCTGAAGGAGACTGCTATTGCGGCACTGGAAACAATGCCTGTGACGATCACACCGGCACCGGCCAGGAAGCCGAAGAATTTGCCAAGACCATTATTGACGAAAATCGCTTCGCCGCCTGCTCTTGGATAGATGCGAACAAGGAGCGCATAACTCAGGCCGGTAGCCCCCGCGATGATCGCTGCAAGCAGGAAGGATTGTGGTGCCCGATCGCCAGCTAATGCCAGCACTTCGCCGACCAGGGCGAAGATACCGGCGCCAATGGTGACGCCCAGCCCGTAAAATACCAGAAGCGGCAAGCCAATTACGCGCTTCAAACTGGTTCGATAGGATTCATTAGCCATCTTGCCACACTAGGCATGCCCCTGACAGGCACGTTGATCCGGATCAAATCCGCCGGGGCTACCTGTCTTCAGGAAGCCCGAGCATTTCATCAGTGCCCTTTATGCCGAAGGTCAGGGAGGCCCAGTAGCTGTACCATTCGGGAATTTCGGTCTCGGGGTCTTCATCGCCCTCATACAGGTGCACAGCATTGAGCAGGAACTTGCCGCCGCCGGCCAGCGGGATTAGCGCGCGGCCCTGTGCATCAGTGATGATGGTGGTGTTTTCCAACTCGCCGTCAAAGCGGAAAATCCGGATCTGCCTGTTTGGGGAGGGCACGCCTTCAAGATACAGGCGGACCGGCAAGCTATCGGTAGCCTCCAGCGTGTAGGGATTTTCCTCGGCGACAAGCTCGAATTTCATGCCGGTGAGTTCATCCTGACGGCCATCCTCGCCCGCAGGGCCGACCTGGACCAGCGCCTTGGCGCAGCGGGCGTAGAACTCGTAGAAGACGTCTTCTGCGAGGCCGCGTTCCAGATGGCGCTCGAGTGCCCCGTCTAGACCCTCATAGTCGAAATATTCCCTGATCTTTGCGGCATCGCGGAAAGTGATCTTGTCGAAGTTTCCCTGGTAGGAAATCGTGTACAGTCCCGGGGAGGAAAGCGTGTGACTGAGTGCGGGGACGTCGCCCGTCCTGCCCTCCACCGGTGCCTCCCCATCGGGGCCGGTGACCTTGAAGAATTCGAACTGGCGCGGAATGTAGCTGAAATTGCTGCTCTTGTAGTTTTCCCCGTTCCGGATGTCTGCGAGGATTTGTCCCGGTGCATCGAGAACATATTCGCGCGGCTCGACCCAGTATTCATGGGCAGATGCTGCCAGCGGAACGAAGCCGGAAAAAGCGAGACCCGCAAGGGAGACTGCAAACCTTGAAACTTTGTGCATCAGAACGCTGGCCTTGCGGTTGCAGGGAGGTATAAACCCCTTATCAGAATTGACGGCAGCCTAGCGGCGCGGGGGTTTTATGCAAGTCCGGGATTTGGCGCGACCATGGTGGCTTTTGTTTTTCCTGGCGCTGACTTTTGTTGGCGGAACCATTGGCGCGGCGGCGCATGAGATCAGGCCATCGATTGCTGACTTTACGGTGCGCGGGGATGGCGGCTATGAAATCCGTGTGCGAACCAATCTGGAAGCCATGATTGCGGGCATCGGCTCGGAACATGACGATACCGATGAAGCCGCCAATGCCGATCAATATAACGGGCTGCGCGCACTGGAGTCGCAGGAGCTGGCTGAAAGGTTTGCCGCATTTGAAGGCCGGTTCCGGGAATTGTTCCAGCTGGAACTGGGCGGAGACCGTGTTTCACCGGGAGATGTCAGCGTTGATATTCCGCCCGTAGGTGACACCGATATTGCACGCGATAGCACGCTCATCGTTCGCGGCGACATTCCGGCAGGCGCGGATGTGATGGTCTGGGCGTGGCCGCGCGAATTCGGTGCCAGCGTCATCCGCATGGAAACTGCTCCCGGACAGGAAGAGGGGTATTCTGCCTATCTCTCCGCAGGCGAGGTGAGCGAGGAAATACCGCTTTCCGGTGCAGACGAGCGCAGTGTGTGGCAGGTCATCGGAAATTACATTGTCATCGGTTTCGCGCACATCATTCCCAAGGGGCTGGACCATATTCTTTTTGTGGTCGGTCTGTTCCTGCTTTCGGTTCGCCTGTCGGCGCTGGTCTGGCAGATCAGCGCGTTCACCCTTGCCCATACGGTGACGCTGGCGCTGGGCGCGCTGGGTTACATCACGATCTCGCCGTCAATCGTTGAGCCGCTCATCGCGCTGTCCATCGCCTATGTGGCGATAGAGAACATTTTCACTGACCGGCTGCACCGCTGGCGGCCACTGATCGTCTTTGCCTTCGGCCTGTTGCATGGCCTCGGCTTTGCCGGTGTGCTGGGTGAAATCGGCCTTTCGCCATCGCATTTTGCGGCCGGGCTGATTGCCTTCAATGTTGGCGTGGAACTGGGGCAGCTCAGCGTCATTGCCATCTGCTTCTGCCTGTTCGGCTACTGGTTCGGACAGGAGAAATGGTACCGCCAGCGGATCGTCATCCCGCTTTCGCTGCTGATTTCCATCATCGCACTTTGGTGGGTCTATGAGCGGGTAGTCCTGGCGTGACATTTCATGGCGCAACAAAGAAGGGCGGTGACGGTTTCAAACTGGAATTGTCGCAACGCACCGCTTTCACTGGCGCAAGGTTGGACGCATGTTCACCACAATATTGAGGGAGATTTCAAATGAAGGTCGGTTTCATCGGTCTCGGCAATGTCGGGGGCAAACTCGCAGGCAGTCTTTTGCGCAATGGACACGACCTGACGGTCCGCGATCTCGACAGGGAGGCTGCGCGCCCCTTCCTCGAACTGGGTGCCAAATGGGCTGACAGCCCACGGGAAATGGCCGAAGCCTGCGATCTCGTCATCACCTGCCTGCCATCGCCTTCGGCCTGTGCGGCGGTCATGGAAGGCGAGGACGGCATCCTGGAGGGCATGGGCGAGGGCAAGATCTGGGCTGAAATGTCCACCACGGACGAATCTGAAATCAAGCGGCTGGCAGCGCTGGTCGAAGCCAAGGGCGGCATGGCGGTGGAATGCCCGGTATCGGGCGGCTGCCACCGGGCGGCCACCGGCAATATCTCGATCTTCGTGGGCGGGGACCGCGCCGCCTTCGAGCGTATGCTGCCTTTCCTCATGACCCTTGGCAGGCGCATTCTTCATACCGGCCCGATCGGCACCGCCTCTGTGCTGAAGGTCATGACAAACTATCTGGCAACGGCGAACCTCCTGACCCTATGCGAAGCCATGGTGACCATGAAGGCAGCAGGCATGGACATGGCAACCACCTATGAGGCGATCACCATTTCCTCGGGCACTTCATTCGTTGCCGAAACCGAGGGCCAGGTCATCCTCAATGGCAGTCGCGATATCGAGTTCACCATGGACCTTGTCCTGAAGGACATTGGCCTGTTCCATGCCATTGCCGAGAGGCACAACATACCGCTCGAGATTTCACCGCTGATGATTGACATCTTCAAGGATGGCCAGAAGCGCTATGGCGTGCGGGCAAATTCAGATGACATCATCCGGCGTCTGGAAGAGCCGACCGGTCTTGAAATCCTTGCGGACGGTTTTCCCGCGCTACTGGTCGATGATGAACCGGAAGAGCAGGGCTATGAGGTCGTGCCGCGAAACCGCAAGTAACAACCGAAACGGACATCATTTGAAACGGTAGGAGTTTTTGATGGCAAATCCCTTGGAAAATCTGGTTGATCTCCATCGCTATCCAATTGACGATCTTTCCAGCGAGGCGGCTATACGGTTGATTGGTGAAACGCGGGAACATCTCGGGCGGGATGGTTGTGCGGTTCTCAAGGGATTTGTAAGGCAGCAGGCCTTGCCTTGGCTGGTCGGCGAGGCTGAAAAGGCTTCTCCCAATGCCCACGCATCCCATAGCCGTACCAATGCCTATTTCACGAAAGACGATCCCTCACTACCGGCAGACCATCCTGCCCGTCGCTTTTATGATCGCTCCAATGCTTTTATCCCGGCAGACAATTTTGGCAGGGATAGCGGTCTGCGGGGCATTTACGAGTTTCCAAATTTTTCGACATTCATTCGCGAGTGCCTCGGGGAATCACCCGATCGGTTTTTCCCCTATGGCGATCCGCTTGCAGATGTGATTGTGAACATGGTTGAAGAAGGCGAGGGCTTTCCATGGCATTTTGATACCAATAATTACACTGTCACGCTGGCCCTTCAAAATGCCGATGCAGGGGGTGAGTTCGAATATGCTCCGGATATCCGCAAGGGTGATGAAAACTTTGACGAGGTGGGCCGCGTCCTCGATGGAGTGTCGCCTCTGGTAAAGACTCTGGTACTGGAGCCTGGCGATCTGCAGATCTTCAAGGGTCGATATTCGCTCCACCGTGTTGCGCCGCTTAGCGGGACAACGCGGCGCTATGTGGCGATCTTCTCCTTCGTTGAAGCTGAGGGAATGGTTGGGAGCCTTGAGCGCACACGCCAGCTGTATGGCAAGACACTTCCCATCCACCATGAACGGGCCGGGCAAAGGGCAGATGCCTATATCGACTAGTTGATTGCGGCAAGTTCTGCAAAGACTGTACTGGCATGGACGCCGATTAGGCTTTAGCGTTTGGTCGAATCTTCAAAAAACGTGGGCATGCTGACCATGGCTGAACTTATTTGGGGCATGTCAGGCCCCGACCTTCTGGCGATCTATGTCTTTTTCGGTACCTGGCTTGCATTCGAGATCATCACTGGACGCACCGGCCTGCGCCATACCAGCCTTAGCGGGCTGATGGCGCACAAGCGGCGCGAATGGATGCTGGTACTTGCTGACCGCGAATTGCGGATCGTCGATACGTCCATTCTCGCCGGTCTCCAACAGGGAACGGCATTTTTCGCCTCCAGCTCGATTTTGGCAATCGGCGGGTGTTTTGCGCTTCTGGGATCGACCGACCTCGTTTCCGGCATTTACCAGGACCTGCCGATTGATGCGCGCTTCAACAGGGGTCTGTTCGAGTTCAAGGTGCTGGGGCTGACGCTCATCTTCATCTATTCCTTCTTCAAGTTCGGCTGGGCGTTTCGCCTGTTCAACTATTGCTCGATTCTGATGGGTGCGGTGCAGCAGCCCAAGGAAGTGGATGCGGAAATTCGCCGCGCGCAGGCGCTGCAGGCAGCTGAAATGAACATCATCGCCAGCGCGCATTTCACCGCCGGGCTGCGCGGCATATTCTTCGCACTTGCCTATCTTGGCTGGTTCGTCGGTGCAGAGGCCTTCATCCTCACAACGGTTTTCGTTGTCGGCGTGCTGACAAGGCGGCAGTATTTTTCAAGGGCGAGGGCAATCCTGGCCGGGAAGGAAACCTCATGAGCGAAGCAACCAAACTGATCGAGGTGGCGAGGGAACGCGCCATCATCACGCCGGCAACGGCAGGTGAACTCGCGGCGCTTCGGGCCGAACTCTTTTCAGCACCTTCCGGGCAGGGCGGCCTGCTTGATGATCTTGACCTGCCACGTGACGCCAGTGAGGCGGCAAGCCGTGAGTCCTCCGAGGCACCGCGCTTCATTCGCGGCTTTCATGATGTGCTGATTACCATCGGCATCCTGGTGGCGCTGGGCGGGCTGTGGTCACTGGCAAGTGCTGTTGCGGTTATTCCTGCGATCATTTTCCTTTCGGAAATCTTCGTAAAGCGCCAGCGCCTTGCGCTTCCGGCCTTCACCCTGACGCTGATGATGATTGCTGCGGTCTCGACGCTGATCGGGCTTGCCCTGGACGACAATGACATACTTGGCGGGGCCGGCGTGTTTTTCGGCCTGGTGGCAGCGATGGCGGTCTACTACTGGCGCTACCGCGTACCAATCGCGATGGCCGGGCTGATCTGGTCCGGCTTCGGCCTGGTCTTTTTCCTCATCCTTTCCGGCCTCGACTCAACCGGGCAGATACTGTTGAGCAATCCGCGCCTGATAGCGCTGATCGGTCTTGCCCTGACGATCGGCCTTTTTGCCGTCGCCATGCGTTTCGACATGCGGGACCGGATGCGGGTTACGCTGCGCTCCGACGTTGCCTTCTGGCTGCATCTGGCAACCGCGCCCCTGCTGCTCTATTCGGTCTTCTTCCTGCTGTTTGGCGATGAAGGCTTCTGGTGGTCGAACGAACCCAGGGCCAGCGAGGCAATGGCGGCCATTGGCATCATCACGCTGATGATCCTGATCGGCATCATCATCGACCGGCGCGCCTTCGTGACCTCCGGCCTCATTTCGCTTGGCGTGGCGCTTGGCATCATCACGCGTGAAACAGGTTTCGACATTTCCTCGATCACCGCCTTTGCCTTCCTGGCCGTGGGCGTCATCGTGCTACTGCTCGGGGCAGGCTGGCAGCAATTGCGGGCCTTCGTGCTGGGCGCGGTGCCCGAAAGCATACAAGCCAAACTGCCGCCCGTGGCCGGGTAGGGCGTCTAGCTGTCGGCCTGATTGACTCGCGCGTATCGACTCACGCTATAGTCACAGTCAAGTGGAGGGCGGCATCAAGACAGTCTTCAAGGAAAGTACATCGACGGCCGCCGCGCTTGAAGAAGCCCTCACCGAGAGCCTTTTTCGGGACTGATCACGTATTGAACTTGAACAGCATCACATCGCCGTCCTGGACGACGTATTCCTTGCCTTCATCGCGGGCCTTGCCGGCTTCCTTGGCTGCGTTTTCCCCGCCAAGGGTCACATAATCATTGAAGGCAATCGTCTGCGCGCGGATGAAGCCGCGCTCGAAGTCACTGTGGATGACGCCTGCAGCCTGGGGGGCCTTGGTGCCCTTGTGGACCGTCCAGGCCCGCGTTTCCTTGGGTCCTGCGGTAAAATAGGTGATGAGTTCAAGGAGTTCGTAGCCAGCGGCAATGAGCCGGTCGAGGCCGGATTCTGCAAGGCCGTTCATCTCAAGGTATTCGGGCTGCTCGGCGTCTGGCAATTGGGCGATTTCCTCCTCGATGGCTGCGGAAATCACGACCGACTGCGCGCCCTGGTCTGCGGCCATATTCGCAACGGCCTGTGAAAAGGCATTGCCGCTGGCCGCATCTTCTTCGGCGACGTTGCAAACATAAAGTACCGGCTTGGAGGTGAGGAGGTTCAGCCCCTGCAGGATCCTGAGGTCTTCGGCTGCAATGCCGTCAAGCAGCAGACGGACCGGCTTGCCGTCCTTGAGGAGTTCAAGTGAGGCTTCCATCATTGGAAGGACGGTCAGCGCTTCCTTGTCCTTGCCGGTTGCCTTCTTGCGGGTCTGTTCGATACGGCGCTCGAGGCTTTCAAGATCGGCGAGCATCAGCTCGGTCTCGATGGTCTCAGCGTCGGCGACAGGGTCGATCCTGCCTTCCACATGGGTGATGTCATCATCCTCGAAGCAGCGCAGCACATGGACGATGGCATCGACCTCGCGGATATTGGCAAGGAACTGGTTGCCGAGGCCCTCGCCCTTGGAGGCGCCACGCACAAGGCCGGCAATATCAACAAAGGAAATGCGGGTCGGGATGATTTCCCTGGAGTTTGCAATCGTCGCGATCTGCTTGAGGCGCTTGTCGGGGACAGCCACTTCGCCGGTATTGGGCTCAATCGTGCAGAAGGGATAGTTCGCTGCCTGCGCGGCGGCGGTCTTGGTCAGCGCGTTGAAAAGGGTGGATTTGCCAACATTGGGCAGGCCCACGATACCGCATTTGAATCCCATTTTTCCTGTCCCTCATGATCCGGCACCTGCCGGTGTCAGTCCCTTTTTCCGAAGAGCTTTTTCAGCATTTCGGCCATTACATTTGCTTGCGCCGAACTTTCGGAGCCGGTCTTTGGCTCGCTTTTCGGCATTTGCGGCTTCGGCTTGCTGTTCCGCGCCTGTTGAATGTGGCTGGTGCCTTTTGCCGCGGGTTTTGGCCCTGACGGTTTTGGAGTGCCCTGTTTCTTCGGCTCAGGCGCCTTGTCGCCCATTGCGAGCGCCACCTTGTTCATCAGCCCGGCATCATCCGCCCTTGCCAGCATGCAGGCCTCATCCGCGATTGTTTCAAGGAGCGTGTCCAGCCACTCGCGGTCAGCCTTGGAGAAGTCGCCAAGCACATGGCCGGTGACCTTTTCCTTCGAGCCCGGATGGCCGATGCCGAGGCGAGCGCGTCGATAATCCTTGCCGCAATGGGCATCGATCGATTTGATGCCGTTGTGGCCGCCCGCGCCGCCGCCGATCTTGATGCGCAGCTTGCCGGGCGCAAGGTCGAGCTCATCGTAAAGGACCGTGATGTCGGCCGGAGTCAGCTTGTAGAAGCGCATCGCCTCGCCAACGCTCTCGCCCGACAGGTTCATCATGGTTTGCGGTTTGAGAAGCAGGACCTTTTCGCCACAGATTTCCCCATCGGCGGTCTCCGCCCTGAACTTCCTGCGCCAGGGGGAAAAGGAATGGCGGCGGAATATCTCATCCACCGCCATGAAACCGATATTGTGGCGGTGACCGGCATATTTTGGTCCCGGATTTCCAAGCCCCACGATAATGCGCATGGCAGGTCCTCCCTTTCCGGTCAGTTTCAGGTCACCGCGATCAGTACCGGCCGGTGAGGATTACTCCTCGTCCCGGTCCTTTTCAGATGCTGTTGGCACAGCATTGGCTGCAGGCACTTCGCTGTCGTCTTGAGAGGCGGTGGAGACCGTTGGTGCAGCAATTGAGCACATGGTCGGGTCACGATCGAACACTGTCAGCGCAACGCCATCGGGCAGGCTGATCGCTGAGGCATGAACCACGTCCTCGATCTGAAGACCGGTAAGATCGACCTCGAAATATTCGGGTATCGCATCTGCACGGCAGGACACTTCCAGCGTGTGGCGAACGACGTTGAGAACGCCACCCTTGCGGATGCCAGGTGCGCTGTCCTCGTTCACGTAGTGAACGGGGATTTCAACCACGACCTTGGTGTTCTTGCCAATGCGCAGGAAATCCACATGGGTGAAGAAGTCGCGAACCGGATCCTGCTGGATTGCCTTTGGCAGGACGCGGTGCTTTTCGCCATCGACATCCAGGTCAAAAACCGTGTTCATGAAACCACCTGCATGGATGGTCATGGCCAGTTCCTTGTAGGGAAGGGCGATGGAGAGGGGATCCTTGTTTCCGCCATATATGACGGCAGGCACCATTGAATTGCGGCGTGATTCACGAGCGGCCCCCTTGCCGACCCGGTTACGCACCTGTGCCTTGAGCTCGATATTGTCGCTCATGGGTAGTCCTTTCGGTGTGTAGAGAGGGCTTTCCGCAGGCATTACCTCCGGAAATTGCCGGTTTCAGGTCTGAAAAACAGGGTTCTGAAAACAACAAACCCGCGCTGCCTCCAAGGGTGTCTGCACGGGCGCGGTTTCTATAGGGGAAAAGGGATTGGGGTGCAAGTGGTGCATTGCCTCCGCCTTCCATGTCGAATAGTGTGATTGAACGGGGGCCGGCGGCTCCCCGTCTTAGGGCTCCCGTGATCGGACATGGTGCCCCAAGTTCCGCCTTCGCTGAAACTTGTGCGAAGGAGCGATCATGGGCACGGAAAAACCAACCAATTCAATTTCACCTGTAATGGTCCACAAGGATCGCGATCGTTTGATGATTGTTGATGTCCGAAAACCTCGAGCCAGAACAGTCAGTGGCCTGGCGATTGCAGGTTCGCGAAGCTGTCATCCATTTGATGCCTTGAACTGGAAAGAAGAGCTCAGGGGCCGCCTGGTTGTGGTCTATTGTGTGCATGGTCACGAGGTCAGCCAGGCGGTCTGTGGTTTTTTGCGGGATGAGGGCATTGATGCGCTTTATCTTGAAGGCGGGTTTGAAGCCTGGCGCGATGCCGGATATACGCTCGAGCCAGTTGCGGGGACAGAACGATGAATGAAATATTGGCAGAAAAGCCAAAAGCCAGCGTGGAGAAAAGCGTCGAATTTGGCGAACTGACCCGTACTTTCGGCAAGATTGGGGTGCTGTCGTTTGGCGGACCTGCGGGCCAGATCGCACTGATGCACCGCATACTGGTCGAGGAAAAAGGCTGGCTTAGCGAGAAACAGTTCCTGCATGCGCTCAATTTTTGCATGCTGCTGCCCGGCCCCGAAGCCATGCAATTGGCGACGTATTGCGGCTGGCTGGTAAAGGGCGTCAAGGGCGGGCTGATCGCAGGCTGGCTGTTCGTGCTGCCGGGCGTGGCCGTATTATTGGCGCTGTCGGCACTTTATGCCACGATGGGCGATGTGCCGCTGATCGAGGGTCTGCTGTTCGGCCTGAAGGCGGCGGTCCTGGCGATCGTGGTCCAGGCGCTGGCAAAGGTCTCAAAACGCGCACTCAAGGGCGCTGCGAGTTATACACTTGCAGTCTGCGCTTTTATTGCACTGGCATTTTTCAGCGTACCGTTTCCGGTAGTCATTCTGGTTGCGGCGCTGGTCGGCTTCTTATTCCCCGCACAGGGGGAATCCGAAGCTCCTGGATCACCGCTGACAAATCCTTTCAGCCATAGCGCGCGCGTGCTTGGCTGGGGCGTGCTCTTCTGGGGCGGTCCGCTGCTGGCGCTGTTTTTACTGCTGGGGGCCGGGTCGGTCTATTTCCAGGAGGCTTTGTTCTTTTCCAAGGCCGCGATGGTGACCTTTGGCGGGGCCTATGCGGTGCTCGCCTATGTGGCGCAGCAGGCGGTGGAGATTTATGGCTGGCTGCAACCCGAGGAAATGCTGACGGGGCTTGGCCTTGCGGAAACGACGCCGGGTCCGCTGGTGCTGGTGCTGGTCTTTGTCGGTTTCATGGGCGCCTTCCGCGATCCGGGAATGCTGGACCCGGTGCTGGCAGGGGTGATGGGCGGCATGGTGACGGTCTGGATGACCTTCATTCCCTGCTTCATCTGGATATTCCTGGGCGCGCCTTTTGTCGAAACCCTCCGCGGCAATGCCCGGCTTTCCGGCGCGCTTTCCTCGATAACCGCTGCCGTTGTGGGAGTGATTGCGAATCTGGCGCTCTGGTTCGCCATCCATGTGCTGTTTGCCAGGGTGAGCGAGGTGTATCTCGGTCCTGTCACACTTGATTTGCCTGATCCGGCTTCCGTCAATCCTGCTGCCTTTGCAATTGCAATCGGCGCGGGACTGATGCTGTGGCGGGGAGCAGGGCTGTTTCGGGTATTGGGCGCGGCAACGCTTGCCGGGATTATCCTGACACTGCTTTAAAGCTGCAGGGCCATTTATGCCGGGAATCAGTCGAAGAGGCTGGAGACGGATTTTTCCAGGGCGGTGCGCTGGATCGCTTCGCCGACCAGCTCTGCAACGGAAACCACACGGATGTTGTGCGCCGTTTCAATGGCCGATGTAGGTTCGATGGAATCGGTAATGACCAGTTCCTTCAGTTTTGACGAGGTGATGCGCGAGACCGCACCGCCTGACAGCACGCCATGGGTGATGTAGGCAGTCACGGAAGTTGCGCCCTTGGTCAATAGTGCTTCGGCAGCGTTGCACAATGTTCCGCCGGAATCGATGATGTCGTCGATCAGCAGGCAGTCCTTGCCCTTCACGTCACCAATCACGTTCATCACCTCGGAATCGCCGGGTCTGTCGCGCCGCTTGTCGACGATCGCGAGCATCGAATCTGTACGCTTGGCCAGGGACCTTGCCCGAACCACGCCGCCCACGTCGGGTGAAACCACCATGATGTTTTCAAGCGCGTAGTTTTCAATAACATCGCGGGCCAGTACCGGAACCGCGAACAGGTTGTCGGTTGGAATATCGAAAAAGCCCTGAATCTGAGCTGCATGGAGATCGAGGGTCAGGACCCTGTCAGCGCCGGCCGTGGTGATCATGTTTGCCACCAGCTTGGCGGAAATAGGCGTGCGTGGCCCCGGTTTCCTGTCCTGTCTTGCATATCCGAAATAGGGAATTACGGCGGTAATGCGCTTTGCCGATGCCCGCTTCAGCGCATCAATCATGATGAGCAATTCCATCAGATTGTCATTGGCCGGGTAATTCGTGGACTGAAGTATGAAACAGTCCTCACCGCGGACGTTTTCGAGAACTTCTATGAATACTTCCTGATCTGCGAATCGGCGGACATTTGCCTTGCCAAGGGGAATATCCAGATAGTTTGAAATATGCCCGGCAAGTTGGCGGTTCGAATTGCCAGCAAATAGCTTCATGGGTTGTTTGCCCGCTGTGTTCGCAGAATCAGTGCCCACTTCAAGGAAGTGCCGCCGTGCCTGCTATCCCGAATTTGCGAGTCCTATACGGTAAGGGGCTGTATGCATCAATGCGTCAAAGGTGGCGCAGGTGCATAAATCGACAATAAATTGGTGAAAACCGAAATCCCGCGAAAGCCGCAATCCCGCACATGCCGGGCAAAGCCTTGCAGCTCCTGCCTCAACGGCCGGCCAGCCAGGTCTTCAACTGCACGATTGTGGAATCGGCTACCCGGTTGAGCATGGCAGGTGTTACCGCGTCCCACGGATTTGCGGACCTGGCCGAAGCCTGTTCCTGGCCGTTGATACGGTAGATGCGCTTGTTGTTGCGATCGAGAACATCCCAGACATAGACCAGTAGCGTGCCCGAGCCGTCTTCCAGTGCGGAGAAATAGCCTTTAACCTGGTACTGTGCGCCCTGTTCAACCGAGGCCACAATGGGTACGCCATTGCGCGAGGCTGAATCACGTATTGATTGGGCAAGCGTGGTAACTGCGTTTTGCGGGGCATTGGAAACAGGCAGGAAGGCGACCGGGTTGCCCGTCGGCAGTGCGGCGGTCTGGGTATTGGTTGCCTGGTTTCCAGGTGTCTGGCCGCCGGCAGTTGTGACGCCGCCCGGGGTTGGATCGAGTGCGACCTGGCCCTGGTTCGGGTTGCCAAGTCCCTCCTGACCGACAGTTTCAGTTGGCTGGGGACGCGCTGCGCTTTCCAGCCCGTCACTAAGTGAGCCGGAATTGCAGGCTGATAGCACGAGGACAGCCAGCAGCAAAGCGAATGGCAATACCAGTCCTGCAAGGACTGCGCTCAACCTGCCTGCAGTTGAATGGTATGTTTGGCCCACTTGCCGATTACTCCACATGCCAAGGTCCCTCATTGTACATGCTCGCCGGAACCGGTTTTTTCCGCCAGACGATATGGCCGACCATTTGCCGGCTGAATGCCCGACGAAAAACAGGTGACAGGAATCAGTTCCGCCTTTTCCACGTCCCTTTTTGCAACTAACTGCCGATAAGGTCAATTTCGTGGCGCGCAAGCAGCATGAAATCAGTCTTTCAGGCAGATTGCGGAGAGTTGCCGCCCATAGTCCGGCTCGCCTCGATGAGTGGTGCGCCGGTAGGAAAAGAAGTTCGCCTCATCGCCATAGGTGCACTGGCCGGTCCACTGTGCGATAACGCCCTGCCGGGCAAGCCGGCTGACGATATAGCCCGGCAGGTCGAACATGGCATGTCCGGCATTTTGCGAAGGGGAGAGCCAACGGTCATTTTGCCTGTCGAGGCTCACAAGGCGCTCGACGAATTCCGGCCCGACTTCATAATTGGTTGCAGAAATGGTGGGGCCGAGTATCGCCGTGATGTTCTCGCGCCGGGCGCCAAGGCTTTCCATCTTATCGAGGGTTGATTCAAGGACGCCGCTTGTTGCGCCCTTCCACCCGGCATGGGCAGCGCCGACCACCCCTGACTTGCTGTCAGCAAAAAGAACCGGGCCGCAATCGGCGGTAAGGACGCCGATCATTAGATCAGGCCTGTCAGTCACCAGGCCATCGGCCTTTGGCCGGTCACCATTGACGGGTTCACTGACCACGATCACATCGGGCGAATGTACCTGGAAAAGCGTCACGAGATGTTCGGGCGAACATTGAAGATACTCCGCAGTAAGGGCCCGATTTGTGCGAACTGCGGCCGGATCATCATCGGAGCCGACCCCTACATTCAATCCGGCATAGATGCCCCTGGACACGCCGCCGGGGCGGGTGAAGAAGGCGTGGCGAATATTGTCTGCTGCGCTCAATGCCTGTGATGTTACTGGCCGCAGGTCTGGTTTTGTCATCAGGATGCTTTCAAATCGCGGGCGCATTTCAAGTTGATGGTGGTTTTGCCGCTTTGCCGTGTCAACCGGTTTTCCGGCCCGATAAAAAGCCGGGAAGGCGCAGGGTTCGCGGGAAAATTCCCATTACCTTGAAAAGGTTGCCCATTCTTTCGGGTGCAGCGAGTCTCTCGACCTGTTCGCGGATTGCTTCCTGCTCCTGTGGTGGCTTTCCCGAACCCAGCGCGCCGGCTCGCTCGAGGAGACCCATTTCAAGCAGAAATTCACCCTGTGTAGTTAGCGCGGTGTCGATCCCCGGCACCGAATCTGCCACTTTCGACAGGCGTTCGAAATCGACATGCGAGGTTAGATCGACCTTGCCCGGTTGAGAAAGCGGATCAACATGCTGATGGTCGGCAACGGCCTGGAAGGTATCTCCGAACCCAGAGTGCAAATGGCCGTAATCGATGATGAGGACGGCACCGCCGGATTTGGCAATCCGGACAGAAAGGTCTTCGATGATCGCCTCCCTTGTCGGCGAAAATTCAAAGATTGCGCCCTCAGATTCATTTTCAGCACCAGCGGGCAGCGAGAGCGTTTCCAGACGGGTCTGCGTTGCGCCGCGCTGGAGGGCACCATTGGCGTCAACGCTGACGCCGACCTCGTGCCATCCGCTGGCCGTTTTCACATATTGATGAAAGGGGACAACATCGAGGAACTCATTGGCAAAGGCAATCAGCGGCTTGTCGGGGAGTTTCGAGATATCATCGAGATGTTCGATCGAGCGGGTCTTGCCGGCATGTGGCGCCAGGGCATGTTGCTGTTTTTGTCTCAGTTGTGCGCTGGTTTCCACGAGCCGCAGATCGGCCGCCTCCAGAAAACCGGGCATCTGCTTTCCCGCACGCAGCACATCACCAATGAGTGTGCCATTGCCTGGCCCCATTTCCGCCAGTGTAAATGGCGTTGGCCTGTCGAGGGCCTGCCATGCGGCGATGCACCAGATGCCTACCAGTTCACCAAACATCTGGCTGATTTCCGGCGCGGTGATGAAATCCCCGCTGCCGCCGATCACCTCTCTTTGCCTGTAGTAACCGTGTTCGGGATCAGCCATGCAAAGGTGCATGTATTCGGCAAGACTGAGCGCTCCCCCGGCCTTTATCAGGCGGATGATTCTGTCGTGAAGCGGGTTCGGCTCGGCATGCGGCATCCTGCTTGCCTCAGGCAGTCTTTCGCCAGGGCGTGCGGCCCGGTGAGGTTGCGATGCTCCAAAGGCCGATGAAGAGTATGGGCAATGACAGGACCATGCCCATGGTCAGCCATCCGCCAGAAAGATAGCCAATATGTTCATCGGGCAGGCGGACGAATTCGACGGCGATGCGGGCCATTGCGTAACCGGCGATGAAGACGCCAGCAACAAAGCCGGGGGTTCGAAAGCGTTTGGCCGAATGGGTGAAATATAACAGCACGAAAAACAGGAGGAGACCTTCCAGTACGCCCTCGTAGAGCTGGCTTGGATGGCGCGGTACGCCGTCCTGCGTGATGGGGAAGATAACGCCCCAGGGCAGGTCTGTCGGTTTGCCGAAAAGTTCCTGGTTGATGAAGTTGGCAACGCGGCCAAGGAAGATGCCGATCGTGGCGCTCGGGCCGATCACATCGAATAGCGAGAAGATGTTGAAGCCGCGCGAGCGGGCAAAAAGGATCATTGCACCGATGCAACCGGCAAGGCCTCCATGAAAGCTCATCCCGCCCTGCCAGAGCATGCCGACGGCTAGCGGGTTCTCCAGATAGGTGGCGAGATCGTAGAACAAAAAGTATCCGAGACGCCCACCCAGGATGATGCCGATCACGGCCCAGGTAAGGAAATCATCGATATCCTCGCGCCTGATTGGTGGTTCGCCCGGCCAGAGAGCCGAATTGGAAACAAGGCGCCTCGCATACCACCAGGCAAACAGGATGCCGACTACATAGGAAAGGCCGTACCAGTGAATATCCAGTGGACCCAGGGAAAGGGCGACCGGATCGATATTGGGAAAGGTGATGGCTGAAAAGGGGGCAAGCAGCATGCAGATCGTTCCCTTAAATGGTGCCGGTTTCCTACGCGCTGGCGGTTGACCGCGCAAGTGCGCCGGTAACGACCATGCAAATGTGGCAGCGGCAAAGCGCCGGTTGAACTAACGCAATTCCGGCATTACCTAGAAGCCAGAAAAACAAAGGAGCCTGCAGCCATGAGTGATGGTCCCAACCGAGTATTTGATGAATTTGCCAAGTTGATGACGGATGCGGCGGGCGTTGCCCAGGGCATGCGCCGTGAGGCAGAGACGGTCTTCAGGTCGCAGTCGGAGCGCATGCTGAACAATCTCGACCTCGTCAAGCGTGACGATTTTGATGCGGTCAAGGAAATGGCCGCCAATGCACGCGAGGAAAATGACCGTTTGCAGTCGCAAATCGATGCGCTGGAAAAGCGAATCGGGGCGCTCGAAAAAGACGCCAAGCCGGCTGCCAGGAAGCCTGCTGCCTCGAAGACTGCAAAATCTGACTGAAGGCCGACAAGTCGCGGAAACTTTTTTGAGATTTTATCCACAGGGCAAGGTCTGCGGAAAATCGAGTCAGAAGAATCTGTTAGCGAATATTCTGAAGAACTTGATTCCATTCTTCTCCACAGATTCGGGCCGGTCGAAACGGCGAGGGCATGGCGCGCCAGCCAAGTAAAGGTATGGTGGGCACAGGTTTCGATTCGCGGCGGACCTGGGCACCATTTCTCCTCCCTGTGGTACCCGGGTGGGGGAGCAGGCCACCAAGGTGGCCTGTTTCACCCAATCCTCCTCAAGGCCAGATCTGGCTTCCCCCGAATCCTGCCTACATCGCTGCGCTCTTCGCGCAGGCAGAGCAACAGATTTGGAGCAAAAGGCATATGAGCCTTGTGGAACTGGAAATCGAGCGGGACATCAATCCAGTGGATCTGGTCGAGCAGGTTGCCTCGTTCAATGACTGGCAGTTCGAGCGCACCGAAGACGAAATCAGCATGACGATTTCCGGCAGCTGGTCCGACTACGATATCTCTCTTTCCTGGATGGAAGATTTCGAGGCGCTGCATCTGGCCTGCGCTTTCGATCTGAAAATCCCCGAAAACCGGATGGTGGAATCCTCACAACTGATCCGCCGGATCAACGAGCAATTACTGATCGGCCATTTCGACCTGTGGCAGGAAGACGGCGCTGTAATGTTCCGCCAGACATTGCTGCTCAATGGCGGACAGGACCCGACCGCCGAGCAACTCGAATGCCTGCTGAACAGCGCGCTGGAAGCCTGTGAGCGCTATTACCAGGCGTTCCAGTTCGTGGTCTGGGCGGGAAAGTCGAGCAGCGATGCGCTTGATGCAGTGTTGTTCGAGACGCGCGGCACGGCCTGAGTTTCAGACCCTTTACTTGTTCTGACGGCGCTGTTTGCAACAGCGCCGTTTTTTGTGGTGGCTTGAGCATGGCGCCAAAGGGTGGCACGAAGCGGTGTATCGTTTATTTTCGGCATGAGGTTTTGATGAGCGACAGGTTCAAGCTGGTTTTGACAGGCGCAGGCAATATGGGTGGCGCGATGCTGGCGGGCTGGATGGAGGGCGGCTTTCCTGCCGAAGACGTGACGGTGATCGACCCTGCTCCGCGGCCTGATATCGCACAGAAGCTTTCCGGATTGGGAGTGGCGGTTTCTGCTACACCGCCATCGGGCCTCATCGCCGATGTGCTGATCATTGCCGTCAAGCCGCAAATGATGGGCGACGTACTGCCGGGTCTCAAACCGCTGGTCGGTGCCGACACCGTGAGTGTCAGCGTTGCTGCAGGCACAACCATCGCCACGCTGGAAGCAGCGCTTGGCGGCGCGGTGGTCCGGGCAATGCCGAACACGCCCTCGCTCCTCCGGCGCGGCATCACGGTCGGGTGCCCGAACGGGGGAGTCAGCGATCTTCAGCGCAACCGTGTAAACGGATTGCTGAAAGCGACCGGTGCTGTGGAATGGGTGGAGGATGAAAAGCTCATCGATGCCGTGACCGCAGTTTCAGGCAGCGGGCCGGCCTATGTGTTCCACCTTGCCGAATGCATGGCTGCAGCTGGCATCGAGCAGGGACTTCCCGCCGAACTTGCCAACCGCCTTGCCCGTGAAACGGTAGCTGGTGCAGGAGAAATGCTGTCGCGGCTACCAGAGGATTCGGCGGAGCTGCGCGAGAACGTGACATCGCCCAATGGCACCACGGCGGCAGCGCTAGCCGTGTTGATGAAGGACGATGCCATGTGCGGCCTCTTCAGCAGGGCGATTGCGGCAGCGCGCAAGCGATCCGAAGAGCTTTCCTGAGCGAGGATGAAGAATGGCAAGTGATGACAAGATCACCATTGATGACTTTTTGAAGGTCGACATCCGCGTGGGAACGGTTGTCGAGGCCGAGCCGTTCCCCGAAGCGCGCAAGCCTGCAATCAAGCTGAAAATCGATTTTGGCCCTGAAATCGGCGTCAGGAAGAGTTCGGCGCAGATAACCGATCACTACACGCCGGAGAGCCTTGTCGGCCGACAGGTCCTGGCTGTTGTCAACTTCCCACCGCGCCAGATTGGCCCGCTCATGTCGGAAGTGCTAACGCTGGGGCTTTCTGATGCAAGCAATACAATTGTACTGATCGGTCCCGACAGCAAGGTGCCGAACGGCGGGCGCATGCATTAGCGGGCTGGCACCAGCCTAGTGCGGCAGGCGGATGACAGCGCGAAGGCCGCCCATCGTGCCTTTTTCAAGCAGGATATCCCCACCATGCAAGCGGGCAATATCTCGGGCGATGGCCAGTCCAAGGCCGGTGCCGCCCTCGTCCTGGTTGCGCGCCTCATCAAGACGGATGAAGGGTTTGAAGACTTCTTCACGCTTTTCCAGCGGAATGCCGGGCCCGTTATCCTCGACCATGATCAATAGGTCCTGGCCATCCTCAAGGCCGGTGGCCCTGACGCGCTTGCCATGGCGAAAGGCATTTGAAACCAGATTGCCGACAAGCCTTGAAAGCCCGTCCGGCTTTGCCCGAATGGTAAGGTCTTGTGGGCAGATGACCTCGTATTTGCGACCCTTGAGTTTTGCCTCGTTGGAGAAGCGGTCGAGCAGGTCATGCACATTGACATCAATTGCCTCCTCGCCGCTTTCGCCCTTGGCAAAATCCAGATAGCCTTGGAGCATGCGCTGCATCTCGTCGATATCACGCTGCAACTCTTCGGCTTCTGCCTTGTTTTTGTTGAGGGCGACCTGCAGCTTGAAGCGGGTCAATATGGTGCGCAGGTCATGGCTGACACCGGTTAGCATGGCGGTGCGCTGCTTGATCTGGCGGTCGATGCGCTCGCGCATTTCAAGAAAGGCGAGGCCCGCCTGACGCACCTCGCGTGCGCCGCGGATCTGGAAATTGCCTGGCAGGTCCCGACCCTTGCCATACATTTCAGCGGCCCGTGCCAGTTGCTGGATCGGCCGGATCTGGTTGCGCAGGAACAGGATCGAAATGGCGATCAGGAAGAGCGATGCGCCGACCATCCACAAAAGGAAAATATGCGAGTTGGATGCATATGCCTGGCTGCGCCTTGCATAGACGCGCAAAACCATTTCGGGCTCATCAAGACGGATACGGATTTCCAGCAGGTTCGAATCGCCGACCGTATCGATCCAGAACGGGCGGTTGATCTGCTGGGTTATTTCCTCGCGAAGGATGTCGTCGAGAATGGAAAAGAAAGGCTTTGCCACAGTCGGGGGAAAGGGATCTGGTGGCAGTATGGCGATGTTGAGGCGCAGTCGGTCGCGGGCGATACGGATGATCTGTTCGTAATTCTCATCCTGAGGGTAGGTCTCTATGACATCGATTATGGCGGCAATGTCAGCTGTCACCGCCTTGGAAAGGCGCTGCGTTACAGTCTGCCAGTGACGTTCCATGAAGACATAGGCAATGATCGATTGCAGCAGGACAATGGGTACGATGATGATCAGCAGTGAGCGAGCGTACAGGCCGCGTGGCATCCTGCGTCCTATCCAGCGCAATAGCCGGGCAGGGGGAGTTCGGCGCCATGCAATATAAAGGGATGTGGATTTGCTGAATGCCAAGAGTTTAGGACCGGAAACCAAGCTGCGATACCCGGCAGGACTTCAAGCCATGAAGCCGAACCGGCAGGGCGCAAGCCTATCGGTTAAGGCGCCCCTTGCCAACAAAAAGACGGAGGGCCTTCTCAGCCGGGAAAGAGCTTGTATCCCACACCGCGAACAGTCTGCAGCCATTTGGGATCGCCGGGATTATCCTCGATCTTGCGGCGCAGGCGGTTGATCTGGACGTCGATCTTGCGCTCGCCTGCTTCGGAGACGTCTCCGAGCAGTTCATGGCGCGGCACGGTTTCGCCAGCCTTGGCAGCGAAGATCACCATTATGTCCTGTTCGCGTTCGGTTAAACGTACCACATCGCCATTGCGTTTCAGTTCGCGCTTCTTGACTGAAAACTGGTAGGGACCAA
Source organism: uncultured Salaquimonas sp. (assembly GCA_964541115.1). GTDB lineage: Bacteria > Pseudomonadota > Alphaproteobacteria > Rhizobiales > Rhizobiaceae > Salaquimonas. Next base: position 58,148 of record CAZIPH010000009.1, read on the forward strand.
AGCTGATCTGTTCGATCACGGGTGTTTCGGGCTTTGTCGAGCGCTTGAGGATGTTGTTGATCCGCAGCAGCAATTCGCGCGGATCAAAGGGCTTGGGCAGGTAATCGTCGGCACCGGCCTCAAGGCCGTCGATGCGGTTTTCCGTCTCGGCAAGTGCGGTTAGCATCAGGATGGGAATATCACGTTCCCTGCTTATACTGCGGGTCAGCGATATGCCCGTTTCGCCGGGCATCATGACATCAACGATCAGCATGTCGAATTCCAGGCCCGAGAGCTGGTTGCGCGCTTCGGCTGCATCAGCGGCCAGTGTGACGCGGTAGCCATTCTGGGCCAGGAATCGCTTGATGAGTTCACGGATCCTGCGGTCGTCATCAACGACCAGAAGATGCGGGGCGTCATCCTGCATTTGGCTGGTTTCGGCGCCAGCATCCATAACATGTGCAGCCTGTTCCATACCCGAACTCCCTGTTTGCGCTGTCACGGGTTATCCCGCAGAGCACTCAATCGTGTTTATCGACCATGTTTTTCATGAAACGCGCAACCGCTTCGCGATCGGCGTCCTCGGCACTACCTATTGCCCGCCCGATACGGCGGGACTGTGGCCGAGACAATTCAAGGATAAGTTTGCGCCCGGCCTGGGTAGGATACAGCAGTCGGTGGCGGCGGTCCTCGTCGCCCGTCTTCTGCACGATGTAGCCTGACTGGATCAACTGCTTCAGGACCCGCGCCAGGCTCTGCTTGGTTATTCCGAGAATGTCGAGCAATTCGGCGACCGTCATGCCGGGCCTGCGGTTGACAAAATAGACGACGCGGTGATGGGCGCGTCCAAAGCCCAGCTTTTCCAGATGGCGGTCCGGATCGGATATGAAATCGCGATAGGCAAAAAACAGGAGTTCTATCGTTTCAAGTTCACTGACATCTTCATTGGTCAGCGGGTCCGTAATGATCCCTGTGTCTTCGGTGATGCGGGTTGATTGCATGGGCCATATTGAAGCGAGGTTGAACTGTGCTTACCATAGACAGGTAAAGTTGGATTTGGAACCACCTGAAAATATGTCAGTACTATTGACATATTTTTGTTCCCAGCATAGGCTTTTTCAACTCTTTGCAGCTTTTTCGGCCTTTTGTTGATCCGAAATTCGCTCCAGATTGGAAATATCTGCAAGATTATGGGAAAATCGGGCGACGACAGCTCCATTCCCGCCGAGGAGAACGAACATGGCAGGCATTCCTTATGACCAGATGGGTGGTCACATTTGGTTCAACGGAGAATTCGTTGAATGGGGCGAGGCAAAAATTCATGTGCTGACCCATGGCCTGCATTATGCGAGCTCGGTGTTTGAGGGCGAACGTGCCTATGAGGGCGAGATCTTCAAGCTGCGCGAACACACCGAGCGGCTATTCTTTTCTGCCGAAACGCTCGGCATGAAAATGCCTTATACAATCGAGGAAATCGATCAGGCTTGCGTGGACACTCTGCACAAACAGGGCCTTCGTGATGCCTATGTGCGCCCGGTTGCCTGGCGTGGCAGTGAGATGATGGGTGTGTCTGCCCAGGCTAATCGCATCAATGTCGCGATCGCCGTTTGGGAATGGCCAAGCTATTTTGCCCCTGAAGAAAAGCTGAAGGGAATTCGCCTCGATATTTCAAAATGGCGCCGGCCTGATCCTGCGACCATCCCGTGTTTTGCCAAGGCAGCGGGCCTATACATGATCTGCACGCTTTCCAAACATGCTGCCGAATCCAAAGGCTATGCAGATGCACTGATGTATGATTATCGCGGCCTCATCGCCGAAGCGACAGGTGCCAACGTCTTCTTTTTGAAAGATGGTGTGATTCACACGCCAAAGCCGGACTGCTTTCTTGACGGGATAACCAGGCGTACCGTGATCGACCTTGCCCGGAGGCGGGGAATCGAGATCGTGGAAAGGGCCATCAAGCCGGAGGAAATGTCGGACTTTTCCGAATGCTTCCTGACGGGCACAGCGGCTGAAGTGACCCCGGTCTCCGAAATCGGCAGCTACCGCTTCACGCCAGGTGAGGTGTCCCGGCTCCTGATGGAGGATTACGAGGCCATGGTCCGCGGCAAATCTGCAGTGAAAGCCGCCTGATATCCGGCTGCTGGCAGGCAGATATCTGACCGGGATATTTCGCGGGGGCAAGGGTTAACCATTGGTTAATTTAGGCTTTGCGAATTCTCCTACGAATGTCTAATAAATGGGCACGGGTCCCGGTGAGGATTCGCACTTAGGGGAGCAGGCCCGAGCCTGCGTCAGGGAGAATTTCCATGGAAGCACTTATTCCACTTATCATTCAGGCTGTTTCGGGCGCTGCCGGCGGCGGCATCGTAGCTAGCCTGGTCAAACAGGTCGGTATGAGCATGATCAGCAAGCTGCTGCTCGGCGGTGCCGGTGGTATCATCGGCGGTGGCCTCGCCAGTGGCGCGGGCCCGCTTGGCGGCCTGCTCGGCGGCGCAGCAACAGGCGATGTAGCTGGTGGCATGGACATGGGCAGCATCATCGGCCAGATCGCTGGCGGCGCTGTAGGCGGCGGCGCGCTGACCGGTATTGGCGGCCTGCTGGCCGGCATGATGAAGAAGTAGGATTTGGCCTTTTCGGCTTGTAGAAGGGCAGCCATCCGGCTGCCCTTTTGCTTTTGGCCTTTTGCTTTTGGGGTACAAATAGGCTAGCACGCGCGCGAAACCCAACCCGAACTGAACCGGAAAATGCCATGGGCAAACTTGCAGCAGCCATTGTGACCGTTACCCCGTTCCAGCAGAACTGCACCCTTGTCTGGGATGACAAGTCCATGAAGGGTGTCGTGATTGATCCTGGCGGTGAAGTGGAACGGATCGAGCAGGCCATCGCCGAAACCGGAATAGAGGTGGAAACAATTCTCCTTACCCATGGCCATGTCGACCATGCAGGCGGTGCGGAGGAACTCAAGCGCAAGCTGGGCGTAAGAATCGTGGGTCCGCACAAGGACGACCGCAAACTGTTGGAAAGCATTGAAGAACAATCGAAAATGTTCGGTGTACCCGGCGGCTTCCACAATGCCTATCCGGACCAGTGGCTGGAAGACGGCGATGTTGTTCTTGTCGGAGGGCACGAGTTCAACGTGCTGCACTGTCCGGGACACGCTCCGGGCCATGTTGTCTTTCACAACAGGCAGGCCCGCTTTGCCCATGTCGGGGATGTGTTGTTCCAGGGATCGATAGGCCGCACGGATCTGCCTGGAGGCAATCATGAGCAGTTGATCGCCTCGATAAAGGAAAAGCTTTTTCCGCTCGGCGATGAAGTTTCCTTCGTTTGCGGTCACGGACCGGGCAGCACATTCAGCCGCGAGCGGCGCACCAACCCCTTTCTGACCTGACGGGCAGCGGGAACATTTCTTACTGCTGCAGATTGCCAGCGGGCCGTTCCTGATTCGGACTTTCAGCCGGTAATTCGGACCCTTGTTTTCGGCCCGGAATTTGGAGGGTGCAGGGGATCGGTATGTTCTCAAACCGCGTCTCAGCGCTAAAGAACACACCGGCCTTGGGTTTGGGGTCGTCGGCCAGCAATCGTGTGGGGTGAATGCCGATCCCCTGCGCTCACAACCTAATTCGACTATGGTTACCGTTTGGTAAAGGGTTGCGCTTGCGAACAAAAAAAACCTTGCAAACGACAGTTGTCACCTGTCGCGGCAGGCTTTGAGTGCCACCTTATGGCGGCTAGTGCGGGAATTTCAAAGCAGGCACTGGATAAACATGATTGATTGATAGCGCAAAAGCCGGGTTTTCTGCGGGCTCGTATGGCCGCACCTGTTTACCAAGCAGGGATTCATGCCTTGAAAACGCTGCGAAATACGCTAGGCTTTCACAGAGCCTTTGACCGGACTGGTGGGGTTTGTTTGTGTGACGCTTGTCACACCAGGCTAGGGGCGGCCTGTTAGTCTAATATTGAACCGTTATGCGGTTTGACTTTGCGACAACTCGCAAATGCCTAACCCGAGAGGAGAGTACCAATGAAGAAGACAGTTTCCGCTTTCGTCGCGGCTGCCATGCTGGCAACCGTTCCACTGGTCGCATCAACACAGCCTGCGGCAGCAATTCACAAGCAGTGGCACCAGGGCCTGGCAACCGGTATTGGTGTCGGTGTCGGACTTGGTGTGATCGGCGCCCTGACCCGTCCTCGACAGCAACAGGTTATCGTGCAGCAGCCAGCACCAGTATATGTGCAACCTGCTCCGGTCTATGTGCAGCCGGCTCCCGTGGCACAGGGATTCAGCCAGGCGCATTACCAGTATTGTTTCAACCGCTACCGGTCCTACCATGCGCCGTCCAATAGCTTTCAGCCCTTCAATGGACCGCGCCAGCCCTGCTACTCACCTTATTGATCCTTTGATCATCTGAGCAGAATTCAGCCCTCCGCCCATGGCGGGGGGTTTTGTTTGTGGAGGCTGGTATGGGAGCGGTATTTGACGGATTTCCGAAGGAAATGCCGCAATTCCTCCATGAACTGAAAGCCAATAATGAAAAGGCATGGTTCGATGAAAACCGCGCAGATTTCGTGCGCCTTTGTGTTGATCCCTGCTTTTCCTTCATCAGGAGTGTTGGCGAGGAGATGGGCAGTTTCGATCCGCCCCACAAGGCGGATGCGCGGACCAATGGTTCCCTTCGGCGCATCTTCCGCGATACGCGGTTCTCCGCCGACAAGACGCCCTATCATGCCTATCTGCACCTGATCTTCTGGTGCGGCGAACACGCGAACAGGTCACCCGGCCTGCATCTTGTTTTCAGCGCCGGCGGCCTGGGGATTGGCGCGGGGCAATGGGCCTTTGCCACCGATGAGTTGAGCCGCTACCGCATGGCCGTGTGTGATGAGGCACGACTTGCGTCACTCAAGGCTGCGTTGATTGCAGCCAAAACCGCAAATTGTCACCTGGAAAGTCCTTCACTCAAAAAGCCTCCCAAAGGGTTTACCGCGAGCGAGGACAATCAAATGTTCCTTCGCCAGAATGGTATCGTGGTGCGTAACCGCAACGAGGATTACCCGGACGGGTTTTTCGACGACCGAGGCCGAACAATGCTACTGGAACGCCTCGCGAAGTTGCTGCCTCTGCAGAAATGGCTGATGGAGAATGTTCATGCTGCCTACTAGAATTGTGTCTTCACTCCTGTTCCTGGCCGCCATGACGGTGGGTGCACGCGCCTATAGCGACAAGGTGGTGCGCGAGTGGAATGCCTATTGCGATGACCAGTTGAGCTGCCACATGCAGGGCAGGCCTGAAGGCGAGGGGATCTACGTGATAGAATTCGCTCGCGAGGCAAGTGCAAATGCGCCAATCACCTTCACACTTTCCCATCGCGGTGTGTTGAGTGAAACCGGCAGCATCATCTTTTCCGTGCCGGGACAGCTTGAACGCTTCGAATTGCCGGTCGCATCAGGCACTTTCGAGAATGGGATCTGGCGCTTTTTCGTCCCCGCCATCGGGGAAAGACTTGTTCCGGCGATGCAGGCTGGCAGTACGATGGATGTATCGATCAGCACGGATGAGGGGCAGTTCACCGAGACAGCGTCTCTTTCAGGTGCCAGCGCGATCATGCGCTGGGTCGATGAACAGCAGGATCGTGTCAACAAGTTGGATGCGCTCATTGCCAAGGGCGATCTTCCGGCAACCGGCAGGACCACGAGGTCCAGCCGTGTCAACGCGTCAGCCGAGGTTCCGGATGCTGTCCTCGCACGCTGGCGTGATCCTGTCGATGATTGCAGCCTTGGCAGGGAAGATGAGGATTTGATTGCCAGCCTTGGCGGTTTCAGGCTGGCGATTGACGAGAACCCCGCAGTCAGCGTCTATATCCTGCCCTGTGGCAGTCCGGGTGCCTATAACCTAATTCATGCCGGCTACGTGCATGACAGCGAAACCGGGGACGCCAAACCGCTCGCCTTTCCCACAATGTTCGATACGGGACCGGGTGTTACGACCACCATCATCAATGGGGGATGGGACGAGAATGCCGGGCAACTTCAGGCCTTTGCCAAGGGCAGGGGACTGGGCGATTGCGGCACAGCCAGTTCATGGGAGTGGAGCGGAAGCGGTATCTGGGGCAGTTTTGTTCTCGTGGAAGAGCGCAGCAAGGAAGATTGTGACGAAGATTTCGATACGCCCTGGCCGCTGGTCTGGCCTGTACGCTGATTGAATCTTACCCGGTTGTCCTGCCTTCTTCCAGCAGGGCAAGCCAGCGCCTGATGCGTTTGAAATTCTCTCCCATGTCGCTCTTGCCGAGCTGGGCACGGGCGTAGATCGCAATGGTGGATCGTCCCTCGGGCAGGGAAAATGCCTCCACACTCATCGTGTCGGGAAAGCGCATGAGGGGGCTTCTGGTCACGTAGCGGCGAAGCAGCGTATTGCTGCCATCATCGACACGGTTCACGTTCGATTCGTCGGCCAGTTGTCGGTCCAGCCGCTCGATCAGGCTCTCGGGTGTTTCATCGAATACAGGCGATTCCAGTTTGCGCGGATAATCGGGGCAGACACCTTTGGGGCAGGCCAGTGCCTCATTGGGATTTCCGCGCGGCTTCAGCGTTGCGAAATTCACGTCGCCAAGGTCCGGTGGTCCGAAAATGCGCTCCCAGAACGCGTCGCGATCAACAGCAAAGATTGCGCCGATTGCCACAAGTATTGCGAGGACAATCAGAAAGGCGGTATGGAGCATGGTCTTCCTTTCATGCAATAGGGTGCATAGCTGGCCTGATGCATTCCAATAGAGGGTGCACAGGCTTGCATTCAAGGGGCCGCAGTCCTATCAACTGTCTCGTTCGGGCAGGGACGCGATCGGGGATGATCGCCATGCCCGCCCCCTTGGGACGCAGTCAAACAACCGGAGCAGTTCAATGGCTTTCCTCGCCGACATCCTTTCACGTGTCAAACCCTCAGCCACCATCGCCGTTTCCCAGAAGGCGCGTGAACTTAAAGCTGCAGGCCGCGATGTCATAGGCCTTGGCGCGGGCGAGCCTGATTTCGATACACCGGACAACATCAAGGAAGCCGGCAAGCGTGCCATCGAGGAAGGCAAGACAAAGTATCCACCTGTCAGCGGCATACCCGAATTGCGCCAGGCGATTGCCGACAAGTTCAAGCGTGAAAACGGACTGGACTATTCAGCCGACCAGACCATTGTCGGGACGGGCGGTAAGCAGATCCTGTTCAATGCGTTCATGGCCACGATCAATCCGGGTGATGAAGTGATCATACCCGCGCCTTACTGGGTGAGTTATCCCGAGATGGTTTCGATTTGTGGCGGTACGCCAGTCTTCATCAAGACCAAACAGGAAAACAATTTCAAGGTCACAGCCGCCGAACTGGAAGAGGCGATCACGCCCAGGACCAAATGGTTCCTGTTCAACTCGCCCTCAAACCCTACCGGCGCTGCCTACAGCCATGACGAGTTGAAAGCGCTTACCGATGTGCTGATGCAGCATGTCAACATCTGGGTGCTGACCGACGACATGTATGAGCATCTTTGCTATGGCGACTTCAAGTTTGTCACGCCTGCTCAGATAGAGCCTGGCCTGTACGAGCGTACGCTTACGATGAATGGCGTATCCAAGGCCTATGCCATGACCGGCTGGCGTATCGGCTATGCGGCAGGGCCGAAAGCACTGGTCAAGGCCATGGACATGATCCAGGGCCAGCAGACATCAGGTGCCTGTTCGATTGCCCAGTGGGCGGCGGTTGAAGCCTTGAACGGGCCGCAGGAATTTATCGAGGAGCGCCGCGCTGTCTTCGAAGAGCGCCGCGACCTTGTCGTCTCGATGCTCAACCAGGCCCAGGGAATTGTCTGCCCGAAACCAGAGGGCGCATTCTATGTCTATCCGTCCTGTGCGGGCCTTATCGGCAAGACGGCCCCGTCAGGCAAGCTCATTGAAAACGATGAGGATTTCGTCACCGAATTGCTGGAAACCGAAGGCGTTGCAGTGGTTCATGGTTCGGCTTTCGGGCTGGGTCCGAATTTCCGGATTTCCTATGCAACCAGTACCGAAGACCTGAGCGAAGCGTGTGAGCGTATCCAGCGTTTCTGTGCTGCCTGCAGATAGAACAAGGCCTGACGAAGGCCTCCACATGACGGTGTAAACTGATTCCCGGCTGGAGAAATTTCCGGCCGGTAACCGGCTTTTTCCTTCGATGATGGTTAACCGCACTCCATGCGATGTCTGAATGCGTGGCATCTGTGTCACAATGTCAGCAATACTGCAGGATTTTTGTGGTTTGCGATGAACTCCAGCAGTAAAAACTTTGCGAACTTGTTGATGCATCCTCTATAACTGGCAGGTTGGCGGGGGGCACACGCCGATGTATTTTTTAATGAAATTTGCGGGTTCGGCAGTTTGGCAACCTTCTCATCCATTTCCGGCAGGGCGAAAGCCGCGGTTCTGGCAGGCGCATTTGCTCTTGCTCCAGGCGTACAGGCAAATGCAGCCGACCTCGTTACGGAAAACGGCATAAGGCTGATCGACCCGACCCCTGTCATGGAACAGAAGCCGGCGGTTGACGGCATCAATTTCAAGCTCAGCGCGGTTTCCGGTGCAGTTGGCGGCTATTCCAACCACATGTTCGTTGGTTCGGTCGCGACACCATTGTTTACAGACGCATTCGGCATGCAGCTTGATCTGGGTATCGGTAAATTCCGTGAGGAATATACCAGCGCAGCGGCCGGCCTTCACCTGTTCTGGCGCGATCCCGATGTCGGCCTTCTGGGCGTTTACGGCGACTGGGGATATGTCAATCCCGAGCATGCCGGGCGCGTTGGTGTCGAGGGATCCATCTACAATGGGCGATGGACACTGGATGCATTTGCGGGTGTCCAGTTCGGTCAGCATGTAATGACCGAGTTCGTGGACGAAGTGGATTTGAGCTACTATTTCACCGACAATTTTCGCGGATCCATCGGCCACAGGCTGATTTCACGCGGGCATGTGGGCAATGTCAGCTTTGAATTCATGCCTGAAAACTCTGGCGGCTGGAGCATGTTCGGTGAAGCTGAGTACGGCGAGGACGAGTATCACAGCGCCTGGCTTGGCCTTCGCTACTCTTTCGGACAGAGCAGCGCCTCAACCCTGATCGAGCGCGATCGGGTGGCTGATCCCATCATCCGCATTCCGCGCAACCTGGCCAGTGTCAGCCGATGTGGTCATATTGATGATCCAGCCGATTATTACGAGAGCTGGAACGGGTTCGAGACCCATGACAGCGAACATCTTTGCGCCTCCAGGGATGAACTGCGCAAGCGCAACGCTGTCGAAGGCAAAATGTAGGCGCTTTTCTCGTGCAGTCGGTCGCCTGAAACATTTACCCCTGCAGCTTTTGCCAGAAGAATTGGCGCAATCGCGCAGATGTGAACGCGTGCTCGCACCGCTTGTGTTCTATTTGCCCTCAGGATCATCGAGGGAGAAGTGCAATGCACATCATCAAGAAGCCGTTATGGGCTTTGGCGGAGTCAGATGCGACTCCCGAGCCGGTTTTCATGAACCGCAGATCGGTTCTGCAGGGCATGGGTATTGGTGCTGCGTCGCTCGGACTTGCTGGCGGGGCGGCCGGGGGGTTGGTTGGTCTGCCACGGCAGGCAATGGCCGAGGAAGATCCCAGCGCGGAGCTTTATCCTGCAGAACGCAACACGGCCTTCGAACCGGACCGCGAGATGACGCCGGAAAAGTTCAATCTTGAATACAACAATTTCTATGAATTCGGTTCTCACAAGCAGATCGCCGATGCGGCCCAGCGGCTAAAGATACGGCCCTGGGAAATCCGTATCGATGGTGAAGTGCAAAAGGAGCAGACCATCGCAATTGACGATCTGCTGGCCCGGATGCCGCTGGAAGAACGACTTTACCGGTTCCGCTGTGTGGAAGCCTGGTCGATGACCGTGCCATGGACCGGCTTTCCGGTTTCTGCATTGCTCGCCATGGCGGAGCCAACTTCGAATGCAAAATATGTGCGGTTTGAAACATTCCTCGACAAGGAGATGGCATCAGGCCAGTCGCAGTTCTGGTATCCATGGCCCTATGTCGAGGGCGTCACCATGGCCGAGGCGGCCAATGACCTGGCCTTTCTCGTCACCGGCGCTTATGGCAAGCCGCTGCCCAAACAGATGGGGGCACCCCTGCGGCTGGCGCTTCCCTGGAAATACGGCTTCAAATCCATCAAGTCGATCAGGCGGATTTCGTTCACCTCGGAGCGTCCGGTCAGTTTCTGGGAAAACATTGCGGCGGCCGAATACGGTTTCTGGGCGAATGTTAACCCGGGTGTGCCGCATCCGCGCTGGAGCCAGGCCAACGAACGAATCCTGCACACGGGCGAGACAGTGCCGACCCTTATTTATAACGGTTATGGGGAGCAAGTGGCTTCGCTATACGCAAACATGCCCGAAAGCGAAATTCTGTTCCGCTAGGGCTGGTCTGCTAGGGCCGGGTGGCTGGCGCAGTATTCGCGGCAGTCCCGAGCACCTCATGGACCACATTTGCTTCGACAAGCTCGCCTGGATCGGGAAACCACATGCTGCTGGAAGGCTGATCAAACATCCGATCCACGAATTCCTGCTCAACTCCCTGGCGCAGGAAGAGTATCTTGTCCTTTTCCTGTTCTTCGCGCGGATCGACATTGATGATCGCAACCTTTCCCTCGATGGCGTATTGGTGAAAGCCCAGCCGGGCACCGCTCGCCATGGTGCGCTTCGTACCGCCTATGAACGCTGCCGTGCAGGCCGAGCTGCAGGTAGCCGGCACATGGGTGTTCATGCCCCTTTCGCTGAGCAGTTTTGCCAGTGCACGTGCCTCGTAAATGTTGCCGCCCTGGCTTTCGAGTATCAGCAGGCGGGCTGGGAAACCCTGTTCAAACATGCCGGCAATCTTGCGCGATATACCCAGTTCTATCAGCCCGGTCAGCTCAATCGCCCTCATGCCCGGGACGATTTTCAGGGTGTAGTTCTGTTCGCGCTGACGCTCCATCATGTTGGAAATATCTTCTTCGATGATGGTCGGGCGGCTCTGCTGCCAGGCCTGCAGAAGATAGCTGGCATTCAGAAAGAGAAGCGGCACCAGGGCCAGTTGTGCGCCCCAACTCGATGCCTGTGAGCCCGTTAGCTTGAAATGGTTCTCCGCCGAGCGGATCAGCCCGACTGCCTGCCAGATGAAGACCAAGACATGGGCAAATACCGCCCAGGCAATGAAGGCCAATGAGCGTTCCGACCAATCCTGCCCCTTTTCCGGGCTCAGCCATTCCTGCGCAAGATACAGCGCAAGGCGCAGTGCGACCACATTCACCCAGAACGAAAAGGCCAGGCCGAATTCACCGCGCCAGTGCCTTACTACCCAGTTCGGGACAAGGCTCAACAACTTCCCGTCACATCACGGGATATTCGGTTGGCAAACTGGTCGAAGACAATTCGAACCCGCGAGCCGCGCTCACAACCTTCTGCAAAGAACACTATGTCGGACATGCCACGCTTTGCCAGAGTTTCAGCAAGTTCGCTAATCCGAGGGGAGTTGCAACTGCCCAGGTCGCGGCGGCTTGCCAGTTCACCGAAACTGTCCAGGACAATCTCCATGTAACGGTTTTCACGGCAGCCCCGGGCGATGAAGCGCTGACGCTCGCGTGTCACACTGATATTGGTGTAACCATTTTCCCGCATCGAGGCGATGATCTGGTCCTGGCTGAATTCGTTGCGGCATGGACGGATATAGACCTGGTCAGCGATTTCACCCCAGCGGTTAAGGGTTACCTGCATTAGCCGGCCCTCAAGGCAGCCTTCCGCGATAAATCTGGGCAGGCGATCATTTATGATCCTGACCCGAGTGTAACCGCGATCTTTCAGCAGCGCCTCGATCTGGCCAGGTTCGACAGCACCGCTGCAGCGTCCAATCTGGGTTGCCTGGCGGATTTCCCCGTTCCTGTCGATCACGAGTTCAAGCCTGTTGCGGCCCTGACATGCCTCTGCAACATAACGTGGCAACTGCCGGTCGTTGAAGGTAATGCGGTCATAGCCTTCCAATTCAAGTTTTGCGACGATATCGGCAGGCGAAAGATCCGCCTCACAGGCGCCTATGCGTTGTTCGCGGGTGATGTCACCATGGTAGCTCACTTCGGCGCGCAGTCGCTGATTGCCCTGGCAGCCGACTGCCAGGAACTTGCCGGCGCGGTCCTCGATGGTAATGCGCCGGTAGCCGCGGTCGCTCAGCAGTTTGTGGACGTCGGCCTCGGAAACGAGGGCGCGGCAATTTCCGATTTTCGAGCGGCTCGTATTACCGGTCCATTCAAATCTCACGCGCCAGCGAACGCCATCCTTGCAGGCATCGAACAAGGAAGAGGAAAGCCCGAGCTTGTGGGTGTCAATGCGATCATAGCCATCGCGTGCAAGGGCTGCCTTGAAGTCGGCTTCGCTGCCGCCGATCTGGATGTTCAACTGCGCATGGGCAGGCTGAATCAGGATCGCCAACATCATCAGGGTCAGCACTGAAAGTATTTGAGGTGCCCGATTTGCTGCGTGTATCACCCTACCGGAACGTGTCCTGATTGCCTGTCCCATTTGCTGCTCCCTGCCGTCGAAACAAAGCTACCTTATGGGAAGGATTTGTCCTGAACAAGACAGATCGATCATCATCAAATTGATTGCTGCAGGGAGCCGAGAAGTTGCTTCAGGGGCTCAGAATGTCCAATGCCGCGAGCGGGCAACCAGGAAATCGCGGAATGCGATCAGCTTTGCCGAACCGCGCATGGACTGCGGATAACAGAAATAGGTATCAAAGCTCGGCACTTCGGCGCTCTGCATGAGTGGTACCAGTGTGTGACTCTGATCGACGATATAATCGGGCAGTACTGCAATGCCCGCTCCGCGTTCGGTAACCTTTCGCAGGGCCACCATGTTGTTTACCTCGCATACCGGGACCCGGGGCGATTTGCCTGATCGTCCGGCGGTCTTTAGCCAATTCGTATCGGCGAGGTAGGCAGGGGAGTTTTCGCCGAAGGTTACAATGCGGTGATTGTCGAGATCGGCCAGGCTGTGTGGCTGGCCATGGCGCTCGAGATATTGCGGCGATGCGTAGATGTGAAAATGCACGGTGAACAGCTTGCGCTGGATGATGTCAGCCTGATGGGGCTGGCGCAGGCGAATGGCGCAATCAGCCTGACGCGTGACGAGGTCGAGTTCCTCGTCAACCAGGTTTATCTCCAACTGGACTTCAGGGTAGAGTTCAAGGAATTCATGGATGCGGGTGGTCAGCCAGCCGGTTCCCAGACCGACCGTTGTCGTCACGCGCAATTTGCCTGTTGGCTTGTCGGTCGACTCGGTCAGGGAATTGAGCGTGTGCTCCAGCTTCAACAGCACGTCATGGACGGTATTGTAGAGAACCTCGCCCTGTTCGGTCTTGATGAGGCCGCGTGCATGGCGCGCAAAAAGCGGAACACCGATGTCGCTCTCGAGGGAACTGATCTGCCGCGAAATGGCCGACTGGCTCAGGTTCAACTGCTCGGCCGCATGCGTGAAGCTGCCTGCGTCGGCAACTGCGTGAAATATGCGCAGTTTGTCCCAGTCCATGTTTCCCTCCGCACCACAGGCAGTCGCCTGCCGGTGCTCCTCCTGCTATTGGTGCCGATACTGTTATTCGGCAGCTTGCGCGACGCTTTCCTGCGCGGCCAGGTATTTTTCAGCTTCAAGCGCCGCCATGCAACCCATTCCGGCGGCCGTTACAGCCTGGCGGTAAATATCGTCGGTAATGTCACCAGCGGCGAAAACACCGGGGATCTCCGTTGCGGTAGAATCAGGCGCTGTCCACAGATAGCCCGACGGCTTCTTCTTCAGTTTGCCCTCGAACAGTTCGGTCTGGGGTGCGTGGCCGATGGCAATGAATACACCATCTACATCAATGCTGGTTATTTCACCGGTTTTCGCATGGCGCAGTTTCGCACCAGTAACGGCAGGCGGGAAGCCTTCCTTGCCGGTGATCTCATCGAGTTCATGGTTCCAGATGATCTCGATGTTTTCCTTCCTGAACAGACGGTCCTGGAGGATCTTCTCCGAACGCAACTGATCACGGCGGTGAACCAGCGTCACCTTGGAAGCGAGGTTTGAAAGATAGAGCGCTTCCTCGACCGCAGAATTTCCGCCGCCCACAACGATGACATGCTTGCCGCGATAGAAGAAGCCGTCACAGGTCGCGCATGCCGATACGCCATATCCCATGAATTTCTGTTCGGAGGGCAGGCCAAGCCACTTGGCCTTGGCGCCGGTTGCGATGATCAGCGTGTCGGCTGTGTAGAGCTGGCCGGAATCGCCGGTCGCGGTGAAGGGATGGCGATCAAGGTCAACCGCGCTGATGTGATCATTGATGACTGTCGTGCCGACATTCTTTGCCTGGTTGAGCATCTGCTCCATCATCCAGGGTCCCTGGACGGGGTCAGCGTAGCCCGGGTAATTTTCCACTTCGGTGGTAATCATCAACTGGCCGCCCTGTTCCAGCCCGGCGACCAGTACCGGCTCCAGCATGGCTCGCGCGGCGTAAATGGCCGCTGTATAGCCGGCAGGGCCGGAGCCGATGATGAGACATTTGGAATGGATGGGAGGAAGAGCTTCGGACATGGTTTGCTGCCGTGGAGGAATGTTTGTTCTTTGTGATAGCCTAGATAACTATTGCAACAGCTGCTTTACAAGGCTCAAGGTCGGATAGCGGCAATTGTGACGGGGATAAAGCGCCCGCCTCGGCCAATTAGACCGGTTTAACCAGCGAATTGGCCCATATGTGCGCTTTGGGCAACAGGTGGAGACCGCTTGGCTGTGCGAGGCGTGTTGGGGTTGGACCACTCCGCAAACAATGCTAACGGAGAAACCTTGTTTCCGGACCGTTCCGGCTATCCACGCCATCAACAAAAGACGCGCCCCATTCATGACTGCGCCAGCTACCATCACATGCATCAAGTGGGGCACGAAGTTCCCGGCCTATTATGTCAACCGTCTGTATGCAGGGGTGAAACGGCATATGGACCGGCCATTCCGCTTTGTCTGCTTTACCGAGGATGCAACGGGTATTCGCGCGGAGGTGGAGATATTTCCGCTTCCGGTCGTGCCGGTCGAGGACGAGATGGTCACTGCCATGACAACCGGCAAGCGACGCGGCGCCTGGCGCAAGCTGACCATCTTTCGCCAGGGTGAGGGAAACCTTTCCGGCCCCTGCCTGCAGATGGATCTCGATGTTGTGGTCACCGGCCCGCTGGGTCCGCTGTTCGATCATGCGCCGGGCAAGATCTGCATGGGGCGCGACTGGCTGGAAAAGCGGCGCGGACGGCCTGGCGGACACGGCTCGGTAATTCGCCTGAACCTTCCCGAACATTCCTATCTCTATGAGGATTTCGAGGCGGATATCGAGGGATCCGTCGCCTACAAGGGCGAGCAGCGCTACACCTCCATGACGGCGCTCAAGCATGGCGACCTCGAATATTTTCCTGATGGCTGGATCTGCAGCTTCAAGAGACAATCAATCCCGTATTTTCCGCTGAATTTCGTCGTCCAGCCGAGCCTGCCGGAGGATTGCCGCGTGATGTGCTTCCACGGTACGCCAAAGATGGAAGAAGCACTGGTGGGCGATTGCCCGAAGCTGCGTTATCGAACCCGTCCGGCGCCCTGGCTGCGCGAATTGTGGCTGGACAAGAACGAGAAAAACTGGCTGCCAGGCTGAGATTGTCGCTGAGCGGGCAAATCAACCGGACAGGAAAAGGGCCGCCCGGAAAACTCGGGCAGCCCTCGAATTCACAGCCTTGCGGCGGTGTGTTTCTAAGCCGGTCAGATGTACTTGATCGACAGGATTTCATAATCCTTCGTGCCGCCAGGAGCGGTAACCTCGACGGAATCGCCTTCGGACTTGCCAATCAGTGCCCGGGCAATCGGCGAGGAAATCGAGATCTTGCCCGCCTTTACGTCTGCTTCCTGATCGCCGACGATCTGCCAGGTTTTCTCTTCCTCGGTCTCCTCGTCGATCAGCCTGACGGTCGCGCCAAATTTCACTGTGTCGCCGGAGAGTTTGGAAACGTCGATTACCTCGGCACGAGACAGCACATCTTCCAGTTCGGCAACACGGCCCTCATTGTGGCTCTGTTGCTCCTTGGCGGCATGATACTCTGCATTTTCAGACAAATCGCCATGGGCGCGTGCTTCTGCTATGGCCGCGATGATGGCGGGACGATCTTCGCTCTGACGGCGTCTCAGTTCGGCCTCCAGCATGGCGAAACCGTGCGGTGTCATCGGTACTTTTTCCATCTTCAAAATCTCTGTTTCTGTCGGCCCGCCAGCTCCTGGCGGTTTTTGGCAAAAAGAAAACGACCCTCAGACACAACAATCTCAGGGCCGCTTCTGTGATTTGCCATATTATATAGCAGTTTTTGTGGTGATTTCACGCTTTTTCTGCAAAACACTCAACGGAGCATTCCGTTCCCGCACAAGGACATTTTCCATGAAAGAGGCCAAACCAACCGGCCCTGTAACGCTTGAAACACCCATCCGTTTTGCCGACCCGCTTCCGGTTGAAACCGGAGTGGTGGTCATCGGTGGCGGCGTTATCGGTGTGACTGCCGCCATCTATCTGCGCGAGGCGGGCCATGCGGTGACTCTGGTTGAAAAGGGCCGGATTTCGTGTGAGCAATCCTCGCGCAACTGGGGCTGGATCCGCCAGCACGGGCGAGACCGGGATGAACTTCCGATCATGATGGAGGCGAACCGGCTCTGGGGTGAGTTGGAAAGCAAGGTGAGCGGCCGCACAGGCTTTAGCCGTGAAGGCATCCTCTACCTTGCAAGCAGCGAGGAGAAGCTGGCCGAGCGCGAAAAATGGCTGGAAATAGCAAGGCAGGCACAACTCGACACGAGGCTTTTGTCGGCGCGCGAGGTATCAGACCTGATTGACCAGGGCGGCCAGTCCGCCCATCGCTGGGCGGGCGCAACCTACACGCCGAGTGATGCGCGCGCCGAGCCCTGGCAGGCCGTTCCCGCGCTTGCTGAATATGCCCACGAACTGGGTGTCGTCATTGCCGAGAGTTGCGCTGCGCGGGCACTCGATGTTTCGGGTGGCAAGGTAAGCGCTGTCGTTACTGAAAACGGCACCATCAAATGCGAACAGGTGGTGCTGGCTGGCGGGGCCTGGTCCTCGCTTTTCCTGCGCAATCATGGCGTTTCAATCCCGCAATTGAGCGTGCGTTCCACGGTCAGTGCCACTGCGCCCATGGAAAAGGTGTTTGACGGAAATGCGGCGGATGAAACGCTGGCCTTCCGCCGGCGAGAAGATGGGGGCTACAATATTTCGATATCGAACTATCATGATCTTTTTCTGGGACCTGACGCCTTCCGCCATTTCTTCAAATGGCTGCCGGTGGCAAAAGAACACTGGCATGACACGCGATTGAAGTTTCCTCCGCCGAGGGATTATCCCGACACATGGACCGGGCAGCGCAAATGGTCCGGCAATGAGGTCGGTCCGTTCGAGAAATGCCGCGTATTGTCGCCCGCTCCCGTTGAGGAAAAGGTGGAGGAATTGCGCACGGCTTTTGCCGAGCGCTTCCCACAACTGGGCAAGCCGCGGTTGGTGAAAACCTGGGCTGGGATGATCGATGCCATGCCGGACATTGTGCCAATTGTTGACCGGGTGCCGCAGATCCCAGGCCTCATTCTTGCCTGCGGCATGAGTGGTCACGGCTTTGGGATCGGCCCGGGTTTCGGCCGGATCATCGCAAAGATGGCCAGCGGCCAGCCGGTTGGCCATGACATGGGCCGATTCCGATTTTCACGATTTTCCGATGGCAGCAAAATGGTGCCCGGTCCGGCAATCTAGGGGAAGGTACAGTTCCCCGGCCGTCACTGCTCAATCCTCCTCAGGCGAAATAGGCCTGAAGTGGCTTCACATCCAGTTCACCCTGCTTCAGCGCGATCACGGCTTCCGTGGCCGCGTTAATGCCGTTGACGGTGGTGAAGTACGGGGTCTTCATCATAAGGGCGGCGCGGCGCAGAGATTTGGAATCCGATACCGCCTTCTGACCGTCTGAAGTATTGAAGACCAGCTGCACCTGACGGTTACGGATTGCATCCTCGACATGCGGGCGGCCCTGCAACACCTTGTTGACCCGCTCGGTCTCGACGCCGTGCTCATTGAAATAGCGACAGGTGCCGCCGGTCGCCATAATGCGGAAGCCGGCTTCCTTCAGGGCGCGGGCTGATTCAAGAACCCGCCCCTTGTCGTCACCCTTCATGGAGAAGAACACAGTGCCTTTCTTGGGCAGGTCCGTGCCAGCACCCAATTGCGCCTTGGCAAAGGCCAGCGGATAAGAGGTGTCGAGGCCCATGACCTCGCCGGTTGAACGCATTTCCGGCCCGAGCAGGGTATCGACGCCGGGGAACCGTGCAAACGGGAAAACCGATTCCTTGACCGCGATGTGCTTGAGCGCGCGGGGAGACGGTTTGCCGCCGTATTCGGCAAAGGCTTCTGCCATTTTCTCACCCGCCATGATGCGGGCAGCGACCTTGGCGATCGGGCTGCCTAGTGTCTTGGCCACAAACGGCACGGTCCGCGAGGCACGCGGATTGACCTCAATGATGTAGATGTCGCCATCCATGATGGCGTATTGGACATTCATCAGGCCGCCGACATTGAGTTCCCTTGCCAGCAGCTTGGTCTGGCGCTCAAGTTCGTCAAGCGTTGCCTCATCGAGCGAGTGGACCGGCAGCGAGCAGGCGCTGTCGCCCGAATGGATGCCGGCTTCCTCGATATGCTCCATGATGCCGGAGACGAAGGCTTCCTCGCCATCACACAGGCAGTCGACATCAAGTTCGATGGCGTTTGGCAGGTAGCCATCAAACAATAGCGGGTTCTTGCCAAGCAGCGTGTTGATCTGGCCGGTCTTGTCATTGGGATAGCGCGCCTTGATCTCCTCGGGAACGAGTTCCGGCACGGTTTCCAGCAGGTATTTCGACAGGCCGGTCTCGTCATGGATGATCTGCATGGCGCGGCCGCCCAGGACATAGGACGGGCGCACGACGAGCGGGAAGCCGAGATCGGCAGCGACCAGGCGGGACTGCTCGACAGAATAGGCAATGCCGTTGCGCGGCTGGCGCAGGTCCAGCCTTGTGAGCAGTTTCTGGAAGCGGTCACGGTCCTCGGCAAGGTCGATCGCGTCAGGGGAGGTGCCAAGGATGGGAATGCCGGCATTCTGGAGCGCATTGGCCAGCTTGAGCGGGGTCTGGCCGCCAAACTGGACGATGACGCCGTGCAGTGTACCCTTCGACTGTTCGAGCTTGAGGACTTCAAGTACATCTTCGGCATTGAGCGGCTCGAAATAGAGTCGGTCGGACGTGTCGTAATCCGTCGAAACGGTTTCCGGGTTGCAGTTTATCATGATGGATTCGTAGCCGGCATCGGCCAGTGCGAAAGCCGCATGACAGCAGCAATAGTCGAATTCGATGCCCTGTCCGATACGGTTCGGGCCGCCGCCAAGGATGACGACCTTCCTGCGCTCGGAGACCTCCGCTTCCGAGCGAAGCTCGCCGTTGAACGGGACTTCATAGGTTGAGTACATGTATGCGGTTGGTGAAGCAAATTCCGCCGCACAAGTATCAATGCGCTTGTAGACCGGGTGTACGCCCAGTTCATCACGGATGCGGTTGACCGCCTTGGCATTGCTGGCGGTCAGAGAACCCAGCCGGGCATCGGAAAAGCCCATGGCCTTGAGCATGCGCAGGTTCTCCGCATCCTTTGGCAAGCCATGCTCTCGCACGCGCTTTTCCATGTGGATGATTTCCTCGATCTGGCGCAGGAACCACGGATCGATCTTGCATGCCTGATGAATGAGTTCGACCGTCCAGCCCTCACGGAAGGCCTGCGCCACCATGCGCAGCCGGTCGGGCGTGGGGGAGGCGAGGGCGGCCGAGATGGCGTTCTTGTCATCATCATCGCCAAGGCCAGGAATATCGATCTCATCAAGGCCTGTCAGGCCGGTTTCGAGGCCGCGGAGCGCTTTCTGGAGTGATTCCTTGAAGGTACGGCCAATTGCCATGACCTCGCCAACCGATTTCATCGCGGTGGTCAGCGTCGGTTCAGCACCGGGAAATTTCTCGAAGGTGAATCGGGGGATCTTGGTAACCACATAGTCGATGGATGGCTCGAAAGAAGCGGGCGTTGCGCCGCCGGTAATGTCGTTGTCCAACTCGTCCAGCGTATAACCGACGGCAAGGCGGGCTGCCACCTTGGCAATCGGGAATCCCGTAGCCTTGGAGGCGAGCGCCGA